>NZ_JBEWYY010000012.1:0-113649 GCF_041366435.1 Sediminibacillus sp. JSM 1682029
ATACATGTAAAATAATGGGAACTAGGTCTACTTTAAGACCGGATTCTCTTTTTTTATCTTACATCAAGACCACAATGTAAAATTTTAACTAATAAGGGAGGGTGACCCATTGATGCAATGCCAATGGGTCAGTCCCCCACCCTGTTACCATGGTAACAGGGTAAAGTTTTTTGCAAGGCTTTGCATTTTTTTACAAGCTGTTTAAGTTACATGACAATTCCATAACAACCTCTTTAAATTGCTCATCAGAATGCGAAAATATGATTAGAATGGGTATTAATTATACAGGAACAAAAAGTACGATGATTATTTTCGCGGAGGAATGAGGAACATGAAGAGGGATGCATTTTTTGACAATGCCAAGTTCCTGCTGATCTTTCTGGTAGTTTTCGGTCACTTGATTCAACCGTTAAAAACCGATTCAGCAGTAATCAATGTCTTATATCATTGGATTTATATATTTCATATGCCGGCGTTTATCTTACTGTCGGGATTCTTTGCAAAAGGCTCGGGAAGTAAGGGCTATATAGCGAAGTTATCGAAAAAACTGCTTTTGCCGTATATGATTTTCCAATTGTTCTATACAATCTATTACTTTTTTATCGGGAAAGGGGACTGGATGGCAGCTCCTTTTTATCCGCACTGGTCCCTTTGGTTTTTATTCAGCTTGTTCTGCTGGCACCTGCTACTGATCGTGTTCAGCAAGCTGTCGATGTTCAAAGGCCTGACAGTGGCAGTCCTTTTGGGAATAGTAGTAGGATACTTCGATAATATCGGCCATTCGTTCAGTTTATCCAGGACGTTTGTGTTTTTTCCGTTTTTCCTGCTTGGCTATTGGCTGACCAAGGAACAAGTTATGCTGGTCAAAACCAAATTGGTTAAATCAGCTTCGCTGATCATCATGACAGCAGCCGTTTTGGTTATAAGTATTTACCCTGATTTTTCAACAGACTGGCTGCTCGGTTCCAAGTCGTACGCAGCGATGGATGCGTCCACTTCCGGCGGATTGTCGCGGCTTGCCGTTTACGGCTCTGCACTGGTTATGACGCTCAGCATATTCGCCTGGGTTCCGCGGAAGCATGGAATATGGACCGAATTCGGGAAGCGTACGCTGTATGTCTACTTGCTTCATGGCTTTTTCATCCAGTATATCCGCCAGGAAGATTTGCTTTTCTACAACCATCCAGTGGATATCATCGGTTTTGCTGCTGTTTCCATGGCGATCGTACTCGTACTATCCAACAAAACGATACTTACCATCTGGCAGCCGTTTATTGAAGGAAATGCTTCCTTGTTGAAGGAAAAACTCTTCTCCCATCGCAAGCAGCGGTGATGACATAGATGATACAGCCGGTACAAAAGCAAAAACCGAACGAGGTACGAAATGCCTATGCATTCGAATCCGTTCGGTTTTTGTTTTTTATAAAAACATCCATGGCTGTTGCTTGATGTTTTTCCGCCAAATCTTGCGAAGGGCAACTCCTTTTTTAGAAGAAGAGACTTGGTTAGGGCACTTTCACACTCTGGTAGAGCCTTCTAAGCGATCCAGAGGGATTCCGCTTTGCCAAACAGCTCCGAGAGTGACGAATCAAAAAATGAGATGGGCTACCAGAACGATGATCGGCAAGGTGATGATGGTCCGCTCAAGAAAGATAATCACCAATTCATAAAACTTCACCGGTACCTTGGATCCAAGCAGCAGTCCCCCGACTTCGGACATATAAACCAACTGAGTGACAGAAAGTGCTGCAATCACAAACCGGGTAAGCTCACTTTCGATCGAGCTGCCGATAATCGCGGGCAGGAACATATCGGCAAAGCCGACCAATATCGTTTGCGAAGCCTCCGTTGCATTTGGTATCTGCATTACTTCCAATAATGGAATAAACGGAACACCAAGCCATTGGAAAAACGGTGTATATTCTGCAAGAATCAGGGCGACAAGACCGAATGCCATGACCACTGGTGCGACACCCATCCACATATCCAGCGTGTTTTGGGCACCCTGTTTGAAAAATTTCAACACGCTTGTTTCTTGCCCGCCACGGTCAACCGCCTGGCGGTATCCCCAGGTAAAGATGTTCTGTCCTTCTGGAATCCCTTCGTCTTTCACTTGGTCGCTATTGTCCACATACGTATCCGCTTTGCGTGAAAGCGGCGGAATCCTGGGCATAATCAGGGCTGCCACAAACCCTGCCAACAGTACAGTGGCATAGAAAGGAAGGAACATGTCCATCAGACCCACTTCGGATATTACTACAAGAGTAAAGGTAATGGAGACAATCGAGAAAGTTGTCCCGATAACTGCAGCTTCCCTTTTGGTATAGTACCCTTCTTCATATTGCTTGCTCGTGAGCAAAACACCGATTGTCCCGTCTCCGAGCCAGGAGGCAAGCGAGTCGATGGATGCCCGGCCGGGAAGTTTGAACAAAGGGCGCATTACTTTGGAAAGAAGCGTACCGAATAGTTCCAGCAGTCCATAATTCAATAAAAGCGGCAAGAACAAGCCGGCAAATAAAAATACGCTAAATAATACATGCAGCAAGTCCCCGAGAATAAAAGCGCCGGTGTCAGCCGAATATATTGCTTCATGGCCTAATTCGAAATAAACCATAATGGCAAATACCATTGCGGCAATCCGGGTTATCAGCCAAAACCAGCTGACATGGAAAAGCTGCTGGAAAAAGGGATAACGATCCAGCACTTGCTTTCCGGCTAGCTTCACTATCAGACTTGCAATCGCTGTAATGGCAATGATAACCGTCATGATGGCGGAAAGCTGATCAGCCAATAAATCCTGGAGCCAGTTGGACAGGATGGCAATCGGAATCGTCACCTCTCCATCGACAGCGATAGGAGTCATAAAAAGGAATATACCAATCAATGAAGGAATGATAAATTTAAGATGGTCAGCCAGTGTGTACTTTTTGTTTTCCATAAGGTCCTCCCTTGAAGAGATGACAACATATCTCTTCAATAAAAAATAATGATAAGTAAGTATAAAAATACAGCAATATTCATTTTAATGCATAAACATGAATTAGCCAACCGTTTTGTGCAAATTTTTCATAAGCAACTTTTTACATTATCCGATATATTCACTCAAAACACGGTCGACTGATGGTCCGTACACTTCCCCGAACATATTCAGATGAACCAATAAATAATAAAGCTGGTATAAAGGTTTTACATCGGAGTAATAGTCCGGTATAGGATATGCTTCCCGATAAGCTTTGTAAAAATCATCCGGGAACCCTCCGAATACTTCGGTAAAAGCGAGTTCAAACAGTCGGTCACCATAAAGTACAGAAGGATCGACTAAAAAAGGCTCGCCATCAGGACCCGGCAGCCAATTCCCACCCCATAAGTCACCATGCAGCAGGGACGGGGGAACGGATGCAGGAATCCAGTCATCCAGCCTGTCGAGAAGGACGGCCATCCGCTTTCGGCGTTTTTCCGGCATATTGCCTTGCGAGACAGCGGTATGCAACTGTGGTTCAAGGCGCTGTTCACGGTAGTAAGTGAGCCAGCTGTCAAACAATCCATTGGGCTGTGGAAGCGTCCCGATAAACGTGTCTTCGCAAAAGCCATGCTGGCTGTTTTGGTGCTGGTGCATTTCCGCAACCTTTCTGCCAAGCTGTTCTGTCGTAGTGCTGGCAGGAATTCCTTCAATCCAGTCGATCACAAGCAGACCGGTCTTCCCGTTTTCGGGTTCATCGTAATCAAGCACCTCCGGCACAGCTACAGTTCTCGTTTCTGCAATGGAACGAAGGCCCTTTGCTTCAACGCGGAAAAAGTGAGGGGGGATATTGTTGTTCCCTTTAATAAAGTACTCCCGTTCCTGTGTGCGTACATAGTATGCCTGGTTGATATCACCTCCGCCTACCTGACGTATTGTGTTTACCGATGAAAAGTCACCGATCGCAGTCAACTTTTCTCTAATCAGTTGTTCCACATAAATCTCCTTTCCAATTCAATGCAGGGAAAACGGTTTATGCTAATTTATATCCTAAATAAACCGTTGTATAACCTCGGATTTATTTCATGTGAAGATTGCGGAATTCCCGGGGTGTCATGCCTTCATAAAGCTTGAACTGGGAAGAAAAGTAGCTTTGGTTGCAGAATTTGAACAGCAGGGCAATTTCCGAGATGGAACTCGTGGTATGGAGCAAGTAATACTTTGCCTCCGTAATCCGTTTCTTATTGATGTATTTAACGATAGAAATGCCGACTTCTTTTTTGAAAAGATGGGACAAATAGCTTGGATGGACAAAGCAGAATTTACTGATAGAATCCAAGTTTAAATCCTGAAGAATGTGGTATTGGATATACGTAATAGCCCGATTTACCACTTTCCCATATGGAAGTTTTTTTTCTGTGTTGACGGTTTGGACGAAATGGGACAGCATTACATATTCCATCTGGTCGAGTGCTTGTAAATTATCCAGGCGTTCTATTTCCAGTATATAGGCATCGCTGAGCGTGAAAGCTGTCTCCGGATCAACTCCACCGTTGATGATCGCCCTGGTTAACAGCGTACAGGAGCAAATCAGTGAGTTTTTCATGGAACGATGCGGGGTGTGGGCAAGCTTAGGGCGTCTATCCTTATTGATGCTTTGCATGATGTGGGTGGCTTTTTCGATGTCTCCCCGGGCTACTGCTGCAAGCAGCTGACTTTCCAGCAGAAAGGAAGGGTGATAGTACTCATTGTTCCTGTTTTCCAGTTTCATTGTCAGGTAACTGGTAACCACCGGGTTCTGGGTCGAATGATCCATGGCCTTCTCTCCATTTCTATCTAAAAATTTAATAACAATCTAAAAAATTTAGTATTCATTGAAAGCGCTATCGTTATACAATTAATTATAGTTAAATATATATAAATAACAAGGAGGTCAATCAACATGAAAAAATGGCTGTCATTTTTATTTGCTATTGCACTAATGGCGCTTGTGCTGGCTGCATGCGGGGGAGACGAAGAATCCAGCCAGGAAAGCGGAGAGGAAACGTCCGGTGAAACCGGAGGTTCCGATAGCGAATCAAGCGGGGAAGTAACCACCGTCACATTTGCTGCACAAAGTGATGATACACCTGCAACCAAGGCTGCAATTGAAGAATTTAACAATAGTCAGGATCAATATAAAGTGGAATGGACACAGATGACCAACGACTCTGCACAAATGCATGATCAATTACTTACTTCTTTATCCAGCGAAGCGGGAGAATATGATGTTCTGTCTCTCGATGTGGTCTGGGCTGGAGAATTCGCCGGGGCTGGATACTTGGAGCCGATCGATATGATGATGGATGATGCAGGTTTGAATATCGATGACTTCAATGCCGGATCGATGACATCCGGAAACTACAAAGGGAAACAATATACCCTTCCATACTTCCCGGATGTGGGTCTGTTGTTCTTCCGCAATGATATTGTCTCGGATGAAGATGCTGAAAAGTTGATTTCCGGCGACTATACCTATGAAGAACTTGGAGAAATGGCCGGGCGTTATGCCTCGGAAAATGACATCAGTAACGGGTTTGTTTATCAATCCAAGCAATATGAAGGCCTGACAGTGAATGCCAACGAATTTACCAACCAATTCGAAGATGTGGAATCAGGCTTGCAAACGATGTATGATTTCACTACTGCTGATTGGACACCCGACGATATCTTGAATTATGCAGAAGGAGAGGCATCCACTGCCTTTGAAAACGGGAATGCCGTTTTTGAGCGGAACTGGCCGTATATCTATGGCCGGCTTAAAAATCCGGAAGAAAGCGGGGCGACAGTCGACGTAGAGAATGTGGAAGCAGCACCGCTTCCGAATGGCGGGTCTGTCGGCGGCTGGCTGTTGGGAATCAACGCGAACTCCGATGTGAAAGAGGGCGCCTGGGAGTTCATTCAATTCTTGTCAGGCCCGGAAGGACAGAAAATTCTTTCTACAGAAGGAAGCTATCTGCCAGGATACAATCCATTGCTTGAAGACCAGGAAGTGCTTGATTCCAATGAACTGCTGACGATGGAAGGATTCCAAAATGCGCTTCAAAGCACCATTGCCCGTCCGGTATCAGCAGATTACTCGGAAATCTCAAACGAAATCCAGGTTGCTGTCCATAAATACTTGAGCTCCGGGGAAGGCCTGGACGATGCAGTCCAAACGATCGAGGATGCCACCAGCGAAGAAGAATAAGGAGCAGAAAAATACAGGTGGAATAAAAGGGCTCTTTCACAAGGGCCCTTTTCCACTTTCATTGTTATGAAAAGGAAGAACCGCATTATATCAAGAGTCGGGAGGGACATAGCCTTATGAGAAAAATGGGTTTTCGTGAATTTTTATTTATTGTTCCTATTCTGTTGCTAATCGGCATCTTTTCCCTGTGGCCGGTTCTTCAGTCCTTTACGTACAGCTTCTTCGACTTTCAGTTGAATGACCGTACAAAATCAGGACTTTACCTAAATGAACGGTTTAATGTCGATTTATACAAGGAAACATCCTTGTATGTCGATCGCTTTATCTCCCAGGACATGGAGACAATTACAGGTGAAGAAGACAAAGCCAATGCCCAGGAAGTTATCGACCAATTGAACAGCCTGGATGAGGAATTCGATAATGAAGAAGGAGTCATCACGATCAGCAGTGAGCAAAAGAAACAGATAGAAGCTGCTTATGAAAATGCCGATTCGACGGTCCAGACATTGGCTGATAACTATGAATTACAGCAAGAAGAAAACCTGCCGCTGCTAGTGGAAGATATCAAAAACAGTTTGATAGAGTCCAATTTCATTGGCTTCCAAGGTTATAAAAAGGCATTACAGGATCATTTTGTGCTTGATGCACTTAAGCATACTCTTGTATTTACGTTTGCCAGTGTCGCATTGGAGTTGGTTCTCGGGCTCGGCATGGCCATGGTCATGAACCAGGGGATTCGTGGAAAAGGGTTTATCCGGACTACCTCTTTGATTCCTTGGGCGATTCCTACCGCGGTGGCTGCCTTGATGTGGAGCTATCTGTACGATGGCAGTGCGGGTGTCGTGGCCGAAATTTTTTCGAATATTGGGCTGCTGGATGAACCGACCGATTTAATGCAGACAGGAGCAGGGGCAATGACCGCGGCAATCCTGGCTGACGTATGGAAAACCACTCCTTATATGGCCATTTTGCTGTTGGCCGGCCTGCAAAATATTCCAGGCTCCTTATATGAAGCCTCGTCGATTGACGGAGCGGGCAGAGTCCAGAATTTCTTCCGTATCACCTTGCCGTTATTGAAGCCATCGATTCTCGTCGCTTTATTGTTCCGGACACTGGATGCATTCCGGATTTTCGATTTGATTTACGTGTTGACCGGTGGCGGTCCGGGAGGCTCGACCGAAACCTTGTCGGTTTACTCGTATAAAGTGATGTTCGGCCAGACGAATTTTGGATACGGATCTGTCGTCGTCATGATCATGTTTGTGTGCGTCGCGATCATTTCCACTATTTATGTCAAATTCCTTGGAACGAACATCATGGATAGAAATTAAGGAGGGAAGCATGATGGCAAATAATGCAGGTGCAGAGAAAAAAGGCTTTGGCTGGCCGTTTTGGATAATGCTTATTTTTTACTTAGTAATCATCGTTTTCCCGTTTATCTGGATTTTGATCACTTCCTTTAAACAGACAGGCGAGATTTACGGCAACAATCCATTTTCCATCATCCCGGAAAATCCGACGATGCAGCACTATGCTGATGTAATCATGGAAAAAGGGATTTTGCGGGCGATCGGCAACAGTCTGATTGTATCGGGTGTGACGACTGTCTACATCGTGATAGTGGCGACCTTTGCCGCCTATGCGATATCCCGCTTTGATTTTCGCGGAAAAAATATACTTTTAGGCATTGTATTGGCTGTTTCTATGTTTCCGCAAATGATCGTAATCGGACCTATTTATAATTTGTTCATCGATTTGGGTTGGACGAATAGTTACTGGATCACGCTTCCGTACTCATCGATCACTTTGCCGATGGCTGTCTGGATACTGGTCACTCACTTCAACCAAATCCCGCTGGCATTGGAGGAGTCTGCCCGGATCGATGGTGCATCGGCTTTCCAGACGCTCTATAAAATCGTGTTTCCGTTGGCGGCACCCGGTGTATTCACGGTTGCGATCATCACGTTCATCACGGCATGGAATGAATTTGTGCTGGCAATCACGATCAATTCCAATTCCGAATACCATACGGTTCCTGTCGCTATTTCCTTTTTGCGCACCCAATTCGAGATTCTTTGGGGACAGGTTGCTGCAGCTACGATACTCGTGACTATTCCGACACTGGTGATTGTATTGCTATTCCAGCGACAGATTGTCAATGGACTCACGCAAGGCGGGGTCAAAGAATGACATCACTCCCTGCTCAAGTAGGACATTTGTAACAACAGACGAATTATTATATGGTAATCAAAACAAACACCATTATTGCATAGGAGGTTGAGGCACATGACTTGGAAAATATATAGCCACTCCTTGCGTGATACCGATCTTTTAAACGAAGAAAGCCTGTTCTTTTTGGGAAATGGCTATCTCGGTGTGAGAGGGAGTTTTGAAGAAGGCTACGGTCCTTCGTTTGAGTCCATTCGCGGAACATATTTAAATGCTTTTCATGATACCATCAATATTTCGTATGGCGAGAAGCTTTACGGTTTTCCCGCGACCCAGCAAAAAATGCTCAATGTCATCGATGCTCAGACCATCGATATATACATTGGGGACGACAAAGAAAAGTTCGCCATCACAGAAGGGGAAATCCTTGATTATACGCGGACCCTTCACATGGACAAAGGATATACGGAAAGAAGCATCCACTGGCTGTCCCCTAGCGGCAAGGAAGTGAAGCTCACTTTTCAGCGCATGGTATCCTTTATCCATCGTGAGTTATTTATTAGCAAAGTGATTATCGACCCGATCAATTTCAATGACAAAGTCACCGTAATGTCTACGGTGGACGGGGATATTTCCAATTACATCAGCATGGATGACCCGCGCCTCGCTGCCGGCCATTCCAAGAGCCTGGCTGTAAAGGATATAGAGGTTCATAATGATACGGGGTATATCATGTGCGAAACGGAAACTTCCGGGTTGCAAGTCGGCTGCCACACGAGCCATTACCTTCCGAACAATAACGATATTGAGCCGGACATTGAACAGGATGAACAAAAGATATACTTTTCGTACACATTTGATAAAAAGAAGACAGATGCAGTGGAGATCATTAAGCAAAATATCTATGTCGATACGTTGAGGCATGGAGATGATTTGAAGGACCGGGCGAAAAGCATTTACTATCGTCTGCGGGATGTCGAATTCGAAACCCTCCTCCGGTCACAGGAAGACTATTTAAAGCTTTTCTGGGAGCGAAGCGATGTAGAGATTCAAGGCGAAGCGAAGCTGCAGGAAGGCATCCGTTTTAACTTGTACCATCTGCTGCAATCGTCAGGACGAGATAAATTCAGTAACATTTCCGCCAAGGGACTGTCCGGAGAAGGTTATGAAGGCCATTATTTCTGGGATACGGAAATCTATTTATTTCCTGTCTTTCTGATGACCAATCCAGAATTGGCCAAGCAGCTGCTCATCTACCGTTACTCGATCCTTGAACAGGCAAGGCAATGGGCACGGACACTTGGACATAGGCAGGGAGCTTTGTTTCCGTGGCGGACGATAACAGGCGAGGAATGCTCTTCCTATTTTCCGTCGGGGTCTGCCCAGTATCATATCAGCGCGGATATAGCTTATAGTTATATCCAGTATTATTTTGCCACCCATGACGAGCAGTTCATGCTTGATTATGGTGCAGAGTTATTGATTGAAACGGCAAGATTATGGATGGATACCGGACACTTCAGACGAGATGGAAGTTTTGCGATTGACGAGGTGACGGGTCCAGATGAATATACATGTCTGGTGAACAATAACTATTATACCAATGTAATGGCCAAGCATAATCTGCTGTGGGCAGCCAAGATTGTGGAACGTTTGCCTAAATGGGATGAACGGATAGCGGAACAGTTATTTGATCAGATTGGTTTTGAGAAAAAGGAAATCGAAGCTTGGAAGCGGGCGGCGGAGAATATGTATCTGCCTTATGATCCTGAGTTGGATATCAATCCCCAGGATGATTCGTTTCTTCATAAAAAGAGGTGGGACCTCTCGGAGACACCTGATGAAGAAAAACCGCTGCTGCTTCATTATCATCCGTTGACCTTGTATAGATACCAAGTATGCAAACAAGCAGATACGATTTTGGCACACTTTTTATTGGAGGATGAACAGCAGTATAGCACATTGGAGAACACGTATGATTACTATGAAAAAATCACTACCCATGATTCGTCGCTGTCGTCATGTGTGTTCAGTATCATGGCGTCCAAGCTGGGATATATGAAAAAGGCATATGATTATTTCATTGAAACGGCCCGGCTTGATTTGGATAATACCAAAGGCAATACGAAGGATGGATTGCATATGGCCAACATGGGCGGTACGTGGATGGCGATCGTCTTCGGTTTTGCTGGTTTGCGCATCAAAGAAGACGGACTGCATATGGCTCCGCAGCTGCCGGATGAATGGGATAGCTACTCCTTCCACGTACAATACAACCATCAAGTCATCAAAGTGGACAGAGAAGTGAACAAACTAGTTCTCCACTTGCTCGAAGGACCAGATCTACCTATATGTGTCAACGGTGAAAAATACACCCTAAGAGCCGAAAAAGACCTAGTCATCAATCCGGAAACAAAAGCGGAAGCGACCGAATAGCGACGAAAAAACTGGACCTCGCCCGCAGGAGATAAAGGAAACACGGAGCGTAAGCGACGATGTTGACTTATCGTACGGAGGCGAGGGAAGTTTTAGGAGTCGCTGGGAGCTGGAGCTGGATGAAACAAAAGCGGAAGCGACCGAATAGCGACGAAAAAAGTGCGCCCCCGCAACGGGGGTGGTTCAGCGTTGCCGCGCAAAGCGGCGGTATTAGTCTGCTCTATAACGTTCTGCTAACAAAGTGAACGGACAAAGCGAAACAAAATTGCTGGATATATTTTTATGTAGTCCGCAGCCCGAATCCACTACGCTTTCCGCAGCGTCGGATTTCAGCAAGCTTTTGGTCAACAGTGAAGGGAAATCCTCTATCTTTCACTTTTATCTAGTTAAGTTCCAAGAGAATGCTAGATTTATATCTCCTAAATAGAGGGAAAAGAAAAGCAGAACCGCTCGGGCTAAGGCAAGAGCGGTTCTGCTTTATGGGTAAAAGAGGGGAGCACACGACGTACAGTGAACCAGGTTCTTATTTCTGCTTTTTCTTCTTTTTTGGTCCCTTACTATCTTTTAATTCAATATTGTATTCAAACGGCACGGAATCAATACTTCCCTGTGGAGCGGCATACCAGGTAGTCATATAATTTGTTCCTTTTTTAAATAAATTACGCAAATTCAGAGCGTCGGCTTCCGTTATATTAAATGGATCCACATGATAGACTTTGAACTTGCCATGTTTATCTTCATTGACGAAAGTAACTGAATAATTGACGTATTGTTCAAGCAGCTCCTCTTTTGATTGTAATCCATCCATCGAGGACCCATCATACACCAAATCGATTTCTGGAATGGCGATATTATCGACAAACCAACCGGAGTCAGTCGTTCCCCAGTCCGTCAAATAACGGAAAGATATATATTTTTTTTGCCCAGCATAATCAGATAAATCAAACGTTTCTTGTTGCCAGTCATCAACATAACCGGTGAATCCAGGTACATTCTCTTTGATCTTCGGATAACCTTCCTCGACTACATCTGATCTAGTATGTTCATTTTCGAGACTGGTCCATGATTTCCCTTCGTCCGTTGAAACTTGGACAACACCGAAATCCCATTGTTCTTCGATATCAATGTAATGGTCGAATTGAAGGGAAGCTTCCGAAACATCCGATAAATCCGCTTCAAAGATCAGACTATTGTCTGCTTCATCTCCATCATTTCCCCAATAAACCTGGTTGCTGGAACCCAGCGGATCTGTGACAGTCTGCCAAGGGCTTGGCAGGAAGTCAACGCCGTCAAAGGTAATGTTTTCGATTTTTCCTTCAAAATCCAGCAGCTTGTAATCGGCCCCCCATGCAGGAACGCCATCTTTTTCGTACAAGGAAGCTTCTTCAAAGTTAACCGTATTTCCTCTAGTTTCACCGTCTTCTACCGGTATTTCGCGTAAGTCGATTGAATCAAAACCATAAATGCCTTTTTTGCCTTTCACTTTCTGGTTTTCATCGATCAACAAGGCAGTGACGAACTTTTCGAAGACGCTTTGGAAATCCTCTTTGATACCGAAGTCCTTGTACGCCTGGTTATAGCTTTCAATGCCATGCAGCGGACTGGTAGCAACATCACGTATGAATTCCTGTCCGAATTGCTCGTAATTGTACAAAGTGAACAAATAGACAAGGCCATAATCAGCAATCGTTTCCGGACCTGTATCGGCTCCGACATGTTCATCCCAATTCACCAGGGAATTTTCCGGATGATCGAGCAGGAAGTTGATTGAACCATAATCGTGCCCATACCCCCCTAGATATTCAGAGAATGTCGACATTCCTTCATTAAGCCAAGTAGTTTCTGTACTGTCGTTATCATTGTGGATCAAATGCTGGAATTCGTGCATTGTAGTGGCGAAGAAAGTACTTTCCAGGCGTTCTTCCCAGTTATTTGCATCTATTGTAACAATGTTTCGGTCGATATAGCTCTCCAATGTACTCCAGAAAAAACCAGCGACAAAGAACGGGTAATCCGGATCATGGTAGTTATCGTCTTTGATGTTATCAACCAGCATGATTGTTTTGTCATTGCCATCTTCCGACTGGTAGTATCCTTCTGGAAGCCCAACCATATCCGGAAGCGGAGAATTGCTTCCGTCGAGAGAATCAGGAGTTCCAAAGAATGCAGTTGTTTTCGGGAAAATATTTTCGTCAAACTCATCAGCAAGCTTGTCTACCTGTTCCTGAGTTACGACCTGTGGATCTCTAGGATCCCCCTCCGGGAAACTAAGATCCTCTGCAACCCAAATTTCCACGTTGTCGCCTACGCTGCGCAAGGTGAATTCTTTAAAGCTCAAGTCGCGATCGAGAAACAGTTTGGTTCCGCCATCATATGTGAATCCTTCATCGGTTGTTGTACTGCTTGCCGTCTCGGCTTCGTTGAAATTCACTTTTGCTGCTGATTGTTTAATCAGCTTTCTTGCTTCTTTTTGAAACTCCTCATCTTTCGACTTCTCGTTCAACTCTGCACTGATGTCCAACTCGTCCCCATACCGCTCGATGTTCCATCTTTCCGTGCTTTCTGCTGCCGCTGTCTGGTTGGAAGCAACAGGTGCAAACAAAGAAAAAGACAATACACTAGTAGAAATGATTGCGGTTAGTTTTTTCTTCAAATAACATTCCCTCCCCGAAATATAGATCAATAGGTGTGCTCCGCCATTTATCATTATAGTTATTTTTTCGCAATATTTGGAATAGTTATTTGGTAGCATTTCTACGACAGCATCCGCTGCCCGACTAGGCTTATGGACTTCTTTAACGGCTCATTCGATAGCCGACGACAAGCTTTGTGAAAAGGTGCTCGTTTTTTCTGCTCCCGATACGGGTATCTATTACTAATAATCAGGCACGGCCTTGGATAAGAGTGTGCATAGTGGATGGTGGTTTTAGTGAAATACAATACACTGTACCGAATATACAGCATCGTTTTCATGACAATGAAATTTCTCCTGCAAATTTACAGCTTCCAGTTCATACACCGTGTCTGGGACAAGGAAACCAATAAAAAATGGGAACGGATGCTGGCCGGGCAAGCCAGAGAGTATCGCAAAAATGCTTTGGAACTCGGTGGCTTGATGATAAAATTCGGTCAATTTTTAAGTACGCGAAGGGATTTACTGCCAGCTGCCTTTATAAAAGAGTTAGAAGGACTGACGGACAAAGTCAAATCGGTTCCGTTTAAGTATTCCCGGCAAACACTCGAGGAAGAGTGGGAGACAAATCTGGAAACACATCTTGCCGATTTCGACCGCTATCCAGTTGCGTCCGCGTCTATTGGAGAAGTGTACAAGGCAAAGCTGCATAACGGGGCGCCTGTTGCAGTAAAGGTAAGAAGACACCGTGTCGAAGAAGTTTTTCACAAGGACTTCCGGGCGCTGCGTATCGTGTTTTGGCTATTATCCCGGTTCACGATTTATGGAAAAAAAGCAGATTTGCAGAAGTTATATAAGGAAATTGTCTCGGTGATGAGTCAGGAGCTGGACTTTGAACAGGAATTGCAATATGCCAACTATTTCAAAAAGCGGTTCAAAGAAAATGAGAATATCCACATTCCGGAATACTATGATGAGTTGTGTACAGACAGGGTACTGGTAATGGAATGGGTCGATGGGGAAAGAATCGATAATCTTTCTTTTATGCAAGAACACGGCATCGATCGAAAACAAATAGCCAAGGCGTTATTTGATTTTTACATCGATCAATTCATCAATCCCGGGGTCTTCCATGCGGACCCCCATGTCGGGAACCTTCTTATTCAACAAGACGGAACGATCGCCGTTCTTGACTTCGGCATGGCAGGGGAAATCCGGAAAGAAGATACAAAGCAGTTGCGGAGTGTTGTGCAAGGAGTCATCCTGGATGATTATGACCGTGTGATACATGCGCTGCTTGAAATGGATTTCCTTCTGGAAAACTATGATACAGAAAAAATAAAAAAACTATTGAAGAAAACACTCGATATCTATCAGGAGCAAGCAGGACAGCGGATGCAGGGTGAATTGCTGGAACAGGTCATGGAGGATCTTCAAGTGTTTGTGAAAGAACAACCGATCCAGCTTCCGGCCGATTATGCATTCCTGGGCAGGGCGGCATCTATCTTGCTTGGTGTACTGTTATCGATTTATCCGGAAGTAGACATGGTGAAATGGGCACGTCCTGTCGTGAAACAGTGGGCCTCCGGTGAGGATGGCAAAGGATCCATTTATACAGAGGTGTTTAAAGAATCGGCCCGTCCTCTGCTGTCGCTGCCACGAGAACTGATTGACTGGATGAACGATGGGGAAAGGGATCGTGAATGGGCAAAAAACAAACAGCGCTATAAATTCATGCATCAATACTACTTATTTTACGCAGCCATCTGTTTTTTCTTATTAACTGTCGCTGCTGCCGTGTTTTCCGCTGGTTGGTTCATAGACTCCCGCGAACTCATAAAGGGCGGCGCGTTTGCGAGTGGAATGTTTCTCATTTTGTTGGGTGCACTGGCAAGGAAGCACCACAAGATGATTCACTCTTTAAAACATAAAAGGAGGTTTTGGTAAATGAGTGATTTGCTGAAAAGAGGATTTCTGCTTGGACTGGGAGCTGCAGTACTTGGAAAAGAAAGCTTGAAAAAGAAGTTGGACGAAATGGTGGCGAACGATGAATTGACAGTGAAACAAGCGAGAGAAATGCTGCGGAAATTCACCGAAAGAGGAGAGTCGAAAGCGGCGGAATGGAGTGAACAGCAGGCTGATCAGAAAAATAAAATCATTGATGAACTGGGAATCGCGACGAAAGAGGAACTGCAAGAATTGGAGATAAGACTTCAAAAACTGGAAAACTTTCATTACAAAGAAAACGAGTGATAGTCTTGCCGGCTTTCCCGTTAAACTTTCAAGCTTCAAACGGGAAAGCCATCATGTTCGATAATACGAGCAGACGCCAATCAGCTTTGCTGCTGGCGGAGCATTTCCACTGCCTGTTTCAAATGCGATTTTGTAATGACGCCTTTGTCTTTGAACAAGCCTAGTTTCATTGCCCTTATGCTCATTTCCGGCTTAATGCCGGTAAGAATTGGCGAAATTCCAAGCAGCTTTAATAAATCCAGCAGCTTATATAAATAACTGACAAATAAATCGTTTACCGTAACAACGCCGGAAAGGTCGATAACCAACCAGTCAATCGCCAGCTTGCTGGCTTTTTGGGTGGTTTCCTCGAGAAGGATTTCCGCCCGTTTTTCATCTATTTCCCCGATCACCGGCAGTATGGCTACCTGATCCATAATCGGGACGATCGGCGTTGATGCTTTCAAATACTTTTCTTCAAAACTGCTTAATTTTCGTTCATCTTCTTCCTTCAGGGTAATGCTTACCCCATGGATGATATGATTATACAACTGATCGATTCTTGTCATCGTTTCCAAAGCTTCGTGATATTGATTCTCGGCAGCTATTTCTTCTATGAATGACCAGAGGACACGCTTATGTACACTCAATTTGGCCAGCGAGTCGGATAAACTGTTTTTCCGTTCGACCAGCAATTGGCCGGTTTTCTGCCCCCATTTAACAGCTTCTTGATTGGAAACTTCATTATCAGGCAGCAAGTCGGCAATCGTCGTGATCAAGTCATGCAAAAATTGATAGGACAACTCGTGGTCGATTTCTGTATGGTCCTGGAAAGTTTCCGGAAAACTTTCAAACAACTTTTGGAGCAGTGAATCGGACAGCTGCTGGACGTTTTCCTGCAGTTGCTTTTGAAAGTAAGCGAGCTGTTGGATTTGTTCCAATTCTTCACCTCCCCTTGTAAGTTTGCTTGAATACATTATAACTGGTATGTCTTGTTTATGCCATTGGGAACTCTTCTTCTGACGGAGGTTGGCATGCGGGACCTTCATGACGGTGTAACGTAAGTACCTTAAAGGAAAGAAAAGGTGGATAGGATGAAAAAAGCTTGGATTGTATTGCTTTTATTATTGAATGGTTGCCAAATCAGGACACTGAACCCGCACAGCCAGGTCGCTGGAGACCAAGCCATGTTAATTTATTTGAGCTTTGCCATCATGATTGCCGTGATGGCGGTAGTGTTTGTACTTTTGATTCGATTCGCCTGGAAATACAAACAGACTGCGAAAAACAAAGATGACGTCCCGGAGGAAATTAATAGCAATAAACGGCTTGAAATCATGTGGACACTGTTCCCGGTTCTGCTGTTGGCCATCCTTGCAGTTCCGACGGTTGTCGTCACCTACCATGTTTCACCTGAATCGAGAAACGGAACAGACAATGCAGCCGCCAATGAGGCGGCAATTCATATTCAGGTGACAGCGGAACGCTATGATTGGACATTCACCTATGAAAATGGCAAACAGTCGAATCGATTGGTTTTACCAGTCGGTGAACAAGCTATCCTCCATCTGCAATCGGAGGATGTCATTCATTCCTTTTGGGTACCGGAACTTGGCGGCAAGCAGGATGTCATACCTGGAAAAGAAATTTTGTTTGAAGTGACCCCGGATAAAACCGGAACGTTCCTGGGAAAATGCGCAGAATTTTGTGGCGTGAACCATGCCCTGATGAGGTTCGACACCGATGTATTGCAAGAAAAAGCTTACCGTAACTGGCTGCAGGAAGAATGAGAGAATTCATTTAATAAAGGGTGGAAAACATGACATTGCCTATTTGGGACAACGTATTATACATGCCTGGAGATGTAATAGCTGCCTGGATCATGATGTTGTTGGTGGGGCCGATACTCTTGCTATGGTTGAGTAAAACAAAGAAATGGCCGTTGGTTTGGGAGTATATGCGGACGACGAATCACCGGAAAATCGGCTCCATGTACGTGTTGTTCGGTTTTCTGTTTTTTCTGCGGGGTGGGATCGACGCTTTGTTGATGCGTACTCAATTGGCGGTCCCGGAAAACAACTTCTGGGTGTTTCAAGGAGACAAATACAATGAAGTTTTTTCGACGCATGGAACCATGATGATTTTTTTCGCAGCGATGCCGCTGCTGATCGGGTTGATGAATATCGCGGTTCCTTTGCAAATCGGCGCCAGGGATATGGCGTTTCCATTTCTGAATGCAGTGAGCTTTTGGATGTTCTTGGCCGGAGGCATGCTGTTCAATATGGCCTTTTTCCTGGACAGTTCCCCAAATGCGGGCTGGACTGCCTACACTCCTTTATCCACCGATACATATACACAGACAGAAGGCAATGACTACTATTTATTTGCTCTGCAGGTTTCCGGGCTGGGGACTACGTTGACGGCTGTCAATATGATCGTAACGATTTTGCGACATCGCGCCCCCGGAATGAAATTGAACCGGATGCCGTTGTTTCCTTGGGCCACGCTCGTCACGTCCCTTTTGATTCTGGTCGCTTTCCCGGTATTGACGATTGCCTTGTTTTTATTGATGTTTGAAAGGTTGTTTGATACCTCCTTTTTCTCAGGTGAAGCAGGTAATCCAGTATATTGGCAGCATTTGTTTTGGATTTTCGGCCATCCAGAGGTGTACATTTTGGCTTTGCCGGCATTCGGCATCTTTTCTGATGTCATTTCAACTTTTTCACGAAAAAAGGTGTTCGGTTATACTGCGATGGTGCTGTCGCTTTGCCTGATTGGTTTTCTTGGATTTATGGTTTGGGCGCACCATATGTTCACCGTAGGTCTTGGACCGATGGCAAATACCTTTTTTGCGATCACTACCATGTTGATAGCCATTCCCACCGGTATCAAAGTGTTCAACTGGTTGTTTACCATGAGGAATGGCGTGGTCCGTTTTACTGTGCCCATGCTGTTTGCACTCGCTTTTATTCCAACTTTTGTGATGGGCGGAGTCACCGGAGTGATGCTGTCCGTCGCGGCAGCGGACATGCAGTTTCACGATACACACTTTGTCGTCGCCCACTTTCACTATACGATTATCGGCTCCACGATACTGGGGGTTTTTGCAGGAATTTATTACTGGTATCCAAAAATAACGGGCAAATTGTTGGACCGTCGTCTCGGCATCTGGCATTTGGGTTTATTCATCACTGGTTTTCATTTAACGTTTTTCCTCATGCACATCACTGGGTTGAATGGAATGCCAAGACGGACGTACACCTATCAGTGGGGCGAGAACTTATTTGCATTTAACTTTATCAGCACGATCGGGGCATTTCTTATGGGGGCGGGAATGGCTGTGTTCATCTGGAACATTATCCGCACTCGGCAATCAGGGGACCATGCAGGGGCGGATCCATGGCAAGGGCGGACGCTGGAATGGCTTGTTTCTTCTCCGGCTCCGGAACACCCATTTACAAAGCAGCCGGTCGTAGATCAGCGGGATGCGTTTTGGTATGCCAAGCAAGCAGGAAGGCGGATGGCTGCCGGAACAGATAGCCGGCCTGCTCCAATTGCGGGCAAAAGCATCCAGCCGCTATGCATAGGTGCGATACTCTGGCTGTTATCGCTTTCCATGATTTATCAATGGTGGATACTGGCAGTCTTGAGCGGCGTTCTGGTGTTGGTGATGTTCTTGCTGCGGACGTGGCGTGATGAACGGATAAATACAATCGGAAAGGAGGGGACTGCCGATGAGTAAACAGGCGCAAGCGTTGTTTTTGGATAAAAGGATGGGATTTTTCATTTATCTATTCGTTGAAGGGATCATGTTTGCCGTTTTATTTGCCACGTATATCGTTTATACACCTTCACATCCCGGCCCCGATCCGCGGGATGTCTATTCTGTTCCATCGGTTTTGCTGGCATCGTTCTGCTTGTTCGCAAGCAGTGCAACCCTGCTTTTGGCCGAAAAGGGATTGAGCCGGAAGAGTATGCCTTTAGTCAGGGGGGGCATGGCGGCCACTTTTTTCCTCGGGGCCGGCTTTTTTCTTTTGGAAATCTACGAATATTTTCATTACGTGACGGAAGGATATACCTTTACTGTGAACAACTTTTTATCCTCCTTTTATATCCTGACCGGCCTGCATGCCGTCCATGTATTGTTCGGTTTATTATGGATGGTGGTGTTGACCCTGCACTCCTTTCGAACGCTGCCGTATGGACTTTATCAGGAAAAGCAGAAAATCTTTCAATATTATTGGCATTTCGTAGATGGAGTATGGTTGTTCATATTATTGATCGTATACCTACCATATATAGTGTAAGCGCATACAATATTGACGGTTCAATACTTTCTTGAATTTCTAGTAGACAGGCATAAAAGTCGCCAAATTTCAATAAAATTGCCTTTATTTTTTATAATTTTTTGAAAATAGCATTGAATATTTGGCATTTTAAAAGTAAAATAAACTGTAAACACTTAACGTTCAGGCACCTGTGGGGGGATGCCAACTTTTTCGAATGAGGAGGATAAACTCTGAATGATTGACTACACTGTATTTGTGAGCAATATAGAAAAGGAGTTAAAACGGGAACTCTGTAACGAAGAATTGGAATTCGTCCTATGGATGTATGGAAGGTATATAGAAGATCAACAGCAAATGAATTTTGTCATTTAAATAGATAGCCTGATAAAGCCTTGGAGCCTGTAGCTGCAAGGCTTTCTTGTTGTAAAGGAAATGATGAAATTAACTGTCTATGGATAATTATTGGCTGAAACAGCCGCATCCAGCTCCAGCGCCTACCCCCTCGAGGTCTTAAACCCATCCTCTGTGTGGCAAAAAACGCCACGAAATATGGAGGGGACATCATTTATTTTTCTCGGTGAAGAATTTTGCCGCTCCATACAAAAGGGCGAAGGCGATAAATGCTGCCATGACAAGATTCACATAATAGCTAGCCCCGTTGCCGAAATGGCTGAGCAGGGTATCGGCCGCAGGTTTTGCCAGATACAAGTAATTAGCTCCTGTCAATGGATTGATTAGCGTACCTATTACAAGCGCATAACCTGTCAGTAACAAAAATGACTGTAGCATCGATGCCAAAGTGATCCGTACAGGGGTGGAAAAAACCAGAAAAATTCCCGACCAGGAAATGGCAAGATGATGTAGGAAGAACTTCCAGAAACGGAAGTGTTCCGGCCCATAAGGTAAATCAGGCGTGATCAATGCCAGCATGGCTGGAACGACGGCAAGAAAATAAGTTAGCCTTATTAACGATTTATTCTGAAAGAGCAGCGCCAGCATCGCTATGATGGACGCTATGCCGCACAGGTGGAGTGGCATGTGATCCGGAAAGCGCCAAACTCCATGGTAAATGGCCCACCCCTGAAAAGAAAGCTCGCTGGAAAAAAGCATAAGGAATAACAGCCATCGTATGATGAGCCGGACAGAGTTTGTCTGCAATTGTTCACGTAGAAAAAACATGGCCAATACTCCGCAGGCATAGGCAGTCAGCATAAGCAAATGGCTGGTTGAAAATGGCTGAAACATATCAGTCGAAGACACATCGAACCACGCACCCATCCGTCATTCCTCCTTCTGCATCTAGCTCTCTACCAAACTAGCATAATGTACCAGGGACATCCAAGGAAATTCCTGTTGAAAACTTGTTTTCCTCGCGTTATTGTATTAAGAAATGTTTTTTATTATGATAGGAAAGTATGTTTAAAAAACGCACGTGAATCGGCGTAGAAAAAAACGGGCTGGGAGTTTTTGTCCAGCTCTTAAAACAAAAAAGATGGATACGGAAAGGAGTTGGACCATGAATTCCACAAGGGAAAGCTGGGCATCGAAACTCGGTTTCATGCTTGCAGCGATGGGTTCTGCTGTTGGACTGGGCAACATTTGGCGTTTCTCTTATGTAGCCGGCGAAAATGGCGGCGGAGCCTTTTTGATTTTGTATCTTGCGAGCATTGTCATTATCGGCATACCATTATTGCTCGCCGAAGTCAGTATCGGCCGCAAGGCAAAAAGTGACGTGGTCGGGTCTTACCGGACACTCGCTCCCCGAAAGCCATGGTATTTGGCAGGTTTTCTTGGAGTCTTTGGAGCGCTTTTGATTTTAGGGTTTTACAGTGTGGTGGCAGGCTGGTCCATGTATTATTTTTGGAATTATCTAACAGGTCAATTTTTTACGGTACCAGAGCAAGGTTATGGTGCAGCCTTCGAGATGTTCACCTCTTCCACTGCACAGCCTTTGTTGTGGCACGCCATTTTCATGGTGCTGACCATTGCGATTGTTTTGACGGGGATCAAAAAGGGCATCGAGCTTGCGAACAAAATTTTCATGCCGGCATTGGCTGTGTTATTGATCATCCTTGCCGGCTTCAGCTTGTCGTTGGATGGTGCGATGGAAGGGATGCGTTTTTTGTTCCAACCTGATTGGAGTGTACTCAGCGATCCATCTGTTTATATTGCCGCCCTCGGACAGGCGTTTTTCTCCCTTAGTTTAGGAGTCGGAGTCATGATGACATATGGAAGCTATCTTGGAGATCACCACAAGCTCCCGGGAGCAACTGTCGGTATCGGTTTGATGGATACCTTCTTCGCTGTTATCTCCGGGGTCGTCATCTTCCCGGCGGTATTTGCCTTTGGTATTGAACCAGACTCTGGTCCTGTGCTTGTGTTTATCACCCTCCCGGATATATTCAGCCAAATTCCATTTGGCGGGATTGTAGGAATCCTGTTTTTCTTGTCGTTGACGCTTGCTGCAGTCTCTTCATCTGTTTCTTTGCTGGAGGTGCCGGTAGCCTATCTGATGCGTTCCTTTAAATGGAGCCGTAAACTGGCCGCCATCATTACCGGGATAGTGATCTTTGTCTTGGGAATAGGCGCTTCCCTGGGAATGGGAGCTTGGTCAGGCTTCACGCCAATCGGTCAGCTTAACATCATGGATTCCATGGATTATGTAGCTTCCAACATTTTTCTTCCGATCGGCGGTCTGGTGATGGCGATGTTCATCGGATGGTATTTCAATAAAATGGACGCATTGACTGCCGCGGATTTGCAGCATGCTACGGTGGGCCATTGGTGGTATGTGATTGTAAAATACTTTGCACCTGTGATCATTTTGCTGATCTTCTTGAATGCCCTTGGTGTTTTGTAGGGAATGGTCATGGAAGGACGGGGGAAGTGAAGCGAAGCCTCCTTCCATGTTATACTTAGTTGGTTGAAGCAATAATAAAGAAGTAGCTATCGGCAGTTCGCTGATACGGCTAGTCTACTTGGGAAATAGAAGGAGGGATTCCATGGCAATTTCCAATCAGTCCGTTTTGACGAAAATGATGAGTGAATTGCAGGAAGCTCTGGCGAATAACGATCAAACTGCAGCTGTGAGAGAGCATGTCCGTGCGGTGCGTATGTTATGCGACTTAATGCTGGAAGAAGGCAATGCTGAAGCCGGACCGGAACAGGAATTGGCGAAAATGATGGGCGGTATGCACACTGGAAAGACTGGGTCATCAGGAATCCAATCTGCCGGAAAGCAAACGGCAGATCATGGAGAAGCAAACGGCAATTCGATTTTTGACTTTTAACAGAGGTGAAAATAATGAAATTGTTTCTGATTTTTGGCGTTATCAATGGTTTTCTGGCAGTAGCCCTGGGAGCGTTCGGGACTCATGGGCTGGAAGGGAAGATTTCCGAAAAAGCTTTGTCCACATGGGAGAAGGCCGTAAATTATCAAATGTTCCATACAATGGCGTTGCTCGTTACCGGACTGCTGGCCAGCCGCTTTCAAGCGGCCAGTCTGTCCACGGCTGGATGGTTGTTCTTTGTGGGCATCGCCCTGTTCTCGGGAAGTTTATATGTTTACGCGACGACAAGCGTCAAGTTTTTTGCCATGGTCACTCCGTTGGGCGGGTTGGCTTTCCTGGCTGGCTGGATCGTCCTTGGATATGCTGCGATTAAATTAATATGATCGCCAAATAACTGATAAGCACAAGGATGAAAAAAGCCCTGGCCATTTGTTGAGCGAATGGAAGGGTATGTTGTTTTTTATGCTCGGCAAGTCCTTCAAAAATAAAGCTGAAAGCCAGGAAATAGAACGCTGCGATTATCATGAACAGGCTTGCTTTGACAAGTGCGATCACCCCTAGAATCAAGGCAAGTCCCATCATGAGCAGCTGCAATTGAAAGAATTTTTTATAGGGATGCTTCACTAGGCAAGGCCTCCTTTTTTCCGTGTGATTGAATATCGACAATACGTGTTGCTGGCTTTCGTCAGCAGAAGAAACCCTTGCATGCTAAAAACCTGCAAGGGTTTTATAGTGAGGATAAAGAATGAACAGTCACGTTCCACTTGTGACATCGAACTGTCAGCGCCGTGGCTGGTAAGTGGCTGCCTGACCGGAACCACCGCCGTATGGATAGGTATAATTGATTTCCTCCGGAAAGGTGATGTAATCCAAGTAAACCATGAGAAGCAGATACCGGCGGTTCGTTTCCGGATCGCTAAGTATTAAATGATCCCTTCCCGCAGCTTCGATGATGCCTTTGAATATCATGGCATTCCAGCGATCATTGTTTTCGAATGTCATGTAGACGGTAGCCCGTTTGCCGCGGTTGAGCCGTAATATATTTTCAATATAGGACTGCTCGGTCGGCAGCATGCCGGGAATATCCGAAACGCCTGCAGTTTGCTGCTGCTGAGGCGCTTGCTGCGGTGGCTGCATTTGCTGCTGCGGCATTCCCTGCATCCCCTGCATCCCCGGATAATACCCCTGTTGGGCACCTTGCATCATTTGCTGCGGATAATAATAGCCGCCGGGTGTCTGCCCGTATCCATAGCTTTGCTGTCCTTGTGATGGATAACCGGCACTGCTGCTTCCTTGTGCTCCAGAAGGCATTTGTCTTTTATCTTTACTCATCTTGCGAACCTCTCCCTTCATCATCCACTCGATATTTATTCAGGCCCAGGCCTGTAAGAAAACCATTCTATGTTCCCGTGCACTTCCCGCCATACTCCGACAGAGCAGCGTATAAAAACTATACCTCCCGCATGAAATCCGTGTCTTTCTCGTTATGCTCAGTGATGGCTATAAGATGTCACCTCTTTCTTGATGCGAACGAGAGAATTTTCGTCACTGCCAATGCTCTCTAATAGATATACGTATGTCGTGGACAAAATCTATATGACCAAAAAGAAAGGAAAGGTGAAAAGGAGAAGGGGGAGAATAATGCGGGCAAAAAACAACGAGTTAGAATGTTTCCAAAACGGAATAATAAATTTGTTGTTTACATAATAGAAGAAACAGCGAAAGAAAGCTTAGACTTCCTTTCCTTCTTTTGTTTAATGAGTGCTTGTCAACGCTACGGCAAGATACTGCGCTTTCCACGGGCACGGCTTCAACTTCCTCAGAAAGCAAAAGGCGCTTTCTTGCGGGATTTTCAGCTCGTGCTGTTCCCGTAGGAGTCTCCGCATCTTGCCTTCGCTTAGTTACAGTGTCCTGACTTTAGAATGGAAAGATGCCGTTTTAACAAAGGAGTTTTCAAAGATTGGTGAAAACATAATTAAATTAAAAAGGGCTCCCGTCATTTTTTGTTAAAATAAGGATGTACCAAGAATTTAATTGAGAACAGGATTGAGTGCATTGAAATTATTATTAACATCCAACGGTTTTTACAATGACTTTATTAGGCGTTAGCGCTGGAGCTCTTTTACTCGGCCCTCACATTAAGGTAGTGCATTTCTTCACTCCAGAAATGGATAGACTAAACACTAAACTTTTCAGCACTATGACAGAGAAGACTTATTCAAGGATAGTAATAACAAGACAATTGAAGAAAGACTGAACGAATTTGAAACCCTTGAAAATTGTAAAATCACAAGACTTAAAGACGATGGATATATTACGACAGAAAAGTAATTTGATAGCTTTAAATTTCTTGCCTTGGGTAACTAGACTTTATACGCTGAAATAAGCATTTGCTTGACTCGTCTATCATTCTTTTTTCGAACATGAATCAAGAAATTTAGACATTTAATAGCGAGATCAACAATTGAAAAGCTCTAACCAATGTTTTGAGCGATATATGTTATGCGATAAGATGGAGTAAGAATCAACTCATGCGAAATTAACCATTTTTAATAAAAGACCGAGAAAAAGCATGGTCACACTGTTGTTGGGCCAGATACTTCGCTTTCGTAACAGCAAAGACAAAACGGAAAGCTCACCAGAATAAAAAGTATCTCTATCAACGGAGGCAAGGTGCGTAGACTCCAGCGGGATGAGCACGAGCTTCAGCTAACTTGGCAAAGCGTTATTCTTTGCCAAGTTAGCTGAAGCCGTGCCCGCGGAAAGCGAAGCACCTTGGCGGAGTGGAGCGTTTCACAATGTATAAGAGAAGGGTAGAGAACGGTTTGCTTTTTTCTAAATAAAAAACCGAACGATTTTGAATATCGTTCGGTTATTGTAATGGCACTATGCTTTTATCCCGGCTGCTAGTCTTTTTTATCACAAGGATAGGTTGACTAGGGCTTTCGGGATTATCTTACACTTGCAGGAAAGATGGTATTTGTTCAGGAGTCAAAATGCTGCCGACGTAGAAGGCGCCGAATTCGCCGTAGCGGGCGCTTACTTCGTCAAAGCGCATTTCATATACGAGCTTTTTGATTTCCAGTGAATCGTGGGCGAATAAAGTAACGCCCCATTCCCAATCATCCAATCCCATGGATCCTGTGATGATTTGCCGGATTTTTCCCGCATACTTTCTGCCGGTTTTACTATGCTCGTACATCAGCTTGCCGCGATCTTCAAACGGAAGCATATACCAGTTGTCGTCGCCCTGCCGGCGCTTGTCCATTGGATAGAAGCAGATGTACTGCCATTTTGGAAGCGTCGGTTTCAGCCTGGCCTGGGTTTCCGGCTTTTGTTCGGGATCTTCTCCGTCCTTGCTTGGTCTGTACTTGGAAAGCTCGACGACTGATACATAAGAATAAGCAGGCTTTGTGAATTCAGCTAGCTTGCTTTTATTGAATTCCGTTTCGATTTGATTCAATTCCTCCAAAGTCGGGCGTAACAGCATTAACAGAAAATCAGCTTTTTGGCCGACTATTGTATATAAGGCATGGCTGCCGTTGCGATTTTGTTCGACTTGCTCCCACTTTTCTAGGAGCTGTTGAAATTCGTGGATGGCAGCTTGTCGTTCGTCACTTGTGGCAAGCTTCCACGAAGTCCAGTCAATAGTACGTAAATCATGTAAACAATACCAGCCGTCCATTGTCTCAACTGCTTCTGGCATAGTAGGTCACTCCTTCAAGGTAAAGTATGTTTTTAATATAACATAATTAGGGAAAGATAATCATTAACGGAAACCCGGACAGCTTTCATTGGCAAAATCGGACAAACCCCTTGTCTGGCAAAAGATTTGGGGTGTCATTCCAAGGCTTCGAAAAGATTATCGGGCGCAAGTGTCATCATTTGGACATAAATGGGAACATGATAAGGTTTGCATGGTAATTTTCGAAACAGAAGGCTTTCATTTATACAGGAAAAAGCGTATCATGTATAACAGAATGAATGTTGGAGGTTTTTGAATGAGTGATTTATTTGTAGGTTTAAAAGATAAAGTGAAGTCGGATAGCAAGCGGATTGTATTTCCTGAAGGCTTGGACGAACGCATCTTGACTGCTGCCAGTCAACTTGGAGCTGAAGGTATCTTGAAACCTGTATTAATTGGAAATGAAGAAAAAGTAGTACAGAAAGCACAAGAGCTTCAAGTGGACGTATCGGGTTCTGAAATAATCGACCCGCAAAGTTATGCTGCATTTGATGAAATGGTGGCAAGCTTCGTCGAACGTCGTAAAGGGAAAAACACGGAAGAGCAGGCGAGGGAAATGCTCCTCGATGAAAACTACTTCGGTACGATGCTTGTATATATGGGGAAAGCTGACGGACTGGTCAGCGGAGCGGCCCATTCAACTGCAGACACTGTTCGCCCTGCTTTGCAAATCATTAAAACGAAGCCGGGAATCAAGAAAACTTCTGGCGTATTTATCATGGTGAAAGAAGAAGAAAAGTATATTTTCGCGGACTGCGCTATCAACATTGCGCCGGACAGCCAGGACTTGGCGGAGATTGCTGCAGCCAGCGCCGACACTGCCGAGCTTTTCGACATCGATCCGCGAGTCGCGATGTTGAGCTTTTCCACGAAAGGGTCTGCTAAGTCGGAAGAAACAGAGAAGGTCGCTGAGGCGGTCAAAATCGCCAAGGAACAAAATCCTAATTTACCACTGGACGGGGAATTTCAGTTCGATGCGGCTTTTGTTCCGGCAGTAGCCGAAAAGAAGGCACCGGACTCCGTACTGAACGGTGATGCCAATGTCTTTATCTTTCCAGGATTAGAAGCCGGAAACATTGGATACAAAATTGCACAGCGTCTGGGAAATTACGATGCTGTCGGTCCAATCCTGCAGGGTTTAAATCAGCCGGTTAACGATTTATCACGCGGCTGTGTTGCGGATGATGTGTACAAACTGGCAATCATCACGGCTGCACAGTCCCTGTAAAAGAATACAGATAGGATGGCAGAGCTTGTAGAGGAACCTCGGTTCTTTCCAAGCCAGTGATAAACTGAAGGCCTTTGAAAAGTAGAATTTTAAAAAAGCGGCCGGTATGAAATTAATTTCCATACCGGCCGCTTTTTATCTGATTTCAAGTGATTGGTGCCCTCTATTCCTTCATTCGTTTAACGATTCGTTTCACTACGACGGAAGTAAGCTAATAAGCTGGGTCAAGGACGTCATCTTCTGGTGCCATCTCAGGGTACAAGAAAAAAGGGTGACTTTCTTTTATAAATCAAAGAAAATCACGCTTCTTCGGTTTACCTCTGTTGATTCCACGAGGAGCGTTCGATGGTGACGCCTGCGGGAACAGCGCGAGCCGAAGATCCACTTGGTCAAGTGATTTTCTTTACCAAGTTAGCTGATGCCGTGCCCGCGGCAAGCATCCATCGATAAGCGTCGTGAGCATCAACAACAAACTTGAACAGCTCTTTTAGATTAGAAAGGACTTTTTCAGTGGCCTCGTCCTTCCTGCAAGTTTTTCATGTGTGCTGTTTCCATACTGTAGGGAAAGAGACGTTCTCTATCAACATTATTGCTGGCAAGAGTAACCCATTGTTCCAAAAGAAGAATAGAAAACATAGCGCAATGTGTTTCCGCAGCGCAGGATTCACACTGCTCACTTTTCGAGCACACTGTTTTCGCGACCGAAAGAAGTGGTACGTCGATAGACAAAGTGCGTGCAAAGTATTACGATAAAAACCAACTGGAAACCAACGAACATTTTCTCTAAGGGGAGGAGGCATTCTGCTTGGAAAACGAACCTTTTTACATAGAAAAAGTCATCTTGCACCGGCTGGTCATGGATTTGAAGAATCCGTTCCAAACCAGTTTCGGAACGTTTTCGAGGAAAGATTTTTTTATCGTGGAAGCTGTCGACGGAAATGGGAATAGCGGGTTCGGCGAGTCGGTCGCCTTTCCGGTCCCTTGGTACACGGAAGAAACAGTGGCGACAACCGAACATGTGATCAAGGACTTTTTATTGCCATTATTGTTCAAGAAGTCGATTCGCCATCCGGATGAAATCAGCAGCCGCTTTTCGGTGATTCGTCGCAACAACATGGCGAAGGCAGCAGTGGAAGGAGCGGTTTGGGACTTATTTGCCAAGCGTCAGGAAATTTCGCTTGCGGCTGCGTTGGGCGGAGGGCGAAGCCGAATAGAATCCGGTGTCAGTATTGGAATCCAACCATCCATTTCCAACTTGCTTACTGTCATGGAAGACCATCTGGAGGAAGGCTATAAGCGGATAAAATTGAAAATCAAACCCGGAATGGATGTAGAAGTCCTTCGCGAAGTTCGCCGCCATTTTCCCGACATCCAACTGATGGCCGATGCAAATTCTGCCTATACATTGAAAGATATCGATATCTTAAAACGGCTGGATGAATTCAACCTGACGATGATCGAACAACCGCTTGGACACGATGACATTTATGAACATTCCATTTTGCAAAGCAAGCTGGATACACCGATATGCCTGGATGAAAGCATCAATTCCCTGACAGACGCGAGGGCTGCCGTCGGACTGGGAAGCTGCCGGGTAATCAATCTTAAAATCGGGCGGGTCGGCGGTCTGAGCGAAACGAAAAAAATACATGACTTCTGCCAGGAAAATAACATACCTGTTTGGTGCGGAGGGATGCTGGAAGCAGGTGTGGGGCGGGCCCATAATATTGCCATAGCTAGTTTGCCGCAGTTTTTGTATCCTGGTGATATTTCTGCATCGGACCGCTATTGGCACCGGGATATCATTACACCGCCGGTTATGCTGCAAAATGGTGGGATCGCGTTAAAAGATATTCCTGGTATTGGGTATGACATCGATTGGCAGGCCTTAGAATCGAATCGGATAGAACGGCAGGTCCATCGGAGACTGTAAAACAAGAAGCACTGGGTTTAACTTCCCAGTGCTTTGATGTTTCGCTCCTTCATTTGTTCTAGCCTTTTTTCGAACGCTTGCTGTTCGGCGCTGTCCAAGGATTGCTCGTTAATCGACGTACTCACGGATGCCAGGGCTTGGTGAATCGACTTGCACACATCATCGACTGTTAGCTGGATGGAAAGCAGTTCAGTAAGCGATGCCATGGTTTCCGGCTTCACTTCGGGATACTCAAATCGGTTGGATTTCCCTTTCCTGCCGATTTCATAAAAATGCCGGACCAGTTCGGCCCGTTCACGGCCGCTTCCTTCTACACAAAGGTAAATTTGGACAGCTGAACCATTTTTGACACGCCGTTGGGATATTCCGGCGAATTTCTGTCCTCTAATACTTAGATCATAGTCGCCCGGACAGTACGAACCTTTTACTTCGAAGGCCTTTATTTCCGTCGTCAGGTTGCGGAATAAGTCCTGAATGAAGGTGACCATGAATTGATATCCTTCGTGAATACCGATTCCTTTGGCGTCCGGTAATATAAAGGACAAGTTGAGAACGCCTGCATCAAGTACAACCGCCAGTCCTCCGGAATTCCGGACAACTGCTTGATATCCGTGCCCGGCGAGCCATTGGAGGGCTGCATCTACGTTAGGTAATTTTGCGTCTGGAATGCCGAGAATGAGTGTTTTATCGTGAACCCAAAGTCTCGCTGCTGGAGGAGAAGTCTCATTACCTACAGAAATTGCCAGCGCATCATCGTAGGCAAAGGAAGCAATCGCATCATCTCTGCCTGCCTTTCCGCGCTGATCGATATAACGCACTGTTCCACTGAACAGTTTTTTCCAATCTTCCATACCAATATCTCCTTTGATTACCGCCAGTTGTCTTCTGGTCGGGTGGCAGCTGCACCTTCCGCGGCTGCCAGTTCATTATAGCAAATTGTCTGAGCGGCTGATAATCACAAAAAATCCAATTCGTGCAAAAAAACCATTTTTGTGTCGGCATTTCTATTATATAATGATAGTAATTGTTTATGAATCGACATGCAAAGGTACCGATAAAACGTCGGGATTCGTCGACCGCTAGTACAGAACTTTTCAGGGGAAGTTTGTTATACAGGCTTTTCAATCTCATTCCTGTGATTAATCGGTCGACTATTTATAGAGTGAGTCGGGTACAGAAAAGATAAGGATTGCAGTATTTCCCTGTTGTCTTGTTGATATCAATAGAAGGGACCTGGACATGGCATATAAAGATGAGCAGTTAAGTGAAGAAAAAGTATTTAAAGATCCTGTACATAGGTATATCCACGTCAAAGACCAAGTGATTTGGGACTTGATCGGCACAAGGGAATTTCAAAGGCTTCGAAGGATCAAACAGCTGGGTACCTCGTTTTTGACGTTCCACGGAGCTGAACATAGCAGGTTCAACCATTCGCTTGGCGTCTATGAAATCGTCCGGCGGATATTGTTCAACTTTGAAAATCGTCCGAACTGGAATAATGATGAACGGCTGTTATGCTTGTGTGCTGCCCTGCTGCATGATTTGGGGCATGGTCCGTTCTCCCATTCCTTCGAAAAAGTATTTAAGCTGGATCACGAGGATTTCACCAAAAAAATCGTTCTTGGGGATACGGAGATCAATAAAATCCTGCAACGTGTGGGGAAGGGATTTGCGCAGGACGTGGCTGATGTCATCAATAAAACCTATGAAAACAAATTGGTCGTCAGTTTGATATCCAGCCAAATCGATGCGGATCGGATGGATTACCTGCAACGGGATGCCTATTTCACCGGGGTGAGCTATGGACATTTTGATATGGAAAGAATTTTACGGGTCATGCGGCCGACGGAGGATCAAGTCGTCATCAAGCAGACCGGAATGCATGCCGTGGAAGACTACATCATGAGCCGTTACCAAATGTATTGGCAAGTTTACTTTCACCCTGTCACCAGAAGTGCAGAGGTGATATTGTCGAAAATTCTCCATCGGGCCAAATATTTATACGAACAAAATTATCAGTTTAAGCAGAAGCCGACCCATTTTCTCTCGTTTTTTGCGGAAAACGTCGATTTGGAGGAATACCTGCGGCTTGATGAATCGATCGTCCTGTATTATTTTCAAGCCTGGCTGGAAGAAGACGACACCGTTTTACGTGATTTGTGTGAACGGTTTATCAACCGGCGTTTGTTTAAATATATCGAGTTCAACCCGAATCAGCAAATGACAGAGTGGATGGAATTATACAAGCTGTTTCAAGCCATCGACATCGATCCGGAATACTACCTGGTAGTCGATTCCTCTTCTGATCTGCCTTACGATTTTTATCGTCCCGGCGAGGAAGAAGAACGGCTTCCGATTCATTTGTTGCAGCCGAAAAACGATGAACTGAAGGAACTATCGCGCCAGTCGGATATTGTCGAAGCAATTTCCGGCAAGAAACGCACAGATCATAAGTTGTATTTCCCGCTGGATGTCCTGGAACAACTTCCGGCCGATAGACCGGAGAAAATGCGGATTTTTGAGATATTATTCGGATAAGCGATAACAAGATTGGCCATCCGGCCAGAACAGGAGATGGTGAGTATGTTAGAAAATCACGCCAGAATCATGAAGTTTTTCTCGACGGCAGACGAAGTTGTCGGCAGGAAAAAACTGCAGAAAATGATTTACATACTGAAGAAGTGTGACATTCCATTCGAGGAAAAATACGAGTTTCATTTCTACGGCCCTTATTCAGAGGAATTGACCCTCCGTGTGGAAGAGCTTTGCAATCTTGGATTTATTTCCGAGGTAAAAGAAGACAAAAGCAACTATTACCAATACCGTTATCGTGTAACGGAACAAGGGGAAGAGTTTCTGAACCATTCGAAGGTTGAACTCCCGCCGCTTGAAAGTATGATAAACAATATGAAAGAAAAAAGCTCCCGGTTTCTTGAATTGGTATCTACGATGCTGTACTTCGATGACTTGTCCAAACAGGAAGTGGAAGAGAAAGTCCAAACCGTCAAAAAGACACAAAACTACCAGGAGACAGAGATTGCCGAAGCATGGGAATTCATCGACAATCTTCGCCGGCAGTCAACCCATTGATTTTTTGATGCTGTTGAAGAAAGCGATTTTTTCTCAAAGTAATTTCGGTAGTATGGAAAACATATTATATATACACCATGATAATTGGCAGACCAAATCGCATATGATTTGGTCTTTTTGATTTTTGATTATTAACAGTAAATTAATCCAATCATAGTGCGTACTTTTATATGGAATAAACCTTAATGCAAAGTTCACTAAAGGATAGTTTAGTTGATAGTTATGGCGAGAGAAATAGCGATAAAGGTGACTATTTACCACGTTGTGAATTTTTAGAAAATTGATTACAATGGACTATAGGGATGTAAATAAATGGGGGATGGGAAGGAAGTTGCTTGTGAAATTAATAAAATTCCTGGGCTATTATGTACTTGGCTTGCTTGGTATCGTGGCGTTAAGCTCTGCTCCTAGTTTGCTGCAGGGTGATGGCCTTGTCGATGTTGGTTTATATGCCGAAAATACATGGAACCTGGCCAGAGAAATAGTGCAGCCCGACAATTGGGTGTACCAATTCAGACAGGAGCAATTGAATGTTTTTGCTTTTTTATGGGATCCTTATTTTTATTCCATGCGTATTCTTGGCGCTGCGTTACTGATTGGCTTCGGTCTGGCATTGATACTGGCACTGCTCACCCAGTTGCTGCCCAAAGTATTAATTCGTGTAATAAAACGGCTCTTGGTGCTTTGTGAAGCCATACCCGATTTAATGGTGGCATTTTTGCTGCAAATGTTCATTGTTTTTATTTTCAAGCAGACAGGAGTCCATCTGATGAAGTTCGTCACACTTGGAGACGAACGGATCTACATAGCACCGATCACTGTGTTAGCGGTTTTGCCGATGATTTCCCTTTTTCGCGTCATTTTATTGCTGATGGAGGAAGAATTGACCAAGGACTATGTGGACTTCGCACTCAGTAAGGGAATCAAACATAATGCCATCATCGCGGTCCATGTCCTGCGGAATATATTGAAAAGTACCTTCTATCATTCAAAAATCATTCTGTGGGGTACATTGTCCAGTTTGTTTGTAATCGAGTATATGTTTAATATCCGCGGCCTGTTCAGTTTCGTGATGGAAGATTTCCGCCCGATGGTGATTGCGGCTGCCTTGATCATGGTGTTTACGCCGTTTTATATCCTTTACCAGGGGATCGAGATATTCACCGAAAAAACAGCATTGCAAATGAAGGATAAAAAATTCATCCAAACCTTTTCCAAGCCGAATAATCTCTCTTGGAAACAGCGACTTGGGGATTATGTGAAGGGGCTTGCCGCCCATTTCAAAAATAAGAAGTTCCTGGTCGGATTTGCAGTTATTTTTGCTATATTGGCTGTCAGTATCATACACACGGTCATCCATGAAGAACCAGTTGAAAACTTCACGTTGATCTATGATGAGGATGGGAATCTGGTCAGCAGCAAACCGCACCCGCCCTCGAAGTATGTCTTGTTGGGAACCGACCAGAATGGATACAGCATCCTCGATCAATTGCTGACAGGTGCCAAGTACACGATACTTTTTGCCGGAATTATCGCGCTGCTTAGAATGCTGTTGGGATTTATACTGGCCGTTCCTTATGCACTGTTCATCAAGGAGCAGTGGAAACGAAGGATAGAGCGGTTTGTCGACAGCTTTCATTTTCTGCCTTTGAGCGTGATTGCCGTGATTTTACTGACTCCCGTTTTAAGCGGAACCACTTCCGGGTTCGAATATTCATTCACAGAACGGATATTGGTCGAAGCCGGCGTGTTGACTTTGTTGGTTGTTCCGTTGACGACTGTGTTGATCGGGAACGAAATCCGTTTGATCACCAGGACGGAATATATCGACGGCGCCAGGGTTTTAGGCGGGAATTCCAACCACATATTGTTCCGCCATATTATGCCGCATCTCCATTCCAAGCTGGGAATCATCTTTGGTCAGCAGTTTATACAGGTATTGTTGATTCTTATTCATCTCGGCTTGTTCAATATATTTCTGGGTGGCACCAGTATCATGCTGAATGAGTCTTATAAAGCGTGGCCATACTCGGTGACATTTGAATGGTCGGGTATTATCAGTGGTTCGCGGAATGCATTTATGAGTGGACATGAGTGGATTGTCGTTCCGGTTTTCGCAGCATTTATTGTACTGATACTTGCCATGCAGTTGGTCATCGAAGGCATTCAGGAAGTGCAGCAACAGCGGGTCGGTGTGCGTATAGAGAAGCGACGTTGGTTCGGTGCCCGCCAAAAATTGGAGCCTGAAGAGAAATCCTTTGAAAGGGAGCCGTCTCCCGGTCAGTTTGGCTTCGTCGGGCAGGAAAACATCGGACGAAGTAAAAAGCATGGCTAAAAAACAAGCCAGCGAAACCCCGTTTCGGAGTTCCGCTGGCTTCTATCTTTGATGGAGATTTCCTTATTAGTCAGGGTTTATTCATCACTCAGTCTTTTTCCGCCAACTGCATAATCGCTCTTGTTCATTTCCTCGATAAAGACGGCGACTTTATCTTTGGAAGCGCCGGTAGTGTCGACGACGGCTTCCGTCACTCTTTCCACGAGTGCTTTCTTCTGTTCGTCGTTTCTTCCTTCCAGCATTTTTACTGTTACATATGGCATGTGTAAGTACCTCCTCTGAAAAATTTCGTTGACTAATTCGTGTGACAAGGGAAAATCCCTGCTGTGTAGATACTTGAAAGATGAAATTGAATTTTTCCCTATGCTACAATGAAAACAGCATATCATATAAAGAAATAGGCTGCGAATCTGTTGCAGATATTATAGAAGGAGGAGCTAAAAATGAGCGAGGACCAACCTTCCAAAAAGAAAAAAAATCAATTCACCATCATGAAGGATGATTCCACCGATGGTCATGGTGGTTACGGTGTAGGCTCGATCAGCTTGGAAAACATTTCGCCGGTGATCATCGATCCAGCTGAGGACCGGGCGTTTGTCGATATGGGAGCCATGCATGCCCGCAGTGAAATCGAGCGGCGGGTCAAGTTTCTTCCCGATAAAGATGCAGTTCCGAACGGCAAGCTGTACTGGATCGTCTGGGTAACTGTTGAAAGAAAAGACTCCGGTTCTTATTACCATGGAGTGGCCGGAAGTGAAATACGCGTGGACCGTTCGATCAAGCGTGCCTATAAATCAATGCCGGAACATGTCAACCATATGGATAAATCCATGAAAGGCAAAGTGATTGTCGATCATATGGATGGGCACTCGAAAAAACTGCTGGGCGATTTTCTCCGCGAGTTCAACAAAGAAATGTGGGAAAACTCTTCCGATGAGTTGAAACAAGCCCTTCCCGAGTAAGGATGCAAGCATAGAAATATTGAACATTTTGTGACTGAATTGTGAATAATGATTGAATATCTTGAGGTTTTGCGAATTAGTTTGTAAAATATGTATCACATGGTAAAACTGTGTACTAGGACAAAGAAAAAGGCCGGAATCCGTTCCGGCCTTTTTCTTATGAAGTTGAATCCCTCGGACCTATATCAGATTCATTGTTTCTTACAGAAAACTTGCTGAGGAAACACATTGCGTTTTTCTGACTTCTGGCAAAAAGGTGCTAAACTTGCTAGAATGGAACACTTCGCTTTTTCCGTGCATACTTCCCGAGCTTTTCAGAAGCAAAAGAGACTTCATTGTTTGATAGTGCATTCATTATCTTTTTATGTAGGACAGCAGGGTTATCAGCGAAGGAAATTCACGGAGTTTCCAGTAAAGGCCTCGGTGAGTTCCCGCAGATCGTCAGCTCGAGGAAGCTCACCAGCCGCCCGCGGAAAGCGTAGTGTGTTTCCGTAGCGAGAGTGGCTATGAAGGTTTGTTTATGCACACATACTTATGAGACGGTTTCGTTGATTTCAGTTTGATAAGAAAGCGATCAGTTTCTGGACAACCATTTAAACCAACGCTTCCAGCCATTGTCCTGTTCTTCGTCCTCTTCTTCTCGCATCTGTTCCTGCTTCTCTTGTTCCTCATCGTGATGAAGCGAACAATAACTGGTCGGTTCGGTCCCTTTGGCAAAATACATCAGTCGATGCTGTTCACAGTAAGGAGTTGCCAGTTCACCAGATACAGGGTCAACATAAGCGCCAACCACCCCATCGGGCACCGGAAAAGCATGAAATGGAAGGTCGGCATGGGCTTTTTCCATGAATCCCGCCCAAATTTCTTTTGCAGCCTGCAAATCATCGGTGTTTTCCACTGGCTTGTTTTCGTCGAATCCAGTCCATACACTTGTTACAAGATCGGGGCTGAACCCAACCATCCAGTTATCCGTCTTGGTTGTTCCTGATTTGCCGGCATAGGAGCGGGTTAATTCGTCGGCAATCGATGCACCTGTTACCCGCATATATCCATTAAGCGATTCATCGAACATACCGGTCATCAAATCTGTCAGGATAAAGGCGTTCACAGGATCCAACACATGGGAAGGTTCTTGTTCTTCCCTTTCATATAATACCTTGCCGTGTGAATCAGTAATCTTTTCAATGGTGAACGGCTCTACTGATTTGCCTCCATTGGCGAGCATGCCGTATGCGGCAGCCATTTCATTGACGGTGACTGCCCCTGTACCAAGCGCTAATGACGGCACTGCGGCAAAATCTTCTTCTATTCCGAATTTCTTGGCTGTCTCCACCAGTTCTTTCGGGCCTAAGAAAAGGTTTGTTTTTACTGCGTAAATGTTATCCGACAACGCTAATGCTTGAGCCAGGGTGATTGGCTCATTGGCGTAATAGCCATTGTAATTGCTTGGCTGATATACCGTTCCGTCTTCCAGTTCAAAACTGGTCGGTTTACTGAGCAGGGTCGTGGCAGGGGTATAACCATTTTCCAAGGCTGCATAATACAAAAACGGTTTGAAAGAGGACCCCGGCATCCGCTTAGCCTGGGTGACGCGATTGTACTGGCTGTCGGCATAATCACGGCCACCTACCATGGCAGTGACAGCGCCATTGTCCGGATTTTGGGCTACGGCACCGACCTGAAGCTCAGAGGAACTGCTGATCGACTTGTTCACGGTTTCTTCGAGTTGGTGTTGTTGTTCAAGATCAAGCGTGGTGTACACTTGGTATCCACCGGAACGGATAACCTCGGCATCCATGTCCAATATGTCCTGCAGTTCCGACAGCACTGTATCCAGAAAATAGGGTGCCGTTTTGTTCTCTGCTTCTTTTGCGTGTTCCGTCAATTGTACGACTTGCCTTGCTGCAAGGTACTTCTCGTTTTCCGAAATGACCCCGGCCTGTTCCAACGAAGCCAGTATTTGCTCCTGCCGGTTCTTTGCGTTGTCCAAATGCCGATATGGCGAATAGTAGGAAGGACCTTTCGGAATCGCTGTCAGCAAGGCCGCCTCGGATAAATCAAGCTGGCTGGCTGGCTTATCGAAGAAATACCTGCTTGCCGCTTCAACCCCATAAGCGCCATGGCCATAATAAATCGTATTGAGGTAGCCCTCCAGAATTTCTTTTTTGTCATAGAACATTTCCAGACGAATCGCATAAAAAGCTTCCTTCAGCTTTCGGGTCCAGGTTTTTTCATGGGTTAAATACAAATTTCTCGCCAATTGCTGTGTGATGGTGCTTGCTCCCTGCACCTTGGACATCGCTTGTAAATCATGCCAGGCCGCTGAAAGGATGCGTTTTACATCCAGGCCATGGTGGGAATAAAACCGTTTATCCTCCGTCGTCAATGCAGCTTTAATCAGCATGGGGGACATTTCGTCAAGGGTGACCCAATATCTGCTCTCCGGTCCATGCTCTTCACCGATGACTTTTTCATCCGCACTATAATAGATGGTATTTCCACCCTTGCTTAAGGGAGGCGGACCGAGCAGCAGTGCTGCCGAATAAACCGTTACAGCAGTCAGCACAACGGCACATCCTGCAAGCAGGATCGAGAGGATAGTCCTGCGCAGTAGTTTGTTTTCAATTTTCACAAGTTGTTTTTTTATAAAAGAAATCATGGCATCCACCTGATTTTCATGAATATAGGGGTAGGTTGTTGGAAATGAACCGTCAACTTTATCAGTATAGGTAGGAAAGCGGATAAATAAACCTGACAAAACAGTTGATTTTTCTCCGTGCTTAAGTATAAGATTTTTAATATTGTTGCCTTTTGTTTTGATTCCAAGAGAATTGACATAGTACATCCGGTGAAACTTGTCGAATCCTGAAAGGGGATCTTGTGTTTCAAGCAGTCCGATCAGGTAAATAACACTAGTAGTGTCGGTGAATGATATAAGAATAGAACGAGGGGAAAAATAGCGGCTCCATTCTGGTAGTTATCAACGGTCTGGAAAAGGGGCGGAAATTTCAAGAGACTTGCGGATCTAGGGTCAATCGGGACCTCTGAGCAGCGTACTTAAGAGTCTTCAATTAAAAAAGGAGAATGAGCATGGAACTATGGTACACAGAAAAGCAAACGGAAAATTTTGGTATTACGGCGAAAATCAAGCGTACCTTGCATTCTGAACAAACGGATTATCAAAAGCTTGATATATTGGAAACAGAAGAGTGGGGGAACATGCTGGTACTCGATGGCATGGTGATGACCACGCAAAAGGATGAGTTTGTCTATCATGAGATGGTTGCCCACGTTCCGCTATTCACTCACCCGAATCCAAAGCACGTTTTGGTTGTCGGAGGAGGAGATGGGGGAGTCATCCGCGAAGTACTCAAGCATGAGCAGGTAGAAACTGCGACGCTTGTGGAAATAGACGGAAAAGTAATCGAATACTCCAAGCAGTATTTGCCGGAAATAGCCGGGGATTTAGAGGACCCCCGGGTCGATGTCAAGGTTGCGGATGGCTTCATGCATATAGCCGAAAGCGAGCGGGCATACGACGTGATTATGGTCGACTCTACCGAACCAGTAGGACCTGCAGTGAACTTATTTACGAGAGGCTTTTATGATGGAATCGCAAAAGCGCTGAAGGACGACGGGATTTTTGTCGCCCAGACGGACAACCCATGGTTCAAAGCAGATTTGATCAAACAGGTTTACCGGGACGTAAAAGAGATTTTTCCTGTCACCCGTCTTTATACAGCAAACATCCCGACATATCCGAGCGGTCTGTGGACCTTCACGATCGGCAGTAAAATCCATGATCCGTTAAAAGTAAAAGAGGAACGCTTTAACGAAATCGAGACGAAATATTATACCAAGGAACTTCACTATGCTTCGTTTGCACTGCCGAAATTTGTCCGGGAATTAACAGAATAAGGGAGGGCGTCATTATGAGATTCGATGAAGCATATTCAGGAAAGGTTTTTATCATGTCTCGACAGGAACCAGAAGAAGCAGAGGCAATCATTTATGGAATGCCGATGGATTGGACGGTCAGCTTCCGCCCAGGTTCCCGGTTCGGGCCAAACCGCATAAGGGAAGCTTCGCTTGGCCTGGAAGAATATAGCCCATACATGGATAAGCACTTGGAAGAAGTGAACTTTTTTGATGCCGGCGATATACCTCTGCCGTTCGGGAACCCTCAACGCAGCCTTGATATGATTTATGACTATGCCAAAAAAGTGTTGGAAAAAGAGAAATTCCCATTGGGACTGGGTGGAGAGCATCTGGTGTCATGGCCGATCATTCAGGCGGTCTATGAAAAACATCCAGATATAGCAGTGCTTCATATCGACGCACATGCTGATTTGCGAGAGGAGTATGAAGGAGAGGCGCTGTCCCATTCGACACCGATCAGAAAGACGTGTGAATTGATCGGACCGGAGAATGTTTACTCCTTCGGTATTCGATCTGGCATGCGGGAAGAGTTCGAGTATGCGGAATCGAGCGGGATGCATATGGCGAAATTTTCAGTCGCGGAGCCGTTGAAACAAATCTTGCCGGAGCTTGCCGGAAGAAAGGTCTATGTAACCATAGACATCGATGTACTTGATCCTGCGTATGCACCTGGTACCGGCACTGCTGAAGCAGGCGGGATTTCGTCCAAGGAATTGCTGGAAACTATTCAATTGATCGCCGATGCGGATCTCGAAGTGGTGGGAGCAGACCTTGTGGAAGTTGCCCCGGTTTATGATCCGACCGAACAGACGGTGATCGCTGCCAGTAAGTTTGTGAGAGAAATGCTGCTCGGATGGGTAAAGAAGTAACTCCTTCCTGTTTTGGTGCGCTTCGACAGCATTCTGCACAATTTTTGGAAATTAGAGGATAAATATGCCAGAATAGTTTGAACATATGCTATAATAGAAAATAAATTATCGCTATATGTAGAATAAGGGGTGGAAAGGGGTAGCTATGAAAAACATTGAAGAAAAAAAGTTGAAGCCTGTTGACGATGAGAACGGTCAAAGCCGGACAAGGAATCAGTTTCTTATGCAGGAAGGGGAGCTTTCCCTTTTTCATGTTTTTCAATCATTTTCTGTTTCTGATAATGTATCCACAGCAATCGAGGTAACCCGCAGCTACTGTATGAGAGCCCAGACAGAGGCCAACCAGCGAGTCGGCATGGAATTTCTGTATGCTTATGATTTTCTGGATGACCTCGAGCAGCTAATCGAAAAAAATCTGGTTTCTGAGAATCCGGTAAATCGTCAGTGGGGACAGTTGTACAAGATCATCCATCTGCGCAGGAAAAGAATGCTGAAAACGGATGAATATGTGGGATTGTTGAACAAGCTTGCAGCTGACAGTGTCGAAGTCGAAACCTTGCATATGTTTTTGCGGGTATATGCACATTTTGAGCGGAAAGAGTTTGGCAGATTAAGCAGCTACCTGGACGGTTTGTTGGAAAACATCCACAAAATCGGGGATCCTATGCTTCGTGAATTGTTTTCCGTGAGGTTGGATGAAATGCTGCTTACTTTCCATTGGAAACGCAACGAAATGATCATTGCCAGAAAACACGGTTTTCGAATTTTGCAAACCACCCACTCTCCACGCAAGAAAATCGATATCCATAACACGATGGCGCTGGGGTATTTGTTCGACAGCTATCAGCAGGCGATGGAACATGCCCTCGAAGCAAAGCGACTGGCCAATATGATCGAAGATTTGACTGCCATCCAGGGAATCAACAATTATACCATTCCTTTTATTGCAGCCTTCCATGGCAGAACAGCGGGCATTTCCACCCCGATTCAGTCAGAAGCGGCCCATCTGGCGCTTGCCCGTGGAGATATACCAACTTGTATCAGTATTTTGAACCGTTTTGAAAGTTTGACCCCTTTTCAGCAATACTACTTAGGAAAAGCCACCCGTGATGCCGAAATGCTGGAAATTTCCTATCGCCGTTTTATAAGCGAACGGAGTGATCACTTTTTTGCCAAGCTGCCTTTATTGGAAATGAATAAATTGAATGCTGTGCATTGAGGCTGGGACAACAGCAAAGCATAGTGACCAAAAACCGGACAAATCGTTCGGTTTTTTTCATAACCTGGCTTAGGAGAAAGTACGTGTTCAAAGTTTCACCCATGGATAGCGTGAATCGCAGTAGCTTGCCATAGCGATGCGAAGCCCGCCTCAAACAGCAGAATAAAAGAAAGTTTATCTAGGCGTTACTTTATAAGGTTCGTGTCAAGTAATCGTTGTTGGTTCCGGATGGACTGGTTCATTTAGGATAGCTTAACAACTGACATACAATGAGACTTGAGTTTTTCCAAATTCATTCTTATAATTAGTTATTTAGGAATGTCTATTGAAAAACCCGTTCGAAGGGGTGTGGGAAATTGACAGCAGGCAAAGCAGCCGTAGACATAAAGTTAACGACCGAAATTTTTGACTTAGGTCAAAAAGATGTCACCGTTGTAAAAGAAACGGGCAGTTATATACAAAAAGGCAGTACCGCTGTCCTGACCTTTACCGAGCATCAAGAGCAGGGAGAGGATATCCAGGCGATGATCACCATTCAGCCGGAAAAGGTCAGTGTGAAACGTACCGGTGCTGTACATATGCATCAAGTTTTCCGGAAAAAACAAAAGACCGAAAATGTTTACCGGCATGAATTTGGTACGATGCACATGGAAACACACACAGACCAAATCATTTTTAAATCGCTGGAAGAGCGACAACAAGGCGAATTGTTCATCAGCTATACGACCAAGATGAATGGTGAAGGAAAACGGAGGCACCGCTTGACCTTGGGCTTTCAACTGGCGCATTGAATGATGGTGCATGTGCTTGTGAGGCACGGGAATTCGTAACAGTAAAAACATCCAGGAACTGTCCAATGGACCGATTCTGGGAACACATATATTGCGCAGGATAAATACAGGCTTGGCTGCTTCGAGAGTGGCCTGCCTGTCAAATCCGGCTAGGAGGAGGCGTCTCGATGAATATCATGCAGCAAACAGAAGAAAAACTAAAAGAAGAAATCAGCCGCGCTGTTGTCGATGCAGGGCTTGCGGGACAGGAGGAACTGCCTGTCATCGTCCTGGAACAGCCGAAGGACAAAAACCATGGCGACTATGCAACCAATATTGCCATGCAGCTGGCGAAAATCGCCAAAATGCCCCCGCGGCAAATTGCCGAGAAAATCGTGGACCAGTTCGACCGCAGTAAAGCATCCATCAAACAAATGGAAATCGCCGGTCCGGGATTCATCAACTTTTTTATGGACAACCAATACTTGACCGAATTGGTCCCTTCGATTTTGGAAGCGGGCGAAGCATATGGAAATTCAAAAGTCGGTGACGGACAGAAAATCCAAATCGAGTTTGTTTCGGCCAATCCGACCGGTGATCTTCACTTAGGTCATGCCCGTGGTGCCGCGGTTGGTGATTCGCTGGCCAACGTATTGGAAAAAGCCGGCTATCAAGTGGAACGGGAATATTACATCAACGATGCCGGAAACCAAATCAATAACTTGGCGGTTTCCGTCGAAGCCCGTTATATGCAGGCTCTCGGAAAAGACTGGGAGATGCCTGAAGATGGCTACCATGGCAAGGACATTATCGAATTGGGCAAACAGCTTGCAGCGGAACACGGCGACAAATGGAGCGATTCGCCAGCAGAAGAACGTCTTAACTATTTCCGGGAGTACGGTCTTCAATACGAACTGAAAAAATTGGAAGGTGACTTGTCTCAATTCCGGGTGCCTTTTGATAACTGGTTCTCGGAAACCTCCCTTTATAAGGATGGCCAAATCGATCAAGCGCTGCAAGCCTTGAAGGATAAAGGACATATTTTTGATCAAGATGGGGCCACTTGGTTCCGGACGACAGAATTCGGGGATGATAAAGACCGCGTCCTGATTAAGCAGGATGGTAGCTATACGTATTTAACTCCGGATATCGCGTATCACAAGAACAAACTTGATCGTGGATTCGATACATTGATCAATATCTGGGGTGCCGATCATCATGGCTATATCCCCCGCATGAAGGCGGCAATCCAGGCGCTTGGTTACGAAAAAGATAAGCTGGAAGTGGAAATTATTCAAATGGTCAACCTGTTCCAGAATGGAGAACGGGTCAAAATGAGTAAGCGAACAGGGAAAGCCGTTACGTTGAGAGAATTGATGGAAGAAGTCGGCATCGATGCCATGCGCTATTTCTTTGTGATGCGCTCAAGTGATTCACACTTGGACTTTGACATGGATTTGGCCCGCTCGCAATCCAATGAAAATCCGGTATTCTACGTCCAGTATGCCCACGCGCGGATATGCACAATGCTCAAGCAGGCAGAAGAAAAAGGATTTACAGTCAGCAAGGACATCGATGGCAGCTTATTGGCGACTGAAAAAGAAGAAGAGCTGCTGAAACGGTTGGGTGAATTCACTTCCGCCATCGAAGAGGCTGCAGTGAAACGTACACCGCACCGTGTGACACAATACATTTTCGATTTGGCTTCGACCTTGCACAGCTTCTACAATGCCGAGAAGGTGTTGGACACTGACCAGCCTGAGCGGACTAAGGCCCGTCTGGCGTTGATGGAAGCAGTCCGCATCACCATCGCCAACGGTCTCGCTCTGATCGGAGTAGAAGCTCCAGAACGAATGTAACAAAAATATGGTTTTCGATTCATCCATATCCGGTTAACAGCATGGAAGGAAAGAGGCTAAAAAGCATAACCGCCAAAACAAAACCGGGCGCTTCGAACCCCAAGTAATCGAATGCGTCCGGTTTTTAATAGGATAGTGTTTTTCTTCGACTCACAAAAGCCTAATTTCCCATCCTTTTTGAGAAATCAGGTTTTTAATATGCGGACTTCCTTGACGTGTTAATCTGCATTTTCCTGACGTTAGTCTATGTTGTAGAATCTCCACCAATTACGGATATACTATCGGGATTTATTTTAGGAAAAACCCCTACTAATACAAGATTATCCTACATAACCATCTAGAAATTTACTTGCCTCACTATTAAACTTCCACATTATCCCGAATTTGTCGACTAATATTCCGAAACTTGCCGACCATGGCGTAGAAGATATCGGCATGATCACAGTACCACCTTCTGAAAGCCCGTCAAAACATTGTTTGTTGATTTCTGGATCAGCATCAATAATACTGATTAGGACGGTATTCCCATTGGTGATTTCGCCAGTCGCAGCTTGCATAAAAGGCGGTACATCAGAGATCATTAACATATTCCCTGAAAACTCGATACGAGATTCCATAATCATGTTTTGTTCCTCTTCCGTTATCGGGTCTTGGCCGAAATCACCAAACCTCACCATTTTTACTTTAGTTGCTAATAATGCCTTTTCATAAAAGGCCAACGCTTCTTCTGCTCTTCCATCAAATTGTAGATAAGTTATTGCTTTCATATGTTATTCCTCCTTTTCATATTTGGAGTATAATAGGGCATAGACGACATATGTATGTCATCTATTGGAGGGGAATATGAAAAAAATTGAGCGACTTATCTCGATAGTGATGATTTTGTTACAAAAAGAAGTGGTTTCGGCATCGGAATTCAGCCGACTATTTCATGTAACGAAACGAACAATACAACGTGATATGGAAACATTAAGTTATGCGAACATCCCTGTTTATGCGGAATATGGTGCTGAAGGCGGATACGCGCTAATGGAAGAGTATAAATTCGATAAACGATTACTAAATCACAAGGATATTGAAAATATACTTGTAGCTTTAGGTGGATTTGAGGGATTGATTCACAATCAAGAGATTCAAACGACTATTCAAAAAATCAAAGGAATGACCAGCATAGATTTTTCTCCAACACTTGATTTGACTTTCTATGATTGGCCGGGAAGGGGTCGAATCAACGAAGAAATTTTATTTTTCAGGCAAGCAATCGAGAACAATTGGTTATTGAAATTTGAGTATGTGGATCAAATAGGAAACAAAACGTACAGACTCGTGGAACCCTATAAAATACATTTTAGGGAGATGCATTGTTATCTTTTTGGTTATAGTTTAGAACGGGAAGACTATCGAACGTTTAAATTGACGAGGATAGAAAATATCCAAAAAGCCGGTTTTTTTGTCCCAAGGACTGATCAGGAATTTCAACATGAAAAACAAGATAATGAACAAAAACAATTGGTTAAAGTACATCTTTCGATAGATGTTACTGTAAGGGATCAATTTATCGAAAGATACGGAAAAGATGCAGTTATAAAAGAAACTTCCAGAAGTTACCTTGCAACAATTGAATTGCCTGAGAATCAATATGCTTATCAATTTTTAGCCGGATTTGGTAATAAAGTCAAGATTATAAAGCCAAAAGGTTTTATTGTGAAATATGTAAACTTTTTGGAGGGAGCAGTGAAACTTTACAAATAAAGCGTTCATAGGTGGTCCCCGGAGAGTGTGTGGAAATGGATGTGATTTACAATAAGGTGAGGATATTTAATGTAGTTCCGATATAGTCGTCCACCCTATTTCAGACGAGTATCAATATCTTTCCCTATAGGAAAGGATTCAGGTCGCATAGCAGGAAGAATCATAAACTCCACTGGAAATAACCATTGCTGGACCTCCCCAATGCAACTTTAAAAATTTAATTATTTTATATACCGATAAATCATCAATTGTGTTGATTTTCCTCATAAATAGCTCAGTGTCATCAAATTATACTTCAAGTAAGCTGGCCGTTAATTGAATAAGCTTCCTTATATTAATTTCAACATACGATTTCACTTCGTCTTTTTCATTTTGTTAAAGGAATTTTTATGCGAAAAGTGAGTGATAAATTAACAAGCGGGAGGTTATTTCACCTCCCGAACTTTTGTTGGGACTCGCAACCTTTTTTGATTTATTTCCGCAATAACGGAGCTAATTACCTTTTATGCAGTCTTTTTTTATGATTCATCCTGTTGATGGGGAGGCGTCCGTTTTAAGTAAAAGGCATGGATGATTTTCAATATTGGTCGAATTAACAGCTGGGCACTACCAAGAATGAACAATACCGTACCGATTGTCTGCGTTTGTTTCCACAGAAAGAAAATACTGCCGATTAAAAACCAGAGGCCCAGGGCGATATCATTCGTCAAAGATATCAAACGATACTTTTTGTTGAAGAAAAGTTGGAACCTGCCCATCTGAATATCCACATAGTCCTTCTCATCCTTTATCTGGGGCATGTTTATTCACCTCTCTTTTTTACGATTATTTATCTTTACCCCTCAAACCACTGATTAAAAATAGCAGGAATTTCCTCTTTTTAATTAAAAAAATTCGTTTGATAGGTTTAACCAGGAGGTGGATGGTGGAACTAGTAGTAATGTAAGAGATAATAATCAACTTTCAGGAAAGGAGTTTTACAGCATGGCTAAGAATGATAACAACAATAGAAAGATGTCAGTAGAGGAAGCAGGTAAAAAAGGCGGAAAAACCACTTCCCAAAATCATGATCGTGAATTCTATGAAGAAATCGGTCAAAAAGGCGGCGAAACCACTTCGCAAAACCATGACCAAGAATTCTATGAAGAGATCGGTCAAAAAGGTGGCGAAACCACTTCCAAGACACATGATCGTGAATTCTATGAAGAAATAGGCCAAAAAGGCGGCGAAACTACTTCTCAAAATCACGACGAAGAATTCTATGAAGAGATTGGCCAAAAAGGCGGTAACGCTACTTCCAGAAACCATGATGAAGAATTCTATGAAGAAATTGGTCAAAAGGGCGGCGAACGTCGCGGCCAACAGCGAAAAAACAATAACAATAATTCTTAATAGGCGGTTAAGGATTTAGTTTTCGCGTAAAGGAGAGGAAGAAATACGTTTCTTCCTCTCTTTTTGATGTATACAGAATGGTGAACGCCGAATGGGACTCGATAGATTCGGAAAAGCAACTTCGTACGAGCAATGAAAAGCAAATGGGGCATAAGAAAATCAGAAAATGAACTTCATCAGTCGATGGGGAGGAGGATCAGGAGAAAAACCGCCTGTCATACGAGCGGCCAAAATCGAATGAATCATCAGAAAAGCAAAAACAGGCCTTCATCGAATCAAATCCTCCATTCGACCCGGAACTGCAGCAACTGGCCGTCGCGAAGAACGGTTCGCAATCGTTGCAGCCCGCTCATCTCTTCTAGTGAATCCATATCAGTAGCTCTCCATTCCCTCTTATCCATAAAAAGGTCCAACATCTTTGAGTAGGCACTGTGCTAAGAAAACAGTCTGTGTATTAACGGTTCCGCAAGCTGAAATAATTTAAAGCCCAAGTAGATGCCGACTATTCCTATTACACCTGCAAGAGCAGGCGGAGCGGGAATAGGAAGCTTTCCCCATGCAAAAATAAAACCGACGACCAATCCGGTGAACAGGGATAAGATAACCTCTTTCATATTTTTGCCCCCTTCTTTTCCTACTAGTTTTCAACTGGCTTGCTGAAGTATGCATTTTCGCATTAACTCTATCTATAAATGTGGAAAAATTCGCAAATTCAGGTTGACTGAATGTTCATTCATAATATAAAGTAGGGGTATAAGCATTATACAAAGGGGAGGAAACGATTCTGATAAAACGAATCGGGCTGTTCCGTAATAATTTTCACAACAACAGATCATTATCACAAGATGGGGGGATGGATGATGGACGGACTATTGCTGGTTAATTGGTTATTATTTTTAGCTGTGACAGGTTACGGCCTATACTTATTCGTTCGGGTAGTCAGAACGAGGGTTGCTTATATCCAAATGGGGAAGAAGTTTGAATTCGACGGGGAAATCAAAAAGCGGTTGAACCGTGTCTGGGTCAACGTATTTGGTCAGAAAAAGTTATTGAAGGATAAAAAGTCGGGTGCCATCCATGTGATGATGTTTTATGGCTTCCTGCTTGTTCAATTCGGGGCGATCGATTTCATTGTCAAAGGTTTGTCACCAGGGGCACACTTGCCTTTAGGGCCGCTTTACCCCGGGTTTACTTTTTTTCAAGAGCTGGTAACCTTGATGATTCTCGTTGCGGTGGTCTGGGCGTTTTATAGACGTTACATTGAGAAACTCGTACGGTTGAAGCGGGGATTCAAAGCTGGACTCGTGCTATTGTTTATCGGTACACTCATGCTGTCCGTCTTGCTCGGAAATGGAATGGGGATGGTTTGGCATGGACATGAAACGGCATGGACAGAGCCTGTTGCATCTTTAATTGCAAGCGCTTTCTCGTGGATTTCTCCGACTGCTGCCGCTGTTGTGTTCTTTGTTGCCTGGTGGATTCACCTGGTGGCCTTGCTCAGCTTTCTCGTCTATGTGCCACAGTCGAAACACGCGCATCTCCTGGCGGCTCCTGCCAACGTTTTTTTAAGCAGGCAGACCCCTCCTGGTAAATTGAAAAAATTGGACTTTGAAGTGGACGATGAGATGGATGAAGAAGAGGTTTCCTTCGGAGTCAGCAAGATTGAAGACTTCAACCAGCTGCAGCTGCTCGATTTATATGCCTGTGTGGAATGTGGACGCTGTACCAATGTCTGCCCGGCAACAGGGACAGGGAAGATGTTGTCACCGATGGATTTGATCGTCAAACTCCGGGATCATCTGACCGAAAAGGGCGCAGCTGTCACTGGTCAATCGCCGTGGGTTCCCAGTTATGCTTTTTCCAATACAGAAGGAAACCAGCTGGCCCAAATGGCAAGAAATGCAGGGGCCGCAAAGGATGAAGTCGCTGCAGGTTTGGAGTCAGTGAACAACACCAGCTTGATCGGTGATGTGATAACGGAAGAAGAACTTTGGGCCTGTACCACATGCAGGAATTGCGAGGACCAGTGCCCGGTCATGAATGAACACGTTGATAAAATCATCGATTTGCGCCGCTACCTTGTTTTGACCGAAGGAAGAATGGATCAGGATGCTCAGCGGGCGATGATGAATATCGAACGGCAGGGGAACCCGTGGGGGTTATCAAAAAAAGAACGAGAGAACTGGCGTGACCTTGATGAGGATGTGTCGATTCCGACGGTGAAAGAATTGAAAAAAGCCGGTGAGGAATTTGAGTACCTCTTTTGGGTCAGCTCGATGGGCTCTTATGATAATCGCAGCCAAAAAATCGCCGTTGCCTTCGCCAAACTGATGAACGAAGCCGGCGTCAAATTTGCCATTCTGGGCAACAAAGAAGCAAACTCCGGTGACACAGCCCGCAGGATCGGGAACGAGTTTCTTTTCCAGGAGCTTGCCGAGAAAAACATCAAAGAATTCCAAAAGCACAATGTACAAAAGATTGTAACCATCGATCCGCACGCCTACAACATCTTTAAGAATGAATATCCTGATTTTGGGTTTGAAGCGGAAGTGTACCACCATACGCAATTGTTATACGACCTGGTTACCGAGGGGCGCTTGAAACCGAGCAGGGAAATCAATGAAACGCTGACCTATCATGATTCCTGTTATTTAGGACGGTACAATGGCGTTTATGATCCACCGCGGGAAATACTGAAAAAGATTCCCGGCATAAGTCTGGTGGAAATGGATAGGAACAGGGAAAATGGAATGTGCTGTGGAGCCGGAGGTGGCTTGATGTGGACAGAAGATAAAACGGGAAACCGGATAAACGTGGCCCGGACAGAACAGGCGTTGAAGGTCAATCCAACTATGATTTCGAGTGCTTGTCCATTCTGTTTGACCATGTTGAGCGACGGCACGAAAGCAAAAGAAGTGGATGAAGATATCAGCACGATGGATGTAGCAGAAATCCTGGCGTTATCGGTCTTTGAAAAGAAAGAGGAAAAAACCGCATAAACAACGAAATGTATTACTATATATAAGTTCGAATGAGAAAGGACTTCGTTAAAGTAATAGGGGAAAGGAACTGGTCAGAAAAAACAGTTCCTTGCCTTTTGCTGCGAACCTGAGCGAACGTTCAATCGGGACAAAATGTAAGCGTTATCAAATGATGAGGAGGAATAAACGTGACAAATTCGGTGATTGTGGCAGGAGCAAGAACGCCTTTTGGCAAACTGGGAGGGGCATTGAGTACACTGAGTGCAGCGCAATTAGGAGGCAGGGCGATTGCGGGTGCCCTTCAACAAAGCAACATTGAGCCTGAAATGGTGGATGAGGTAATTATGGGTACGGTCTTGCAGGGAGGACAGGGTCAGCTCCCGTCTCGGCAAGCTGCCAGGGAAGCAGGCATTCCCTGGGCAGTCAAGACAGAAACCGTCAATAAGGTGTGTGCCTCGGGCATGCGCAGTGTGACACTTGCCGACCAATTGATCCGTCTTGGCGAGGAAGAGGTCATCATCGCGGGCGGGATGGAGAGCATGAGCAATGCTCCGTACTTTTTGCCAAACGCCAGAAACGGTTACCGTATGGGTGATCAACAGGTGAAGGATATGATGATCCATGACGGATTGACTTGTTCATTTGCCGGAGTGCACATGGGAAGTTATGGAAACAAAACAGCAGCGGAGCTGGGGATTACCAGGGAGGAACAAGATGCGTGGGCGCTGCGCAGCCAGCAACGGGCAGTCAAAGCAATCGATGAAGGAATCTTGGCGGAAGAAATCGTTCCTGTCGAGGTGCCGCGGCGAAAAGGGGAGCCGGTTGTGGTAGAGCAAGACGAGGCACCGAGAAAAGGGACCACATTGGAAACGCTCGCTTCCTTGCGTCCCGCTTTTGATAAGGATGGAACCATCACGGCGGGAAATGCTCCGGGAGTCAATGACGGGGCATGTGCAATGCTGCTGATGTCGGAACAACGGGCGGCAACGGAAGGTTTGGAACCGATCGCATATGTGCTTGGCCATGAAGAAGTAGCTGTCGAGGCGGAAAACTTCCCACAGACTCCCGGCTTGGTGATCAACGCTTTATTGCAAAAAACAGGAAAGTCTTTGGAGGATATCGATTTGTTCGAGGTGAATGAGGCGTTTGCCGCCGTATCACTGGCCAGCAGTGCAATTGCCAATCTGGACTTGGAAAAGGTGAACATTAATGGCGGTGCGGTTGCATTGGGGCATCCAATCGGAGCCAGCGGTGCCCGCATCATTTTGACGCTTATCCACGCATTAAAACGACAAGGAGGCGGTCTCGGAATTGCCGCGATTTGCAGCGGAGGCGGACAGGGAGACGCCGTTCTGCTGGAAGTGCGTTAAGAAAATACGTTGTTATCACAAAAAGATATTATGCTTGAGGGGAGAAATGGCCATGCAAATAAATAAAGTAATGGTGGTAGGAGCAGGTCAAATGGGAGCTGGAATAGGCCAGGTATGTGCAACAGCTGGACTAGAGGTATTGCTCCATGACGTTTCGGAAGCGTCATTGCAAAAAGGAATCACTGGAATCGAAAAGCGGCTGCAGCGGGCCATGGAAAAAGGAAAATTGACCGGGGAAGCAAGGCAGGCGGCGATCAACCGGCTGACTCCTAGCTCCACGTTCCAGGATGTTCAGTCTTGTGATTTGGTGATAGAAGCCGCCGTGGAAAACATGGAAATCAAAACAAAAATATTCCGTGAACTGGATGAACTTGCGCCAGCACACGTCTTGTTGGCAACCAATACCTCATCGCTGCCCATTACAGAAATCGCCGCTGTTACAAGTCGGCCCGAGCAGGTGATCGGCATGCACTTCATGAATCCGGTCCCCGTCATGAAGCTGGTCGAACTGATTCGCGGCCTGCAGACAAGCGAGGAGACGTATCAGACAGTCAAACAACTGGCGGTCCAGTTGGAAAAGACGCCTGTGGAGGTGAACGATTATCCAGGCTTTGCCGCCAATCGCATCCTGATGCCGATGATCAATGAAGCGGTTTATGCAGTATACGAAGGGGTTTCCTCGCCGGAAGATATCGACACGGTGATGAAGTTGGGGATGAATCATCCGATGGGACCACTCCAGCTGGCAGACTTCATCGGTCTCGATACGTGCCTCTACATCATGGAAGTGTTGCACGAAGGATTCGGGGACAGCAAATACCGTCCCTGCCCGTTGCTGCGTAAATATGTAAAGGCCGGGTGGATCGGAAAAAAAGCCGGTCGAGGTTTTTACACTTATCAGGAATAAGCAAAAGGAGAAAGGTGGCGGGCTGAATGGAATTTACGTTTACCGATGAACAGCAAATGATGCGCAAAATGGTGCGGGACTTTGCCGAAAAGGAAGTCGAACCGGAGATCCAGCGCATGGAAACGGAAGATCGATTTCCAGTTGAAGTCGTGCGAAGGATGGGGGAGCTGGGACTTATGGGCATTCCCATCCCCGAAGAATATGGAGGCAGTGCAATGGATTACACTTCCTATATCATTGCCCTGCATGAGCTGTCCAAGGTCAGTGCGACGGTAGGTGTCATTCTGTCGGTACATACTTCGGTCGGGACCAATCCGATTTTATATTTCGGCAGCGAAGAACAGAAGCAAAAATATTTGCCCAAACTGGCGAGCGGCCAGTATTTGGGTGCGTTTGCGCTGACGGAGCCGGGTGCCGGGTCCGACGCTTCCAATCTTAAAATGACGGCCAAGCCGACAGGAGATGGCTACCTGTTGCAAGGGACGAAAATGTTTATCACCAACGGTGGTTATGCCGATACATTCATCGTTTTTGCCAGGACTAGTCAGGAAGGCGGCTATAAAGGGGTGAGTGCCTTTATCGTTGAAAAAGACACCCCGGGCCTCCATATTGGAAAAACGGAAAAAAAGATGGGTTTGCACGGTTCCAGTACGGTTCAGCTTCATTTTGAAGATTGCTATCTTACAAATGAACAGTTGCTGGGCAACGAAGGAGATGGTTTTAAGATCGCCATGGCCAATTTGAATGCCGGGAGGATAGGAATCGCTGCTCAGTCGCTCGGTATCGCAGAGGCTGCGTTGAGGCATTCGATTGCTTATGCAAAACAGCGCGAACAATTCGGCAGACCGATAGCCGACCACCAGGGCGTCTCCTTTAAGCTGGCCGATATGGCGACAGAAGTGGAAGCGGCAAAATTGTTGACCTACCAGGCAGCTTCTTTGCGTGCCCTAAATAAACCATGCGGCAAGGAGGCATCCATGGCAAAGCTGTTTGCATCCAAGACCGCTGTCAAGGCAGCGATCGAGGCAGTGCAGATTTTTGGCGGTTATGGATACACGAAAGACTACCCGGTCGAACGACTTTTCCGTGACGCCAAAATTTGTGAAATTTATGAAGGTACCAGCGAAATTCAACATATGGTGATCGGCAAGCATTTGCTGCAAGATTGACCAGTCTAAAAGGGGGATAAATAGATGGATTTTCAACTAACCGATGAACAGGAAATGTTAAGAAAAATGGTGCGCGATTTCGCCAAAAATGAAGTGGAACCGTCTGCGGCCGAACGGGATGAAGAAGAGAGGTTTGACAGGGAGTTATTCGACAAAATGGCTGGATTGGGGTTGACGGGAATTCCATGGCCGGAAAAGTACGGCGGAATCGGCGCTGATTTTGTCAGTTATGTCATAGCGGTGGAAGAACTGTCGCGCGTCTGTGCATCTACGGGGGTGACGTTGTCGGCCCATATCTCTTTGGCAAGCTGGCCTTTATACAAGTACGGCTCGGAAAATCAGAAGCAGACCTATTTGGCGGAATTGGCAAGAGGGGAGAAACTTGGCGCGTATGCTTTGTCCGAACCTGGCGCCGGTAGTGATGTGGCGTCGATGAAGACGACCGCCCGGCTGGATGGGGACAGCTATGTGTTGAACGGCAGCAAGGTATGGATCACAAATGGAGGCGTCGCCGATACGTATATCGTTTTTGCCAAAACGGATCGGGATGCCAAGCATCGCGGCATCAGTGCCTTTATTGTCGAAAAAGGCATGGCCGGTTTTACGTTCGGAAAAAAAGAGAAGAAGCTGGGGATACGCTCCTCTCCGACCACTGAGCTGGTTTTTGAAAATTGCCGGGTTCCCAAAGAAAACTTGCTCGGCGCAGAAGGGCAAGGGTTTAAGATCGCCATGACGACACTGGATGGCGGACGCAACGGAATCGCAGCCCAGGCACTCGGTATTGCACAAGGAGCCCTGGATGCTTCTGTCAGCTATGCGAAAGAGCGGGAGCAATTCGGCAAACCGATTGCCCGAAACCAGGGAATATCGTTCAAGCTGGCAGATATGGCGACCGAAATAGAAGCCGCCCGTTTGCTGACATACCAGGCCGCTTGGCTGGAATCGAACGGACAGCCATACGGCAAAGCATCTGCCATATCGAAATTGTTTGCCGGCGATGCGGCGATGCGGATTACGACCGAAGCAGTCCAGGTCTTTGGCGGCTATGGATATACGAAGGACTATCCAGTTGAACGGTATATGCGGGATGCCAAGATCACACAAATCTATGAAGGGACCAATGAAATCCAGCGTCTTGTGATCGGCCGGATGCTGACGAAGGAATAAGCCACATCGCCATTGGCAGGCACATATTCACTTAGTAAAAGCAAACTGGTGGTGTATGATTTGCCTGAACCAGCTACCGATTCAGTAGTTGGGGGATAAGGAAGCAAGACGGTTGGAGAGGACAACACAGGCGTTTGCGATGTTTTTGAATTCGGTTTTTCGGCGTTGAACGTTCGGAGGTGGGGCGGTGAAGGTCGCCAACATGAACGCCGGATGGATCCTCTCGACTGGCCTTGCATGGCTCATAAATCGAAGCGGAGGTGATGAAAAATGAACGGAAGTAAAGTCACTTCAACAATCAAAGATGAGCAACTGATCGAGCGGCGGCGTAATCAAATGATCAAGGGCGCGGTCAGCTTGTTTAAAGAAAAGGGATTCCATCGGACCACGACCAGGGAGATTGCTAAAGCCTCTGGGTTCAGTATCGGAACGCTTTATGAATATATCCGTACCAAGGAAGATGTACTTTTTTTGGTTTGCGATTCGATATACGAAAAGGTAAAAGCGCGAATGGAAGCGGCTTTTTTGAGGGAAAGTGCCAGTTTGGATCATTTGGTGCAGGCAGTCCGCGCTTATTATTTACTGATGGATGAGATGCAGGATGAAGTGGTCATCATGTACCAGGAAATGAAATCGCTTTCAAAAGAAGCGCAGGAATATGTGATGCAAAAGGAAAAAGCAATGGTCGCCATGCTGGAGCAGCTTCTGCAGGACAGTTCCCCAAACCGGCTCAAACAAAGAGATGTATCCTTGATTGCCAACAATATTTTCATTCAGGGTCAAATGTGGGGCTTCCGCCGTTGGATGCTGCAGAAAGAGTTTACGATCGCTTCGTACACAGAACGACAGGTCGCTTTCTTGTTGGCGGGACTGGGTCTTGGTGATGGCTTGCCTGCTACAGGCGGTTGACAGGTTATTTTAAGTGATTAGGAAGGGGAGGATTTCTGATGGAAAAGGTCGAGATATACCAGCCGGATCACCCGGTCAGATTTGTGACGTCTTCAAGCTTGTTCGATGGACACGATGCGTCGATCAATATTATGCGCAGGATTCTGCAGGCCAGCGGTGCGGAGGTGATCCACCTCGGACATAACCGGTCTGTTGAAGAAATCGTCAATGCTGCCATTCAGGAAGATGTACAGGGGATTGCGATTTCCTCTTATCAAGGCGGGCATGTCGAATACTTCAAGTATATGGTGGATTTATTAAAAGAAAAGGATGCCGGCCATATCCGTGTTTACGGGGGAGGCGGAGGTGTCATCATCCCGAAAGAAATAAAGGAGCTGCACGATTACGGAGTGGCACGAATCTTTTCGCCGGAGGACGGCCGCACACTCGGTTTGCAGGGAATGATCAATCAAATGTTGGAAGAATGCGATTTTGTACCGCCGGTCGATTTGGCGGATGAAGTCGAGAGACTGGCCACCGGGGATCATAGGGCCCTTGCAAAAATGATCAGTGTCGTTGAAAACAACGCTGCTTCCGAGCAGGCAGCAGCAATCGAAGCGGTAAGGGACAACCAGCAGACCAAAACCATTCCGGTATTGGGGATTACGGGGACAGGGGGCGCTGGGAAAAGTTCCTTGACAGATGAACTGATCAGGCGCTTCCTTAACGAAATTCCGGATAAAAAATTGGCTGTTTTATCCATCGACCCTACCAAAAAGAAAACAGGCGGCGCGCTTCTGGGTGACCGGATCCGCATGAACGCCATTTTTTCCGACCGGGTGTTCATGCGATCGTTGGCAACGCGTGATTCGAGCAGCGAGTTATCCAGGTCGATCCACGACGTGATTGAAATTGCGAAAGGAGCCGGAATGGATTTGATCATCGTGGAAACGAGCGGCATCGGCCAAGGGAACGCTGCGATAACGGATGTCTGTGATTTATCCATGTATGTCATGACAGCTGAATTCGGTGCGCCATCTCAGTTGGAAAAAATCGATATGATCGATTATGCAGACTTTCTCGTCATCAACAAGTTTGAACAAAAGGGCTCGGAGGATGCACTCAACCAGGTGCGTAAGCAGTATGAACGCAGCCGCATGCTGTTTCACCAGGATAAGCAGACATTCCCTGTGTTCGGAACGATTGCCAGTCAATTTAACGATGCAGGTACCAATACATTGTTTGCGGCGATTGTCGAAAAATTGAACGAGGATTTTGAATGGGAAAATACGACTTCCTTCGCCAAATCCAAACTCGTCGAAAAACAAAATGTCATCATACCGAACGATTGCCGCCACTATTTGCGTGATATCGCCTCTATCGTGAAAAATTATCATAAAAAGGCAGAAGATCAAGCTTCTGTCGCCAGAAAAATCGAGCATTTGCAGGCAACGGTAGAGCTTGTCGAAAACGAGGAAGTGGAGAAACAGTTAAAGGACCAGATGGAGAAACACCACGCGTTGCTTGATGGAAGCAGCAAGCAGCTGCTGGAAAGTTGGGAGGTTACACGGAACCGCTATCAGGGGGAAGAAATGACCTTCCGTGTCAGAGGCAAAGACGTGAACATGGACATTAGTACCGAGAGCCTGTCCGGTCTGCGAATCCCCAAAGTAGCGTTTCCGAGTTTCACCGATTGGGGAGACCGTCTGATTTGGCTGTTGAAGGAAAATGTTCCGGGGGCTTTTCCATTTACCGCCGGTGTTTTCCCTTTTAAACGAAAAGGAGAGGACCCGAAGCGGCAATTTGCCGGGGAAGGCACACCAGAGCGAACCAACCGCCGTTTTCATTACTTATCGAAGGATGATGAGGCCAAACGGCTCAGCACAGCGTTTGATTCCGTGACCCTCTATGGCGAAAATCCGGACCCGCGGCCCGATATTTACGGAAAGGTCGGCGAAAGCGGCGTCAGCGTGTGTACGTTGGATGACATGAAAAAACTGTATGATGGATTTGATTTGATCGATCCGAAAACGTCGGTATCCATGACGATAAACGGTCCTGCTCCGATTATCCTGGCCATGTTTTTCAATACCGCCATCGATCAGCAGCTAGCTAAATTCACTAATGAGAACGGACGGGAACCGACAAGCGAAGAAGCGGCAGATATCAAGGCCAGTACGCTTGCTACTGTCCGGGGCACGGTCCAGGCGGATATTCTCAAGGAAGACCAGGGTCAGAACACCTGTATTTTTTCTACTGAATTCGCCTTGCGGATGATGGGCGACATTCAGCAATATTTCATCGATCATCAGGTCCGCAACTATTATTCCGTTTCGATTTCCGGTTACCATATCGCCGAAGCCGGAGCCAACCCGATTACCCAGTTGGCTTTCACCCTGGCGAACGGGTTTACTTATGTCGAATATTACTTGAGCAGGGGAATGGACATCGACAAATTCGCGCCGAACCTGTCCTTCTTTTTCTCCAACGGCCTTGATCCCGAATATACCGTTATCGGCCGTGTCGCCAGGAGAATTTGGGCTATCGTGATGAGGGATAAATACGGAGCGGGAGAACGCAGTCAAAAACTGAAGTATCACATTCAAACTTCTGGTCGCTCCCTGCATGCCCAGGAAATCGACTTTAACGATATCCGTACAACCTTGCAAGCGTTGATCGCGATTCAGGATAACTGCAATTCCCTCCATACCAATTCTTATGACGAAGCGATCACGACGCCGACAGAAGGGTCTGTCCGCCGGGCGATGGCAATCCAGATGATTGTCAATAAAGAGTTCGGCTTGACCAAAAACGAGAATTCTTTGCAAGGTTCATTTATCATTGACCAGCTTACCGATATGGTCGAGCAAGCAGTTTTACAGGAATTTGAACGAATCAACGATCGCGGCGGTGTACTCGGTGCGATGGAAAGGCAGTATCAACGCGGGAAAATCCAGGAGGAATCGCTGTATTATGAAGCGAAAAAACATTCCGGGGAATTACCGCTCATCGGGGTCAATACGTATTTAAACCCAAATCCGCCCGCTGCCGATTATATGGACAGCATGGAGCTGGCGCGTGCCTCGGAAGAAGAAAAACAGCATCAAATCCAAGAGTTGGAACGGTTCCACAAGGAGCATGGGGCTGAAGTGGAAGCTGCGCTTGATCGGTTGAAACAGACTGCAGCCTCTGGAGGGAATATATTCGCTGAACTGATGGAAACGGTAAAAGTGGCAAGTCTGGGGCAAATCACGAACTCTCTCTATCAAGTCGGCGGCCAATATCGACGCAACATGTAGGATGCAAAGCAAGCGCGGTGACGGTTGTTGACTCCATAGGTGGATCTCCGGATTGATTTATTGTCACATAGTGGACATAATCGTCGCGGAAAATATGTCATGTTTATGGAAAGGATGCCCTTCAGGTCAATGGGCATCTTTTCTGTGAACCGGTGCCGGGGGATGCCGGGAAAGGGAAATGGAATTTTTTCATTTTATCAGGTTTATTTCCTGCTGAAATTGTGAAAAGTAATTGGATGTGAAAGTAAAAAACACGTTAGGTATCGGCTTTAGCTGGCATAAATGTCTCGCTTGTGCGGTTATTAAGTCTTTCCCAAACATGTTGGAAAGGAAAGAGACGGAGCATCTGGAGCCATGTCTTTGGAAATATAGGCTATTATTGCAATTTGATTTTTATAACCATATAATGTATGAGAGGATTTGTTAACAGTATCGCATGCTGGTAATGTCAGGCGGCTGATACTTGAAGATCGAAACAATCTCATTGATCGAATATCAACCAGGCACAGGCAGCGGCTCCAGCTGGATACCTGTCTGTTTAATAAATTGACGTAAAGGGAGTGCTTGACCGTGAGCTTGACAAATTACAGCCACGAGGAGATTACGGGTTTATCGATGATCGAACTGGCGAGTGAAATCCTTGCTGAAGAGAAAAAAGCAAAAGATTTTAGAGAAGTATATGACCGCATTGCGGAACTGAAAGGGTTCACCGAAGCACAAAAAGATGAATACATCGCACAATTTTATACCGACTTGAACACGGACGGTCGTTTTTTGACGCTTGGATCCAACCTTTGGGGATTGAAAGAATGGTACCCGATTGAGCAGGTTGAAGAAGAAATCACGGAAGCGCCCAAAAAGAAAAAGAAGAAAAAAGCGAAAGCGAAAACAAGTAAACGGAAAAAAGAGGATATCTACGTGGAAGAGGAAATCGAAGACGATTTGGATGAATTGGAAGAAGATCTTGATTTCGACGATATCGATACGACCGACGAATTCGCCGATGACAATGATGATAAATTTGACGACGATGATACCGATAATGCGGACGACGATGATGAGTATGATGGCGATTTCCGCAGCGGCAAACTGGACGATGAAGATCAAAAGGTTGTCGAGGAAGACGTCTCTTATGTCGGCGATGAAGATGACGACGATGCGAACGATGATAATTATAATTAAGTAAACGGCGCTTGACTTTCCACAGGCAAGTGAGTAAAATTTTATTTGGGCTCTTTAAATTATTGTTCGTTTATAAAAGCGTTCCCCTGAATAGGGGAGCGCTTTTGTTGTTTTATAAGAAAAATATACGCTTTCCAAACAACGTGTTGAGTCTGGACAAGCTGCATGAGCTATATGGAAAGGAACCCTGCTTTTCACAGATGCTTTTTTCAAGATAATTATCGCGGGAGGAAAATCCGGCTGCAGGAAGCCGATTGGCTCGCTGCCAGGAATGAGAGGTGCCGGCAATATGATCGTATCGCTGAAAGCGCAGAAGGAATTCGGCATGATATATCCCGGGCGCTTTCTGTATATCACTATTTAGAAACAGCCTTCATAAAAAACAGCCGATTGGAAAAGTCTAACCGGTAAGCAAATGCTTGCTATTGATCGCTGGTTGTTATATGATGATTGTTTTTAAAAGGATCAGTTCATTCAAAGAATCATTAACATAGAAAGAGGGATTTAGGGTGACAAAGTATATTTTTGTAACAGGAGGAGTCGTCTCCTCGCTTGGAAAAGGGATAACGGCAGCATCGCTGGGACGCTTGCTGAAAAATCGGGGATTGAATGTAACCATCCAGAAATTTGATCCATACATCAATGTCGATCCTGGTACGATGAGTCCATATCAGCATGGAGAAGTTTTCGTCACGGAAGACGGAGCGGAAACAGACCTGGATTTGGGACATTATGAACGATTCATCGACATCAATCTTAATAAGTACAGCAACGTGACCACTGGTAAAATCTATTCGACGGTCATCAAGAAAGAGCGAAAAGGCGATTACCTCGGTGGAACGGTCCAAGTGATCCCTCATATTACCAACGAAATCAAAGACAAAGTATTCCGCGCCGGCCAGCAGACAAATGCCGATGTCGTCATCACGGAAATCGGCGGAACAGTAGGGGATATTGAATCCCTTCCTTTCCTGGAAGCGATCAGGCAAATCAAAAGCGATATCGGCAGGGACAATGTCATGTATCTGCACTGTACGCTTGTCCCCTACTTGAAAGCAGCCGGGGAAATGAAGACAAAGCCGACGCAGCATAGTGTCAAAGAGTTGCGTTCGCTGGGGATTCAACCGGATGTCATCGTGCTTCGTACTGAGATGGAGATCAGTCAGGATATGAAGGATAAAATCGCCTTGTTCTGCGACATTGACCCGAAGGCAGTAGTTGAAGCCGGCGATGCAGATACGCTTTACCATGTTCCGATCTCCTTGCAGGCGCAACAGCTGGATCAACTGACATGTGACCATTTCGGTCTTGATTGCGAACCGGCCGATATGACGGAGTGGAATGAATTAGTCCATAAAGTCACCAGTCTCAGCAAACGGGTGACAATCGGTTTGGTCGGAAAATACGTGGAATTGCCGGATGCTTATATCTCGGTGGTCGAAGCGTTGAAGCATGCCGGCTATCAGTACGATTCGGACATCGATATCCGCTGGATTAATTCCGAGCAGGTAACGGCCGGAAATGTGGCAGCGAAGCTGGATGGTGTGGATGGAATCTTGGTACCTGGAGGTTTTGGAGACAGAGGAATCGAAGGTAAAATCGATGCAATCCGTTATGCACGGGAAAACAAAGTCCCATTCTTGGGCATTTGCCTAGGCATGCAGTTGGCGACTGTCGAATTTGCCCGGAATGTGCTCGGACTGGATGGAGCGCATTCTGCAGAAATCGATCCCGCTACACCACATCCAATCATCGACCTGCTTCCTGAACAGAAGGATGTGTCAGACCTTGGCGGGACTTTGAGACTTGGCGTCTATCCTTGCCGCTTGAAACAAGGCACCAAAACACGGGCTGCTTACGGAGAGGAAGACGTTGTATACGAACGCCATCGTCACCGCTTTGAATTCAATAACATCTACCGGGAACAAATGGAGGCAAAAGGATTTGTTTTCTCCGGGACAAGCCCGGACGGTCGGTTGATTGAAACGATTGAGCTGGAAGACCACCCTTGGTTCGTCGCTTCCCAGTTCCACCCGGAATTCAAGTCAAGGCCGAATCGTCCGCAGCAGCTGTTCGATGGATTTATCGGTGCTTCGGCAACTCACAGAGACAATCAATAGATAACCATGTTTTAAAAGCGCAGCCGTGCGTCCCAGGACAAAACGGTGCGCTTTTTTTGTGCAGCTGTTTTTTTGTCGCAATAGATAGAACATCGACCTGCTTCAATGGCTCCTCAACTTCAGAAAAGAGTACGTGAATTCAAAAAAGAAGTACGAATGGTTGAAAAGTGTATACGCGTATCTTTCCCCGATCCCATGAGGCAATTATGGAGGAAAAGGATGCTTGGTACCAGCGCGGGCAAATCCACAGCGAAGATTAGCATAAGACCAGATTAAGATGCAAAGCTGACGAAGCATTACGCAGGCTGGTCCCGCCTCGTCTTTTCTGTTTATAACGAAGATATAGGCAAAAAGCGACAAGTTATGGCTGAAAGAGTTATGGAAGGAATGAAAAGCGAAACAAGGAGACATAATTCTTCAAATTCAGCAGGAAATCGTACCTTTATATCGAACAACTAATAGACCCGGCATCTTTACATTTCGCCAACCATGTGAAAATATGATTGATAGGCAAAAAGTATTATTCGGTTCCTGGGTAATTAGGCGGTAAGTGTCCATTCAAACGGAGAGAAATGCGCGCTGCGAAACCTGAAGGGGAAGCGGGAAAGAAATAGAAAAATGCTTACATAACATGCAATAGTTTCAAATCAGGAAGGGTTGAAGAACAAATGAAAAAAACCGTAATGATTGTCGATGACCAACCGGGGATTCGTTTGCTGCTGGAGGAAATTTTGAAAACGGAAGGGTATCAAATCAAAACAGCAGAAAATGGCAAGGAGGCACTAGATAAGATTGTCAACGAACCGCCTGATTTACTGATGGTTGACTACAAGCTGCCAATCATGGATGCCAGCGCCCTTTTGCACCGGCTCGAAGAAGAAGGCGTTACAGTGCCGGCGATTTTGATGAGCGGGCTGTCCGAAGAAATAGAAGGGAAAAAGGATCAATTTCCAATGGTGGAAGAAATCTTCGCGAAACCGTTCAATATTGATGATGCCAGAGAGAGGGTCAACCGGATATTGGCAGAAAAAAACAGCAACTGATTACATAATAATCTGAATAAATCCGGGTAAGCGGTATCTTTTCACTGTTTTGTTGCACCGAGGGGTGGTAGTTGGTATTCTTATACTGTACCCAATCAAAAATACTTATTGACTGGATATTGCATACTAAGCAAGACAACATACCCTAAGGAGGAAAAACAGCATGCCATTAGTTTCAATGAAAGAAATGCTTGAAGAAGCCAAGCAAAATAACTATGGTGTCGGCCAGTTCAACTTGAACAATCTTGAATATGCCCAAGCCGTTCTTCAAGCAGCAGAAGAAGAAAAATCCCCAGTAATCCTCGGTGTTTCTGAAGGCGCCGCAAAATATATGGGTGGTTTCAAAGTGGTTGTATCGATGGTGAAAGCGTTGATGGAGGAGTATGGTACAACTGTACCGGTCGCGATTCACTTGGATCACGGCTCCAGTTTTGAAAAATGTGTCCAAGCTATTCATGCCGGATTCACTTCCGTTATGATTGACGGTTCCCATTTCCCGTTGGAAGAAAACATTGCACTGACAAAGAAAGTGGTAGAAGTTGCCCACATTAACGGAGTTTCCGTAGAAGCTGAACTTGGCCGTATCGGCGGGCAGGAAGATGACCTGATCGTTGAAGATGCTGAAGCTGCATATGCCATCCCGGCAGAATGTGAGCGTCTTGTCAATGAGACAGGCGTTGACTGCTTCGCCCCTGCCCTTGGTTCCGTTCATGGTCCTTACAAAGGTGAACCGAACCTAGGTTTCGACCGTATGGAAGAAGTATTCAACCTGGTGAATGTACCACTAGTATTGCACGGCGGAACAGGTATCCCGACTAAAGATATTAAGCGTGCGCTTTCTCTTGGTACATCCAAAATCAACGTAAACACGGAAAATCAAATCGCCCAGGCGCAAAAAGTACGTGAAGTACTTGCAGAACAGCCAGACCAATACGATCCTCGTAAATATCTGGGACCTGGACGTGAAGCGATCAAACAAACCGTCATTGGCAAAATGCGTGAGTTTGGTTCTTCTAACCGTGCCTAATAAAGCTGCTTAAAAATGTTGAAAATAGGGAACTGTCTATACAGGCAGTTTCCTTTTCATACTATCCCACTCTCCAGCCATCATTCCTACTTACAATCAACTAAGATACATACCAAATTCATTCGCTTCATATGTTCCCCTATGGGGGCGGAGTGCGCCTGCATCTCATCGCAGGCTGCACCTGGAGAAGAGTGGTACAATCAAGTGAGACTGCTGCCGCTCTAGCAAAGTTCAAGCCATCAACCCTTTGCCGGATCGGCAGATGCAAAATTAGTATTGTTTGGCAAAAATTGTGTAGAATAAGGTTGACTAACTAGAATACTGCAGGTTGTTCGGATTGAACATCAATACTTACTCTTATTATAGTGAAGTTGCGTTTAAAGCCACAGTGACAATGAAAGCGGACAGCCGCTGTCAGTAAGCTGTTTCGAACAATCTCAGGGAGTGAGGAGTTCCAGATGCAAAAAATACTCGTAGAAGGCGGCAGACCTTTGAATGGCAAAGTAAGGATCAGCGGAGCGAAAAACAGTGCGGTTGCATTGCTGCCGGCTGCAATACTCGCAGAATCGAAAGTGATCATCGAGGGCTTGCCGAAAATATCGGATGTAGACGTGTTGGGAGATTTACTGGAGGAAATCGGCGGGGACGTTTCCTGGAAGGGACAGACGATTCATATCGATCCTAGCAATATGATCAATATGCCGCTTCCAAGCGGAAAAGTGAAAAAACTTCGTGCCTCCTACTATTTTATGGGAGCGATGCTCGGTCGATTCAAAGAAGCGGTGATCGGTTTGCCGGGAGGATGCCATCTAGGCCCTCGTCCTATTGATCAGCACATAAAAGGCTTTGAAGCGCTTGGCGCTAAAGTGACCAACGAACAAGGCGCGATTTACCTGCGGGCGGATGAATTGCGCGGTGCCCGGATTTATCTGGATGTGGTCAGTGTCGGGGCTACCATCAACATCATGCTGGCAGCAGTGAGAGCAAAAGGGAAGACAGTCATCGAAAATGCAGCCAAGGAACCGGAAATTATCGATGTCGCAACGTTGCTCACCAGCATGGGCGCGAAAATAAAGGGAGCCGGGACAGATGTTATCCGGATTGAGGGTTGTGATAACTTGACAGGCTGTATGCATACCATCATCCCAGACAGGATTGAAGCGGGGACTTATACAATCATGGCGGCTGCACAGGGAGAAAAAGTATTGATCGACAATGTCATTCCCCAGCATCTCGAGTCCTTGCTGGCTAAGCTTCGCGAAATGGGTGTGTCAATCGAAGAAGGCGATGAGCAGCTGCTTGTCCAGCCCGGAAAAGAACTGAAAAGTGTCGATATCAAAACGCTTGTCCATCCCGGGTTTCCGACCGATTTGCAGCAGCCATTCACATCTTTGCTGACCAAAGCAAAAGGTACGGGTGTCGTGACCGATACAATCTATCAGGCGAGATTGAAACATATTGACGAGCTTCGCAGAATGAACGCGCTGATCAAGGTGGAAGGTGGTTCGGCCATTGTCTCCGGACCTGTCCAACTGGAAGGTGCGAAAGTAAAGGCGAGCGACCTGCGGGCTGGTGCATCGTTGATCGCTGCCGGGCTTATGGCTGATGGCGTGACGGAAATAACCGGTTTGGAACATATAGACCGGGGATATGAACAAATTACAGAGAAGCTGTCCCAGCTTGGTGCCAAGATTTGGCGGGAAGAAATGACCGCTGAAGAAGTGGAGCAGTTTCAAAACTCTTGACCAGTGAATAGGCCCTCCGTCGAGTCGCTCGGCAGGGAATAAATAAGGAGGCGGAAAGCTGTCCGGCCCTTCTGCGGGTTGGACAAGCTTTTTTCCGTGTCCTCTGACTTGCCCTCCGTTCTTTGTTATGTTCCCTCCCTTGTAAACAAACGAGCCGAGGGATTGCCGTCAGAATATTGTAAGGGCATACAATGTTCTTGGTGGCTGCCCGATAAATTATAGTTGAATAATCGAGAAAGAAACGGTACTATGGAAGAAGTTTAATAAGTGTTTAGTTTGGTTATAATGATTGATGTACTCACGTAAAAACTTCTATTCTAGTTTTATGCTTTCCTTCAACTTCTTCTTGGATCAGCTTTTATGCTATCAGAATGTATGAGTTGCATGGATGATAGTATATAGTGAAACGCTTGCTTCGCCAACGACACTGGGCGTCCAGTTGCGTTTTTATCGTATTGTTGAAAAGAAAAGCCTTTAGTGAACACTCGCTGGCTTTCCTACTGGGTTTTCCTCCGTCAGCTAAATCTATCAAAGCTATCCAATGAGGCTCCAACCAGGAAGTGCATTACTACCCAATTCATTTATTACGATTGAAAATAAACCTGTAGCACTGCTGTGTCTTTCGGCGGTGTTGGAATCTGTCTGCCATCATGCGGAGGTTCCGATAGGTTGTGTTCGATAAAATATCAAAATTTAATAGGTGTGGTGATTTTGTGGCTGAATTGACCATTTCTCATTTAGAAACATTAACATTGAAAGAACTGTATGAAAAAGCAAAAGAATATAAAGTATCCTATTACGCAAAGCTTACCAAGCGCGAGCTTGTTTTTTCCATTTTAAAAGCCCAGGCGGAAAAGGACGGCTTTTTGTTCATGGATGGTGTTTTGGAAATCATTCCTTCGGAAGGATTCGGTTTTCTTCGTCCGATCAATTATTCTCCTAGTGCAGAAGACATCTACATTTCGGCTTCGCAAATCCGACGGTTTGATCTGCGAAATGGTGACAAGGTGTCTGGAAAAGTCCGTCCGCCGAAAGAAAACGAGCGGTATTACGGGTTGCTTCACGTGGATGCGGTAAACGGTCAAAACCCGGAAACTGCCAAAGAACGCGTTCATTTCCCTGCCCTGACGCCATTGTATCCAGACCGTTTGATGCGTTTGGAGACAGAAACAAGAAAGCTGTCGACAAGGATTATCGATCTGATGACACCGGTCGGATTCGGCCAGCGCGGATTGATTGTCGCTCCTCCAAAAGCAGGGAAAACCATGCTGTTGAAACAAATCGCCAACAGCATTTCCAAGAATCATCCCAATTCAAAACTGATTATCCTGTTGGTTGATGAACGCCCGGAAGAAGTGACGGATATCGAACGCTCTGTCCATCCGGATGTCGACGTTGTCAGCTCTACTTTTGATGAAGTGCCGGAAAACCATATTAAAGTGTCCGAGCTGGTATTGGAACGGGCGATGCGGCTGGTGGAACACAAAAAGGATGTCATTGTGCTGATGGATAGCATCACCAGATTAGCCAGGGCATATAACTTGGTCATTCCGCCAAGTGGTCGTACGCTGTCAGGCGGTATCGATCCAGCTGCCTTCCATCGTCCTAAACGATTTTTCGGTGCAGCGCGTAATATCGAAGAAGGCGGGAGCTTTACCATCCTGGCAACCGCTTTGGTGGATACGGGATCGCGTATGGATGACGTCATTTACGAAGAATTCAAAGGGACCGGCAATATGGAACTTCATCTGGATCGAAGTCTTGCTGAGCGTCGTATTTACCCGGCAATCGATATTTTGCGTTCCGGTACGAGAAAAGAAGAATTGCTTGTTTCCAAGGATCATCTCGATAAGATTTGGGCGATCAGAAAAACAATGCAAGACTCCAATGACTTTGTCGAGCGTTTCCTTCGCCGCATGAGGGCTTCGAAAAACAACGAAGAGTTTTTCCAGTCCATGGAGGAAGATATGAAGCGGAAAGGGACAGCCAGAAAGGGGTAGTTTGTTTTCTGGTAAATGGCGGAAAAATCTCCGGATATAACGTCCTTACCTCTAGTTCCCTAGCGTCGTGGAGGCGGGCGCGTCCATGTGAAGGACATCTGGATTTTTCCCAACTGTCGCTTGCAAAGGCAATTTTACACTGTTATAATCATTCTATGTGAGCTTAGAATAAATTGCTGTCCTTATTGGCGGATATTCTGACGCCTCTTTCCGGATCATATTCGGATTGTGGCCTTACAATAACTCTGTTTCCAAAGGATTCAGGGCAAAAGGAGTGGAAAGAACATGAAAGAACAAATTCATCCGGAATACAGAAAAGTAGTATTTCTTGATACTAGCTCTGACTACAAATTCCTAAGCGGTTCTACACAGTCTTCTGAAGAAACAATTGAATGGGAAGACGGCAATACTTACCCGTTGATCCGTGTGGAAATCAGCTCAGCTTCTCACCCGTTCTACACTGGTAAGCAAAAAGCGGACAAAGCTGGCGGACGTGTCGATCGATTCAAGAAAAAATATAACCTTGGTTAATTGTCCCCAGGGGATATCCCGGTGGAAAAAACCAAAGATAATCATGAAAAACAGGCAAATCGTCTAACTTTTTGCCTGTTTTTTTACTTTGTATTGTGGCAAGATGGATGCAAATCGTGAAGAATTCAAACAAAAAGAGACGTTTTTTTATAGATGAACAAGGCAATAACTATGGAAATAGAGTACAACTGCGGCAGTAACATGATCCAGCGTCTTTGCAATCTTGAAGGGAGTGTCCCGTTGATGTATGTAATGAAACAAAGTGGATGGGTAGAGCTGATTTGCGGCAGCATGTTTTCTGGTAAATCGGAGGAATTGATAAGAAGGGTGCGCCGAGCTACATATGGAAATCTATCTGTCCGGGTATTCAAACCCGCCATTGACAGTCGGTATTCTGAGGAATCGGTTGTTTCTCACAACGGAACGTCGATTTTGGCGCGTCCGGTCGACAGAGCAGCCGATATTCTTGAATATATCGATGCAGAAGTCGATGTAATCGGAATAGATGAAGTTCAGTTTTTCGATGACGAAATTGTCGGCATTGTCGATGAATTGGCCAATCATGGCCACCGGGTCATCGTTGCCGGTCTTGATACCGACTTTAGGGGTGAACCGTTCGGACCGGTTCCGGAATTGATGGCGTTGAGCGAATCGGTGACAAAGCTGAATGCGATTTGTCCGATTTGCGGGTCCCCGGCAAGCAGGACCCAGCGTCTGATCAATGACAAGCCTGCTTCCTATGATGATCCCATCATTTTGGTGGGTGCTTCTGAGTCGTACGAGCCTCGCTGCCGCCATCACCATGAAGTGCCGAACCGGCCCAGGCAAGCGCTAAACCTAAAAGCTTTTCCTACATCGAATTAATGATTTCAAGACAGGATGCCATTTCGGTATCCTGTTTTTTGATATGTGGAGAAGGTAGAGGGCGAAGTTCATGTATCAAGAATGACAGTTATCAGCCGGAGGAGGATATGATTCCTTTGACCAACTCTCTGTAAGTCTTTCCGTTTTGGTTATCTTTTTTCTGCAAAATCGAGAGTGAAATTGCAAATACTCTGAGCAGCACGAATACACGTAGACTCCTGCGGGATCAGTGACCTATGCGAGACCCCGCAGACGAAGTCGAGGAGGCTCACGGGGCACCCGCGGAAAGCGAAGTGTATTCGTGCTGCGGACCTAATCGATAAGCAAGCTGCTGGATTCCGTTCAAGCGGATATTATCGTGCTACAGAAGCATGCTAAGGAAAAAGCATGGAGGTTGGGTATGTATAGAATATTGACAGCCATCTTTTGTTTGGCAATACTGAATGCATGTGGAACCGGGAATAACGGACAGGAACAAGGGAGTATGCCGCAGGGCGAAGAAGTGGAAACAACGGAAGAAGGATATATCCAATTGCGGGGCACTCAGCCGAGGATTTTCGATGAATATGGCGATCGCGAAATCGTCCAGGACACTAGCAGAGCGGCGATCGTCCGGGCAGCCGAATCAGTGGAAGCCGTCACGGTGGAAAGTGTCGAAATGATTGATGAAGAAATCCGGATTGAAGCCGTTTTAAACGGGAAATTCAATTCGGGGGAGAAAATGGCCAAAATCAATCAAATCCGACGGTCGGTCGATGACCAGGTGAATGGGAATTACCATGTGCGGGTGGTCATTCGTTGATCTGACAGGAAGGAAGCTCGAGTTCCGGAAGGAAGTCCAGAGCTTCCTTTGTCTCGTTATACATAATAATGGATTTTTGTCTGGATTGGCGACTTCCTGTTTCCTGAACAAAACAAGCGCAATTTTAACCGGATGAGGGGCAGCAGGCCAATGCTGTTATGTTAAAATAACATAGAAAGAAGCAATATTCATGTCAAGGGGGACCAAACATGGGCCATCACTCGGAACAGGAATTGTCCGAAGAAGTAAATCGTCTTAATCGGCGATTGACCGAACTGGAACAGAAAATTGAAGAAGAACCTCGTAAGCGGCGTCATCCGCTGTGGGAGGCTATTTTATATTTGCTGGCCGGTGTTTTTCTGTTAGGACCTGCACTGGCGTTGGGGATGGGCCTGATTGAACTGCTTGACGGCTGGATGTCACGCTAAGCAGGGTGAAATCGCAAAGATTGATGACCCGCTTCAAATCGCTGCCAAGCTTTTTTTGACGGGGTTTTTCTCCTGTACTATAATTATACTGTTAAGGAGAAAGAGGTGGATGAAGTGTTAGACAGACTGCAATCCTTGGAAGACCGTTATGATAAATTGAATGAATTGCTCAGTGATCCTGAAGTAATCAGTGATACGAAAAAGCTACGTGAATATTCGAAAGAACAATCCGACCTGGAAGACGTCATCCAGGCATACCGTGAATATAAAGAAGTGACCACCCAGCTGGACGATGCCAAAGTGATGCTGGATGAGGAACAGGACCCAGAAATGCAGGACATGGTCAAGTCGGAAATCAGTGAGCTTTCTCAACGGAAAGAAGAATTGGAAGAAAAGCTGCGTATTTTGTTGTTGCCGAAGGATCCTAACGATGATAAAAACGTCATCATGGAAATCCGCGGTGCAGCTGGGGGCGATGAAGCTGCTTTGTTTGCCGGCGACCTCTATCGGATGTATTCCCGTTTTGCTGAATCGGAAGGCTGGAAGATCGACGTAATGGAAGCCAACACGACTGGTGTCGGGGGCTACAAAGAAATTATTTTTATGATTAATGGCGATGGCGCTTTTTCTAAACTGAAATTTGAAAATGGCGCTCACCGGGTGCAGCGTGTTCCGGAAACGGAATCGGGCGGCAGGATCCATACATCCACTGCCACCGTGGTTGTTATGCCGGAAGCGGAAGAAGTGGAAGTCGATGTCCATGACAAGGATATCCGTGTCGATACATTTGCATCCAGCGGTCCTGGCGGCCAGAGTGTCAACACCACGATGTCTGCTGTGCGTCTGACACATATGCCGACAGGGATCGTTGTCTCGATTCAGGACGAAAAGTCACAAATCAAAAACAAGGAAAAAGCCATGAAGGTATTGCGTGCCAGAATCTATGACAAATTCCAACAAGAAGCACAAGCGGAATACGATGAAACAAGAAAGTCGGCAGTAGGTTCAGGCGATCGATCGGAACGGATCCGCACCTACAATTTTCCTCAAAACCGGGTGACTGATCACCGAATCGGTTTGACGATCCAAAAGCTCGACCAGATTTTGGAGGGGAAAGTCGGCGAAATCATCGATGCCTTGCTGATGGAAGAACAAACCAAAAAATTGGAACAAATCGGTGAATGACATGACAGCACAACGACGCACAATCAATGAAGCCCTTCGCTGGGCTTCTCTTTTTTTACAACAGCATGACCGGGAACCGCGAGTCGCCGAAATCTTGCTGCAATATCATACTGGATTGGAACGGGCCGGGTTTTTAGCTGCTCAGCGTGAACTATTGCAGAAGGAAACAGATGATCAGTTCACTGCAGATGTGAAAGCACATGGAGAGACGGGAATACCGGTCCAACACTTGATTGGCACGGAGTCCTTCTATGGCCGGGAGTTCTACGTCGACAAGCATGTTTTGATTCCGCGTCCGGAAACCGAAGAATTGGTACTCGGTGTCCTGGAATATGCCCGGGAATTTGGGGAAAAGCCCATTCGGCTCGTCGATGCAGGAACCGGAAGCGGGGTGATCGCCATCACCCTGAAGCTGGAAAAACCATCCTGGCAGGTGGCTGCCACGGATATTTCCGAACAGGCTGTACAGGTGGCGGAACAAAATGCAGCCAGACTTGGAGCTGAAGTCCAGTTTTATCTGGGTGATTTTTTACAGCCAATAATAGACCGGCGCGAAAAGGTGGACATCATCGTTTCCAATCCACCCTATATTTCTTACCAGGACAAAGCATCTCTGGATGACACAGTGAAAAATTTTGATCCTGCATTGGCTTTGTTTGCCGAGAATGAAGGCCTTGCAGCTTATCGGCAAATCATTGATCAGGCTGGTTCTATTCTTTCCGGTCGGGGATTGATAGCTTTTGAAATCGGCCATCAACAGGGAGAGCAAGTTGCCGGATTGCTCCGCAGTAAATTCCCCGGCGCTTCCGTTGAAATAAAAAAAGACATAAATGGCAAGAATCGCATGGTGTTTGCGCAGCTTTCCGATTAGCAGCATAAAAATAATAGATTGCGAGTTTAAAAGCTTTTCTCTCTGTCCATAATGGAGCTATACAGTTAGCGAAAGGGGCAGGAGAAATGCGGAATTATCTTATCTATTTTCTTATTTTTTTAGCGTTGATCGGTTTTTTCCCGACTAAGGGACTTGGACAGTTAGGACAAACGGATGAAGCTGGGTATCAGGTCATACCGGATGAAGCGATTCGGCTCAGAATTTTGGCGAACAGTGATAGCGCTAGTGATCAGGCTTTAAAGCGTTTGATCCGCGACCGGGTCAATGCCGATATTACAAAATGGGTCGGCGATATTTCTGATATAGATGAAGCGAGAGAATTGATCCAGGACAAGCTTCCCGAGATAGAAGCTATCGTTAAGCAAGTACTGGAAGAGAAAGGTTCAAATCAAACCTATCAAGTAGAGTACGGAAGTAATGTTACGTTTCCGGATAAAGTATATGGGTCCTATGTCTACCCGGCCGGTGAGTATGAAGCAATCCTGATTACGCTCGGCGCAGGCAAAGGTGCAAACTGGTGGTGCGTATTGTTTCCGCCGTTGTGCTTTCTCGATTTTGCGGATGGTTCCACTGTCGCTGAGACAGAAGAAACGCAAGAAGAGTCGGAAAAACCGGATCCGGAGGAAGAAAAAGAAGTAAAGGTGAAGTTTTTCTTTTTAGAATGGTTCAGTTAAATCTATCATATCACTCCTCTATCACTCATAGACTAGATTAAACAGTGATTCCGGTCAGAAGAGCCGGTTTAAGAAAACGGGATAGGGAGTGTGCGGATGAAACTGATTCATACTAACAGGTTGGATGACCAGGTGTTACAGCGTTTTTTTGCCGGGTCATGGGAAGCTTTTCGCGGAAAACACAACGTGAAGGAAAATGGATTCCTGATAGAAGTAAAAGGGGAATATAAGGCTTTTTTCGCCTTGCTTCCTATGGAGGATCAGGTTTTTTGGCTGAAAAGCTTGTATATTAAAGAAGGAGTGCCATCTTCTTTTCCATGGACTGTATTGGAGACAGCGATGACATTGGCTGGAGAGAAAGCAGCTGATTGTGTGTACATTTACAGCCATCAAGCAGCACTCGATACGTTGCTGGTGCTATTGCAGTTTGAACAGGCTGCTTTTCCATCGTTTGCCGAAGGTCATGCACTGCCAGAGGGGACCTGGTGGAAGAGTTCTTTTGAGAAAGAAGAACAGTCTGTCGATATCCAGGGTTTGAAATGAACGGAATTAACGTGCACGGACTCAGTGAAATCGACTTGGGGATAAACACAGTAGTTATTAACAATCTCTGTGATATAACAGAAGTTATCCACACCTGTGCACAACAACTGTTTATAATTTGTGGAGAGTAGAGGATAACTGTCGGGAATAGGTCATTCGTACGGATTGAGTGTATAAGACAGGGGCTTTGAGTGGGTATTTATTCCTTGTCCTTTCCATATTCATTGGCAAAACAATCCCTTTATCGTATGTTTTCGGCAGGGATTGTTTTGCTTTTGACTGGTTTCAGGGGAGTTATACACAGCATCTTGCAGAATTGCCAGAAAAATTTCATAATGTGGATAAATTGTTGATAAGCGGATTTGCGAAAGGGAATAGTACTTGAATAGCACATATCAAACGTTTGATTAATTAAAGGAGTTAGTAACCGTGAAGGATACAAAAGTGTGGAAAATCGAGCAAACAACCAGTGCAACCGACCTGGCAATCAGGGAAGCGTCAGCCTTGCTGGAACAAAACGAGGTAGTGGCTTTCCCGACAGAAACTGTCTACGGTCTGGGTGCAAATGCTAAAGAAGCGGATGCCGTGGATAAAATATTCCGGGCAAAAGGACGTCCATCCGATAATCCGTTGATTGTCCATATAGCGGACCGCGTTCAAGTCGATGATTACGTTGCAGAGGTTCCAGAGGTGGCCGAAAAGCTGTTGGCAGCCTTTACTCCTGGACCGCTGACCCTGATTTTGAAAAGCAACGGCACGATTGCGGATAACGTAACGGCCGGACTACCATCAGTCGGGGTGCGCATTCCGGATCATCCAGTAGCTCAGGCGCTCCTTCGCGCATGCCGGCTTCCGCTGGCGGCACCGAGTGCCAACAAGTCCGGCCGGCCCAGCCCGACTACAGCCGATCATGTATATGAAGACCTGCAAGGGAGGATCGCCGGGCTCCTTGACGGCGGACCGACAGGAGTTGGCGTAGAATCCACGGTGGTAGATTGTACCGGCGAAATGCCGATTATTTTACGTCCTGGCGGTATCACCCGGGAGCAGCTTGAAGAAGTCGTGGGAAGAATCATGGTTGATCCGGCGCTCGCGGCGGCAAACGGGAAGCTTCCGGAGAACGGAGATGTGGAGAAACCTCGGGCGCCAGGTATGAAATATACACACTATGCACCTGACGCACCTTTGTGGCTGGTGGACGGCGCCCCATCCTTCATGCAGACGCAAATCGATGCCCAGCTTCAGGTTGGGGATAAAATCGGGATAATCGCCAGCAAAGAGCTGGCAGCCGAGTTGGACGCCGACAATATCAATATATGCGGATCGCGGAACAATTTAAGTGAGGTGGCTGCCCATTTATACGATGCGCTGCGCTCGTTCAAAAAATCAGATGTCGACATCATACTCTGTGAAACATTCCCGGAAACAGGCGTCGGTCAGGCAATCATGAACCGCCTCCATAAAGCAGCAACCAAAAAAATCAACCAATTTTAAGCGGGGGTCAGTCCCTCCCTAGGTACCAGCGGGGGACAGTCCCCAGACAGGTCCGGATAGCCAATTGTTTTGGTGAGTTCCTTGATAATTCAAGGTTTTTCTCCTGGAGGGACAGTCCCCCGTATAAAGCTTGCCCATCAAATCAGCCGTTTTGGGGTCAGTCCCCAACCGGGAGGTAATATCAGAGGTTGGCTGTGGGGACTGACCCTGGTCTGGGACCCTGGTCTAGACTTTGGCTTATCCGGTCTTGTCCGATTCCGGTAATATAACTTGTCTCTTGGGCATATAGTGGAATAGCATGTCCGGAGAGGGGTTGGCGGGATGGCTGGTGTGAATATCGGCGAGTATATTTCGTTGATTTTTATGGCTGCGGCGCTAGGGATGGATGCATTTTCTGTCGGTCTTGGTATGGGAATGCAGGCTCTGAGGCTGAAGCGGATTTTTATTATCGGCTTAACAGTCGGCCTGTTTCATATGTTGATGCCGTTTATGGGTATTGCAGTGGGCAAATTTATTTCCACCAAAATCGAGGGCTTCGCAATTTTAGGGAGTGGACTATTATTGTTCGCGCTTGGTGTACAGATGCTTTTATCGTCTTTTAATCGGGAAGATAAAAAGTTGATCAGGCCGATTGGTGCAGGGCTTATTCTGTTTTCAATCAGTGTCAGTCTGGATAGTTTTTCTGTTGGTCTCAGCTTGGGGATGTCGGGTGTCCGCACTTTTTTGGCCATTGTCTTGTTCGGCTGGTTCAGCGCGTTCCTAACTTGGTCGGGACTGCTGCTTGGAAGGAAAGCTAGAGGGCTGATCGGTGTTTACAGCGAACTGTTGGGCGGAAGTATCCTATGTGCATTTGGGTTGAAAATTATTTTTGGCTAGTCCGATCGATGCGGGCTGTCTGCTGATTCAACGGCAGACGGCTTTTTTGTATTCTGGAAAATCTTAAAAGAAACTGCCTGTGGATGATTATGTGCTGGAACAGGCTCGTCCAGCTCCGGCACCTCTCTATCGTAATTTTCTAGCCAGCCAATATCTGTGACAAAAACGGCGCCTCCAGGCCTATCGCAAACATGGCGATGGCGCACGCGATAGGGTTTATGCAGGCATTGTGCAGAACGTGACGAATTTAGCCTGTTATTCTTTATAAAAAGTTTTCGGTAGGGAATATCGGGCTAAATGATATAATGGAGCAAGAAAAAGGAATGATAGCAGTAGTAACTATGGAAAGACAGCTGCCGGAATGCCTGTTCCTTTCCTATTTGGAGGTAAAAAGATGAAAATACTGTTCGTTTGCACGGGAAATACATGCAGGAGCCCGATGGCCGAAGCACTTCTGCGGAACAAGCTGCCGAGTGTCGAGGTTCAGTCTGCCGGGATTTTTGCCGGATCTGGACAGCAGGCGTCCCACAGTACGATCGAGGTATTGGGGAATAAGAACATCAATCTGAATCACCAATCACAGCCTGTGACAGTACAGCTGCTCAACTGGGCAGACCTGGTCCTGACCATGACGTCTCAGCACAAACAATCCCTTGCTATGCAATACCCATCCTTCAGCGAAAAGCTGTACACCCTGAAGGAATATGTATTGGAGGGTGACGGGGATGCCTGGGACCAGCTCAAAAAAGCCTATGCCGATTTAGAGGAAAAACGGGCACGGTTCATGAAAGAGAATGGCAAAACCATGGATCCGCACAAGCTTGATAAAGAGCTTCATACCCAGTTGAGACAAGAAATCAATCATATCCAGCAGCTGGAGGCAAGCCTGCCGGATTTCGACATATCCGACCCTTTTGGCGGAAATTTGAACACATATCAAGAAACTTTGCAGGAAATCGAAAAGTATATTGAACTACTGGCCAAAAAGATAGACAATAGATAAAGAAGCTAGTATTAAGGTGCGTCAACCAGGAGAACCCGACTAGTGTCACAGGGGAAACCTGTTTTGGTTTGTGCATCGGAAAAGTGGAGGGAATGTGAATGGAAGAAAAGACGAGAAAAGGCAGTTTGCGCTGGAAATTGGTTTTGTTTACTACTTTGCTTGCCCTGATCACCTATTCAATCAGCGCCGTATTCATGTATCTTTTATATGATTACATTCAAACCTTTATCCCTATTTCAGAATTTTGGTTTGTCATGGCCACCTTGGCCCTTGGAATCATATGGTCCGGCATTTTGGCCTATGCAGCGGCCGGTTTTATCACTCGCCCGTTGACGAGACTGGAATCTGTAGCTGCTGAAGCAGCGCAAGGGAATCTGACGAAGGAAGTGGAGCTTCCGAACTCCAAGGATGAAATCCATTCACTGTCCCTTGCTTTCAATACCATGCTGGGCAGTTTGAAACAGATCATTCATAAAATTGAAAACAACTTCGATAAAACGAACGATAAAGTAGAACAAATCAAAACGGTTTCTTCGCGTGCTGCAGCGCAAACGAAAGAAATCAATGAGGCGATTCAGCATATTTCCGCCGGGGCGGAGAATTCATCCAATTCGATTCAAAACACGGCTGAGTCGATTGAAGCGGCTACAAGACTGGCCCAGCAGGTTCAGGAAAAAGCCGGCCAATCCCGGCAGAATTCACAAGACATGGTTGCCAAGTTAAGTGATAGTAAAGCGGTCATACATAGACTTGTTTCAGGCATTCAATCATTGGCCCAGGAGCAGGAAAATTCTTTGGAAGATGTCACCCGTCTTGAAAAGAATGCCCGGGAAGTCGAGAATATTATCGGCATGGTTGGGGATATTTCTGAACAGACGAATCTGCTTGCTTTGAATGCATCAATCGAAGCAGCGCGAGCCGGGGAACATGGAAAAGGGTTCGCGGTGGTGGCGGAGGAAGTGAGGAAGCTTGCCGACCAGAGCACACAGGCTGTCCAGGGAATATCGGAGCTTATCACCAACATTCAGAAGGATGTACAACAGGTTGTCAATCAAATCACCGAGCAGGTTTCTTTTGCCCGGACAGAAGCAGAAAAAGGCGAAGAAACCAATGCAGCCATCAATACGATGTCTGTATCGATTAATGAGGTTGCTTCCGCCATCGAGGGGATTTCCCAATTGGTGGATGAACAGCTGCAGGCTATTCAAAAAACGTCAGTGGAATCCCAAGAGGTTTCGGCCATAGCCGAGGAAACTTCTGCCAGTGCAGAGGAAATGACGGCGATCATCAATGAGCAATCCACGGTCATCGCGAGTGTCGAGCAGCTTGCAGCTTCACTCGAAGATCAAGCCAACGTATTGAAAAAAGAAATCCACCAATTCAAGATAAAAGAAGAAGAAGTCGTCCCTCTGAAGCAACCAGTACGATTGAACGCAACGATGGAGAAGGGAGCGTAATAAAATGAAAGTGATTGTAGCCTCTGACCACGGGGGAGTGAACCTGCGCAAGGAAATCTGTTCACTTCTCGAGGAAATGAAAATCGAATTCGAAGACATCGGCTGTGACTGCGAGGATTCCGTTGATTATCCGGATTATGGGATTCCTGCTGCCGAGCGGGTCGCCAGCGGGGAATTCGATAAAGGCATCCTTATTTGCGGCACGGGGATCGGTATGTCGATATCTGCTAACAAAGTGAAGGGCATCCGGGCTGCGCTCGTCCACGATGTTTTCAGTGCCAAGGCGACCCGGGAACACAATGATTCGAATATGATCACGATGGGGGAGCGGGTGATAGGCGCCGGACTCGCCAGGGAAATCGTCAAAACATGGCTGGAGACAGAATTTCAAGCCGGACGTCACGCCAACAGGATCGGAAAAATCACGGACTATGAATCCAACGAAACAGTTTAGTACGCTGAACTGACGGGGGACAGTCCCCTTTTATAGACAGGAGGCTGGGTATAACATGGTGGATCGGTTAAAACAGGAGATACATGCGATTGTCGATGAGTGGCTGGATTCCGGTTACTTGCGGAAGGGACAGTTGTTTGTTGTCGGCTGTTCTACAAGCGAGGTGGCCGGGAAACGTATCGGCACATCAGGAAGTGAAGAAGTGGCCGCGGTCATTTTTGCGGGGATGCAACGACTGCAACGGGAGACAGGGATTCAGTTGGCTTTTCAATGCTGTGAGCATTTGAATCGCTCACTTGTTGTAGAACAAGAAACGTTGATCCAACGTGGTTACCAACAAGTGACAGCAGTTCCCGTCCCGAAAGCGGGTGGTTCTATGGCGGCATATGCATACAAGCATATGAACCAGCCTGTCCTCGCAGAAACGATTTCCGCCGATGCCGGTCTCGATATCGGAGAAACGATGATCGGCATGCATTTACGGCGGGTGGCGATTCCCTTGCGCTTCAAACAACGTGCTGCCGGAAACGCGAGGGTGACGATGGCACGTACCCGGCCAAAGCTTATCGGTGGTCACCGGGCAGTCTATCCGCAAGATGATTCAGGTGTATTCTGCGACTGATTAATGTTACTATTTTGATAGATTGGTGACGAGCGGAAAATGGTCGTTGGTTGTGAGAAGGAATCTTGCTGGGATTGTAAAGAGGAACCAGACATTTCTCTTATTTACTCATAGACCGCAAGCTCGAGAACCCACTTCAAATAATCTTCAAAAATCCAAAGGGGGAATACGGCAATGCAACATGTGAAACAAAAGGATCAGGAGCTTTTTCAAGCGATTGAAAACGAAAGAATGCGGCAAAATGACAAAATTGAGTTGATTGCATCGGAGAATTTCGTCTCGGAAGCGGTAATGGAGGCGCAAGGATCTGTATTGACCAACAAATATGCGGAAGGGTATCCGGGCCGTCGCTACTATGGTGGTTGTGAATATGTCGATGTTGCAGAAAATCTTGCCCGCGACCGCGCCAAGCAGCTATTCGGTGCCGACCATGCGAATGTTCAGCCGCATTCCGGTGCTCAGGCCAACATGGCCGTATATTTTTCGGTCTTGGAAATCGGTGACACCGTGCTGGGAATGAACCTTAGCCATGGCGGCCATCTTACACATGGCAGCCCCGTCAATTTTAGTGGTAAGCTTTACAAATTTGAAGAATATGGGGTCGACAAAGAAACGGAACAAATCGACTACGAAAATGTTCTTGCCAAAGCGAAAGAACTAAAGCCGAAATTGATTGTTGCCGGTGCCAGCGCTTATTCTCGCACGATTGATTTCGCGAAGTTCCGTGAAATCGCGGACGAAGTCGGCGCTTACTTAATGGTCGACATGGCGCATATTGCCGGCCTGGTCGCAACAGGACTTCACCCCAATCCAGTTCCTTATGCCGACTTTGTTACCACCACAACGCACAAAACTTTGCGAGGCCCTCGCGGCGGGATGATTCTTTGCAAAGAAGAATATGCCAAAAAAATCGATAAGTCCGTCTTCCCGGGTATGCAGGGCGGCCCTCTGATGCATGTCATTGCGGCAAAAGCAATGGCATTCAAAGAAGCGCTGCAAGATGATTTCAAAACGTATTCCCGACAAATCATCGATAATGCAAAACGGCTCGGAGAAGCGTTGCAAAAAGAAGACATCAGAATTGTCTCCGGTGGTACGGATAACCATTTGCTGCTGTTGGATGTCCGCGGTCTGGAATTGACAGGGAAAGTCGCCGAGGAAGCGTTGGATAACGTGGGATTGACGACCAACAAAAATACGATTCCATTTGATCCAGAAAGTCCGTTCGTGACTTCCGGTGTCCGGATCGGAACAGCAGCTGTTACAAGCCGCGGGTTCGGCCTGGAAGAAATGGATGAATTAGGCTCCATCATCGCTTTTACACTAAAGCATCATGACGATGAAGCGAAGCTGAAGGAAGCCAAAGATCGAGTAAAAGCATTGACCGATAAGTTCCCGCTCTATCAATAATAGACAAGAAAACAAGCTGTCCGTTTGGAGAGACCTGACTAAAATGTGACAGCATAAAAGCACTTAAACTGCCTTTCCCCGTTCCATTCAGGGCAAAGGCGGTATAGGTGCTTTTTCTTTTTATGCTTGGCCGGTCCAGTTGGAAATGTCGCCCAGGGAAAAGCATGTTTGCTGCTGCCGATAGTCGAGTGGAGAGTCACGCGCTTGGGCAGTACAAAGCAGGGAGAATCGTAGGAGCTTCCCCGGCGTTATTATACGCAGAGGGGAAACGGAGCCCTTTAAAAATCGAAACCACTTGGAAATAAACACCTGAAAAACGCACTTTTAAATATGGCCTGATTAGGGTATACCCTAACCAGGAGGGTTTCACCATGAATGAAAAAAACGTTGTATCGATAGGTGGAGTAATTGAGACAGCAGATGGCTACAACCTGCATATTAAAGGATACGACGCTGCACAGCACCGAGAATTCAACGATTTATTCACGTATGACGGATTTCTGGTCCGCGGTCGGCATATCGATCCCCGCCAAGATCCGCTATCTGCCGAGTGCAGGCTTGAAATAAAACAAAAAATAATGGAAGTCGTCCATGAAAAAGAAACACAACTGTAACCGATCCATCATCCTGCGTGGTGATGGATTTTGTATGAAAGCAGAAAAACTTCGACACGGAATGACATGTCCCCTTGAAAGCAGGCTGTTTTTTCAGTACAATTTTAAGGATGCAAAAATACCAAAGGAGTGATCGGAACGTGGGAAATGTATATGTACTGGATCATCCATTGATCCAACACAAGTTAACCTACATACGTAAAAATAGCACAGGGACAAAAGAATTTCGCGAACTGGTAGACGAAGTGGCCGGGTTAATGGCTTTTGAAATTACCAGAGATTTGCCTGTAGAAGAAATTACGATTGATACTCCTGTAACCAAAGCCAAAGCAAAAACGTTAAGCGGTAAGAAAATCGGCTTGGTTCCGATTCTCCGTGCAGGGCTGGGGATGGTCGACGGGATTCTCCGTTTGATCCCTGCTGCGAAAGTAGGACACGTTGGACTGTATCGTGATCCGGAAACATTGATGCCGGTAGAATATTATATCAAGCTCCCATCCGATATCGAAGAGCGTGAACTGATTGTCATCGATCCAATGCTGGCCACTGGCGGGTCCGCAAACGATGCAATTCACTCCTTGAAAAAGCGCGGAGCGAAAAATATAAAACTAATGTGCCTGATTGCTGCCCCGGAAGGTGTGGAGGTCATTAAGAAGGAGCATCCTGATGTCGATATCTACCTGGCTGCTCTGGATGAGAAACTGGATGAAAAAGGCTACATCGTCCCAGGTTTAGGGGATGCCGGTGACCGCCTGTTTGGTACTAAATAAATCCGGAAGGCAGGAGGATCGACTATGACGAAACCGATCAAGGTAATGACGATTTTCGGTACCCGGCCGGAAGCGATCAAAATGGCGCCACTTGTCCTGGAGCTGAACAAGCGTCCTGATCAGTTCGAAACAATCGTGACCGTGACGGCCCAGCACAGGGAAATGCTGGATCAGGTTCTGGACATTTTCGATATTACGCCGGACTTTGATTTGAATATCATGAAATCACGGCAAACGCTGGCTCAAATAACGACTAGAGCGCTGGAAGGCCTGGACGAGGTCATCAAACAGACCAATCCGGATATCGTACTCGTGCATGGAGACACGACTACGACCTTCGCCGCATCCTTGGCTGCTTATTATAATCAAACGGCGGTAGGCCATGTGGAAGCAGGGCTTCGGACATGGAACAAATACTCTCCTTATCCAGAAGAGATGAACAGGCAATTGACAGGGGTCATGGCCGACTTGCATTTTTCCCCGACTGAACAAGCGAAACAAAACCTGCTCCGGGAAAACAAGCCGGAAGAAAGGGTGTTTGTTACAGGGAATACAGCAATCGATGCTTTGAAAACAACGATTGCAGATGATTATAAGAGTCCGATTCTAGAGGAACTCGACGGGAAACGGTTAGTGCTTTTGACTGCCCACCGGCGGGAAAACCTCGGGAGTAATATGCGGCAAATGTTCCGTGCCATCAAGCGGCTTGTCGAAGCGCATGACGATATTCAGGTTGTCTATCCTGTCCACTTGAACCCGGTAGTCCGGGAAACGGCCGTCGAAATACTCGGAAATGATGATCGTGTAAAACTGATTGAACCGCTCGGTGTAGTCGACTTTCATAATTTTGCGGCGCATGCCCATCTGATATTAACGGATTCCGGCGGAGTCCAGGAAGAAGCGCCTTCTCTCGGTGTTCCGGTTTTGGTCCTGCGCAATACAACCGAACGTCCGGAAGGTATCCAAGCCGGAACATTGAAGCTCGCCGGAACTGATGAAGACAACATCTTCCGTCTTGCCAATGAACTTTTATCAGATGAGAAATCCCATGCTGTGATGGCCAAAGCTTCCAATCCTTATGGAGATGGACAAGGCTCGGCCAGAATAGCCGAAGCGATTCGTTATTATTTTGGACAAACAACGGAGCGGCCAGCATCGTTCCGGACAATAACAAAGTGACACAGTAAAAACCGAACGATCAATCGAAATCGTTCGGTTTTTTGCATTGGTGAAAAAGGAGTGAATGGCGGTTTACTGACAAGAACAGGATCCTTCTGCGGGAAAAGCATGCGAGTTGAAAAGCCGCATCTAAGCATTTTTGCACTCTGAATGGATGAAATCATGCCTGTGGAAAGCGCTGTATCCTGTCCTGTCGATGAGTAGCGAAGAAAGTTTATCTGACTCATTTTATCTTCCTTTTGATCAGGTACACGCTAAGCTTCTGGCGCGGAATTTTTCCGATGCATGATTCTGTCGGAATGGCGGATACTAAGGGAAAAAGAGGAGAATTATTCATGGTCAAACATATCGTGTGCGTTCTTGTCCTCGCTATCCTGCTGACATTTACCCCCTCTGCACAATCCTCCGCAGAAATAGAAGAATCCCAATCCCTCATCGTCGAGGTTGATGGCGACCCTCATGCATACAAGGAATTCATCGAAAAATATCATCCTTTTATTGAAGTCTTGCAAGTGTATGATACCCTTTTTACCGGCCTGGCCGTTCGCGGAAAAGCACACCAGCTGGAAAAAATCGAAACCGAAGACTTTGTCCGCAAAAGCTACCCCGTACAGACCTATCAAGCCACTGCAGAGAACAGTGTGGAGTTTTTGAAACAGGGGGCTTTTTTTCAATCGGAGGCTGGCAGTGAATACACCGGAAAAGGTGTGAAAGTAGGGGTAATCGATACTGGCATCGATTACACGCATCCTGACCTGGCTGCAAGCTACCAAGGCGGATTCGATGTTGTCGACTTGGATGATGACCCGATGGAAACCCAAGTGGACCAAGGGATGCCGACCATCCATGGCAGTCATGTCGCTGGGATAATTGCTGCCCGTGGCAAAATGAAGGGGGTAGCACCGGAAGCTGAGCTCTATGGCTATCGTGCTCTCGGTCCGGGCGGAATGGGAACGTCTGTCCAGGTGATAGCGGCATTGGAAAAAGCTGTGAAGGACGGCATGGATATTATCAACATGTCACTTGGCAGCTCGGTGAACGGTCCTGATTGGCCGACGAGTGCCGCCGTCAATCAAGCCATTGAAAAAGGGGTCTCGGTGGTGGTGGCTAACGGGAACGAAGGACCGGAAAACTGGACAGTGGGATCGCCGGCCACTTCAGACAAAGCCATTTCGGTCGGTGCTTCCACGCCCCCTATGACCACCCCCTCTTTATATGACCAGCTGCACGATAAAACCATCGATTTGAATTTGTTCATGGGGTCAGTCCCCTGGGATCTCGAAAAAAAATACCCGATTGTCCATCGGAAGCTGGAGAACGGTAAAATCGAGGATGCCAGGGGAAGAATCGTGCTGATCGAACGGGGGACAGTCCCCTTTGCCGATAAGGCCCGGGCGGCCGAGAAGGCAGGGGCTGAAGCTGTGGTGATTTATAACAACGAAAAAGGCAGCTTTGCTGGTTCTATCGATGATGGAAACGAGCCGATAGCCATTCCGGTTGTGTCCGTTTCAGAGAAGGACGGTCAATGGCTCAAAAAAAATGCCGCCGTCAAGGAGACCTGGCTGGAAACAAATTATCAAAAGGAACAGGATTTAATGGCGCCCTTCAGTTCGAGAGGGCCGGTCACGGTCAATTGGGAAATCAAGCCCGAAATTGTGGCGCCTGGAGCAGCCATTACCAGCACAGTTCCCGGCGGTTACCAGGAGTTGCAGGGTACAAGTATGGCAGCCCCTCACGTTGCCGGCGGACTTGCTCTGGTGAAACAGGCCCATCCAGACTGGAGCCACGAGCAACTGAAAGGAGCACTGCTGACGACAGCCTTGCCGGTAAACGATGAAAAGGGAAACCGATATGATCCGATTGTCCAGGGAATGGGGCGGATGCGGATTGATGCCGCTATTAACACGGATACAATCCTGTTTAATCCGCTTATATCTTTTGGGAAAATAGAGGAGAGAAAACAGACCGGCACCTATGAACTGTTGGTAGAAAACATATCCGACCGGCCGCAGGAGTTCCGGTTTGATATCCCGAAGCAGCAGCGCGGCTTGAGATGGGAACTGCCAAAGGCTGTCACGGTAGAGGCGGGGGAGAAGAAAGAGATTCCGATTACCTTGTCGGTTACAAATACCATGTTGGAAGACGGAATACATCAAGGCTGGCTTACACTGCAACGTGATAGCGGTGAGGAAGCCTATCGACTTCCTTATTTATTTGTCGTTAACGAAGCCGAGTATCCGAAAGCGATGGGGGTTGAATTCGCCATAAAGCCATTCACCGATGATCAATACCAGTATCGTATGTACCTTCCTGAAGGGGCGGAAAAACTGACCATCGACCTTTATAACCCATCGACCCTTCGATATGACCGCACCATACTGGAGTTACAAAATCAAGAACCAGGCCTGGTCGAAGGAGTGCTGGAAAAACGCAATATCGGAAAAAAAGGCCAATACCTGGCCAACATCATCATCAAAACCGATAAAGAACACCAATATAGTTATCCCACCACCCTGCAAATCGAATGACAGAGGAACCAATGACCGGAGAACCGGGGGAACCGGGGTCAGTCCCTCTTCCGGCTAAGTAAGGTTAACGAGGTTGGCGGAGGGACTGACCCCAAAACGGCCGAAAAATCCATGGATCCCACCAACAAACCCTTTATTACAGGGTTTTTGTCATCAAAGGTGTGTCCCCAACCGGCAAATGTTAATGAGGGTCAGTCCCCACAACCGGCGATTTTCGGAAATTAGGTGTCTTCGACTTTCTCTGGGGACTGACCCCTATTTTTGACCCCTGCTTCGTTTCAAACTTCGAGACTCTAATTAATTGTCACAAATTTGTCGCTTTTGTGTTTGTTTTCCTTCTTATATAATAAAGGGGAGTGTACTGGTGAACAGTGTTTTCGTGGAAGGTTTTCCAATATCTACTTTCTCCGTGAAACCGATTGACATTGGACTACCCCTATTGTATGCTAATCTAGTGTGGAATGATAAGGGTTTCATAAGCTTCTTTTCCTGATAAGCTTATTCCTTGTTTAAAACCTGTACAGCTTGTAAGATGAGTACAAACCTGACCTGGTGAACAGGGCAGGTGTGAAAAAGTTTTGCCGGATTCGACAAAATTTTTTTGCGTTTTAATCGGTTTGATGCAATCCCGTCTTCTGAAAGAGAGATAAAAACCAAGCTGATTTTCCACAAGTTCCGACAATCGTTCAATGGGTTGAATTGGCCTTGAATTGGAGCCGGTACATAAAGAAGCATCCATTTAAAATATATCAAGCATCTTCATTACGGGGGAACAAAGCATGCAACAATACGAATATATGATAACCCGTCAGCGCAAATGGATGTTCTACCTTCTCGCACTATTGGTACTAGGATCGGCTTTCACACCGTATCCACGTATCTTCCTCGGACTTCTCCTTGGAACAGTGATAGGCTTTTACAACCTATGGCTTATGCAAAGAAAGATCCAGCAGCTCGGCAAGGCCGCAGCTGAACAACGTTCTACCAAAGGTATTGGCACCTTTTCCCGATTGGCAGCAGCCGCAGCGGCTGTGCTTATCGCCCTTCAGTTCGAAGAATATTTCCATCTTATCGGTGTGTTAATTGGATTAATGACAGTTTACGTTGTCATTATGATAGATTTTGCAATATTTAGAGTCAAAGACTAGCGCTGGGAAGAGAGGTGAAGAAATTTGGATCATAAAAAACCCTTACTCGAGGACGTTTTTGGAATCTCATGGCTTGATTTCAACTTGTCCAACGTTTTGATGATCGCGATCGCATCCACCCTTGTTTTCATCCTGGGGGTCGCCGCATCAAGAAAGCTTCAGATGAAGCCAACCGGTCTCCAAAATTTCATGGAATGGGTCATAGATTTCGTGAAAGGAATTGTCGGAGATACGATGGATTGGAAAACGGGGAAGACATTCCTTCCGTTAGGCCTGACGCTGATCACCTACATTTTTGTCAGCAACCTTCTCGGTGTCGCTTTCATGGCTGTAGACTCAGAACACCATCTTTGGTGGAAGTCTCCGACATCGGATGCAGGCATCACACTGACACTGTCGACCATGGTAATCGTGTTGACGCACTACTATGGAATCAAGATGAGGGGTGTGAAGGAATACGGAAAAGATTACTTCCGTCCTTTGCCATTCTTATTCCCGATTAAACTGCTGGAAGAATTCTCGAATACGTTGACGCTTGGTCTTCGTCTTTTCGGAAATATTTATGCAGGGGAAATCTTGCTTGGATTGCTGGCGGGTCTTACCGCTTCTGGTGCAGTAGGATTCCTTGGAGGGGCAATCCCGATGTTGGCATGGCAAGGATTCAGTTTGTTTATTGGAGCTATCCAGGCCTTCATTTTCACTATGTTGACAATGGTCTATATGTCTCACAAAGTGAGCTCGGATCATTAAAAATTATATATTAAGGGTATTCCCGCTGCTTGCCTATTCAAACAGGCAGAGAGGAACCCGGGTCAGTTTTTGTGAACGGGGAGTTACGGAAGTACCGGACACCTGCTTATGAAATACTGAAAAATCAGGAATTAACTAAATTCATATATTCTAGAGGAGGATTTTTATTATGGGAGCTTTAGCAGCTGCAATCGCAGTAGGACTAGCCGCACTAGGCGCAGGTATTGGTAACGGTTTGATTGTAAGTCGTACAGTAGAAGGGATCGCTCGTCAGCCAGAATTGCGCAGCGCCCTGCAGACAACCATGTTCATTGGTGTAGGTCTAGTTGAGGCAATGCCGATCATCGCGGTAGTAATCGCGCTTATCGTCATGTAACAAAACATTGAGATAAAACTTAAATACATTGGCGAAGTTCATTGATTTGAACTTTCGCCTTTCCTTTACGCTTGAAGAAACATAGCAATGTTGACGAATAAACCGGTTACCGACGATGAAAGGAGTGAATGCTGTGCAATACACAGGTTGGCTGATCATTAATGCTGGGCCGGGCGGTCTCCTAGTGGGGGACATGTTAACCCAGTTGTTTTTCTTTATTGTATTATTGCTCCTCTTGCGCAAGTTTGCATGGGGCCCGTTGATGAATGTCATGAAGCAAAGGGAAGACCATATAGCAAGTGAAATCGAGACGGCGGAAAAGAACCGTGCCGAAGCAGAGCGTGCATCACGCGAAGCTGCTGAAGAGCTGAAGAACACCCGGCAGGAAGCGCAATCTATTATCGAAGATGCGAAAAAAGCCGGACAGAAGCAAGAACAGCAAATCATCGAAGCAGCCCGCGAAACAGCAGAGCGCATCAAAATTTCCGCTCAGGAAGACATTGAGCAGGAAAAAGAAAAAGCGATCAAAGCATTGCAAGATCAAGTTGCTACCTTGTCCGTGCAAATCGCCAGCAAGGTGATTGAAAAAGAAATCAATACGCAAGACCAAGAGCAACTGATCAATGAATATATCAAAGAGGTAGGAGAAGAGCGATGAGTGAAGCCATAGTTGCCAAACGATACGCAGATGCTCTTTTTCAACTGGCGGAAGAAAAAAAAGCCGTCGACCAGCTTGAACAACAGTTTCACATTTTACAAGAAGTGTTTCAAAACAATAAAGAATTACTACCTTTCCTGAAGCATCCAAGAGTTAATAATGATAAAAAGAAACAACTCATCCGTGAGACGTTTCAAGACTTTTCTTCCGATGTGGTCAATACACTGTCATTGCTTGTTGACCGCCACCGCGAAGAACTCATTCCATCCATAATTAGTCACTTTATCGAATTAGTGCATGATGCGAAAGGGATAGCGGAAGCAACCGTTTATTCTGTTCGGGAACTGACCGAAGCGGAGCAGGAACAGCTTTCTCAAGTTTTTGCAAAAAAACTCGCTAAAAATGAGTTGAAGATCACCAATATCGTCGATCCGTCGATTCTCGGCGGAGTCAGACTGAAGATTGGCAACACGATCTATGATGGAACCATCAGTGGCAAGCTCGAGCGAATCGAACGAAATATCGTATCCGCGAAATAATTGATGATAGGGGTGAAATGGCATGAGCATTAAAGCTGAAGAAATCAGTGCGCTGATCAAACAGCAAATTGAGAACTATCAATCTGATATAGAAGTCAACGATGTAGGGACAGTAATTGAAATCGGGGACGGTATTGCCCGTGCTCATGGTCTTGATGACGTTATGGCTGGAGAACTTGTCGAGTTTTCCAACGGTGTCATGGGAATGGCACAAAACCTGGAAGAAAGCAATGTAGGTATCGTCATTTTGGGACCATATCAAGATATCCGTGAGGGAGACGAAGTACGTCGTACCGGACGGATTATGCAGGTGCCAGTAGGAGATGAATTGCTGGGACGCGTCGTCAATCCGCTGGGTCAGCCGGTAGACGGAAAAGGACCGATTGAAACAGGAAAAACCCGTCCGATCGAATCTCCGGCACCTGGAGTAATGGATCGTAAGTCCGTTCATGAACCACTTCAAACGGGTATCAAAGCAATCGACGCCCTTGTACCGATCGGACGCGGCCAGCGTGAACTGATCATCGGGGACCGTCAAACAGGTAAAACGACCGTCGCAATCGACGCGATTTTGAATCAGAAAGATCAAGATATGATTTGTATTTATGTAGCCATCGGACAAAAGGATTCGACCGTACGCGGAACTGTAGAGACCCTTCGCCGCTATGGCGCATTGGATTATACGATTGTCGTGTCTGCTGGAGCATCTGAACCAGCACCGCTTCTATACCTGGCACCATATGCAGGTGTTACCATGGGTGAAGAATTCATGTACAACGGCAAGCATGTTCTGGTCGTTTACGATGACTTGTCCAAACAGGCAGCTGCTTATCGTGAACTTTCCCTCTTGCTTCGCCGTCCGCCAGGCCGTGAAGCATTCCCGGGGGATGTTTTCTACTTGCACTCCCGTCTGTTGGAACGTGCTGCCAAGCTAAGCGACGACAAAGGCGCTGGTTCGTTGACCGCACTGCCTTTCGTTGAAACACAGGCAGGGGATATCTCAGCCTACATTCCGACAAACGTCATCTCCATCACAGATGGGCAGATTTTCTTGCAGTCGGACTTGTTCTTCTCCGGTGTACGTCCGGCAATCAACCCGGGTCTATCGGTATCCCGTGTCGGCGGATCTGCACAAATCAAAGCAATGAAAAAGGTAGCCGGTACACTGCGTCTTGACTTGGCGTCCTACCGTGAACTGGAATCTTTCGCTCAATTCGGGTCCGACTTGGATAAAGCGACTCAAGCAAAACTGAACCGTGGTGCACGGACAGTAGAGGTATTGAAGCAGGGATTGCACAAGCCATTGAAAGTGGAAAATCAGGTCATGATCATTTACGCTTTGACTCAAGGATATCTCGATGATATTCCAGTGGAAGATATTACGCGCTTCGAAGGTGAGTTCCACGAATGGCTGCGCAACAATAAAGCTGAATTGCTGAAAACAATCCGCGAAACAGGAAAACTTGCGGAAACGGAAGATATGAACAATGCTGTCGAAGAGTTCAAAAAGAGCTTTGTAGTATCTGCATAAGCTCATGAGAAAGAAGGCAGGAGGACGTTGGGAATCAGACAGGATCTATTCCGGCGTGAACCTTTGAAGAAAGGGTGGTGAGACAGCGTGGCTTCATTAAGAGATATCCAAACCCGGATAAACTCGACCAAGAAAACGAAGCAAATCACCAACGCGATGCAAATGGTATCTGCTTCGAAAATGAATAAAGCAGAGCAAAACGCAAGATCGTTCGTGCCATATAGCGAAAAGATCCAGGAAGTGGTCGCAAGCATCGCAAATGGCGGCGATGTAGCCAACCATCCGATGCTGCAGGCGCGGGAAGTGAAAAAGACTGCTTATTTCGTCATCACTTCGGACCGTGGCCTGGCGGGGGCATACAACAGCAGTATCTTGCGGACAGTTTATCGTGATATTCAGGCAAGGCATCAGTCGAAAGATGAGTATATCGTAATCGCTGTCGGCCGTGTGGGAAGAGATTTCTTTGCGAAACGGGACATGCCGATCGCCAGGGAAATCACCGGGCTGGCCGACCAGCCGAATTTTGCTGACATAAAAGATCTGACTTCTGAGACGGTACAGATGTACATCGATGAAGAAATTGACGAATTGAACATTTATTATAACCATTATGTAAGTGCGATTTCGCAAGAGGTATCGACAACAAAACTGCTTCCTTTGACGAATATCGGTACGGAAGGCAAGCAGTTGAGCAGCTATGAGTACGAGCCGAACCAGGAAGAAATCCTAGAGGTTCTGCTGCCGCAATATGCGGAGAGCGTGCTTTACGGTGCCTTGTTGGACGGAAAAGCAAGTGAACATGCTGCCCGGATGACTGCCATGCAAAGTGCTACGGACAATGCCAATGATCTGATCGATGATCTTTCGTTGTCTTACAACCGTGCACGTCAGGCAGCCATCACCCAGGAAATCACAGAAATCGTTGGTGGAGCAGCGGCACAAGAATAGCTCCATTATAGTAAGTTAGGAGGGAAATCGATGAGCAAAGGACGCGTTACCCAAATCATGGGACCTGTCGTGGACGTAAAATTCGAAAGCGGACAGCTTCCGGAAATTTATAACGCATTACGCGTGCAATATGCCTCACAAGATGAAAATGAATCCAGCAGCGAACTCGTTTTAGAAGTCGCACTGCACTTGGGCGATGACAGTGTTCGTACAATTGCCATGTCATCGACAGAAGGGGTTCAGCGTGGTACAGAAGTAGTGGATACAGGTGCACCGATCTCCGTGCCCGTAGGCGATGTCACACTCGGCCGGGTGTTCAACGTGCTGGGTGGAAAAATCGACTTGGACGAACCGTTGGCCGAAGGGGTGCGACGTGACCCGATTCACCGTCAGTCGCCTAAGTTCGAAAACCTTGCAACAGAAACAGAAATCCTGGAAACAGGAATCAAGGTCGTTGACTTGCTCGCTCCATATATCAAAGGTGGTAAAATTGGTTTGTTCGGGGGTGCAGGTGTTGGTAAAACCGTACTGATCCAGGAACTGATCAACAACATCGCCCAGGAGCACGGCGGCATTTCTGTATTCGCCGGTGTAGGGGAACGTACGCGTGAAGGAAACGACTTGTATTATGAAATGAAAGACTCAGGCGTTATCAGCAAAACAGCGATGGTTTTCGGTCAGATGAACGAGCCGCCGGGAGCACGTATGCGTGTTGCCCTGACAGGCTTGACCATGGCGGAATACTTCCGTGATGAGCAAGGCCAGGACGTGTTGCTGTTTATCGATAATATTTTCCGATTCACCCAAGCAGGTTCGGAAGTATCTGCATTGCTTGGCCGTATGCCTTCTGCTGTTGGTTATCAGCCAACATTGGCAACAGAGATGGGGCAACTGCAAGAACGGATCACCTCGACGGATAAAGGATCGGTTACATCCATCCAGGCCATTTACGTGCCTGCCGATGACTATACCGACCCGGCTCCGGCAACAACGTTTGCCCACTTGGATGCAACGACCAACCTGGATCGTAAGTTATCGGAACAGGGTATCTATCCTGCCGTGGACCCACTGGCGTCCACTTCCCGTGCACTGGATCCGGAAGTAGTCGGAGAAGAGCATTATGAAGTCGCCCGTGAGGTGCAACGTACCTTGCAACGTTATAAAGAATTACAGGATATCATCGCCATCCTTGGTATGGATGAACTGACGGACGAGGATAAACTGACAGTTTCCAGAGCCCGCCGCATTCAGTTCTTCCTGTCTCAAAACTTCCACGTAGCAGAACAGTTTACGGGCCAAAAAGGTTCCTATGTACCTGTTCAGGAAACTGTAAAAGGCTTCCGGGAAATTTTGGACGGAAAACATGATGATGTACCGGAAGATGCATTCCGTTTGGTTGGCCGTATCGAGGAAGTAGTCGAGAAAGCTCAACAAATGGCGTAAATTCTAAGGCCGGTCAAGGCTGGTAAAAGCAGATGACAGCTTTACCGGCCTTCTTCTGGCATTTTTAAAGAAACGGCTGTTGAATGTAGCCATATTCCAGCCCGAGGAGGGGTTTCATTGAAAACACTAATGGTGAGTGTTGTCACTCCTGATGGCCCTGTAATGGAAGATGCTTTCGAAATGGTTAGTTTAAAGGCGGAAAACGGTGAACTCGGTATTTTGCATGGTCACATTCCATTGGTTGCTCCGTTATCGATCGGTGCTGTGCGTTTGAAAGGGCAGGACGACACGAAAAAGCTGGCGGTGAATGGCGGATTTGTCGAAGTACGACCTGATAAGGTCACTATCTTGGCACAATCGGCGGAAAAACCGACCGAAATCGATGTGGAACGTGCCCGCAAAGCAAAAGAACGGGCCGAAAGACGTCTGCAGACTAAGCAGGACGATATCGACTTCAGAAGGGCTGAAAATGCGCTTAGACGTGCAATCAACCGTCTGGACGTAGTGGAAAATCGATAAGCACACTTAACGAAAAAAAGACTTTAATTGCTGCAAAAGCATTAAAGTCTTTTTTATCGTTTGAGCCTTCTAAGCAACCTGGCCGTAAATACCAGCAGCTAAAATTCCACATCGCTGATTTAATGTTCTTTTGATGTTTGACCCCGCTGGGGAAGCATGGATAGTGATCAGTTTTCCATAGTTAACCCCCCGCGCCCCGTCTGAGTCTATGTAAGCTATATATTTCTAAAATTATCAAGGATTGCTCTGGTGAAAGCTATTATTCTGAGGCAATGGCAATAACCTGAATAACCGTTCGATGACAGGTATTGTAACTCGATGCCATGGCTTAGCGAAGAGAGCTTTCGAGAGAGCCTGGATAAAATCCCCCTGCTAGCAGACGCAAGTCCGTGCCCTCCCCCAATTCAATCTTCCCCATTTTTAAACAATAATGGCAGAACGCTGTCTTAAAAACCAAAAGATGCTGATTCAATGCAAGAAAAGAAAAGCCAGTGTCGATATTCCCCGGGAAATAACAGTCATATTCGGCCGAATTCAGACAAACAGAAGGCCCGACCCTCTCCCCATCTGTAGTAATTCGAATAGCCTATCCGCCCGCCTTGTCCATTTTTACGTTTAGGTAATTTGAAATAAAGGTATTACACTACCAGAATCAAACAATCACCCGTTGACATTTCTTTTTGTCCGTGGCAATGTTTTACTAGTAAACAAACGATGCGACAACAAAAAGAAAAGGTGTGATCCAATTGATGCAATCACTTGGCCAAGAAGCGCTTATCAGTATGATTTCTCACTTGATTTTTATCATTATCACGTGGAGGGTGCTGCAAGGCATTAATTTAGAACCTCTTATTAAAAAAGGACGCATAATGGAAGCCAATATTTTGTTGATATTTATCACAATTGCAATTGGCACGACTGTAAGCAGGTTCTTTTTGGACTTCTTGCAATGGTCCCAGCAGCTAATCTTTCTTTTTTGACGCGAAGTTCACGAAAACGTGAACCGGATGTCAAATCATGACGAGAAAAGAACCGTATTTTTTTTGCTCTCCGGTCAATACTTGTGAAAGAGTCCAAGCACTCATTCATAAGCTGAGGGAGAGAATATAAATGAAAATCCGGTTCATTCTCGTGATAACAATAGGTATCATGGTTTCATTGCAATCATTCGTTCATGCATCCATACAAAAAGAACCAATCGAGCAATTGATCCAATTGGCAGAACAGGAGCAACTCCCGCTGGAAAAGTGGCAGATAGTCATGAAAGATGAACTGGACAGAAACCGTGCCCACGAGATTGCTAGAAAACTAGAAAGCTATTTCCCTGCGTCCGACATTAATAGAGAGGAAACGAGCCAGGCAGAAAAATGGACTGCCAGCAACCTCCATAAAAAAACGCAATCGACCGAAACCTTTATCATGATTGTGCCTAAAAATGAACAAGGTGGTATCCAAATCAGCTATTCACTTACGGGTGAAAGGTGGAATGAACAGACAGAGTCTTACTACCATGCTAAATCGGAGAGTGTGACTAAAGCATTATTTACTACAAATGTAAAAAAATTTGCTTGTCTGACACTACTGTCAGATGATAAAATGAATAAGGTTTATTTTTTTGAAAAATTTGTAGAAAAATTGAATGTTCAAGCACTAGATCGCATACAGGAAAAAGATTTCACCGTTCTGTCGGGTTATACCCCTTATTGGGAACAAACCATCCCCGGCAAGGACAGCCTAATGAATATCCAGCTAGCTGCTCGTGAAGATGCGAGTGGCAATACTACCATGACAATAGGAACACCTATCATAATTACTGAATATTAATATAGTGAAATTGGACGCAGAGGAGAATGAGCAGTGGAAAAAATCATCGTCCGTGGTGGGAGGCAGCTAAATGGTACCGTGAAAGTAGAAGGTGCCAAAAATGCCGTACTGCCTGTCATCGCAGCAAGTATAATTGCAAGCGAAGGAACCAGCACGATTCATGAAGTACCAGCACTAGCAGATGTTAACACGATAAAAGAAGTACTAAGCAATATGAATGCAGATATCAGCATTTCAAATAACACCGTTACAGTAGACGCAACGAAACCACTTAAGACGGAAGCCCCATTCGAATTCGTCAGAAAAATGAGAGCCTCTGTCCTTGTGTTAGGACCACTTTTGGCCAGATACGGCCATGCTAAAGTAGCGATGCCGGGGGGCTGTGCCATTGGTTCCCGGCCGATTGACTTGCATTTAAAAGGTTTTGAAGCGATGGGGGCAAAAGTCCATGTAGGCAATGGCTTTGTCGAAGTCCATTCACAAGGCAGGCTGCAAGGCGCAAAAATTTATTTGGATGTGCCAAGCGTCGGAGCTACCGAAAACATCATGATGGCTGCAGCACTTGCGGAAGGTAAAACAATATTGGAAAACTGTGCCAAAGAACCGGAAATTGTCGATCTTGCTAATTTCCTAAATAAAATGGGTGCCAAAGTAATCGGTGCAGGAACGGAAACAATCCGTATCGAAGGAGTTTCCACCTTGCACGGAGTCGAGCATACGATCATTCCCGATCGGATCGAAGCAGGAACCTTTATGGTCGGCGCTGCGATTACCGGCGGTAACGTTTTAGTAAGAGGTGCAGAAGCGGACCATTTGCGCTCACTGGTTTCCAAAATGGAGGAAATGGGTGTATATATCAAAGAAGAGGAAGACGGTCTGCGTGTCATCGGCCCGGAAAAGCTGAAGGCTACCGACATCAAGACACTTCCGCATCCAGGTTTTCCGACAGACATGCAATCGCAAATGATGGCCCTGATGTTAAGAGCAGAAGGCACCAGTGTGATTACCGAAACAGTGTTTGAGAATCGTTTTATGCACGTAGAAGAATTCCGTCGCATGAATGCGAAATTGAAAATCGAAGGCAGAAGCGTCATTGTGGAAGGTCCTGTCGAGCTACAGGGGGCAGAAGTGGCTGCAACCGATTTACGTGCAGGTGCCGCTCTCATACTAGCCGGTTTGACAGCAGAAGGTTATACGCGCGTTACCGAATTGAAGCATATCGATCGTGGCTATGTCAACTTGGCTGAAAAGTTCGCTTCGTTGGGAGCGGATATCGAACGTGTCACTGACGATGGCGAAGTGATTGTCAGTGCCGATCAACAGCATCAAACCTCTGTATCATCCTAACTAATAGAATGAAAGAGCGATTCTGAAAGGAACTGCTGTGTTGTTCAATGAACGATTCAGCGGGCTATCCGGACAGGATCGCTTTTTTTGTGTCCGGAAAGGACGAGCGTTCTAAACGAGTTTTAACATGGCGATATTACCGTGGAAATAACATGCTTTATGTGGTGAAAATTTTATCCTTAAGAAAGGAGGCAGAACTGTCCTCGTAGTAATATTGCGCTTTCTTCGGTCGGTTTCTGTGCCTCCTCCGGTTAACGCTCTGTGGGTCTCTTTGAGGCATCTCCTCTTGCATGAGTCTTCGGGTATTCCTTCTGGTCTGCTTTTTTGGTTATTAGAACGCCCTTAGTGGGTTTTTCACAATCAAGAAGTCTCTTTCCTTAAGTGAATGTTCACTATGCGAGTGTGCTGTGATAAAACGTCTTAACGCCCTCCAGGATTCCATTTATTCCCCAAAAGGCGAATTTTTGCAGCTATCCAAAAATAAACAAGCCCCTTGACAGAAGAATCGAAAGAATTGTTTAAATTTTTATAAAATTGTGTTAAAATCATGTCTATGTAAGGATTTCCATTTCTATGCTTTTACACCAAAAGAAGGAGCAGGGTAAATGAAACTTTTCTTATCAGTGGATATGGAGGGAATAACCGGGCTGCCGGATCAAACCTTCGTTGACTCAGACAAGCACAATTATGAACGCGCCCGCAAAATCATGACAGAAGAAGCCAACCATGTAATCGAAGCTGCAAGTGAATTTGGCTGTGACGAAATAGTAGTCAATGACAGCCACTCCAAAATGAACAACCTCTTAATTGACGCAATCCATCCAGAAGCATCACTCATAACAGGCGATGTAAAACCCTTTTCTATGGTACAAAATTTAGATGACAGTTACATAGGAGCAATGTTTCTCGGCTATCACGCCCGTGCAGGACAAAGAGGCGTGATGTCTCATTCGATGACGTTCGGAGTCCGCAATTTCTTCATCAACGACCAGCCTGTCGGCGAACTGGGATTCAATGCCTTTGTGGCGGGATACTACGGCGTGCCAGTTTTAATGGTGGCAGGAGATGACTGTGCCTGCCAAGAAGCAGAGCAGCTTATCCCGAACATTGTCACAGCCCCGGTCAAAACAACAATCTCCCGGTCTGCGGTCAAAACCCTTTCCCCGAAAAAGGCGGGAGAGCTGCTGCAAAGGCAGGCGGGCGCAGCCCTGGAAAACCGACAGAATGTCAAGCCGCTCACACCTCCGGACAATCCGGTGCTGCGGATCGAATTCACCAATTATGGCCAGGCGGAATGGGCCAACTTGATGCCTGGGACAGAAATCGAACCTGGAACTACTACCGTCAGATTTCCGGCCAAAAGCATCCTCGAAGCGTATCAGGCGATGCTGGTCATGACCGAACTGGCGATGCGCACGACGTTCAGTTAGGAGGGAAGCCATGCTGCGATACATAGCGAAACGATTTCTGATCATGCTGGTCACCATTTTAATCATCGTCACCTTGACGTTTGTTTTGATGCATGCGATTCCCGGTTCTCCGTTCAACCAGGAGAGGGGGACGAGTGAAGCGGTGCAGGCCAATTTGGAGGCTCACTACCATCTGGATGAACCAATGTATATCCAATACCTGCTTTACTTAAAATCGATTGTCACCTTTGATTTTGGACCATCGATCAAGCAGCCGACTTCAACGGTCAATGATTTGCTCGGCAGAGGTTTTCCGATTTCCCTGGAACTTGGATTGGTATCCGTGATCGTGGCGATTATTTCCGGAATATTGCTCGGAATCATCGCGGCCCTCCGCCATAACGGGATCATTGATTATGCTGCAATGGCGATTGCCGTGCTCGGAATCTCGATTCCCAATTTTATTTTGGCCACCCAGCTGATTCAATCGTTTGCCGTGACGTGGAAAATCCTCCCGGCGGCCACCTGGAGCAGCCCGAAGCACATGATTCTTCCGGTAATCGCCTTGGCGACGGGGCCGATGGCTATCATCGCCCGGTTGACCAGGTCGAGCATGCTCGAAGTGCTGACACAGGATTATATCAAAATGGCCAGAGCAAAAGGGTTGTCACCGTATAAAATCGTCTTTAAGCATGCTTTAAAAAATGCCTTGATGCCTGTCGTGACGATTTTGGGCACGTTATTGGCGGGTATTTTGACGGGTACCTTTGTCTTGGAGAAAATTTTCGCGATTCCCGGAATGGGCAAGTATTTTGTCGAAAGTATCAATAATCGGGACTACCCGGTGATTATGGGGACAACCGTATTTTACAGTGCTTTCCTGATCATCATGCTTTTCCTCGTGGATATTGCTTACGGTATTTTGGATCCAAGGATCAAACTGCATAAAAAGGAGGCGGAATGACATGAGTCTGGCGGAAAAACCAAAAGAACCGCAGTCTGCAGCTATCCCGGACGAATGGTTTCGCCCGCTTGATAAAAATGGGCAAGATGCAGAGAAGGTCTCCCGACCGTCGCTGTCATACTGGAGTGATGCCTGGCAGCGACTCGTCAAAAACAAGCTTGCCATGGGAGGATTGATCTTTTTGATTTTCCTCGCCCTGCTGGCAATTTTCGGACCGATTTTTTCCCCTTATTCTGTAAGGGAAATCAATCCTCCAAATCAGAATATGGCTCCATCCGCGGAGCACTGGTTCGGTACTGATGAACTGGGGCGTGATGTTTTTACCAGAACCTGGTACGGGGCGAGGATTTCCTTGTTTGTCGGACTGATGGCAGCCCTGATTGATTTCTTCATTGGGGTCGTTTACGGCGGGATATCTGGTTACAAAGGCGGCCGTGCCGATAACATTATGATGCGGATCATTGAAATTCTTTATGGTTTGCCGTATTTGCTGGTCGTCATTTTGTTGCTTGTTGTCATGGGGCCAAGTCTGGCAACGATCATCGTTGCATTGAGTGTCACCGGATGGGTCGGCATGGCCCGGATCGTAAGGGGACAGGTACTGCAACTGAAAAACCACGAGTTTGTACTGGCTTCCCAGTCGTTCGGTGCCAAATCATGGCGGATCATCCGCAAAAACCTTTTGCCTAACACGATGGGACCGATTATTGTCCAGATGACGTTGACCGTGCCGACGGCTATATTTGCAGAAGCATTTTTAAGCTTTTTGGGACTGGGAATCCAGGCGCCGTACGCCAGTTGGGGAGTGATGGCGAATGATGCCCTGTCCACCATTCTGTCAGGAGACTGGTGGCGCCTGTTCTTTCCGGCGTTATTTATCTCATTGACGATGTTTGCTTTTAATGTGTTAGGAGACGGACTTCAGGATGCCCTGGATCCGAAACTCAGGGAGTGACAACAATGGATAAAATACTAGAGGTAAAAGACTTGCATGTAACCTTCAAAACATACGGTGGGGAAGTAAAGGCGGTCCGTGGTGTCAATTTCGATTTGAAAAAAGGGGAGACTTTGGCCATTGTCGGCGAATCCGGCTGTGGAAAAAGTGTAACATCCAACAGCATCATGCGCTTGATTCCTACGCCACCCGGGAGAATCGCGAATGGTTCGATTGTTTACCGGGGCCGAGACTTGACTACTGTTTCTGAAAAAGAAATGCGGACAATACGCGGTGTCGATATTTCGATGATTTTCCAAGACCCTATGACGGCACTTAATCCGACACTGACCATCGGCAATCAGCTGACGGAAGGGTTGAAGCAGCATAAGGATATATCCGGACGGGAGGCAAAAGAGCGGGCGTTGGAAATGATGAACCTTGTCGGGATTCCGAGTCCTGAAGAGCGGCTGAAGCAATATCCGCATCAGTTCAGCGGAGGTATGCGGCAACGGGTAGTCATTGCCATGGCGTTGATTTGTGACCCTGATTTGTTGATAGCCGACGAACCGACGACTGCGCTTGACGTCACAATACAAGCGCAAATTTTGGAGTTGTTCGGGAAAATCCAGGAACGGACAGGAGTATCGATTATTCTAATCACCCATGACCTCGGGGTGGTTGCCAAAATCGCCGACAGGATTGCTGTCATGTATGCAGGTAAAATAATCGAAGTCGGAACCAAGCGGGAAATATTTTATGAACCCCAGCATCCATATACAAAAGGATTGCTAAATTCCGTTCCACGGTTGGATATAGAAGAAGATGATCTTATTCCGATCGACGGAACACCACCTGATTTATTCTCACCCCCGCAAGGATGCCCTTTTACTGCAAGGTGTCCGTTTGCGATGGAGGTGTGTGATAAAGTGTATCCCGATTCAGCGTCACTCAGCAGTACGCATGATGTGGACTGCTGGCTGCAGGATCAAAGGGCACAGCTAGTCTCTACCATGGCAGGGACAAGAAAGTAACCAAAAAAAAGGGGGATTTACATGAAGAAGGGCTTGTCGATTTTATTTGTATTGCTGGCAGTGTTCGTTTTGGCCGCTTGTACGGCCAATGAAAGCGCAGGCGAAGAGGATCAGGATTCAGGAGATCAGACAGGGACGACAGAAGAAGGAACAAGTGAAAACAGCGGAGACAAGGTGCTTCGTCTGAACAACGGGGTGGAACCGACATCCTTCGATCCGCCGGAAGGATTCGACGCAGCCTCTTGGCAGTCATTGAACAACCTGATGGAAGGACTCACCCGATTGGGTCAGGACCATAAGCCACAAGCGGCAACAGCGGAATCCTGGGATATCTCTGATGATGGATTAGAATATACCTTCCATATCCGGGACAACGCCAAGTGGTCGAATGGCGATGACGTGACGGCCGATGACTTTGTTTACGCATGGACCCGGCTGCTTGATCCGGAGGAAGGCTTTTCTTCTGCATTTCTCGGATATTTCATCAAAGGGGGAGAAGCGTTCAACAGTGGGGAAGGAAGCGCTGATGACTTAGGATTGGAAGCAGTGGACGAGAAGACATTCAAAGTGACACTGGAAGCACCGACAGGCTTTTTCCTTAATGTCATTTCCAACCCGGCGTTTTTCCCTGTCAACAAGGCTGTGGCAGAAGAAAATCCGGAATGGTATGCAGAAGCGGACACATTTGTCGCCAACGGACCGTTCAAACTGAGTGAGTGGAACCATGATAGCGACTTTACCATGGTGAAAAACGACCAGTACTGGGATAAAGACACCGTCAAACTGGATGAAGTACATTGGGCCATGGTAAATGAAACAAACACGGAATATCAAATGTTTGAAAGCGGCGATTTGGACACCTCGGAGATACCGGCTGATTTGGCTGAAGATCTGCTCGACAGCGATCAAGTGGTAATCGACCCGCAGGCTGGCACACAGTTCTACCGGTTCAATGTCAACAAGGAACCGTTCCAGAATGTAAAAATCCGTAAAGCCCTGGCCATGGCGGTCAACCAGGATGAAATTGTTGAATACGTTACGAAAAAAGGGGAAAAACCGGCTCGCGGTTTTGTTTCATACGGATTTGAAGATCCTTCCGGAAATGATTTCCGTGAAACAAATGGTGACTTGGTAGAATATGACCCGGAACAAGCGAAAAAGCTGTTGGAAGAAGGAATGGAAGAAGAAGGCTATGATGAACTTCCCCCGATTACATTGACTTATAACACAAGCGATGACAACAAGAAAATAGCAGAAACCGTCCAGCAGCGCTTCCAACAGGATCTTGGAATTGAAATCACTCTGGAAAATGCTGAATGGAACGTGTTCCTTCAAGACCAAAAGGATTTGAAACACCAGCTTTCCCGCAGTTCCTTCCTGGCTGACTATGGAGACCCGATCAACTTCCTGGAAAGCTTCGTCACAGATTCTTCGATGAACCGGACCGGTTGGTCAAATGAAAAATACGACGATTTGATTGCCCGGGCCAAGGAGGAAGCAGACGAAGAAAAACGTTGGGAGTTGATGTACGAAGCGGAAAAAGTATTGTTTGAGGAAATGCCGATTGTACCGGTCAATTTCTACAATCAAGTGTTCTTGCATAAAGATAATGTATCCGGAATTGTCCGTCACCCTGTAGGTTATATGGAACTGAAGTGGGCTGACAAAAACTAACGGATATCCTTATAGCTAATGAGATTTGGCTCAATACTGCCCGGCCTGGAATAAAGGGATTCGATCATCCGCCAGGCTGGCCGGTATGGGCCTTTTCTTGCAACAAGGTAAAGAATGGTTTGACAACAACCGTACGGTGAGATGCTCGGGAAGCTTCAGCAGTGTCCGCTGGTGGAAGAGGAGGAAGTCATGAAGTTACCAAACCGTTTGAAGGCAGGCGATACCGTAGGCCTGATCGCTCCAGCCAGTCCACCCAACCCGGCCAATCTCGAAAAAGGCATAGCCTTTATTGAATCATTGGGATTGAACGTGAAAATTGGAGAACACAGCAATGATAGATACGGTTATCTGGCAGGGACAGATGCAAATCGCCTGACAGAATTACATGAGATGTTCAGAGACCCGCGAATAGCCGGTATCATATGTATGTGCGGAGGTTACGGGACGGCGAGAATCGCCGACAAAATCGATTATCAGCTGATCGCCGCCAATCCCAAGGTGTTTTGGGGCTATAGTGATATTACTTTTTTACATACTGCATTTCAACAATGTTCCGATATGGTCACCTTTCACGGACCGATGGTTAGCTCAGATATCGGGGAAGCAGAATTTGACCCCCTCTCCCGGCAAATGTTCAACCAGCTTTTTGAACCAACAAAGATTTTGTATTCAGAGGAAATCGCCCCGTTAGAAGTGATTGCGGAGGGAGAGGCTCAGGGCGAACTTACAGGGGGGAACTTAAGTTTGCTGTGCAGCACGTTAGGAACACCGTATGAAATCGAGACGGCTGGAAAATTGCTGTTGATCGAAGATATCGATGAGGAACCATACCGGATTGACGGCATGCTCAACCAGCTGCGATTGGCCGGGAAGTTAGAGCAGGCGGCCGGTATCGTGGTCGGGGATTTCAAAAATGCTGTACCAAAAAAACGGAAAAACGCTTTGACGCTAGAACAAGTACTGAATGATTATTTAGCCGATTTGGGGATTCCAGTCGTAAAAGGATTCCGAATAGGTCACTGTCAGCCGCATGTGGCAGTTCCACTGGGGGTCCAGGCGAATTTATCCTCCAGTGGCAAGACGCTGGCCATCGAACCGGGAGTACGATGATTATGGGGAGGGAGGTATCAACCAAATGAATATACAATCGATTAAGACGGCGAGCGTAGCCGTTCCCTTGAAAAAACCGTTTAAGACAGCGTTAAGGACCGTCACCATTGCCGAATCAATCTATGTCAAAGTGACTTGTTCAGACGGCACGACAGGATGGGGGGAAGCGCCGCCCACCCACGTGATTACGGGAGACAGTCTTGCTGGGATTCAGTATGCAGTCGAAAAAGTCATTGCGCCTGCGCTTATCGGCAAGTCGCTATTGGCCATGGAAGATGTTTTTCAAACGCTTGATCAATGTATGGTAGGCAATACGAGTGCCAAAGCAGCCGTGGATATGGCGGTCTATGATTGTTTTTCCAGACACTGCGGTTTGCCGCTTTATCAATTGCTCGGCGGATACCGCAATCAATTGGAAACGGACTATACAGTCAGTGTCAATACACCGGAAGAAATGGCAGAAGATGCGGCACGTTACATCGCACAGGGGTTCACCTGTCTGAAAGTGAAAGTCGGGAAGGATGATATCGAAACCGACATCCGGCGAATCCAGTCGATTCGTGACCGTGTTGGATACAGCATTCTGATCAGGCTCGACGCCAATCAAGGATGGCGTGCAAAAGAGGCAGTCACAGCAATCCGGAAAATGGAAGAAGGAGGGCTCGATATTGAACTGGTCGAACAGCCAGTGAAAGCGGGAGATATTGTCGGGCTCAAGTTCGTCACAGACCATGTGGACACACCGATCATGGCGGATGAAAGTGTTTTTTCTCCGGAAGATGCCAGGGAAATATTGTCGTCACACTGCGCCGACCTGATCAACATTAAACTGATGAAGGCAGGCGGTATTCATAACGGGTTGAAAATTGCCAAGCTGGCTGCATCCTATGGAATGGAATGCATGATCGGCAGTATGATCGAGACAAAATTGGGTATTACGGCAGCGGCCCATTTGGCGGCAAGTCAACCGAATATCACCCGTTTCGATTTTGACGCGCCTTTGATGTTGGAGCATGATGCCGTCACCGGAGGGATTGAATATGATGGGAAAATCATTCGATTACCAGAAGAGACAGGATTGGGCATTCAACAGGTGAAACTGGCAAAGGAAAGCGAGGAGGTGCGTTAATCATGCAACAAGACAGGTGGATAATCAATGTGCCGGTGGCTACTTTATGGACAAATCCGGAAGCGCCGCGTGAGGTGGATGAACCAGGTATCCGCAATCCGGTAGATTTGCCAGCCTGGCTGACTCGTTTGAGCTACCAGACACGGCTTGACTTGTGTGAACAAAATTTGGTTCAATCCCAATTGCTATACGGAGAAGAAGTAATCGTGCTGGAGGAGAAACAGGATTGGCTGCGGGTGATCATACCGACTCAGCCATCAAAAAAAGATTCCCGAGGTTATCCCGGCTGGATACCAGCTTGTCAGGCTCAACCGCAACCAAATGCAAGACAGGTGAAAGGAAAGGCGATTGTTTCCGGCAAACTGGTCCCTTTATATGATGAAAAAGAGAATTTCCTGCTGGAACTGAGTTATTTGACGGCACTGCCGCTCCTCGGATTGACAGACTCTCAAGCAAAAGTCCTGCTGCCGGATGCGACCGCAGGATATTTGGACAAATCGGATGTGGAAATCATACCGGATGAAAAAGGAGTGATACAAGGTAGCGGCAGCGACATTGTCAGGACCGGAGAAGCTTTTATCGGATTGGAATACTTGTGGGGCGGAATGAGCGCCTATGGCTATGATTGCTCCGGCTTTAGCTACAATATGCATAAGGCCAATGGATACCAAATCCCCAGAGACGCTTCAGACCAGGCCGCACTAGGAGGAGAGGAAATCGCAGTCGATCACTTGCTGCCAGGAGATTTGTTGTTTTTCGCATACGAAGAAGGTAAAGGCGCCCTGCACCATGTCGGGATTTATTATGGCAACGGCAAAATGATCCATTCTCCGACGACTGGAAAGTCCATCGAAATCACAACTTTGGCCGGCACCGTCTATGAAAAAGAGCTATGCGGGGCCCGACGGTATTGGAAAAAGACGGAGGGGACACTATGAAACAAACCAAAAAGCTGCAAGTGAACAAGCTGAAAAAATATTTTCAAGTCGGAAAGGATGAAACCTTGAAGGCGGTCGACGATGTCAGTTTTGATGTGATTGAAGGAGAAACATTCGGCCTTGTCGGCGAGTCGGGCTGTGGCAAATCGACTATCGGCCGTACCATCATGGGACTGTATGACCGTACGGCCGGAGAAGTTGTGTTCAACGAAAAAAACGTTCATGAGTTGAAAGATACCGAAACCTTCGACTTCCATCGCAGCATGCAAATGATTTTCCAGGATCCATATGCTTCGTTGAATCCCCGATCCACCGTCAAAGAAATCATTTCCGAGCCGATGGAGATTCATGGATTATACCCGGACAAGAAAGAGCGGCTAGACCGGGTGTATCAGCTTCTGGAGGAAGTGGGACTCAGCCGGGACCATGCCAACCGTTATCCCCATGAGTTCAGTGGTGGGCAGCGACAGCGAATCGGCATTGCCAGGGCCCTGGCCCTTGATCCTGAATTCATCATTGCCGATGAGCCGATTTCCGCTCTCGACGTTTCCGTACAGGCTCAGGTCGTCAACCTTCTCCGCAAGCTGCAAAAGGAAAAAGGGCTGACGTATTTGTTTATTGCCCACGACCTGTCGATGGTCAAGCATATTTCCGACCGGATCGGCGTTATGTATTTAGGCAATATGGTCGAATTGACCAAAGCAAGCGACTTATATAAGCGTCCGCTTCACCCCTATACACAAGCGTTGCTTTCTGCAATCCCGATTCCCGATCCCGACGTGGAAGAAGGACGTGAACGGATGATCCTGGAAGGAGAACTCCCGAGCCCCATCAATCCGCCGAGTGGCTGTGTATTCCGGACCCGATGCCCGTTTGCCATGGAAGCTTGCGCCAAAATCGATCCAGTTTGGCAGGAAATCGAAGAAAATCATTATGTTGCCTGCCATTTATATAACGAAGACATCAAGAATAAAACACCGATAAAAGAAACGGTGCTGCAATAAGAACCCGCAAAACCCCGTCTGATCAGAGACGGGGTTTTGCTGTGAAACCATTATCGGTAAATGATTTGTATGACTCCAGCCCATCTCCCGTCTACTTGGGGGAAAGGCATTCATCTGCTTGTGAACAGCGAACTGGGCACTGAAGTGCAAAGCCCAGAGGAGAAAGCAAGAGACGTTCCTCTAGTCATTTAAAAAAGGTCTGGCGATTGGCAGTCCAGCCACCGGTATTCGCGATAAAACACTGGAAAGCATTATTTATGAAGAATCACCACTTTAAGTCCAACCATGAGTTACAGGTACCATACTGGTTTCAACAGTACAGTCTGATCGCCAAAATCATTCTCGGCTACTCTCCTTCCATCGAAATAGGACAATCTATCAGTATGACCGCAAGCGGCAAAAAAATAGTTCTATTGTTTTTCCTTCCTGTATAGATTAGTTAGTAGACAAACTAGAAAAGGAGGCCGCCAATGAAGAAATCAAAGCAAGCATCGACCATCAAATGGAGAGGTCCTAGCATGATTGTAGCAGCCAGCCTGATCACTATCATCTTAGTGGTGCCGACGTTAATTGTAGCTCCGTTTATCCAGGCTGGCGGTACAGCAAAACAATCCATCGACAAACAACCTGAAGCAGAACAGGTTAGCCTTAAGAAAGAGGATTCCCCGTTTGCGGTGAAGGTGTACCGCTCCAACACAGAAGAGGTAGAAACCGTTCCGCTTGAAGAGTATGTCACCCGCGTAGTGGCATCGGAAATGCCGGCAGAATTTGAACTGGAAGCGTTAAAAGCGCAAGCGTTGGCAGCAAGAACGTATATCGTCAACCACTTGACGCTTGACCCGGATGAAAACCCGAAAGGTGCCGATGTTACGGATACTGTTCAGCATCAAGTGTACAAAAGTGAAGAAGAACTGCGTGAAGTTTGGAGTTCCGATTACACATGGAAGATGGAAAAAATCACCGAGGCAGTCGCGGCAACCAAAGGTGAAATCGTCACCTATGAAGACCAGCCGATTACACCAGCCTTTTTCTCGACCAGCAATGGTTACACCGAAGACTCGGAAAACTACTGGGAAGGTGAGCTCCCTTATTTACGAAGCGTCGCCAGTCCATGGGATAAAGAGTCACCAAAGTATCTAGATCAGCAAATCTTCACTACTCAGGAAGTGGAACAAGCACTTGGTATCAAGATAGACAGCAATGCGGCAGCTGCAGCTGAAATCGAAAGGACAGAGAGCCATCGAGTCGCCTCGATTACGATCGGGGGAGAATCGTTCTCTGGAAGAGAGGTCCGTGAAAAACTCGCACTCCGTTCTAGCGACTTTGAAGTCGAGCAAAAGAAAGACCATTTGATTTTCACCACCAAAGGGTATGGACATGGCATCGGAATGAGTCAATACGGTGCCAACGGCATGGCCAAAGAAGGCAAAACCTATAAACAAATCCTGCAATACTATTACAAAGGCGCAGACATCAACAACATCGACCAAACCGCCCCGCAACTCGCATCCAACTCTTGAAAATTCTGGATAGGGTTTCATAGGGGCGGCATAGGGGTCAGTCCCTCCGAACGTGAAAATCAAGAGAAATATAGTAATAAGAGAAAACCGGGGACTGACCCCATTCCGAGTAAAACCTAAGCGGCAACCATTTTGGGGACAGTCCCCACAAAACCGAAAATGCTGCCATTCCGGCCACAAGTTGCCAATCGCCGACTGAAATAGACACTAAAACTCTTTGAGGGGACTGTCCCCCCAACCACCGCTTCCCGGCTGGAATACGGAATTGGGGTCAGTCCCCCTCCCCCCTTTTCTATCCCCTTATTTCCTGTTTGATGTATAATATCTGGAATTTGTCGAACATTAATTACTAAAAAATTTTTTAAAAATGTATATATCTCTCATTTTCTGCTCAGAATGGTAGCTGAGGTGATGATCAATGAGAGAGGAAAACAAGAACGTTTCAAAAAATGGATGGAAACGTATCTTTCGAAAGAAATGGTTTTTCCCGGCACTTTACTTGACGATGGCTGCCTTGCTTTTAACAGGAGTTTTATGGTATCAAAGTCTGGAAACCCCTGAGCAGGCAGAAAATGATTCTGAGATGGACAGCATTTCCGAGAATCCATTTGACATGGGCGAAGATGCCGAACCAGTGTTGGAGCAGCAGGAAGTGATAAAAATGCCGGTGCAGGAAGAAGCACAAGCCGAGATTGTAACGAAGTTTTATGACTATAGTGCAGATAGTGAAGATCAAGAAAAAGCACTTGTACTATACAACAATAAGTACTATCAAAGCACCGGTGTCGATATTACTGCAGCAGAAGGAGAAAGCTTCGATGTTACTGCTTCCCTGAGCGGAGAGGTTGTGGAGGTCAAAGAAGACCCGCTTTTGGGTAACGTAGTCAAGCTTTCCCACGAGAACGAAGTCACTACCTACTATGCTAGTCTGGAAGAGGTGGCAGTAGAAGCAGGAGCCAAGGTCCAACAAGGCGACGTTATCGGAAAAGCCGGTAAAAACCTGTTCGGCCAGGCAAGCGGTACACATGTACACTTTGAACTGCGGCAGGGTGATACTCCGGTCAATCCGGAATCGTACTTCAACCGCCAGCTTAATGAGCTGAAAGCTGAGTCTGCTGAAGACAGCACGAAAGAAAGTGATGCTTCTGCAGACGAAGAAACTGACAATGAGCAGGATGCTTCGACAGACGAAAGTGAAAATACTCCGTCTGATGAACAAGAGACAGATTCGGAGCAAGACAAGGAAAATAACGACGACAGCAGCGCAACGGAAGAGTCATCGGCGGGAGATCGTGAATCTTCCGCAGCGATGGCCAACGCATAAAGTGAAAACCCCGGAAAAATCCCCGGGGTTTTTTTCTGCGTAAAAAGACCTATCTGTAATTGTAGAAAAAGTCAGAAATTTGTAATATTTTGTAATATAATGTCGAACTAATGTTCGTATTTTCCTGTTGAAAAACGTAATATTTATGCGATAATTAAATAAAGATGACAAGTTAACTCACATCTTGAAAGGAAAGAAGGAGGTATGCCATGACGGGAAGCCCTTCCCGAAGTAAATTTATTGAAAGGGTCGTTGAGAAACCCATGTTAAACAAACACATGACCATAGAAGACTATGTAAATACTATCCGTATGGATTACACGGAAGACGAGGTCGTTCATATGACGAAGCTTTTTTGCATGGGTTCGACATCCGACTATGTGAAAAGGACTGGCATGGAATTTCTTTATATGAATGGTTTCTTTCAGGAACTGGACATTTTACTTCTACAAAATAAACAAAGCGTTAATCCAATTAATCGGAAATGGGCCTACCTCTATGAACTCTTCGTCCTTCGCAAGCAAAGTGCAAAGCCGAAACATGAGCTGCTGGAAGAAGTACATCATTTGAAAACGAACATAGCGGAACTGAACTGTTTAGTTGGCTTTATGAAAATCTATCTCTACTATGACTTAAATGAATTTGAAAAACTGGGTGATTATCTTGACCACCAGTCTGAACTCATCAGCGAGATAGAAGATCCCTTTTTAACCTCACTCTTTTTCGTCCGCCTCAATGAGACCTTATTTACATACTACTGGAAAAGAAACGAGTTAATTTTGGCAAGAAAGTATGCATTCCAAGTTTTAACTTATCCTTATTGCCAGGAAAGAAAAGCGAATATTCACATGCATCTTGGCTTGAGTTACTTATATGAAAACTATCTCCAATGTATCTATCACTTGGAGGAAGCTAAACGAATCGCCACTCTCTATAACAAAACCACTCTTATCAGGGCAATAGAACAACAAAACTACCCATTCATTTCGGCTCATTTTGGAGTTGTTGATGGAGTCACCACTACAGATCCAAGTGAACAAGCTCATTTGGCAATTGCCAGAGGAGACATGGATGAAGCAAAAAGAATCCTTAAACGCATTTCCTTGGAATCTCCCTTCCGAAAATACTACCTGGGTTTGGCAGAACAAGACAAAGGGATACTGCTTCGTGCCTATAACGACTTTATTGTTAAAAGAAGCGACTATTTTTTCTCACGCCTTCCCTTGTTGGCGATAAATAACAGTCGATTTAAAAACGATGCTTGAAATCTGTCGTTGAAAAGGAAGACAAGCAAGGTATTATTCGCCTATAGGGAACAAGATACATCCCGAGGCGGTTAAACCGGGTTATTCCCGGATAAAAAAGCATCATTCAGGATTTGTTCCAAATTTGGTAAGAGGATTGCTTTTTCCAGAATGGCTTCCCTGAAATCTACATAACTACCCTTTTCTGGATCGAACAATCTTTTTATAAATAAAATTTTTTAGGAGGGTTTTATTTATGGTAAAAAGATTAGTTGCATTGTTTGTGTTGGTGGTAGGTTTCGCATTGGTACAACCGGGAGCTGCCTTCCTGGCAGATGGTAAGGACAAGGCACCGGTGGATGACAAGCCGATTGTTCTTCATTACGATCCAGATTACGGTGAAATCGGTTAATACCGACTAAACTGAACAGCGCATTTTCACTGCAGGGAACATGCAGAGTAAAGATATACAAAAAAATAGCATCCCAGATGCTTCCCTCTTAACTGAACACGCTAAAAAATCTATCCCCTTGGTTTTTTAAATAGAAAAGCACCCATCTAGAGTGGGTGTTTTTTTCTTGCAAAATATGAAGGGGGACAGTCCCACTAGCGTTGCATTAATGGGTTATCTTTACTTTAATGAAAGAATATGTAATCTGTTTACAAAAATAAAAATTGCTCCTATTGTAGAAGAAGACCTAACTAGTTCCCAAATCTTCTACAAAGGAG
>NZ_JBEWYY010000013.1:0-106026 GCF_041366435.1 Sediminibacillus sp. JSM 1682029
CTCCTTTGTAGAAGATTTGGGAACTAGTTAGGTCTTCTTCTACAATAGGAGCAATTTTTATTTTTGTAAACAGATTACATATTCTTTCATTAAAGTAAAGATAACCCATTAATGCAACGCTAGTGGGACTGTCCCTAGACTTCCCCCTGACTTCTTTGCCTGAAAAACAGTGATAATCCTTCCACCATGGAAATACACTTAATTGATACTTCTTTGAAGGGGGATGTGTACTGTGGGGGATTTTATTGATAATGCCATGTTTGAACATCGGTTCTGGCTGCAGGTTCTGGGAGATCACGCCCGCTTTATCCGTGATTCCTTGTATCCATCAGAAACAAAGGATGTCGAATTGGCTAAACATTTTGTCAAACAGTTTGACACATTGCTAGATGGAACGGAGACGATTACTCATTCAAATGTGATTTCCTTTACCAAACGGGCGGAGTCCGTTGTGGACGAAATGAAGACATTCAAACTGGCCATCATCGAGCGCCAACTAACCGGAAAAATCGGTATCCATTTAACTCCTACTTTTATCAATCATATGGTCAATGAGTTGGAAGAATACCAGCTCGTCATCCGTTATTTGAAGCAAGGTGAGTCACCCCCGGTATTCCATGAACTGCATCATCATTTGGTCTGGCTCCTCGACGCGTCCGGCCATGCCGGTGCCATCAACGACGAGCTCGACGGAGTAGAAAAGCGGCTGAAGAAAAAAAGCAAGGATTTCAGCAAGCATTTCGATCAGTTCTATATAAAAGCCGTCGAGCTCACCGGCTACCTACGGACCAACCTGGAAGCATTCCCGGCATTGAATCGGTTTAACAGCGATGTTCAAATTGAAATCAACCTGTTCAAGACGTTTTTGCATGAACTGGAAGAGATGGAATTGTCGGAAACCGTGCTCGGAACATTCTCCGGTTTAATGGCTGATCATATGTATCGGGAAGAATGCTACTACTTGATGAAACTGGCGGAATCAACCCAGTCGGCCCCTCCCGACTGTGATCCGACCTCGCCAAGACTAAAAGATCCCCATTGATATTGACTAAATGCCTTCTTCAAACTATTTCCTGACGGTTTGATTTTGCACGGATAGTGGAACAAGTTTGCTGAAGGAGTGATACGATGACAAGAGAAAGGATTTCCACTTTTTTGTTTTCGGATGACGGGAAAATCCCGAACAACTCCGACCTTCCGTTAGTTGTTTATCCAGAAGTGTTGTTGGACCGAGTAGTCGATTGTGAAATGATTTTTAACGGGAACAACTGGCTTAACAGCTGGACTGGCGGTGTGTTCGATTATCATCATTTTCACAGCAACACCCACGAAGTGCTCGGCGTCATCAGCGGCAAGGCGTTGATTGCATTTGGCGGAGAACAAGGAAAAAGAATCCATGTTGCAGCGGGAGACGTGGTCGTGATCCCGGCAGGCGTCGGCCACAAAAAAATCGAAGCAAGTCCTGACTTCAAAGTGGCCGGTGCATACCCCGACGGAGCGAGTCATGACTTACTTACCGGGAAACCCGAGGAAAGAGAACAAGCACTTGAAAATATCGCGAAAGTACCTGTTCCCGACCTGGATCCTGTATTTGCAGAAGACGGGCCGCTTCTGGAATTATGGACTAAAGGTTAACAGAGAGATAGCAATGGCTGTCCGTCATTAGTCAGGACAGCCATTGCTCTGTTGGCTACATTTCTTCAGGGGCATGGATACCGAGCAAACGCAAACCTTCTTTAAGGACGATGGACACCGCGAAAGTAAGTGCCAAACGCTGCCCTTTCCACTTCCCTTCCTCCAGGATACGCGTACCTGCGTAGTATTTGTTGAATGCCTGGGCGAGGTCGACGACATATTTTGCTAGTTGGGATGGGTCATCCTGCTCCGCCGCCCGGTTGATCACCGCCGGAAAAGCGTCCAATTGTTTCACGACCGGCCATCCTTCCCGATCACATCCGTTCACCTCTTCTGCAGCCGGTTGATATCCTCCTTTACGCAATAAAGATCGGGCTCTCGCAAATGTGTACTGTACATATGGACCTGTTTCTCCTTCCACTCGCAGCATATCCTCTAAAGAGAATTCGATATCATTATGACGATGGTTTTTTAAATCGTGAAAAACAACCGCTCCGACTCCAACATTCTCAGCAACAGATTGTTTATCGGCAAGCCCGGGGTTTTTTTCCTCTATATTCGTTTTTGCCAATTCAATCGCTTCCTGCAAAATGTCTTCTAAAAGGATGACTTTCCCTTTTCGTGTCGACATCTTCTTTCCTTCTTTCAATATCATTCCAAAAGAAACATGGCGGATATCCTCCCACCAGGAATAACCCATTTTACGCAGCACAGCTTTGAGTTGCTGAAAATGCAAGCTCTGCTCGTTGCCCACCACATAGACAGAGTTGCCAAAATGATAAGTCTCCTTGCGGTAAACAGCTGCTGCCAAATCCCTTGTGGCATAAAGCGTAGCGCCATCAGATTTTTTAATCAGGCATGGCGGCAGGTTATCTTCACTTAAATCCACCACCATGGCTCCTTCTGATTCTGTCAGCAACTGCTTCTCTTCCAATATATCGACAATACGCTGCATCTTGTCATTGAAAAAGGCTTCCCCGTTGTCGGAGTCAAACGACACACCTAGCAACTTATAAATCCTCTCAAATTCCTGCAGGGACTCCGCACGGAACCACTTCCATAACGCCAATCCATCCGCATGTCCTTCTTCCAGTTGTTTAAACCACAAGCGTCCCTCTTCCTCCAGAGCCGGAGAATGTTCTGCTTCTTCATGAAAACGGATGTAAAGGGCCAACAGTTCTTGTATCGTGTTTTGCTTCACCTTTTCTTCACTGCCCCATTTCTTATAGGCAGCGATCAGCTTACCGAACTGTGTTCCCCAATCCCCAAGATGATTGATTCGGACTGTCTTGTACCCGCGCTTCTCCGCTATCAGAGATAACGAATGGCCGATGACAGTGGAACGCAAATGACCAAGCGAAAATGGTTTAGCTATATTCGGGGACGACATATCCATCACAACCACATCACCTTGACCAACCTGGCTGTTTCCATAGTTGTTTTTTTCTTCCATGATCCTAGCCAAAATGGCACTGGCTGTAAGCTGTTTATTAAGAAACACATTCAAATAGGCTCCTACCGCTTCCACTTTTTCATAGCCTGCTGCATCTTCTAATTGATTTGCCGCTTCTTGGGCAATCAATGCCGGGTTTCTGCGCAACTTTCCAGACAGTGTATAACAAGGGAACGCCAAATCCCCATGTTCTTGTTGTTTTGGTACTTCTATCAGATGATAGATGTTGTGGCGGTCAAGATGCTCCCCGAATTGTTTTTGCAAATCTGCTGCAAATTGCTCTTTGATCTTCATTTATTTTCTCCTTTCTTCACCATTCCTCCGCTAACTAAAAAACTCCCGTCTCCTGTAAAAAGAGACGAGAGTCTATTCCCGCGGTACCACCCTAATTGTCCAAATCGAACCTGCTTTGATGAGATATCGGCCATAAACCGGCGGTCCCTACTATCCGTTCAAAACCGCTGTCCAGAAAGTCCGGTTCCCCGCTTCTTCCACACTGGGCTTCCACCATTCCCAATTCGCTGAGGCTTCCAAAGGAGTACTCTCTTCCTGATCGACATTTCTAAATATTATCTCCATTATAGAGAATCAATCAAATTATGCAAGTTCTTTTTTTATGTTTTACGGTCCTAGCATTCTGGGTACAGGAATAGAGAAATCCCAAATCCAACTGAAAGGATGAAACACAATGGCGAAAAAAACGCAGTATCAGCCGATTAGAGGAGAAGGGGTACAATTATCGGATGCACAGGAAGTGCGCTATGCAAAAGAATTCAAGCAGGCTGACATAGCAGGCGGCTATCGTCGGGAACGAGTGAAAGAAGCAAAAAGCGAGAATCCTGACTTGTTAAAATAATATTATTGCCTTTTGGATAGGGACTGTCCTGGAAGTCACAGACGGCTTTCATGGACAGTCCTTTTTTATTTGTGGGGAACCATGTAACAGCTACAACGGGAATGCCTGGATCAAGGTATCCATCATCACGATAAGAACTTGTCTCCTGTGAATGCGGGATCCTGCATCGGTAAATGGAGAAAAAGCAGAGAAGCTCCCTCCTTTCCTCTAAAGAAGCTTTCTTTTCTACCCACATTGGCTTCCCTCTTCCAGCTGTGAAAAATGGCAAATGTTTTTGGTCATTTTTCTTGCTTTTGTTATCAAATTGCTAACAAATTGTGGTATCATAATAAGAGATAACATGAATGAAATTGGCCGCAGCTGCAACTGCGGCCTGAGATAGCCGTTCCTTCAGGGGATCGGCCTGGTGAATAGACCTCTCCCTTTTTACCGGCAGGGAGGTCTATTTTTTATTGGTCAATTTAATCACCAATGTGAACAACGCAATGAGAAAGGTTCCAAACGAAAACATAACCATGAACACCTCAAACGTTTCCACTGGCATCACCCCCGATCTTCCCTGCATGGGAGCTAGCCGACCCGCCCTCCGAGAACAGCCTATCCTACCGCTTAGTATAACACAAAATCGAACAAACGTTCCCCATCGGTAAAAAAACCCGACTTTTTTCTTATTCTTTGTAGTCTCTTCCTTCGTTTAGCCGTCTACATAGTGAGCATAATTCAGGGGGGAATAGCGTGATAACCGTTAAAAACTTACATCATCACTTTGAACTTGGCAAAAAAGGGGAGAAATCAACCCTTTCCGTATTACGAGATATTACTTTTCAAGTAAAGGAAAAAGAAATCGTAGCTATCAAAGGCCGGAGCGGCTCCGGCAAATCAACACTGCTTCATTTAATCAGCGGCTTCATCCGTCCTGTGCAAGGGGAAATTTGGATTGATGGCACCAAAGTAACTAATTTGAATGAAACTGATTTTGCTGCTTTTCGTTTACAGCATGTAGGGTTCATCTTTCAAAACTTTCAGCTGATTCCTAGTATGACCGCCCACCAAAATGTCGAGCTCCCATTGATTCTGGATGGGACGCCCCAGGAAAAGCGGAAAACGATAGTCGGGGAAACATTACGAAAAGTAGGATTGGAAAACCACGGTGAACATTATCCAAGCGAACTATCCGGCGGGCAGCAGCAGCGAGTGAGCATAGCCCGGGCTCTTGTGTTGAATCCGCCGCTCATATTGGCCGATGAACCAACCGGAAGTCTGGACAGCGAAACAGAAGAGCATCTGCTGGAACTAATCCAACAGCTCAACAAAGAGATGGGCATTACCTTCCTGATCATCACCCACGATGACCAAGTTGCCCATATCGGCAATCGAACAATCGAAATTGCCGACGGGTTATTGGTGGAAGGAGGCGTTACCCATGAAATTTAAGGATCAATTTCAATTTGTCCGGCAAAATATGAAGAAAAACAAAGTCCGGGTATTCATGACGATGCTTGCCACGGCAATCGGCTGTGCATTTCTGATCGTCCTTGCTTCGGTGGGCTTCGGTCTTCATGATTCCCTGATCCAGGACACCATGCAGGACCGGGCTGTGACGGAAATACAGGTGCATGGTAAAGAAGTGGACGGGGCTTATCAAACTTTGCAAGACGAGGATATCGAATATTTTGAGTCGATCAGCGGTGTCAAGGCTGTAACAAGAAATAAACAGCTACAACAGTCACCCGTTTTCTCGATTGATGATGACTATCAGCTTCAGACGATGGCGATGACCACAGACTTTCCATCTGAATTGAAAGCCGGTCTCGAGTTGTCCAAGGGAAAACTTCCTGAAAAAGACAACGAAATCATCGTCGGCCATGATTTTGCCTCCAACCTTGCGGAAAGCAATATAAGTGACGAAGAACTTTATAATGATGAAAATCAGGTAAAAGAAGAGTACCAGTACGATGGGAAACTGCTTGGCAAAGAAATCGAGATGAAAGTGATTCAAATTGAAGACAATGAAGAAAAGACGCATACCATTCCTTTGACGATTACAGGAATTACCGAAGCTCCTAACAGAGAATGGTTTCAAGACCAGAATGTATATATCTCTGAGTCGGTCCTGGAAGAAGTTGAACAATTTACCGGGACGAGTCGAGGAATGGTGTCCACACCTGGTCAAGAAGATATGTCTTCTGGTCAGCAACAAGAGGATTACTATGATCAAGTGACAATTTATGCGAAAAATATTGAAGTGGTACAAGAGATTTCCGATCTATTGGAAAGCAAGGACTATGCTTCCTATTCCGTGGTAAGTGAAATGGAACAAATCAACATGATGTTCACGATTGTCAAGGCAGGACTGATCATCGTCGGCACTATCGCTGTGTTGATTGCCTCCATCGGCATATACAACACGATGACCATGGCTGTAACGGAACGAGCTCCTGACATCGGTATCATGAAAGCGATCGGCGCAAAACCGAAAACCATTAAACGGATTTTTGTCCTCGAAAGCAGTATGATTGGATTGGCCGGGGCCGTCATCGGTACAGCTATTGCCTACATCGTTAGTATGGCAGTGAACTTTGCGCTTCCTCTGATTCTCGAAAGTGTATTCCAGGAGGAATTACCGCCGGAATTGCGCTTTTCCATGATTCCTTGGACACTGGTATTGATCGCTGTAGGTATCTGTCTGATTGTCACGGTCTTATCCGGCTTGCGTCCAGCAAAACGTGCGACACAAATCGATGTCCTGAAAGCAATGCGACGCGAAGTATAAGTGACTATAGAAAAATGAATACATGTAAAAATGGAGACGGGCCTTATGCAACAGGTCCGTCTCCTTTTTCATGATCAAAGTTGAAAATTCCAGATGTGCCTTCCGGCTTCGGCATCCCTCTAAGTTTTATGACCACCCTCAGTTTTACGTTTTTCATATTATCCCAAGGCTACGTCCAATATCATCATAACAGCGAATCCGACCATCAAACTCATCGTGGCCAGCTGCACATGCCCTTTCTCCTGTGAGCCAGGAATGACCTCTTTTGCCACCACAAATATCATCGCTCCGGCAGCAAAGCTTAACGCATAAGGCAAAAGCGGCTGGATAATCACGACAGCCAAAGCACCGACGACAGCCGCGATCGGCTCTACCATCCCGGAAAATTGACCGTAGTAAAAACTTTTCCATTTCGACATCCCATCTCTTCGAAGCGGCATGGAAACGGCCGTACCTTCCGGGATGTTTTGAATTCCGATTCCGATCGCCAACGCAATCGCCCCCGATAAGGAGGCAGTAGAGAATTCTGACGACAAAGCACCGAATGCCACCCCGATTGCCAAACCTTCCGGAATATTATGCAAGGTAATGGAGAAGACCAGCATCGCGGTTCGCCGCTTTGCCGCCTTATCTTTAATGTCTTTAAAATAAAGCTGCTCGTCAATCAACGGCAACACCCTGTCTACCAGCATCAAAAATACTCCTCCGAGTAAAAAACCTGTCACAGCCGGAATTACGGGGGCAATTCCTTGTTCTTCTGCCATCGAGATAGCCGGGGCGAGCAAGGACCAAAAGCTGGCTGCAATCATGACGCCGCCTGCAAATGCGAGCATACTGTCAAACAGCTTTTGATTTGCTTTCTTAGTGAAGAAGACAAAAGAAGCCCCTATCGCTGTGCTGATCCAGGTGAATATTGTCATTATTAATGTTTGCATCACTGGGCTTAATTCAGTAAACCATCCTGTCACAAAGACATCTCCTTTAATACATCTATTCCAAACCAACAAACGGTTGATTTTGACTTGCACACTTTTGTTTCCCTAAGGAAAAACTCTCACTTCATCAGTGTATGACTCTCTGTTTAAAGTGTCAATCAATTTTCACTATTTTATTTTCTCACCCGAGTAGCGATCCATCCACGATGGCTTTCTGTCCGGCTGGATGGATAACAAAACATCACCAGGGATCGACTTCCTCTGAGATCGTTCGCAAAAAGCTTTTTACACGAGACTTTTCCAGAACGTCGATAAAAAGAGCAACGCTTGCCTCCGTTCACATGGAATCATTCACATATGAGCTGTTTTCTTTTTTTCTCATACCATGACCGGGTTCGCACCTTCCAATTTTCGAAGAGTAAAGGAACCCCTGAAGCTGATTTTTCGTATTGGTCCCTGTTTAGAGACCTAACAGCCAATAGAGAATACGGTTCTATTCATTTTGTCTTGATCATGTAGAAAATCAGATCACGAAAACGTAGCAGAGGCAAGATACGGAGACTCCAACGGGACCAGCACGAGCTGAAAATCCCGCAAGAAAGCGGTTGGTGCTTTCTGAGGAAGTGGAAGCCGTGTCCATGGAACGCGTAGTATCTAGCTGCAGCAATACGAAGCACGCATCAAACATAAAATAATAAAAACCGAACGAATTTGATTGACGCTTAATTCGCTCGGTTTTTGCTTTGGTAGTCATGTTTTTGTCCCGTCATTTTGACTTCGTTACGTTTTATAAAGACCGTGTTTTTCCTTCAACGCCTCCGGAGCCATCTTCACCATTTGCTGAAGAATAAAACCGGCAACGGCTACATCGTCGAATATCCCGAAAACCAAAAGAAAGTCAGGAATGATGTCAAACGGGAACAAAATATATCCAATGATAAGCACAACCGATATTCCTTTGGTTGCCAATCTTACTTCTTTTGATAAGAAAAAATCCTTTAAAAAAGGGACGGACTTTTTAAAATTGACCAGAAATTTCAACCTGCGTACAAACCTCAACATGTCTGAAGATTTCCTTTCTATATCACCTGTATTAGCTTATTCAGTTCACTCGTCTGATAGGAACAACAGCCGATCATCCTGCTTTGACGGCGTCCCGCGTCCATCTGTATTATTAGTAATAAAGTAAATACCATCGCTGGAAGCCAGTACATCACGAATGCGGCCATACCCTTCGACGACCGCTTCCTGGCTGTTTGCTTCCGGATCGAATTTGCGAAGCGCTTCGCCTCGCAAACTTGCAAACCAAAATGCACCATTTTTGTAATCGATTCCGGATGGTGCCCATGTTTCCTCTCCGGAGTGAATCAGCGGTGTTTCCATTCCTCGCTGTTGATGATCGCCTTCCACTTCCGGCCATCCATAGTTGTTACCCGGCTTAATCAAATTGATTTCATCATGGGCTTGGTCGCCATGTTCCGTTGCATATAAATTACCCTGTTCATCCCATGCCAAACCTTGAGGATTTCGGTGACCCCAAGAATAGATAGCAGATTGTGGATCCGGGTTGTCAATCGGTATGCTCCCATCCTGGTTAATGCGCAATATACTTCCGGACAAGCTGTTCCGATTTTGGGCTGAACTTTTATCCGTCGCATCCCCTACGGTCACATACAGCTTATCATCCGGACCGATTTCTATTCTCCCCCCATGATGGACCTGTCCACCCGGAATGTCATCAAGCAACACCCCGGTTTCCATCCAACTGTCCTTTCCTTTTTTCACTCTGGCTACCCTCTGGTAGACACCTTGCCCACTGGAGTAAGAATAGTAAACGAATGCTTCTTTCTCCTTTGTAAATGATTCCGGGAAAGCAAGTCCAAGCAATCCGGATTCGGGCACCTCTGCCAAGGGTTCTTCCAATTCAATCGGTTTTCTTGTTACATTCCCTGCGTCTGAAGAAATTTCCACAATGGTACCTGTCCGCTCACTTATGTAAAGGGTATTTTCTGATTTTACTATTTCCCAAGGTTCTTGAAGTTCAGAGGCGATTGTCTCGACCTCTGGTTCGCTTGATGATTTTCCTGCAGAGTGGCCATTATCGTCTTGATTCCCCTCTGGCTTTTTGTTATCTGAACAACCTGCAGCAATCAGCAGGAATAAGATTACCGCCCACATTGGAAGTTTCATTTTTTTCCCTCCACTCGTCAGTCTTTTTCTGTCATACTGCTTCGACTTCCCTACCCGATAACCCTTCCACGAAAAAATAAAACGGAATCAGCGCAAATGGTTTTCTTACTGCTTGGCTTCAAACGTAACTGCACGAGGTAAGGGAAGCAGACTTCAGCGGAAAACGAAGCACCTTGCAGGATAGGCGGGAACTATTCATAAGAGAAGGTTAAACACCAGGTTATGATAAAACAAAAACCGAACGAATAATCGTCCGGTTTTTGTTATGGTCACTATGTTGTCAGACAGTCTCTTCTTTATCTCAAACTGTTTTTTTCTTTTTCGCTGCTTTTTCCCGTTCATTTTTGTTGAGAATCTTTTTGCGAAGGCGGATGGATTCCGGTGTCACTTCGCAATATTCATCATCGTTCAAATACTCGATCGCTTCCTCAAGAGTCAGCGTCCGCGTTTTGCGGATGGTCGCCGTCTGATCTTTTGTAGCAGAACGGACGTTGGTCAAATGTTTTTCTTTGGTTATATTGACAGTCAGGTCGTTGTCACGGTTATGCTCCCCAACAATCATGCCTGCATACACATCTGTACCTGGTTCAACGAAAATCGTACCACGGTCCTCAAGACCCATGATGCCATACGTGGAGGCTTTGCCATTTTCCAATGCCACGAGAACGCCTTGACGTCTTCCGCCCACTTGTCCTTGCAAAAGAGGTTCATAAGAATCGAACGTATGGTTGATGATTCCGTAACCTCTGGTTTGTGTCATAAACTCGGTTGCATAACCGATCAAGCCACGGGAAGGCACCTTGAATTCCATTCGGACTTGTCCGTTTCCGTGGTTGGCCATGTCGATCATTTCCCCTTTGCGGGAGCCTAACGATTCCATGACAGCACCTTGGTGTTCTTCCGGCACGTCCACTTGGACACGCTCAACCGGTTCACACTGCACGCCGTCAATTTCGCGTATGATGACCTGTGGTTTCGAAAGCTGCAGTTCATAACCTTCACGGCGCATGTTTTCGATAAGAATGGACAAATGCAATTCCCCGCGTCCTGAAACAGTCCAGGCATCCGGCGATTCCGTTTGTTCTACGCGCAAGCTGACGTCTGTTTCCAGCTGGGTAAGCAAGCGTTCTTCAATTCTTCTCGATGTAATATACTTTCCTTCCTTGCCGGCAAAAGGACTGTTGTTGACCACGAATGTCATTTGCAGGGTTGGTTCGTCGATTCGCGGAATCGGCAAGGCTTCCTGCTGATCCTGCGGGCAGACGGTTTCGCCGACGTTGATGTCTTCCAGTCCTGCCAAAGCGATGATGTCTCCCGCTCTCGCTTCTTCGATTTCGATCCGTTTCAGACCGATGAACCCGAACAGCTTGGTGACACGGAATGATTTGACAGAACCGTCTTTTTTCATCAATGCCACCTGTTGGCCTACCTTGATGGAGCCACGGAAAATCCGGCCGACCCCGATTCTTCCTAAATAATCGTTATAATCCAGCAAGGTAACCTGGAATTGCAATCCTTCATCCGAATTATCGATTGGCGCCGGAATATGGTCCATAATAGTAGAGAAAACGGGCTCCATCGTTTCTTCCTGTTCTTCCGGTTCATTGCCGGAGGTACCGTTCAATGCCGAAGCATAAACAACCGGGAACTCCAACTGGTCGTCATCTGCGCCAAGCTCGATGAACAAATCAAGCACTTCGTCGATGACTTCTGCCGGACGGGCATTGGGCCGGTCGATTTTGTTAAGGACGACAACCGGAGTCAGTTTTTGCTCCAATGCCTTTTTCAATACAAAGCGCGTCTGCGGCATACAGCCTTCGTATGCATCGACCACAAGCAAAACACCGTCAACCATCTTCATGATCCGCTCTACTTCACCACCGAAGTCAGCGTGTCCCGGAGTGTCCAAAATATTGATACGCGTGTCTTTATAATTAATAGCCGTGTTTTTCGCTAAGATTGTTATACCACGTTCTTTTTCCAAATCGTTTGAATCCATCGCACGTTCGTCGACCTGTTCATTTTCGCGAAAGGTACCAGAATACTTCAACAGCTGGTCCACTAACGTCGTTTTTCCATGGTCAACGTGGGCAATGATTGCAATATTGCGAAGATCTTCTCTTAATTGCATAATGAATATACTCTCCTCTTTTTGTATCGAATTCAACATTCCGACTACAACCAATCTATTGTAACACAAACACAAAGAAGATGGTATACCATTCCCTTTCAGCGAAATATCTAAAAGTCTCTTTCGCGTTCCATTGTTATAAATGGATGGAAAATAATGCACCGCCGTTCTCAGAGGTGCCGACAGTTATACGTCCGCCCGATCGTTCAATGATCGCCCGGGAAATCGCCAATCCGAGACCTGTTTCTCCGCCTTCTCCTTTGACAAAACGGTGGAAAAGATGGGGCATGAGGTCTGCCGGTACGCCCTCTCCGTCATCCGCTACTCTGATAATCACACCCCCGGCTTTTTCGACGCTGACCTTTACCGCAGAATCAGCGTGCCTGATTGCATTGGCAACGATATTCATCATTGCCTGCAACAGCTTTTCTTTATCGACTGTCAGGGTCGCATCTTCGATGACGGATGTTTCCAGCTTTACATTTTTCTCATTGGCCAGCGGCAAAGCCCTCTCCATCGTTAGTTTGATTAAATCAGCAGCTTTTATGTTTTCTTTCCGATAAATATTTTCTTCACTATCCAGTTTTGCCAACAGAATCATTTCATTGATGATTTTTTTCAACCTGCCGATTTCCGCGATCATCACATCGAATCCCCGTTCGGATTCCTCCTGCTCAAATACTCCATCTCTTATTCCCTCGGCATAACCTTGGATGGTCATCAGAGGTGTCTTCAGTTCATGGCTGGCATTCTGGAAAAATTGCCGTTGGGATTGAATATAACGTTCCAATTCCTGAGCCATTTCCATGACGCTTTCTTCCACCTCTTTGATTTCGCCACTGGCATTCACCGATTGAATTTCGTTGAATTGCCGTTTTTCGATTTTCTTGACCTGTTCCTTCAATCTTGTCAATGGCGTCACCAAACGGTTGGTCATGTAATAACTCAATAACACTGCCACAATGATTCCTACAGCAAATACAACAAGCAAGATGCCGATAAAGTTCCGCTGGACAGCCTGTAAATCATTGAGCGGCGTCACCAGGATCAATTCCCAGGCTGGGAAACGCGGGGAAAAACTCATCCTGGATACCACATATCGCTCGTTTCCCGCTTTCCATAATGGCTGTTCGTTTTGTGATAAGTCGTAGTTATTCACCCAGTTTTCCGCCACATCACGGGGCAGGTTGGTAATAATCGTGTCCTCCGAACCACCACTGCGGTAATAAAAGATCCCCTGCAGCTTTAAATCCTCCAACAGTCCCGATAACTGTTGCATATTGAGACTCGGAGATTCATTGATCATCCCCGTGATAATCCGCCCGTTTTTTTCAAGCTGGGTCTGTTCATTGTGAATCAGCAAATTCAAAATCAAAGAGTAAATGGTGAATGCGGCAACAGACATGATGACTACCAGTAATGTGGTGAATGCGATGTTGAGCTGGGACTGGAGCTTCATTCCGATTCCTCTTTCTCTATTTTAAGCCGGTACCCGTAGCCCCACACCGTTTCGACCGGAAGTCCGTCTATCTTTTTCCGCAGCCGTTTAATCAAATCATCGACAGCTCGGTCGCTGCCAAAGTAGTCTTCTCCCCATACTTTGGTGAGCAATTCTTCCCTTGAAAAAGCACGGTTTAGGTTGGTGATAAAGATATTCAAGATTTCAAACTCTTTAGCGGTTATTTCCACCTCTTCCCCCTCCCAGAAGACAAGTCTTTCATCTGGATAAAGAACAAGGCCTCCAGCTTGAAGCTCCTTCTTTTCACCCGCTTTTTCCGGCCGGGTCCTGTCTACACGTTTGAATAGCCGTTTGACCCGGGCCACCATCTCTCTTGGACTGAAAGGCTTTGTCAAATAGTCATCGCCACCCAATTCCAGTCCGAGAATTTTATCCAACTCTTCATCCTTCGCCGATATAATGATTATCGGCACTTCGCTTTCCTGCCGGATGGTTTTGCATAATTCATACCCATCTATCCCCGGCAGCATAATATCGAGGATCCACATATCAGGGGGATCGGTTTTCCATATAGTCAACGCTTCTTCTCCGCTTTCCACTACCCTTACCTGGTAGCCATCCTTTCTTAAATAGGCCGAAACGATATTGCGGATGTTCACGTCATCTTCCACTACCACAATGCTGTGTTTCATCCAAACGCCTCCTTACTCGTTATATTGTCGCATATATCCGCCGGTTGTCGATTCCCTTTTGATCATTCCACACTTTTTACACATTTTTACCAAAGGACTGCCGAACCCTCTGCTTACAATAGGAAATGTAGACGCGAAAGCAAAAAATCCTTCCCCGATAAATAGCATAAAAGAAAGGTGTGATTTTACATGCACGAGAATGAACACGAGCATGATCACCAACACAGTCAAGAAAGTGACAGGCAGCTATACATGGAAAATGAGCAAGATGCCGACACACGGCCGGGTAATCAACCAAACGAACCGGAGAAAGGTTCCAGTTCAAACAAAAAAGGTTACTTTGTCAGCGGAATCACTGGTGGATTGATTGTCGCCATCATTGGCTTGTTATTAATCTATACCAACATTCTACCACTACAGTCGTTGAATTCAGAATCTCAAAGTGCGGACACGCAAACAGGTTCAGAATCGGCAGACAGTGATAACGTCACCCTGACGGCAAACACGTCGGACGACCCAGAAGTAGAAAGTGCACTTGAAAAATCTGCTTCAGCTGTCGTAGGGGTTTCCAACTTACAAAAAACAACGGCGAATTTTTGGGAACAAGCAGATGATACCCAGGAAGCCGGAACAGGCTCAGGTGTCATCTATAAAAAAGAAAACGGCAAAGCCTATGTCGTCACCAACAACCATGTCATTGAAGGAGCCAGCGAAGTAGAAGTTTATTTACAAGACGGGAGCACGGTCAGCGCCAAAATTCTCGGTGCCGATGAATTGAGCGACCTGGCAGTATTGGAAATCGACGGCAGCAATGTTGATACGGTCGCCACTCTCGGTTCTTCCGATGACTTAAATGTCGGTGAAACAGCGATTGCCATCGGAAACCCGCTCGGAATGGAATTTGCAGGCTCGGTAACGAAAGGGATCATCAGTGGACTAGAACGTTCGGTTGAAATAGATTCCAACCAAGATGGTGTGGCGGACTGGACAACAGAAGTCATCCAAACCGATGCTGCGATAAATCCGGGCAACAGCGGTGGAGCGCTGGTCGATGGAAATGGAGAGCTAATCGGCATCAACTCGATGAAAATTGCGGAAAGTGCTGTAGAAGGAATCGGCTTTGCCATTCCGATCGATACAGCAAAACCGATTATCGAACAGCTTGAAGCAGAAGGTTCTGTCTCCCGTCCATTTGTCGGGATAAGCGCCATGGATTTGGCCACTGTTCCAAAGCAACATAAACAAGAAACACTGAACCTGCCAGAAGACGTAGAAGAAGGAATCGTCGTTGCACAGGTACAAACTGGTTCGCCAGCGGAACAAGCAGGATTGAAGAAATATGACGTCATCACCCATATCAATGATCAGGTGATCGGTTCGATGCTTGATTTGAAAAAATACCTTTACGATGAAACAGAAGTCGGCGACCAGGTAGATGTCACTTATTACCGAGATGGTACAAAGCAGAACACCTCGCTGACCCTGAGCGAGCAGGATGAACAAGCCTGATAACAAACAAACCTCGGCGGACACCTCCCCCGAACGCCGGGGTCTTATATAGATAGTCCAGTCTGTTTTAAATGCAGGCTGGCAATTGTAATGATCCTCCTCTTTTTGAAAAATCGGCATCTGCTTTAGAAGCAGATGCCGATTTTTTATACAAACTTATTTTTCCATTTGCTTGAGGATTTTCCTCAGAATGCCCAGACACACAACAATCAATGCAAACAAGAGGACAAACTGCAATATCACCAGCGCAAAGTTATTATCAACATGGCCGGCCAGCCACTGGCCACCATAGTAAAAACAAACAAAAGCCACGACGGCTTCCATTACAAACAAGAAAACAGTTCCCGCGATTGCAAGCGGGTGCGAGCTACGGATCGTCTTTCTATGTTTGACGGCCAAATAAACCAGGCTGAGAATAAACAGCAACAACAAAAACAAACTGCTCACGGTAGCATCCCCTCCGGAACGGAATCGTTTTATTCATTTTCCCATCGCTCTCCGGCATCAAACACCGATAATTTGATACAATGAAAAAAGCGCAGATTTGCTTATCCTTCATACCGATTAATGCCTTTCAGTCATTTACAGAGCTGGAAGTACAGATTCAGTTAACTTTTCCATAACGAAAACAGGGGGAGAGACAATGGAAATAAATCAAATCACTGACAGAGAACAAGCTCCTATGGATTTATTGTTATTGGCAGATCCAAATCAACAGATCGTCGAGAATTACCTGAAAGATGGACATTGTTACGGTGCCTATCAAAGGGGATTCCTGATCGGTGTCTATGTACTGATCAATAAATCATCAGAAATAGCCGAAATTGCCAATATCGCGGTCCATCCAGATCGTCAAAACGAAGGAATCGGCCGCAAACTGATCGAGCATGCCATTAAGGTAGCTGAAAGCAAGGGGTTCGAACATATTGAAATCGGAACCGGGAATTCAAGTCTCGGCCAACTTGCTTTGTATCAAAAGTGTGGTTTTTCCATGCAAGCTATTATCAAGGACTTTTTCACAGACCATTATGAGGATCCAATAGAAGAAAATGGAATCATTTGCAGGGACATGATCCGGCTATCCAAGCAGTTAACCTGAAATAGATTAAATAAGGGGGAGTTACATTGACTATACAATACGCAATCGGTGAACAGGTATTGAGCAGGGAACTGGCAGAGGTGTTTGCGTCCTCCGGGATAAACCGCCCTTATGAGGATCTGGAGCGGATGGGGAAAATGATCGAGCAAGCAGACTTACTGGTTACAGCACGGGATAATGGTAAGCTGATCGGCATTGCCAGAGCTTTGACAGATTTTTGCTATTGCTGTTACTTGTCAGATTTGGCAGTCGATAAGCAGTACCAGCATCAAGGCGTTGGAAGCCATTTGGTTTCCCGGGTGCAGACGGAAATCGGTGAAGGAACAGCTTTGATTCTGCTTTCTGCCCCTTCGGCAATGGAATACTATCCTAAAGCAGGTTTTCAACAAGCCAACAACGCTTTTCTCATACCTAGAAAAAAATAGGGATTTCTTATAAAATCGCAAAAACCGAACGCTGAATCGAAAGTTCAGGATTTCGATTCAACGTTCGGTTTTGTTATGGCCACTAAGCTTCCAGGTCCTCGCTGTGCCCAATTCCCTCGATAAAAAGCAACCACCCCCGGTTTCGGGGGTGCAGCTTTTCAGTCGCTTTTGCCTTTCATTCTAATCATAAAGGATGGAGTTTACTTCGTTTTCGTCGAGGTAGTCTTCGTATTTTTCGTGCGCGGGGTTCACGCCGCTGAATTTCCCATCGATATCGGCTGTCAAAAAGTTTTCGATTTCTTCCGCAGCACTAACAAGCTCGTCAGAATTGAAAAACATATCCTCATAATCCTTTTCTGTGTCGTAAAAGTCGGATGGGCTTTCGGAAGATCCATACTTTGCAACCCGCTGCCAGGAATCCTCTGCATCAAAAATAGTGGATTCTTCTTCCTCTACTTCTGTCTCCATTTCGTTGACACTTGGGTGGAAGACATCTTCTTCTGCCGGCCGGTCGTTGGAAATATCATCTTCGGCGTGTTCCAGGCACCGTGTGGTGGTCGGCATCGCTTCCAGTCGTTCAAACGCAATGTCTTTGCCGCACACTTCACAAACACCATACTGCCCATTTTGTATCGCAGCCAAAGCATGGTTGATATCTTTCATTTCCCGTTCTGCATGATCATTCAAGGCTATATCCTTTTCCCGTTCAAAAAGCTCTGATCCATGGTCGCCAGGATGGTTATCATAATTCGATAGCTCTCCCATTGATTCCTTGATCAATTCATACTGCGTTCCATAGTGGTCTTCAAGATGATCGGCCAGGTGACGCTTGCGTTCTGTTAACATCTTCTCACACTTTTGCACTTGTCGTTGCGTTAGCACATTATCGCCTCCTGCAATGAACGATCATGCAGAACAGTCTTAGTATATCCGAAAACAAACCGCCAACCAGTCAAGATTATGGAAATTCGTCAAGGACTACCGGCAGGGGACTGACCCCCACTGTGGTACCATATTACTTTGGTAAAGTGGTGAGCAGCATGTCGACGTGAGGGATTCCATCGTCTAGATAGACATCGGATATTTCGTTAAAACCAAAGGAAGCATAAAAGTGCCTCAGGTATTCCTGACCCTGGATTTTTATGGTTGTTTCCTGCCACTGATCGGTTATATGGGATATTGCTATTTCTAAGAGCTCTCTGGCATAACCTTGTCCCCGGTACTGCTTATGAACCAGTACCCTGCCGATGGAAGCCTGTTCGTACACCGTTCCTTTCGGAAGCAGACGTGCATAAGCTACAATTTTTTCCCCATCCTTGCAGAATAAATGGTCGGCACTATCATCATGTCCATCCAGCTCATGGTATGGACAACGCTGTTCAACGACAAAAACATCGACCCTTGTTTTAATGATGGTATATAATTCTTTTGCATCCAACTCACCAAATGACTTGCGAATCCAGTCCATCTAAATCCTCCTTGTTTAGCATGCGGCAAGACAGCAAAGTATATGTGTACAGTATAACTTTCTCCAATGCCATCAAATTTGTAAAGTGGGAGGTTTTGGACAATAGCGGAAGCGCCTGTGTACAACGAAAAAAGAAAAATCCCTCACTGATGAACAGCAGGGATTTTCCTCCTATTATAAATCGTCAAAACCATTATCGGTGTAATTTACTTTGGTATACTGTCTCGACTTCTGTTCAAAGAAATCCGACTTGCCCAGATCCACTTCTTCATATGCTTTTATCCAGCGGAGCGGATTTTTGGTTATTTCCGGATACGGTTTTTCATAGCCAAGCTGTTTACAGCGTGTATTGGCATAAAACTTAATATAATTTTCCACGTCCTCCAGCAAAATGCCATCGATTTTGTTGCCGATTATGTGGCGGGCCCATTCCGTCTCCAGATGCACCGCTTGCTTAAAGGTGTCTTGTACAAATGTTTCCAATTCCTTTGTGTCATATTCTGGATGCTCCGTGAGCACTTCTTTGAAAATCCGTACAAACAAATCGACATGCAGCTGTTCATCGCGATTGATGTAATTGATCATCGTAGAGGTGGCGACCATCTTTTGATTCCTTGCCAGATGATAGAAAAAGGCAAAACCGGAATAAAAGAACAGTCCCTCAAGTATTACATCGAAAACAACGGATTTCAGCAGATTATCTACCGTCGGTTCTTCTGCGAATGCCCGATAACCATCGGTGATGAAATCATTGCGCTTTTCCAAAATGGGCTCCGTTCGCCAAAATTCGAACACTTCGTCCTGCTCCTGTTTGGATACAAGGCTGGATAAGACATAGGAATAAGAGTGGTTGTGAATGACTTCCTGCTGAGCGAGAATGATCATGAGAGCATTCAGACTCGAATCCGTTAAATAATCCGCAACCTTCCCGGCATAATCAGTTTGGATACTGTCTAACAAAGCCAATAATCCGATTATTTTCAAAAAAGCGTCCCTTTCCTCGTCAGACAATCCCGGAAATTGCCGCATATCCTGCGACATGTTGATTTCAAAGGGGGTCCAAAAATTCGAAAGCATTTTTTTATATTTCGGATATGCCCAGGCAAATCGGACATCATCCCAATTGAGAATATTGGAGCTTTTCCCGTTGATAATACTAGTAGAATTGTTCGGTGCAGTCTTGTCCATGATATTCCGTTTATTCAGTGATACAACCATTGTTGATCTCCTCTCCTTAGCTGGAACATGATTCACAGTCGATCAATTCCGATGATGTCGACCGTAAATAATAGGTTGTTTTAAGCCCCGATTCCCAGGCATCCAAATGAAGGCTCAGCAATTCTTTGGCCTGGACGGTGTTCGGAACGTATATGTTGAAGGATACACTCTGGTCGATATGCTTCTGTCTGGCTGCGTTCTGTTTGATACTCCAGTGCTGATCGATAAAATAAGCCGATTTATAATACCAGGTGGTATCCGCGTTCAAATCCGGAGCGGTCACAGGAATTTTGTAATCCTTTTTCTCCTCCGCATAAAACTTCTGGAAAATCGGATCAATACTGGCGGTGCTCCCCGCGATAAGAGACGTCGAGGAATTCGGTGCAACTGCCATCAAATAGCTATTGCGGATTCCATGCTCCTGAACCTGTTTCTGTAAGTCGGACCAATCGTAGTCCGAATCCGTATCAGCGGTATAACCCTTATTTTCGAAGTATTTTCCGGTTTGCCAGTCTGAACCTTCAAACGCAGCACAAACACCTTTCTCTTTTGCCAGCTCCATGCTGGACCGGATTGTCAAAAATGCTATTTTTTCATACAGCTCGTCCGCATAGGCCACCGCTTCTTCGCTTTCCCAGCGTATCCCCTTCAGTGCAAGAAGATGATGCCATCCAAATGTTCCAAGCCCGACTGCACGGTACTTTTGATTGGTGAGCTGTGCTTGTAAAACCGGAATCGTATTCAAATCGATTACGTTGTCCAGCATTCTCACCTGGATAGGAACCAATCGTTCCAGAACGCCTTCCGTCACCGCCCTGCCCAAATGGATGGAGGACAAGTTGCAGACAACAAAATCACCGGGTTGTTTATTTACGACGATTTTCCCGTCGACGGTCTGCTGTTCTTCTACCACGGTCGGGCTTTGGTTTTGCGTGATTTCCGTGCAAAGATTGCTCGAATAAATCATGCCGAGGTGGCTGTTCGGATTATGCCTATTGACTTCATCCCGATAAAACATGAAGGGACCCCCGGTTTCGAGCTGGCTTTTCAGAATCCGTTTCATCAAGTCAATCGCAGGGATTTCCTGCTTGCTTAAATGAGGGTGCTGGACACATTCCCAGTATTTTTCCCGGAAGCTTCCATCGCCCTTCGACTCGTCAAAGTAGTCCTCGAGAGAATACCCCATAACCGTCCGCACTTCATGAGGGTCGAACAAGTACCAGTTCTCTCTGGCTTCCACCTGCTCCATGAAAAGGTCGGGGAGACAAACTCCCGTAAATAAATCGTGGGTCCGGAGCCGCTCATCCCCATTATTCAACTTCGCATCCAGAAAAGAAGATATGTCTTTATGCCAAATATCCAGATAAACACAGATGGCCCCTTTGCGCTGACCGAGCTGATCGACACTAACCGCTGTGTTGTTCAACTGTTTCATCCATGGCAAAACACCTGACGAAGCACCGCTGAACCCTTTGATCGCACTGCCCCGGCTGCGGATTTTCCCCAGGTAAACACCGATTCCCCCGCCATTCTTGGACAGGTTGGCGATATCGGTATTACTGTCGAAAATCCCCTGCAAACTGTCATCCACTGTGTCAATAAAGCAGCTGGACAGCTGACCGTAGCTTTTTCCGGCATTGGAAAGCGTCGGAGTCGCCACCGTCATGTACAGATTGCTCAATGCCCAATACGCTTCTTTAATCAAGTCTAGCCGTTTTTCTGCCGGTTCATTTTTCATCAATGTCATACAAATGATCATGAACCGTTCCTGCGGCAGCTCATACACCTTGCCTTGATAATCTTTGGCGATATAACGGTCCGCCAAAGTCCGGAGGCCGATGTACGTGAACATGTTGTCTTTGTCAGGATCGATCGTCTGTTCCAGTTCATTAATCTCCTGTTCACTATATGTATCAAGCAGAAAGCGGTCATAAATGCCGATGTCCGTCAAATGACGGATGACTTGTCCAAATGGACCATATTTCCTGCCAGGATCGTACCCTCTGTTCTCGGCTGCCTCCTGGTATAACTGCTGCACGTATAAAGCCGCTGCTGCATAGGTCCAATCCGGTTCATTTTCGTCCAAGTTGGCCAGCGCCTCCAAAATCAACTGGTGGATCCATTCATCATCCGGCAGCCATGGTTTTTGCTCCAGTACTTTGTCACCATGCTCAAATAAACCTTGAATATCCAAATCCGGAAAGCGTCCGGTCAGAACCATTTTCATTTTGCGCTTCCAGTCATTCTGTTTAACTTCTGTTTCGATCATTCCTTACTCCTCCTTTTATCTAAATGAACACATGGGACCAGTTTCCTTATAGATGTCTGGCCTTAACAAGATGTTGAATTCTCCTAAGAAATTTTGTATCTCTCTTCCTGTAAAAGGTTTTTTGAGCATACAAAAAATCCGTCCATGGGACATGGACGGATTGAAAACGACAGTAAATGTGGCATAAACAGCCACTTCTTCCCTATCGTTTTCACTCCCCAGTCCCCGAAGAAATGAAACGCTACAAGAAAAGGCAGGTCTCCTGACTCGTGCTTCTTCCTACTAGAGACCTTCCCAAACCGACGCCGTGAAGCAAAGCGGTTTAGTGGAACTTCTCGTTCGTCCACACTTACAGTTGCGGGGACAGTTCCGGTTTTTCACCGGATTCCCTTTTAAGACAAGGTGTCACCTGATCTTGCATAGAATCAACATATAGTATTCATTTTAGACAAATAAACAATATATTGTGTTAATTAAGACTTTATCACAATCATTTTTTTCTTGCAATCCAAATAATCCCCCTATTTTTCTTTCACTCGGAACAAAGCCTGACATCACGCGATAAATGCTGGATTAAAAAATTTTTTGTCGAAGTATCGAGTTTTTTCAGGAAGGATTTTTTTCTTTTTTATCGAATTATTAACTAATTATGGACTAAGTAACAGAAAGGAAGGGTGGATATGACCCTGGCAAAAGATACAACAACCATTGGCTTTGTCGGTACAGGTGTCATGGGGAAAAGCATGGCTGCCAACCTGATGGAAGCCGGTTTTACCTTGAACATATATACACGGACCAAAACAAAGGCAGATGAACTCTTGGAGGCTGGAGCCGTTTGGAAAGAAAACGCAGCTGTCCTTGCGGCGGATTCAGATGTGATCATCACCATCGTCGGTTATCCCGCTGATGTCGAAGAAGTGTACTTCGGTGACAGCGGCATTCTTGCTCACGCTAAGCCCGGCAGTTATGTCATCGATATGACTACTTCCAAGCCCAAGCTTGCTGAAAGAATTCATAAAGAAGCAGCGAAAAAAGGAATCGAAGCTGTCGATGCACCCGTGTCGGGTGGCGACATCGGGGCCAAAAACGGTACACTTGCAATCATGGCCGGCGGGTCTGAAGCTGCCTTTCAAGAGCTCAAGCCGATTTTCGACGTGCTTGGCAGCAATGTTGTACATCAGGGGGCAGCCGGCTCTGGTCAGCACACAAAGATGAGTAACCAGATTACAATTGCTTCGAATATGATCGGTGTGTGTGAAGCAATAACGTATGCAGAAAAGGCAGGTCTTGATCCTGAACGCGTGTTAAGTAGCATCTCTACCGGGGCTGCAGGAAGCTGGTCGTTAAGCAATTTGGCCCCCAGGATGATTGCTGGTGACTATGAGCCGGGATTTTATGTCAAACACTTTATTAAAGACATGAAAATCGCCCTGGAGTCTGCTCAAGAAATGGGGCTTCTCACCCCTGGATTGGAGCTGTCCCTGTCGCTGTATCAAAGGTTGGCAGAATCTGGCGGCGAAGATGACGGAACGCACGCATTGATCAGATTGTTCAGAACTTAATAAAAAAGAACCTGGGACAAAAGCATCGTGTTCCAAATAAAAACCGAACAATGACACCATTCCTTCGGTATTTTTGATGAGCAAAAAGCAAAACGTTCTACCTTATGAAAAGTGCAACTCTCCACTCCGGCAAGGTACTTCGCTTTCCGCGGGCACGGCTTCAGCTAACTTGGCAAAGAATACCGCTTTGCCAAGTGGATCTTCAGCTCGCGCTCATCCCGCCGGAGTCTTCATACCTTGCCTCCGTTGGAAGTCTTCTGGTGTGATTTCCGTTTTGCCTATTGCCTTTACATAGAAAGCTGAGCTGTATGGAAGTCGCCTTTTTATGCTTTTGTCCAATCTCTAAAGAATAAAGGACCCCCATGCTGATTTTTCGGCTTCGTCACTGTTTAAATACCTATCAACCAATAGAAGAATACGGTTTATCTTGTCTTGATCATGTGGAGATCAGTGCACAAAAACGTAGCGATTCGAAGCACGCATCAAATAACAGGATAAAAGGAAGTTTATCATCCAAATAAAAACCGAACGAATCGGTTTTTGCTTTGGTGGCCATGCTTTTGTCCGGCCCGCTTTTAATCGTTCTCCTGCTTCTTGCGCTTTTCTATTTCCCTACTGACGATGAAAGCCAGGTCATCATTTCCGAATAACTGCAAAACATTCAGCACGGTGGTGTCGGGAATTGGCTCCGACTCCTGTTTCGGCACCGTCAGCTCCAGCGTCTTTTCCAACTCTTTATTGTTCCCCTGCTCCGGATAGGCTTCCCGGTAGAGCTCTTCAGGCTGCAAATCGTTATTGACACACCATTGAGCAAAGACAAGAATCATCATGTTCTCGTCCTGCCGATATTGCTCGATAATTTTTTCTTCCATCTCTTTTTTATCCATGTCTTTCACCTCATTCCTTTTGAAACAAAAACAGCCACATAAAGCTCAGGGCCTGTTGCAATTCTTCTGTTAAACCGGCTGTCGTCTTTTCGGTGACACCTTTTTTATAAACTCCTTTTCCACTGATGGTGGTCCAGCCGATTTCCTCTTCAACCAGTCTTTTCAATTCCCACGGCATCATCGTGTTACAGATTACCTTGTTTCCGTATAGCCTGGAAAAACTATTGTTCCTCGGTCCTGCGGTCGGTCCCAACAGACCGATACACACGCTTCCCTCCGACTTCAAAACCCGATCCAGCTCCTGCAGGGCATTCAGTGGATGCTCTGTCCATTCCAGTACATTGATGCCCATGACGGCATCGAAGCTTTCGTCTCCAAACGAGAGATGGATGATATCTTCCCTCAGAAAGGTTATGCCCTCCCCTGCCATGTGCTTTGCCTTTTCAATCATCTCTTCTGATAAATCCGTTCCTGTCACTTCGTATCCTGCCTGCTTCAGCTTATAGGAACCATACCCATCTCCGCAGCCAACATCCAGCACGGAAGCACCCGCTGGTAAATAGCGCTCCAGAAATGGAATAATCGCTTTTCTGCTGCCGGTATCCCACATATTTCTGCTGTTTTGACTCCAAAAGGATGCCCGTTCATCCCACTGCTTTCCTGCCTCTTCATGCCAGTCAAACGTCTTATCAGCCATATTGCTTCCCCCTCCGTCATTTAACCGATCCCCATCATATGAATATCCCCTCTATTTTAGCGTTTTTCCTCCAACAAAAAAAGCGCATCGACCGATGCACTTTTTTACGTAGTGGCAGATTATAAAGGCTGGACGTTAGACGCCTGCGGACCGCGGTCGCCTTCGACAATATCGAACTCGACTTCCTGGCCTTCATCAAGCGTTTTAAAACCTTCAGTCTGGATGGCTGAGAAGTGTACGAATACATCGTCGCCATCTTCTCTTTCAATGAATCCGAACCCTTTATCGGCGTTAAACCATTTGACTTTTCCTGTCATGAAAAAAACCTCCTTCTTACAATAATGCGGGTAAAGGGGCACAAAGTATTTCTAATTCCCTTACCTTCTTTATTGTGAAAGAAATGGGAAAGAATTATTCAATTCCCATTTCCTTTTCTTCATTTCCTCGACGATTTTCATTCTAAACCGGAAATTGAGAGCGTTTATTACCTTTAAATACAAGTTGATTTTTCTCTTTAACCTCTGTTAAAATATATGCTTGCAAGAGACAATGTTATATAGATTCCACCCTACATTTATATCTTGCAAATATGAATTGATAGGTGGTAATAAAAATGGATAATCAAGAAAAGTATCAAGTATTGTTGTATTATAACTACGTTCCGATCGAAGACCCCGAGACTTATGCAGCTGAACATCTCAAGTATTGTAAAGAGCTCGGTTTGAAAGGCCGTATCCTCGTTGCTGAAGAAGGCATTAACGGTACAGTCTCTGGAACGGTAGAGCAAACCAATAAATATATGGACGACATGCACGCAGATCCTCGTTTTGCCGACATGGTCTTCAAAGTGGACGAGGCTGACGGCCATGCATTCAAAAAAATGCATGTGCGTCCGCGTCCGGAGCTTGTTACACTCCGTCTGGAGGATGACATCGATCCAAATGAAACAACCGGCCAATACCTTAGTCCCCAAGAGTTTTATGAGGCAATGCGGGATGAAAATACGGTTGTTTTGGATGCACGAAATGATTATGAATATGACCTAGGTCATTTCCGCGGCGCCATCCGTCCCGACATTGAAACATTCCGGGAACTGCCCGAATGGGTGGAAGAAAATAAAGATAAACTGGAAGGTAAAAAAGTCCTTACTTATTGTACCGGCGGCATCCGTTGCGAGAAATTCTCTGGATGGCTGGTAAAGGAAGGATTTGAGGATGTCGGCCAATTACATGGCGGAATCGTCACCTACGGAAAAGACCCTGAAGTACAAGGCGAACTATGGGATGGTCAGCTTTACGTTTTTGACGAACGGATTTCTGTACCAGTCAATCGCAAAGAACATGTCATCGTAGGGAAAGACTTCTTTGACGGGGAACCTTGCGAACGCTATGTAAACTGCGCAAATCCTGAATGTAACCGCCAGTTCCTTTGCTCGGAAGAGAACGAACATAAGTACATGCGCGGATGTACGCATGAATGCCGTGTATCGCCACGCAACATGTATGTGGAAGAACACAATCTTTCCGAAGAAGAAATACAAGCAAGATTGGAAAGAATCGAACGGGAAGATGGCGTAGCCCATCAATAAAGGCGACCATCACGGAGGCCACTGAAAAACCGAAGTTTTATGATAGGTATAATTTAAAAAAAAAGCGGTCAGTGCGGAATTTAATTTCCGCACTGACCGCTTTTCGTCTAATTATTAGAGGTTTGTGTCCCCTGTTCCTTCATTCGTTCTACGTTTGCCATCATAGAGGCCTTCATACTACAGTTAATTGTGCAAGAAAAAAGAGTGATTTTCTTTTTTAAATCAAATAAAAATCAACTCTTTTTAGATTGGCCCTTGGTAATTCCACGATGAGCGAGCGGTGGTGACGCCTGCGGCAAGCATCCACCGCCAAGCGATACGCTGGATCAACAACGAGCGTTGTCAGCGACTTTAGATTAAAAGGACTGTTTCAGTGACCTCCCATTACGGTCGTCTTTTGTATATATTGGTGCTTTCCTTATCAGGAAAGGGGTGGTTTATGCTATCCTGCAATAAAGGAGGGGATTTTAGATGAATGTTTATGACTTTTCCGCCACAACCATTTCGGGGGAGGACATCTCCCTGAAGGAGTACGAAGGACAGGCGATGCTGATAGTCAACACCGCCAGCAAGTGCGGCTTCACTCCCCAGTATGCAGGTCTGCAGCAGTTATATGATGCTTATCGGGAGAAAGGTTTGGTTGTATTGGGTTTTCCCAGCAATCAATTTATGAACCAGGAGCCTGGTTCAGAAGAAACCATCCAGGATTTCTGCCAAGTAAATTATGGGGTCACCTTTCCGCTGTTCAGTAAAGTAGATGTAAAAGGAAAAGACGCCCATCCGCTCTTTGCTTATTTAAGCAAGCAAGCGCCTGGCATCCTTTCCGGACAGATTAAGTGGAACTTCACCAAGTTTTTAGTCGATAAGGACGGTCATGTCGTTAAACGATATGCCCCGTCGACCAAACCAGAAAGCATAGAAGCGGACATCCGACAACTTCTGGATTCATAAAAAGCTGCGGCCTCTCCCCCGATAGGAGAAGCCGCAGCTTTTAGTTATTCGTCTTTTGCCTTTTCTTCGTCGGTTTCGATATCTTTATAAGAGGTTCTTTTCTTTCTGTCTGCTTTTTCATCTTTTTCCACCTGATCAATCGGGAAATCCTCCTGCGGTTCAGCAAAAGTATCACGTTTGTCCTGTTTTTCCTTAGACTCTTTGAACTTGATTTCATCTTTTTGATCGGGGAGCAGACTGCCACGCTCGCGTTCTGACTTGTCCATGCTACCAACCTCCACTATGTTAAAGTGTTTTTATACTATTCCCTGCATAGGGAGGAGGACAAACCTTTTTCAGGGATCGTCAGTATGCTTTAGCCCAGTAGACTAGTTCTTTTGCTGGCTCTTGACAGCAGACACAAGTATCGGCGACTATCTCCTGTTCAAAAGGGATACAGCGGGATGTCGCGGTGGTTTCTTCTTTTATTTGATCCTCACACTGCCGACTTCCACACCACATCGCCTTGATAAAACCGGGATTTTGTTCTAAATTCTGTTTGAACTCTTCCATGTTTCTCGCCACAGTGGTTTTAGCCTCGCGGTGCTGCTTGGCTTTTTCGAACAAGCTTCGCTGGATATCCTCCAACAACTCCGGAATGGCCGTTTCCAGTTCAGCAATCGGTGTGAACTGTTTCTCACCAGTATCTCTGCGCACCAGTACAGCTTGCCCTTTTTCCATATCCTTCGGCCCGATCTCCAATCGGATCGGTACCCCCTTCATTTCATACTCATTGAATTTCCAACCAGGCATTTTATCACTCGCATCGATATCGACCCTGGCGATGCTTCCAAGCTGTTCTTTCAATTGATATGCCTTGTCGAGGACTCCTTCTTTATGCTGGCCGATCGGCACGATCATCACTTGCTTGGCGGCGATTTTCGGAGGGACTACCAGGCCGCGGTTATCCCCATGAACCATGATCATTGCTCCGATCGATCTTGTGGTGAACCCCCAGGACGTTTGATGAACGGGCTGCAATTCACCGTCTTCATCGGTAAAGCGGATATCGAAGGCTTCGGCAAACCCGGTCCCCAAATGGTGGGACGTTCCTGCCTGCAGTGCCTTCCCATCATGCATCAAACTTTCGATCGTCAAGGTATAGGCAGCCCCGGCAAACTTCTCTTTCTCTGTTTTCTTTCCTTTTAGAACCGGAATCGCCATGTAATCCTCGAAGACACTTGCATACACATCAAGCATTTGTCGTGTTTCCCTGGCTGCATCTTCATCGGATGCATGACATGTGTGACCTTCCTGCCACAGGAACTCAAGTGAGCGAAGGAACGGCCTGGTCGTTTTTTCCCAGCGGACGACGTTGCTCCACTGATTGTACAGCTTTGGTAAATCGCGGTAGGAGTGGATGATTTTTGCATAATGTTCAGCAAAAAGCACCTCAGAGGTCGGACGGACAACCAGCCGTTCTTGTAACTCTTCATCACCGCCATGTGTCACCCAGGCAACTTCCGGAGCAAATCCCTCGATATGGTCTTTTTCTTTTTGCAGCATACTTTCCGGAATGAACAATGGAAAGTACATGTTTTCATGTCCGGTTTCTTTGATTTTTGCATCGAGTATATCCCGGATGTTTTCCCAAATCGCATAACCATCCGGCCGAATGATCATCGAGCCTCTTACCGGACCATAGTCTACCAAATCAGCCTGTTTAACGACGTCTGTGTACCATTGGGCAAAATCGTCTTCCATTGCGGTGACTTTTTCGACAAATTGCTTATTTTTTTTGGCCATGTTCAACCACCTTTTCTTTTTCTATTTTTCAATTCATGCAGCAAAAAACAAAAAACCCCGATCCCTGAAAAAGGGACCGAGGTCTGGTGGTACCACCCTTGTTCGCAGTTTCCTGCGCACTCTTTTTTTGATAACGGATATCTCCGCTTGCATCTTATCGATACTGAGCTCCAAGGCAGGTTCCCGGACAGCTGTACAGGAATTCTCACCAACCATTCCCTCTCTGCGCTACCGCTTGTTCCAGTACTGATCCTTGTCATCGCTTATTCGTAAATTCAAATGTATAAATACTATATGAATTAACCGGCTCCTTGTCAAGTTGCCCATGCTAACTTCCTTTTCGGGGACAGTCCCCTTATCAGGCTCCTTGCGGCATATTCAGGACAACGACACCAATCACGATTGCGGCGACTCCAACCATCGTTTGAACAGAAAACTGTTCCTTCCAAAAAACAATGCCAATCATCACGGTCATCACGGTGCCGATACCAGCCCACAACGCATACGTGAGCCCCATTGGCAGCTCTTTCAACGCCAACGCCAGAAAATAGAACGATGCACCATAACTTATAATCGCCATGGCACCTGGAATCAATTTTGTGAACCCAGCAGACATCTTCAGCATGGAACTTCCGACAATTTCACTTATAATGGCTCCTGCCAATAGTAAATATGCCATCTTGAATACCTCCCTGTTTCCGTTTTCGTCTTTTTTTCTTTCCCGCATCGCCAGCCAAAAAACCAATAAACTATAAACGTTTTTACCGTTTATTTATACAAAAATCAAAGAATAAAAGCGTCTCATCTTTTATTCTCTGGTACCAATCCATACAGCAGGATGTCGACTATTTGGGACAAAGCTTCCGCCACTGTAATATTGTTTTTATTGAAAAAGTGCTGGTCCAACGTTGTATTGATTGCCTCGATCAGCACCTTCATGATGACGGGAATCGAGTAGTTTGAAACAATTTCTCCCGTTTCCATGCCCTGTTCGATCAATTTCTGCAAATCATCCCAATCTTCTTCGAGCGCATCTTCCATCTTCACCCATTGATCGGGATAATACCTTTTCATTTCATCCAATATCGGGCGATCATAGATTTGATGATATTCCGGGAGTACTTGCATCAATTGTTTGATTTTGTCGATAAAAGAAATAGAATCATCAGCCATCAATTGATTGGTCTTCTGGTCTGTCTCTTCTAAAATATTATCCACGATGGTTTCGATAATTTCTTCTTTCGAGGAAAAATGCTCATAAACCGTTTTTTTACTAATTCCTAGTTGGTTGGTGATATCATCTACCGTAAAACGCATACCGCTTTGCTGTATTTCCTCGACGACCTGCTTGATAATTCTTTCCTTCACGCTATGACCCCTTCTAGATCGTCCCCGTGAATTGAATAAATCACGGAAACTCATTCAGTTTTTTCAGTTTCCATTTTACCTGGATTCCCTTCTAGCTGTCAATTCTTCCGTGTTTGCTGAAACACTTTTACCCTACTTGGCCGCCATATCTTTCAGCGAGCTCTTCGGCAAGCTCGGCAATTAGCTCGATATTCCATTCCGCCTTACGGTTATCCGCTATTTCCAGCCAAAGCCTTCCGTGTTTTGGCCAGTAGGTGATCTCGAGTACCCCTTTTTGTCCTTCTTTTTTTGTGTGCCAATGGTAACAGCCCTTTTTTGTACTTAAGGTGGTTCTTTGGGTGATAGTCAAAGCAAAACGCTCGATCAGTTCTTCGATTTCATCGCAAATGAACTGTTCATCCATAGGCTTTACACTGCCTAAATTATTTTCCAAGATTTCATACGTAATCACCGTATCCCTCCTATTACGATTATCGTACCATAACAGGCAAGCATCGTTTGGAGAATAGGAAAATCAGTATTTTACATTCTTAGCAAACATCACAGCGAGGGGCGGGATATTTACTGGCAAGAACAGTCTTTTCCAGCTTCAGCGTCCACCCTCTCTGTGGCAAACACTCGCCAGACCCTGTTCAAAAAAACCGCGCAACCCCTCAAGTCAGGGCTGCCCGGTTTTCTTCGCATATAGTCTTTCAAGCCAGATTTTTCAACAGGTTGGCCATTTCTATTGCTGAAACGGCTGCTTCTGCTCCTTTATTGCCTGCTTTTGTCCCAGCTCTTTCGATTGCTTGTTCGATGGTATCCGTGGTCAGCACACCAAATATCACCGGCAAATCCTCCTGCATGGATACACTGGCCACTCCTTTTGAAACTTCGCTGCTTACATAATCAAAATGAGGAGTCGATCCCCTGATGACCGTCCCTAAGGCAATCACCGCATCATACTTTTTGGAAGCAGCCATTTTTTTCGTAACCAACGGTATTTCGAACGCGCCAGGAACCCATGCAACCGATACATCGTCTTCCGAAACTCCATGTCGCCTCAATGCATCCTGTGCACCGCTTAATAACTTGTTGGTGATGAACTCGTTGAACCTTCCAACCACGATTCCGATCTTTAAATCCGTACCTACCAGGTTTCCTTCGTAAACATTTGTCATTTTTATCATCCTCCTTAAAATCAGTTGCTGCCGGGAAAATCAAATAAATGGTCGAGCTTTGCTTTTTTCGTTTGCAAGTATCTTTCATTGCTTTTATTTGCCGGTATTTGGATTGCTTTTCTTTCCGTCACTTCCAACCCATAATCATTCAACCCGGAAATTTTCCGCGGGTTATTGGTCAATAACTGCAGCTTCCGGACACCAAGGTCCTTTAACATTTGGGCGCTCACTGCATAGTCCCGCAAGTCTGCCGGAAAACCCAGCTGGTGGTTTGCTTCGACGGTATCGAAACCCTGTTCCTGCAGCTTGTAAGCCTTCAGTTTATTCAGCAAGCCAATTCCTCTGCCTTCCTGACGCATGTATATCAGCACGCCAGTTCCAGCTGCCTCGATCTCTTGGAGAGCCTGCTCGAGTTGCGGTCCGCAATCACAGCGGCGGGAACCAAAAACATCTCCAGTCAAACATTCTGAGTGAATCCGCACGAGGACAGGATTCTCCGGGCTTATCTCACCCTTGAAAAGGGCGAGGTGCTCCTTGCCTGTGAATTTTTCCGTGTAAGCAGTCAGACGGAAATCCCCATAGGCAGTCGGCAGATCGATGGTTATTTCTTTATTGATCAGAACATCATTCACTTTTCGGTAGGCAACCAAATCTTGAATGGTGATAAGCGACAAGTCATACCGTTCTGCCATTTTTTCCAACTCCGGCAGCCTCGCCATGGTCCCGTCGCCGTTCATGATTTCACAAATCACTCCTGCAGGCTTAGATCCGGCAAGTTTCGCCAAGTCGACGGCAGCTTCCGTATGACCCGTCCGCTCCAGGACGCCAGCCCGTTTGGCGACTAACGGAAACACATGGCCAGGTCGCTTAAAAGCAGCAGCTTCTGTCTTGTCCTCAATCAATTTTTGGATGGTCAGTGCCCGGTCGTAAGCACTGATCCCTGTATCGGTTTCCTCATGGTCGACACTGATGGTAAATGCCGTTCCATAAGTGTCGCTGTTTTCTTCCACCATGGCTGGCAGGCGGAGTTTGTCGGCCAGCTTTTTGTCCATCGGAGCACATATAAGTCCCCTGCCTTCCTTGGCCATGAAGTTGATCGATTCAGGAGTGGCATGCTCTGCAAGCATAACCAAGTCTCCTTCGTTTTCCCGGTCTTCGTCGTCCACGACAATGACCATTTTTCCAGCCCTCAAGTCTTGTATTGCCTGGTCTATCGTTTGGAACATAACTAGTCCTCCTAATCTAAAAAGCCAAATTGCTGTAATTTTTCTGTGGTTATTTTCCCAGTCTTCCCTTCTGCAGGCTGGTATTTTGCCGTCAGTAGACGATCGATGTATTTTGCCAGCACATCATATTCCAGGTTGACGGTTTCTCCTGTCTGCTTGTCAGCGAGAATGGTTGCCCGCTGTGTTTCGGGAATCAACGAGATCGTAAAAGCCGATGGATGGACGGCAAACACGGTCAAGGAAGTGCCGTCCACTGCGACTGACCCCTTTTCCGATAGATACGGAATTCCCTCTGGCGGGACTTCGATGGTTATATAAACTGCATTTGCTTCCTTCCACTTATGGGTGATGATACCTACAGCATCTACATGCCCGGAGACAAAATGCCCCCCGAATCGATCCTGAGCACGCATGGCCCGTTCCAGATTAACATGAGTTCCGGGAGTGACTCCGGACAGCGAGGAGGTACGGAATGTTTCGGGAATGATGTCTACCGTAAAATCAGTCTCTTGAAAAGACGTGACGGTCAGACAAACACCATTCACCGAAATACTGTCGCCTATTCTCACATCGCTTGTCACCGTTTCAGCCGCTATGTTCATCGTCAACGAGTCCTGCTTGCGATGGATGGATGTTACTTTTCCCTTTTCTTCGACAATACCAGTAAACAATCACTCCGCCTCCTTTTTTGGTATGGCAATGACTTTAAGATCGCCGCCGATTTTTTCGACCGATTTAATGTCCAGCTGTTTTGCTAGCCCCATCCGTTCCGGCGAAACACCACCCACCACTGGAATGGCATCACTCCCACCAAGAAGGAGCGGAGCAATATACCAATGACACTCATCAAAAAAACCTGTTTCGATAAAAGAGCCATGAACGGTACTTCCGCCTTCTACATAGACAGACTGCACACCCTCATTTCCCAGCAGTTTCAACACGGAGTCCAACTCTACTTTCTTTGTACCGATTTGGAATACTTTCACATGCGGTTTTATCAGCTTGGATTGTTCCGTATCGGCTGAGGATCCACAAATCAACCACGTTGGCGCTTCGGGACTAGTCAGCAGGTGGCTGCCGGCAGGAATACTCAAATCGCTGTCCAGCACTATCCGAATCGGCTGCTTGCCGCCTTCCGGAAGTCTGACAGTCAGCCGTGGATCGTCCGCCACTACGGTCCCTATACCGACCAGGACAGCGTCATGGAGGTCACGCTGCCAATGAACATCATCTCTTGCAGCTGCCGATGTGACCCAGCGACTGTCACCAGTACTGGCTGCCGTTTTGCCGTCCAAAGTCATGGCCGCTTTCAATGTAACAAAGGGTGACTTTTCTCTGATTTGTTTAAAAAACCGGCGATTGAGCTCCAACGCCTTTTCCTGTCTCAAGCCCACTTCGACCTCGATTCCTGCCTGACGCAACCTTTCCACACCACGGCCCGCCACTTCGGGATTGGGATCCAGACAGGCAATGTAGACTTTCGCTAATTGATGTTCCACAATCAAATCGGCACACGGCGGAGTTTTACCATGATGGGAGCACGGTTCCAAGGTGACATACATCACTGCACCTGCCGCCGCTTCTCCCGCTTGTCTCAACGCATGCACTTCTGCATGTGCACTCCCTGCCTCCAAGTGGCTGCCCATTCCGATCACTTTGCCATCTTTCACGACGACCGCACCGACAGAAGGGTTCGGACTTGTTTGTCCAATGGTCACTTCTGCCAACGCCAACGCTGTATCCATATAGGTTTCTTTTGATGCCAAATCCTTCATCCTCTCGTTTCCCGGAGCACGGAGTTTCGATATTTCATTCAAAACACAAAAAAGCCCCGGTAGATGCCGGGGCTTTTAAAATAGGTAAAGTTAAGTTGAGACGGTGCTTCCTGAATACGGCAAAGAAAGCAGCGGCATAAAATGCCCCGCGTTTTCCCGTACTCGAATCAACGTCACAAACGTCCTGTTCCTTTTCCCATCCAGACTTTAACTGTCGGCTTTGGAATTTCACCAAATCCACCGTTGCTTTCGCAAACGGGTCACGGACTGAGGACATGAACTTGTCCATCACCGCCGGTCGGGATTTACACCCTGCCCCAAAGGAATTTCGTATTTAATTAAGGACATCATAGCATTATTTTGTGAAAAATGCATCTAACTAGCCTTATGAAAATTTCTCCAAATTACCTTGTGTGTGACCTATGAACATGTTACTATACGGTTAAATAAATTTTACCGTATGATTTTTAACAAAGGGGTGACTTGGGATGAAACAATTAATGGTATTGGAGACTTATGAACAGTTAAAATCTTTGAGTGATCCTTTTCGGAGTCAGATAATGATGCGGCTGATGGAACAGCCATACACCGGGCAGCAGTTGGCCTTCCAATTCAATCTCTCCAGGGCAAAGATTCATTATCACCTGCGGGAGTTAGCCAAAAATGGATTAGTGGAAATTGTGAAGACAGAAGAAAAGAATGGAATCATGCAAAAATTTTACCAATCCACCGCAAGAGGATTTACACCTTCAGAGGAATTGCTTCCGTATAAAGAAGAACTAAGTGAATCAATTCGGCAAATGTACACCCGCATGCTGGAAAGGACGAAAATGAGGGTAATCACCGCTCCAGAGGATGCCTTTAAGCAAGAGACAGCTACATCCAAACCCGCAGAATGGTCGCATCTTGGCTCGACATGGGAAATCTCGGCAACGGAAGAAGATTTCAAGCAGTGGATTAAGAAGTTTTTTGATTTAATAGATGAATTAAAGGCTTTAAGCGCCGAGACGGAAAACGCCCCCGATCAAAAGCTATACAGCATTACGGCTTTTGGATTCGAAATCGACGAGTCGTTGTTCCAAAAAAGAGAAATAAAAGATCAATCAAAAAAAGAATCTGAATAGTTTCTTTTTTTAAGCTTACGGTTAGTTTTTTTCAACCGTATAACTTTTTTAACTAGGAGGCCGTAAATGAACTTACTATGGACCAATCGAAATTTTCTACTGTTATTTATCGGCAGAATTGTCACCAATATCGGGGACAGCATTTACTATGTAGCTGCCATGTGGCTTGTTTACGATTTAGGCGGCAGTGCATTTTACTCTGGTTTGGCGGGGTTTTTAACGTTGCTTCCAGCGGCGCTACAGTTTTTCACAGGGCCGTTTGTCGATAAATGGCCGATTAAAAAAGTACTTGTGCTTACCCAGCTGTTACAATGCATCCTGATTTTAATCATTCCGATGGCTCACTGGCTCGGTTTTTTGTCCGTTCATCTCATCCTGATTATCATGCCACTGATCGCTTTTATTGAACAATTTGCCTATCCTTCCCAGACAAAAGCACTTGTCTATATTCTTTCCAGACAACAGCTTGTAAAGGGAAATTCCTTGTTCGCCTTTGCCTATCAGGGGATTGATTTGCTATTCAATGCCGTTTCCGGAATCCTCGTCGCCATCGTAGGAGCTGTGTCTCTATATCTTGCAGACTCCATGACATTTGCTTTGGCAGCCATATTGTTCACTATTTGTAAACTTCCATGGGCCGAAGAAAAGAGGAAAGAAAAGACATCAGTTAAACAGGCTTTTCTGGAATATAAAACGGAATTGAAACAAGGATTTTCGATTGTTTTCCACTCATTGTTGGCAAGTTTTTTAATTGGGGCTGTCGCTTGCAACTTTGCGATTGGCGCTGGATTGGCCGTCCTTCCCGGTTTGGGAGCTGAGCTGGGGGGAGCAGAAATATACGGTTTTTACTTGGCGGCTATGTCTACCGGTTCCCTGCTCGGAGCATTGACCAGTTCTTTGTTCGGCCGGTTTTCAGTGGGAAAGCTTTCCATTCTGACGTTTTTTTTCGGGTCTTGTTTCTGGGTTGCCAGTACATTTCTCACACCTGTCCTTTGGGGTGCGGTGCTATTCGGGTTGGCGTGGATACCAGTTGGCGCGACCAATGTTTTGTTTGCTGCCGTAATGCAATCCGTTGTCCCGCTCCATCTATTAGGACGAGTCAATACCGTTTCCCGCAGTATGAGTGCCTCAGCTATGCCGATTGGGTCACTGGCTGGCGGATCCCTTGCTTCTACCTTTTCTCCCGCCCTGATCTTCAGCTGTGCCGGAGCGGGCTTGTTGATAGTGGCAATCGTATGGCTCTGTCATCCGGGACTTCGAAAGCTGCCTAAAACGGCTGAAATGACTGCGGAAACCTTCGACTTGCCCACTGATATGAAAGAAAACCGAACGGGTTCGAATGCTTAGATATTCGAATCATCGTTCGGTTTTGCTTTGTCCAATATGCTTCTGTGCCAGCCATTTCTTTTGTCAATTTTGCTTTACTGCTTTAACCGTTTCCGCATCGGCATCTTCTCCGATGATTTTGACTTCTCTTTCCAGGAAAACACCGAACTTATCCTTGACTGTCTTTTGTACCAGCTCAATGACAGAGATATATTCGGTTGCAGTCGCATTGTTTTTATTGACGATGAAGCCTGCATGCTTGGTGGAAACTTCTGCACCGCCTACTCCTTTACCCTGCAACTCGCTATCCTGGATCAACTTGCCGGCAAAATAACCTGGCGGTCGTTTAAAAACACTGCCGCATGATGGATATTCGAGCGGCTGCTTGGATTCCCGCTTATGTGTAAGGTCGTCCATCACTGCCTTGATATTCTGATAGTCGCCTGGTTGGAGCTTGAACTTTGCCTCTAAAACGATGTATCCGTTGTCTGGAATATTGCTGGTCCGGTATTCCAAATCCAGCTCTTCTGCAGCAAGGGTCAATAATGCCCCCTCCCGATCGACGACCACCGCCTCTTCTAATACATCTTTGATTTCCCCGCCGTAAGCACCGGCATTCATAAACAAGGCTCCTCCCACTGTTCCCGGGATTCCGCAGGCAAACTCCAGCCCGCTCAGCCTCTCGTTCAACGCCCGGCGTGAAACATCGATTATGGCCGCTCCGCTTTGGGCGAATATCGTATCAGACTCTACCCGGATATCCTGAAAGCGTTTTTGACTCATGACGATGCCGCGAATTCCACCGTCCTTCACAATCATATTGGAGCCATTGCCAAGCAGGGTGAACGGGATATTTTCCCTTCTGGAAAGCTTCACCAGTTCCTGAACTTCAGAAAATGTTTCCGGCGTGACAAGGATATCCGCTTTTCCGCCAAGGCGAGTGTACGTATGGTTTTTCAACAGCTCATCCAGCATAATGTTTTCTGTAGCTGTTATATGTGATATTTCCTGATAAACATGTTTGATATTTATCAAATCAAATCATTCCTTTAATTGTCCTCTTCGTTGATGGTTAAAAGTGACCCATGAATCCCTTTTCCCATAACCTTGATTATAACAGGTGGACTTGACAGCGCCAACTACGATTTTCCCAACCTTTATTTAGCTCATTAAAAGGTTATGTCTTCCCAGAAGAATTCGTGCCTAATCACCAATCACCCCTATCACTACCCGCTGGCCAGTCAGTCAAACATTCCCACACTGTCCATTCGATAAAACCGACCCGGACAAAATATGGCCACCAAAGCAAAAAAGAACGAATTCCAAATATACAGCGAATTTCTGCTTCCGGACGATCAGGACCGGCTGAATATATTCGTTTTCTTCTTTTGGCTGATAGAATATCCAAACTTCTTTAAAAGGAAAGCAATAAACAGCGATGACAGACTCTTTTTTGGCGAAGACGGAAAATCAGGATGAGAAGTTCCTTTTATTCTTCGGCAATTGGATGTGCGATGGCCAGCAGCATAAAAGTTAAAAAGCCGCACTCCTGTTTAAGTGCGGCATAGCTTTCCGAACGTAACGATTCGAGACAAAAGTCGTTGTTAGCTGAATCCGCGCCCGCGGAAATCGAAGTACCTTGCCGTAGTGGAGACTCGCAATGCTTTTTTGTCGAGCATCCTTTCTATGTCATGCTTCCATGCCTTTCAAAATAAAATCAATGAGATGCTCCACTTCCTGGGCCTCATCCCACTCAGCATCAGGATTCAAGAGAAAACGGGTGACGATGAACCCCAATATCGGGGAGACAATACAACGGACCGTCGTCGTAATCGGCATTTCTTTAAGCAGTCCCGCTTCCTGGAACCCAGTGACTGTCTGCTTGATCCTCGGGTACACTTTTTCAAGGAACGCCTCCTCGATAATCATTTTGATTTCCGGGTGAAAGGCAAACTCCTGGAGCACTATCCGCAAAATCGCGACATTTTGTCTGGCAAAATCCAATCGATTGTAAATGAATGTTCTCAACAGCTCGTCAAAGCCTTGAAATTCGCGATTGAAAATATTTTCGACCATGTTGTCAGCGAACACAGGAACAGCGAGCTTGAGCACTCCCGGCTTCACTATAGCCAATAGCAAATCCTTTTTTGCCGGGTAGTGCCGAAAAATGGTCCCTTCCGCTACTCCAGCACGCTTGGCGATTTCACTTGTGGCTGTGCCCGCATACCCTTTTTCGGCAAAAATCTCGATTGCAGCCGCAAGAATGTTTGCTTGCTTCTCGGTCAATCGGATTTCTTGTCCATCCACTTTCAACAATTCTCTTAAATAGGACTCCCGCATAAGCTGATCCTCACTTTTTCATTATTTTCGGTATGCCTTAAGTGTACCAAGATTCAACAGGTAACATAATAGAGAAAACCCTAGGACAACATATAGATCGACCTGTATATCAGCCAGTCCGTTCCCCTTGATCATGATTTCCTTGAGGGCATCGGCCCCATAAGAAATCGGCATACAATATTCTAAATACGCCACCCAATCAGCAGCGTTATCCAGATTGAACATCCCCGAAAAGAACGCCTGTGGAACAATCACGAGTGGAATGAACTGCATAAGTTGAAATTCATTTCTGGCAAAAGAGGATAACAGGATGCCGAGTGTCAGCGCACTCAATGAAAGAAGCATGGTGACCAGAATGACCAGCCATAAGGATCCATTTAGCGGAACTCCCAAGACATAAACGGCATACAACGCGACGATAAACGACTGAATCACTGCGAATAGCCCAAAGCCGCTGATATAACCAAGGATGATTTCCCAACCTTTCAAAGGCGTGGCGAATAGCCGCTCCAACGTCCCTTGTGATCTTTCTCTCAAGAAGGAGATACCGCCCACTAAAAACACGAAAAAAAAGGCAAAAAAGCCGATCAGGACCGGTCCCGTATAATCAAATGTCGTCTCCGCGTTATCCTCGTATAAAAACTCGACGGAAATATCCGGAACCTGACGATCCGACCGGGATGCCAAAGCCTCCTGCAAACCCATTTTCACTGCTTCGGCTTGATTGGGTTTGCTGTTGTCTATCGTGACATGGATATACTGTCCATCTGCTTCGAGGAGGGCGTCGATTTCCGAATCGGCAAGCGCTTGGCCGGGATCCTCCACCTCGACGATTTCCAGCATACTGTCCTGCACTGCCGCTTTAAGCGGAGCAGGTGCCCCCTCGACTGCCAGCTTTGGTTGATAAGATTCCTGGTCCAACACCAGCCAGGTCAACGTCAAAATTAGTAGAGGGGCAACAATCATCAACGCAAGTGACCGCTTATCTCGAATAAATTGACGGATTATCCGGACTACAATCGCCTTTAACTTCATGCTTCTTCCCTCCCGTACTTTAGAAACGCTTTTTCAATCGAGTCGGTACCCGTATCCCGTTTTAACGCTTGGGGAGATCCGTGAGCAATGATATTTCCGCCCCTTAACAGCCCTAACTTATCGCACCGTTCTGCTTCATCCATCACATGAGTGGTAACGATAACGGTTGTTCCTCGCCTTTTCAGATCGGCAAACCTATCCCAAATTTTATTGCGTAATAAAGGATCGATTCCTACCGTCGGTTCATCAAGAATTAACAGTTCAGGGCGATGGATCAACGCCGCAGCCAAGGATAGACGCCGCTTCATACCTCCGGAAAACCCCTGGACAATTTTATGTTTGCTGTCTTGCAAACCAACATCTTCTAAAACTTCATCGATGCGCCCGGCCACCTGTTTTTTGGGCACACCGTAAATCGCTGCAAAAAAAGCGAGATTTTCCTTTGCTGTCAACTCATGATAAAGAGCATCCGACTGTGCCATATAACCGATGGATTCCATTGTTTGCAGGGATGGCATCCGGGTATCCAACACTACTACTTCTCCTGCTTCAGGCGTTAAAGTGCCGACAATCGTTTTTACAAGTGTCGTTTTACCAGATCCGGAAGGACCGAGCAATCCAAAAATCCTTCCGCGTTGAATGGTCAGGCTAATGTTCTGCAGGACACTCTGTTTACCGAATGAATGCGATACATGTCGCAGTTCCACAATCTCCATTTCATCCCCTCCATTAGTGAGTGATTACTCACTTATTATAATAAAGCTTATGCTGGTGATTGACAACAATTTTTACCAATACCTATTGTGAAGCACCCTATTAATTTTAATCGGATGGAGATTTTGTTATAATCTAATCACTATTTGAGCAAAAAGTGACAAAACAATCGTTTTATCTCATATTTCCTACTTTCGTAGAAAGGATAGTGAATAATCATGGACTGGTATTATGAAGAAGGGATGAACATCAAAGATTTCCTCATCCAAAACAGAGAACCATTCGAACAAAAACTGTTAAATGAAGCTGTCAATGTCCGGGACAAGATTGAAGAAATCCGTGTTATCGGCAATATAAATCTATTGAAGAACGCGCTCAAAATTGTCCTTTACGTCGTGGAGGATCAAAAAGATGAAGTAGTGGCTTTTGCAAAACAAGAGGGAATAGCCTGGGCGAACTACTCCCTGACGCTGGCATTTAAATTGGAATGGGTACAAGCCATCCGCAGAACCCTATGGGTAGCCTTGCATGATTATGAATTGCTGTCCGGAATGGATGTGGATCGGGAGCGCTTCTATGACACAGAGAGCAAAATCAATGCATTGATCGACGAATTTCTCAATGGATTTTTTATCAGTTATTCCAAATATAAAGATGAATTAATCGAATCACAACGTGAGATGGTCGAAAATCTCTCCGTCCCGATTATACCGGTTACGCCAAATGTATGTATCCTCCCCTTGATTGGAGAAATTGACGCCTCCCGCGTCACCACCATCGAGGAAAAGGTGTTAATGGAAATCGGAAGACTGCGCATTCGTACCTTGATCATGGATCTGTCCGGTATTTTGGGAATGGAATCCAATATCGCCACAAACTTCTTGAAACTGTTGGACGGAATAGGCATGATGGGGTGTACTCCCGTTATTACAGGGTTACGTCCGGAAACTGTCCGTAATATGATGGCACAGGATTTAGTTTTCGAAAACAAGGCGGAAATCAAAGGAACCTTACAGCAAGCCCTCGATGAATATTTAGTCAATCAACGAGTGGATCAAAGTAACGGCGTCAGTGCCTTACAAGCAAACAAAAACCTATAGATATACTGAAAAGGGGCTGTCCCATTCATTTGGGAAGCCCCTTTTTCAGCACTATTCACATGGCTTTGTTTGTTCATCCGGTCAAAAACTTATTTTTAGCCGACGAAGAATCATTCTCGTTATGTCGCTGCTTATCTATCATGCACCTGAACAACCAATTTCAACGGCCCCTTATCCCATGAGGGCGGTCATTAAGGCTTTCTGGGCATGGAGTCTGTTCTCCGCTTGTCGGAAAACGACCGATTTTTTTCCATCAATCACGTCTGCCGTGACTTCTTCTCCTCGATGGGCGGGCAGACAGTGCATAAAAATAGCATCCGGATGAGCAAGCTCCAGTAATTTTTTGTTTACCTGAAAATCGAGAAATACCTGCTCCCGTACCGCTTGTTCACTTTCCTGCCCCATACTGGCCCACACATCCGTGTAAACTACGTCTGCTTTATCGACAGCAGCGACAACATCGGAGGTCACCTCCACTTTGCTGCCATTCGACGCTGCAATCGACTGGGCGTGTTTGGTGATCGCCTTTTCCGGCTGATACCCTCCCGGAGCAGCTATAATGATATCCATCCCCATGATAGACCCACCCAGCATCAAAGAATGGGCCATATTGTTCCCGTCACCGATGTAAGCAAGCTTGACTCCCGATAATCCGCCCTTAACTTCTTCAATCGTTTGCAGGTCCGCCAGAACCTGACATGGATGGTAGCTGTCCGTCAACCCATTGATGACCGGAATGGTGGCATTTTCCGCCAACTCCTCTACCACTTGCTGCGAGAAAGTCCGAATCATCATGCCATCCAAATAACCGGAAAGTACCTTAGCTGTATCTGAAATCGGTTCACCTCTGCCGATTTGGATATCATCTGAGCTGAGAAACAATCCTGTGCCGCCCAATTGATAAATCCCCGCTTCAAAAGAAACGCGTGTACGGGTAGACGATTTTTCAAAGATCATTCCCAGGGTTTTACCCTGTAACGGCTGCTCCACTGAACCTTTGAGGCGTTGGTTTTTCAGATATGCGGCAAGTTCGAGCAAATAAGCGATTTCTGGCTTGCTGTAATCGGCAAGCGTCAAAAAATCCTTTCCTGCCAATTGTTGCTGGATACTGATCTCTTTCATCAATCCCATCTTCACACACGCTCCTTCGCTTTGTTTAACCCTTCGCTCATGGATAGATATTGATTCATTGCATATGGTTGTTCTTTGATTTGGGTCGAGGCTTTCAAGTATGCAGTCAACGTTTCCGCTGAAGTAATACATAATGTGTCGGTTTTCAAGGCATCTTCTCTAAGTCGCATGTGGCCATCTGTTCCGGAACCTTGCAGCAGGTCACAAACCAAAGCAAATGCACTGTCCAGACATCTGTTTCCAGCCTCCTCAAGTGATATAACCTTACGAACAGCAATATCCCTGCTTTCAAGAGAATCAGTCGTCGCTTTGTCAGCATAGATATCCACCGGCAATTTCTCCAGCAAGGCGAATAATTCTGCCGGCAATTGACCGAAGTCATTTCCGAGGGATAAATAAATTTGTTGATTGCCCTCCAGGTCCAACAGGTTGTTTTCCTTCCATCCGAACGCCTTGGCCATTGCCGATTCTACAGTCAAGCCAAGCCCGATTGCTTCCCCGGTGGACTTCATCTCCGGTCCAAGAAACGGATCGACACCTGGCAGTTTGTTGGTAGAAAAAACCGGGACCTTTACGGCATAATAGCCGGCCGGCTCATGAAGACCAGTACTCCAATCCGTTTCTGCCAGTGATTCTCCCATTTGCACCCGGGTGGCCAAATCGATAAGCGGGACACCGGTAACTTTGCTGGCAATCGGAACAGTCCGGGAAGCCCGTGGATTTACCTCCAGCACGTAAAGGTCTTGCCTGTCTTCGCTGATGACAAATTGAATGTTAATGATTCCTTTTAAATCGAGTTCTGTTGAAATTTGTTTTGTGTACCGCTCGATCGTATTCCGCTGATCCTCCGTCAAACCTGGAGCAGGGAACACAGCTGTACTGTCTCCGGAGTGGACGCCCGCTTTTTCGATATGTTCAAATATCCCCGGAATCAGAATATCCTCTCCATCACAAACCGCATCAACCTCCACTTCATAGCCGGAAATAAAGCGATCGATCAGCAGCGGAAAGATTCGCGAAGCAGGTGCATGCTGTTTCAGACTGTCAATATAGTCGAGCAGCTGCTCTTGATTCTGTATGACAACCATCCCCCGACCACCAATCACGTAGGAAGGGCGAAGCAACACCGGATAACCGATTCGTTCTGCTATTTCCTCTGCATCCTTCACGTCCATCACTGTTTCCCCTGGAATGTGCGGAATCGCCAGCCGTTTCAACAAACGATAAAATTGATCCCGGTCTTCAACGGCTTCAATAGCAGCCAAGGAGGTACCGCACACAGGCATACCAGCTTTGCTAAGTCCCTCTGCCAAGTTCACGGCGGTTTGGCCGCCGAACTGCACCAGCACCCCATCCGCCTCTTCTTTTTCCAGTACGTGAAGAACGTCTTCCTCCGTCAACGGTTCGAAATATAAGTGGTCTGCTGTATTAAAATCGGTGCTGACTGTTTCCGGATTGTTATTGATCACGATAGCCTTGATATCTTGCGCTTGTAAAGACATGGCTGCATGGACCGAGCAATAATCAAATTCCACTCCCTGCCCGATCCGTATCGGCCCCGAGCCAAGCACGGCAACCTTTTTATTTCCCTGGATTGCTTCTACTTCATCGCTTTCTTTCCATGAACTATAAAAGTAAGGCGTCTCTGCCGAAAATTCCGCAGCGCACGTATCGACCATTTTATAAGCGGGAGTCAATCCGAGTTCCATGCAGCGTTGATGAACCTCCTGCTGGCTGATCTGAAAGATATCCGCCAACAGTCGATCAGCGTATCCGTAATACTTAAGTTTGCTCAATTCCTGTTTATCAAGGGATTGCCAGCTTTTATCGCGAAGCTCGGTCTCCGTCTGGATCATCCCCGCAATTTCACTCAAATAATATTTATTGATTTCCGTCAGTCGATGAATATCATCAATGGAGTATCCACGCCGAAAAGCCTCCGCTATGATAAATATCCGCTCATCCGTCGCCTGGACGAGCGCTTGCTCGATTGCGACCGCGTCCCACTCGGCATGCGCAGGCCAGTTCAAGTACTCCGTACCAATTTCAAGCGAGCGGACGGCCTTGTTCAAGGCAGCAGGAAAGTTACGTGCAAGTGCCATGACTTCTCCGGTAGCTTTCATCTGCGTACCAAGCAGCCTGTCGGCACCAGCAAATTTATCAAATGGCCAGCGCGGAATTTTCACGGCAATATAGTCGATTGCAGGTTCGAAGCTTGCGTAAGTATGGCCGGTAATCGGATTGATCACTTCATCCAGTTGATAGCCCAATGCCAGCTTGGCAGCAATGCGGGCAATCGGGTAACCAGTTGCTTTTGACGCGAGGGCGCTGGAACGGCTGACTCTCGGATTCACCTCGATGATGACGTACTCGTCGCTATCGGGGTTGAGAGCAAACTGGATGTTACATCCTCCGACCACCCCTAATTCCCGGATCACCTTGCAGGAAGTGGAACGAAGCAGCTGATACTGCCGGTCATTGAGCGTTTGAGAAGGCGCAACAACAATGCTGTCGCCGGTATGGACACCGACAGGATCGATATTTTCCATATTGCAGACAATAATGCATGTATCATTGGCATCTCGCATCACCTCATACTCGACTTCCTTCCAACCCTTCACACTTTGGTCGACCTGCACCTGGCCGATCGGACTCGCATGCAGGCCGTTGCGGACTATCGCCTTAAGCTCTTTTTCATTATTGGCGATCCCACCGCCTCCTCCACCCAACGTATAGGCGGGTCGGATGATCATCGGGTAACCAGCGGTACTTGCAAAACGGACCGCTTCTTCCACCGAGCTGGTCGTGATGCTTTCGGGGACTGGTTCATCAATTGCCGTCATCATCGATTTGAAAATTTCCCGGTCTTCTCCTTTTTGGATGGTATCAAGCGGCGTCCCCAGCAATTCGACCTCGTATTTTTCCAATGCTCCGGATTCAGATAGAGCTACTGCCAGATTCAGGCCGGTCTGTCCGCCCAATGTCGGCAAAATGCCATCTGGTCTTTCCTTTTCGATAATTGCTGTCAAAGAAGAACTAGTCAGCGGTTCTAAATATACCTGATCTGCAATGTCAGGATCGGTCATGATCGTAGCCGGGTTGTTGTTGACCAGCACCACTTCGATTCCTTCCTCTTTTAAGGCCAGGCAAGCTTGGGTACCTGCGTAATCAAACTCTGCAGCCTGGCCGATGACAATCGGCCCCGAACCGATGACCAAAACTTTATGGATGTGTGAAAACTTAGGCATGCTGCACCTCTCCCTCGCTCGGTATCATCTGTAAAAAGTCCTGAAAAATCGAATAAGTATCTATCGGCCCTGGGTGGGCTTCTGGATGGAATTGAACGGTCAGGACGGGCTTATGACGATGAACCAGGCCTTCAACCGATCGATCATTGACATTGATATGAGATACTTCCCAGTCTGACAGTTTAATAGAGTTTTCATCAACTACATAACCGTGGTTTTGCGAGGTGATGAAAACCTTCCCGGTCAGCAAATCCTTCACCGGGTGATTGCTTCCCCGGTGTCCATAAGGCAGACGTTCTGTCTTCCCTCCGTTTGCGAGGGCTACCAGCTGATGCCCTAAACAAATGCCCAAAGTTGGATAACTGTCGGTAATTTGCTTGATAATACGAGCCAATCCAGCCAAGTCTTCAGGATCTCCGGGACCATTGGACAACACGACTCCGTCGGGCTTTAGGTTGTCCAGGACCGCCAAATCCGTGTCATAGGGCACCACTGTCACATTGCAGCCAAGCTCCGTCAAGGTATGTGTGATGGAATGTTTATAACCGTAATCGTACAAAACAATGTGTTTGGGTTTCTTTCCGGTGATGGCAGGCATCGGTTTTGCAGGAATTTCGACCGGACTGCGAACGGAAACCTGTTTGACGATTTCCGGATCCACTTTCCGATGTACCGGCAGGTCTTCAGGTTCCGCTGTGATTTTGCCATAAACTTCTCCATGTTCACGGATAATTCTGGTCAATGCCCTTGTGTCGATGCCGTACAAGGCCGGTATCTTATACTGTTCCACCATTTCGTTTACGGTGGACTTTGCCTGATAATGTTCGGGTGTCTGACATGGATGAGAAATGATCAGCCCCGCCAGTGACGGTTTGATGCTTTCATGGTCTATATCGTTCACTCCATAGTTGCCAATCAGCGGATACGTCATGGTGACAATCTGGCCTGCGTAGGAAGGGTCTGTCATAACTTCCTGGTAGCCTGTCATTGCTGTGTTAAATACCAATTCACCTTCAACGGCAATTTCTGTCCCCAGCCATTTCCCTTCCAACACGTCCCCAGTGTTCAACACAAGATAGCCTGGTGTTTCGATCATTGTTCCACTCCTCTCGCGGCTGTTTGATATTTATTCGTAAATAAGAATATTTATACATACGGGTGGAAAAATACGGCCTGCTGCCTTCGTATCTGGAGCAAGCCGTTCCCATCCTTATTATGAAAATAAATTATTCGCAGCCGATCAATTGTTTATGTTGTTCAATCCATTCCACACTCATTTGGAAAAGTTGATTGGCAGAAGCTATTTGTTCCTCTACCCGGTTTTGTGCAGTACCTCCGGCTACATCTCTGGCATTGACTACAGCCTTTGGCGTCAGCACCTCGTAAATGTCTCCCTCGATCAAGGAAGAGAACTGCCGGAATTCCTCAAGGGATAAATCCATTAAAAATTTTTGGTGGTTTATACCGTACAATACAGCCTGCCCGACAACGGCATGTGATTCCCGGAATGCCATGCCCTTGCCCACTAAATAATCTGCCAAGTCCGTCGCATTGGAGTAATCCTTTGCCACGGCTTCATACATGTTGTCAGCCTTTACTTCCATGGTTTCAACCATCGGGGCAAACAAGGCAAGCGCTCCTTTCAAGGTCTCAACCGAATCGAACATCCCTTCCTTATCCTCCTGCATATCTTTGTTATAAGCTAGCGGCAGTCCTTTCAGCGTCGTCAGCATGGCCATCAAGTGTCCGTACACTCTACCCGTTTTCCCCCGGACAAGCTCGGCAACATCGGGGTTTTTCTTCTGCGGCATCATACTGCTTCCTGTACAAAATGCATCGTCCAACTCGATAAAATTGAATTCGGCACTAGACCATTGCACGAGCTCCTCACAAAGTCTGGACAAATGCGTGGAAACGAGAGAGGCATTGGCCAAAAACTCGACGACAAAATCCCGATCGCTTACCGCATCTAGGCTGTTTTCACAAATCCCTTCAAAACCGAGCTTGTCGGCTACATATTGCCGATCGATCGGAAATGTTGTCCCGGCCAGTGCACCTGCGCCAAGCGGTGACTGATTAACCCGCTTCCAGCTATCGGATAAGCGTTCGATATCCCGTTGGAACATGTAAACATATGCCATCATATGATGGGCAAACAGGACGGGCTGGGCACGCTGTAAATGGGTGTACCCTGGGAGCACCGTTTCCAGATTGTCCCCGGCCTGTTTGTGCAGCGCCTTTTGCACATCCAACAGTAACTGGCTGATCGTCAGCAATGCTTCCCGCAAATACAATCGCATATCCAAAGCGACTTGATCATTCCGGCTCCGGCCAGTATGGAGCTTCCCTCCTACAGGGCCTATTTCATCAATAAGCAATTTTTCTATATTCATATGAATATCTTCGTTCTCTTCACTTAGCACAGCCTCTCCAGCTGTTATCTTGCTTCCTACGGCTTTCAATCCATCTGTGATGTCACCCGCATCTTCTTCAGACAGGATGCCGCAAACCTTCAACATTTCCACATGGGCAAGGCTCCCTTGTATATCATGGACTGCCAGCTTTTGGTCAAAATGAATGGATGCTGTATATTCATCGACTAACTCATTAGTCGGCTTGGTGAACCGTCCGCCCCATAGTTTCATTGTTTAACAGCTTCCTTCACATCGACGACAACATTTTCAATGGAATCATCTGCTACCGTATTGGTCCGATTGACTGCGGCATGGACCTTTGTAGGAAGCCCCCACAGCTTGATGAAACCAAGAGCAGCTTCGTGATCGAAAGAGTCCTCCGGTTTATAGGTTGCCAAATCAAAATCATAAAGCGACTGTGCCGATTCCCGGCCGATGACTTGTGCGTGACCTTTGTACAGCTTGACCTTGACTGTTCCCGACACCTGGGTCTGGGTTTGTTCAATGAACGCCTGCAAGGCCTTTGTCAACGGAGAATACCACAGCCCATCATATACCGTCTGAGCCAACTTTTGCTCTACCGTCGGCTTGAACTGAGCCACCTCGCGAGGAAGCGTCAGTGCTTCCAACTCTTGATGGGCTGCAATCAATGTCAGTGCGGCTGGAGCCTCATAGATTTCCCGTGATTTGATCCCGACCAAACGGTTCTCGACGTGGTCGATCCGTCCGACACCATGCTTCCCGGCGATCTGGTTCAATGCAAGTATAAGTTTGGAAAATTCCATCGCTTCACCATCAAGCGATACTGGCTTCCCTTGTTCAAAGGTGATTTGGACGACCTGAGGTGTGTCGGGCGCATCGACCGGATCTGTTGTTAAATCGTAAGCGCCTTTGGGAGCTTCCGCCCATGGGTCTTCCAAAATGCCGCATTCATTGCTTCTTCCCCACAGGTTCTGATCGACACTGTAGGGATTATCGAGATCGACCGGAACCGGAATCCCATTTTCTTCAGCATAGGCAATTTCCTCATCCCTCGACATTGCCCATTCACGCACTGGAGCGACAATTTCCAGATCTGGATTCAAGGCAGTAAATGCCACATCGAATCTCACTTGATCGTTCCCTTTTCCCGTACAGCCATGTGCTACAGCTACCGCACCCTCCTTTTCGGCGATTCCTACAAGAACCTTGGCGATCAAGGGTCTGGACAATGCCGAAATCAAAGGGTATTTGTTTTCGTACAATAGGTTGGCTTGCAAGGCCGGAAGTACATATTCATCCGCAAAGAGCGATTTGGCGTCCACCACATATGATTTGACTGCTCCAACATCGAGGGCTTTATTTTTCACAAAGTCCAAATCCTTCCCTTCCCCCACATCCAACGCGACAGCAATCACGTCAAAATTATATTTATCCTGAAGCCATTTGATAGCGACAGAAGTATCAAGACCACCTGAGTATGCCAACACAATCTTATCTTTTTTCATTTGATTAACGCTCCCCTTCTGCTTGTAATCTATTAATAGACTGAGCATGTTTGGTTTGTATGAATTATTATGCACTATTAAGTATATTAATTCAACCGTTAAATTTCATTTTTTTAAAGAAAAAGTGGATTATCCTGTTGATATCCTACTGGTACTCCTGTTTTTTTAGTGAGAACATCCCATGCCGCTTATTTATAATGTAATGTATGATGGGCGTACACAGTTGTGATTCCTGCCCACCGCCCATTTCCATACCCCGGGCGAAACAATCGCCTATAGCTTCCTTCCTTTTCGCACATGCAGCATTTTATACATATTCATTCATATCCATGCAAATATCCATGCAAAAAAGAAAGTCAGTTGTAACCTTCACGGCTGCCCGACGTCTACCTAAAAAACTAAAGGGTGGTCAAAATATGAAAAAGTGGCACTTCCATTCACTTGCGGTCTGTTTACTCCTGCTGTTGGCAGCATGCAGCAACGACTCACCAGAAAATGCCGACATGCCCGTGGAGATGGACAGCGCTGGAACAGAAAGCAGTCAAGACTCTGCAGTTCTAAGCGAAAACAAGGCGGCAGAGGATAGCGCGGGAGAAGAAGGGGAAGTACAACAGGAAGAGGAATCGGCTGTCGGCAAAGCAAAGCAAGCAAACCGGAAAGTGATTTACCATGCAAATCTACGGATTGAAGTAAGTAATTACCAACAGACTCTCGAAACCATTCAATCAAAGGTAAGCGAAGCCGGCGGTTATATCGTAGAGTCGAGTACGTACCAAAACCCCGAGGATGACCTTACAGAGGGGCATATCACCGCAAGAGTACCTCAGGAGCAGTTCCAGCCGTTCATCGATTTTGTCGAAGAGGGCAGCAGCAAAGTACTGGAAAACAATGTTTCCGGACAGGATGTCACCGAAGAGTACGTCGATCTTCAATCCCGCCTAAAGTCCAAGAAGGCTGTCGAAGAACGGTTGATGGCCTTTATGGAGGAAGCGAAGAAAACCGAGGATCTGCTGCAAATATCCGAAGACTTGGCCGGCGTACAAGAAGAAATCGAGACGATCACCGGAAGAATCAATTATTTGGAAAATAAAACCGACTTGGCCACTGTCGACATCAGTCTTCAGGAAAACGATGTACGGATTTCCGGCAGCGGTGGAGAAACCACCACCTGGCAAAAAACAAAAGAACAATTTATCAAAAGCATCGATTTTCTCCTTTCCTTCTTTTCCGGATTGATCGTGTTCCTATTCGGCAATCTTCCAGTTCTACTGGTGCTTGCCGCTCTGGTGTCAGCTGGTATTTTCATTACACGAAAGACAATCAAAAAAAAGAAGCGGCAAGATACCAAGGAAAACTAGTCCTTGAAAAAATCGGCAGGCTGTGGCAAGGTTATAATGTAATCAAGACAATTGAATGAATCACTTTCATGTAGGGGGACCAGTTACTGCTGGTTGAGATTGTATCCGTCAAGATACTGACCCTTGGAACCTGATCTGGCTGACACCAGCGTAGGGAACATATTTGAACGGTAGTATGCGATAATATGCACCCTGGGTATGGCCTATGGTGCATTTTTTATTGCCCTTTAACGGCTTGCCTTCACAGAACCGCATGCTTACATCATGATATTTCACGCGGTTCCTGTTCCCTATTTCAGTCCTGCATTGTTTAAGTGCTTCATCATTAATCGCTAGGAGGAAATAGGATGAAAAAGTTATCAATCTTACTTGCCGCCCTGCTTCTGTTGTTGGCAGCCGGCTGCAGCAAGGAAAATGCCGGCACCGAAGAAAAGGACGCATTAAAGAAAGTGTCCCTCGTGTTGGACTGGACGCCTAATACGAACCATACTGGCATTTATGCCGCAAAGGAAAAGGGATATTTCAAAGATGAAGGGCTCGAAGTGGAAATTCTGATGCCAGGAGAGGCCGGGGCTGATCAATTGGTCGCATCCGGAAAAGCCGATTTTGGAATTGGAGCCCAGGAAGCCTTGACAGAAGCAAGGGTACAAGATATACCGATCGTTTCAATTGCAGCCATTATTCAGCACAATACTTCCGGTTTTGCTTCACCAAAAGAAAAAGGGATCACTTCGCCAAAAGATTTTGAAGGAAAAACTTATGGCGGCTGGGGGGCTCCCGTGGAAAAAGCGGTCATCGACTCCCTGATGAAACAGGAAAAAGCCGACGTAGAAAAAGTAAGTATCGTCAATATGGGGGATACCGACTTCTTTACAGCAGTCGAGCGTGACATCGACTTCGCCTGGATTTACTATGGCTGGACAGGTATCGAAGCAGAGCTTCGCGGGAAAGAGTTGAACATGCAGTACTTGACCGACTACTCCGAAAAACTGGACTACTATACACCCGTGCTCACGACTAGTGAGCAGAAAATCGCCGATGATCCGGAGACAGTCGAGGCCTTTGTTGCTGCCGCTTCCAAAGGTTATCAGTTTGCAGCGGACCAGCCAGATGAAGCCGCCGACATTCTCATCGACGCAGTTCCCGATTTGGACGCCGAACTGGTCAAAGCGAGTCAGCAGTGGTTGTCTCCTAAATACCAGGATGATGCCCCACGATGGGGTGAACAACAACAGCAAGTCTGGGAAAATTATGCCGGCTGGATGTATGACAATGGCTTGCTTGAACATGAGTTAAAAGCAGAAAAAGCCTTCACGAACGAATTTTTACCTGACGGGGGAGAAGAAAAACAATGAGTGATTCACTGGTAAGTATTCAAATCATCCCAAAAACAAAAAACGGGGAAGATGTCGTTCCTTATGTAGATGAAGCAATCGCGGTGATCGAAGAATCCGGGGTTCGCTATCAGGTAAACCCGCTGGAAACGACGATGGAAGGGAATTTGAGCGAGTTGTTTGCCGTTATCGAAAAAATGAACAGAAGGATGATCGAACTGGGCAGCACCAACGTGATTTCCCAAATAAAAGTTCTTTACCAGCCAAATGGCGCCTCCATGGAAAAACTGACGGAGAAATACCGCTAATGAAACGAATAAAGACAGGTTGGCGGCCGGTTGCAGCCATCCTTCTTTTACTGCTGGTTTGGGAGGTGGCGGGCAGAGTGGCGGAAATTCCCTCTTGGCTGCTGCCGGCACCTTCGCAAATCTGGATGGAGGCGGTTGCCGGCTGGGAGGATTACAAGCTGCATTTGTTTTCGACCATCCAGCTCACCCTGCTTGGATTTTTGATTGGAACGAATATCGGGATTGCAGCAGCTGTCTGTCTGCATTTGCTGCCTAAGCTGAGACAAACCATTTATCCATTGATGATTCTCTCACAAAATATCCCGATCATTGTGCTTGCACCCCTGTTGGTCATCTGGTTCGGGTTCGGCATCCTTCCAAAGCTAATCATCATTACGTTAGTCTGTTTTTTTCCGATTGCCGTAGCTACATTGGATGGTTTCCGTCAAACAAGTCCGGACCTGCTCCATTATTTAAAAATGGCTGGTGCAGACAAACGGCAAATTTTTTGGAAGCTGGAATGGCCCACCTCCCTTCCTTCGCTGTTTTCCGGACTGAAGATTTCAGCTACATACAGTGTGATGGGGGCTGTGATATCCGAGTGGCTCGGTGCCCAACAAGGAATCGGCGTGTATATGACACTTGCTTCTTCGTCTTTTAGGACCGATAGGGTTTTTGTAGCGATTTTCTTTATCATGGTGTTGTGCCTACTATTCTTCATTGTCATCATCACCATTGAGAAACGCGTCATCCGCTGGAAAAAGAAAGGGGTTGAACAGCATGGCTGATTTATCAATTATCGATGTTTCCAAATCCTTCAGCGGCAGGCACGTATTGGAGAACCTTTCCTTGTCCGTTTCCGATGCCGAATTTGTCTCGATTGTCGGTCCTTCCGGAAGCGGCAAAAGCACCTTGTTTCATTTAATAGGCGGATTACTGGAACCGGACAGTGGCGACATTTATTTGAATGGCAAGCGCGTGAATGGAAAAAGAGGGGCAATCAGTTACATGCCGCAGTCTCCTTCCTTGCTGCCATGGCGCACTGTCCTGGAGAACGTCATGCTAGGCGGAGAACTCATCGGGGAGAAAAACAGGGAGGAAGCAATCAGTATGATGGCCAAAGCCGGACTGTCCGGATACGAGGAGGCTTATCCCGATCAACTTTCGGGCGGTATGAAGCAACGGGCAGCCTTCATACGCAGCATGCTGAGTCCCCAACCGTTAATGTGCCTGGATGAGCCCTTTTCGGCATTGGATGAATTTACCCGACTGGACATGCAGCAGTGGCTGCTTTCCATGTGGGAGGAGCACCGACGCTCCATCCTGTTTGTCACCCACAACATCGAAGAAGCACTATTTCTTTCCGACCGGATCATTGTCTTATCCAGCGGTCCTGCCCAAGTAAAGGCTGATTTCACGATTCCTTTTCCGCGTCCGCGCAAGGAATCCGTGGTTTTGTCACAGGATTTTTTAGAATGGAAAAAAACCATTTATCAGGAACTGCGGGTGATGACATGAAGTCGATTATCGATGCCCATATACACCTTGACATGTATCCTGAAGTGCTACAGCGACAGTTGGTACAGGACCTGGACGAGCACCATGCAGAGGGATTGATTGCAGTATCCAACCACCTTTCTTCGGCTAAAAAGACCTGGCAGCTTGCCCAAACCGACAAGCGTATCCATCCTGCCTTTGGGTACCACCCGGAACAGCAGCTGCCGACTGTCGAAGAACTAAGTGAACTGCTAGACTTTATGGAGAGTCATCACACGGACATGAAAGCTGTAGGGGAAGTCGGCTTGCCCTACTACACGCGCAAAGAGGATCCGTCGATAAGCATCGAAGCCTATATAGAATTGTTGGAAACGATGATCATCCATGCAGCACGCTTGAATAAACCAGTAATCTTACACGCTGTATATGAAGATGCCCCGGTGGCATGTGAACTATTGGAAAAGCATTCGATCCGCCAAGCCCATTTTCACTGGTTTAAAGGTGACAATGGCACGGTCCGACGGATAGTCGGAAATGGATATATGCTTTCCGTGACGCCAGATTGTTTGTATGAATCGGAAATACAGCAGTTGATTCAGCAAATTCCCCTGACTTCATTGATGGTGGAAACGGATGGTCCATGGCCATTTGAAGGACCTTTCCTTGGCATGATGACGCATCCGAAGATGATCCATGCCAGCGTTGCCAAGATCGCCGAATTGAAACGACTCCCGATTGACTCGGTTTATCACCAGCTATTTGACAACACAAAAGACTTTTATCAGCTATGATAATTTATTTTAGACTTCGCCAGACTTCTTATATTGGTTCTCCATCCTGCGCTCCGGAAATACACTACGCTTTCCGCAGGCGGCTGGTGAGCCTCCTCGAGCTAGCGCTCTCCGGGGTCTCCCCTAGGCCTTTCCTCCCGCAGGACAGGTGTTTTCGGTGGGACGAGTAATCGCAGTCCCAAGGAAGGCTGCGGCAACGATGCATCGCACGAAGAAAACTGTTTTGTATTTTCGAGGAGTCAACGTGCATTTCCTTCGCTGATACCAGTCTGGTTCCACCAAAATCCTATAGGCATTTTTCCGTGATAGTTGGTTTTCTCTATCACCTTTTTTCAGCTAGCTTCGGGCTGTGCTCTATTATTGAATCTCGAGAGCAGCCATCCCATATGATCGGAGACTGGATGGCTTTTTTCGTTTCTTTACAATCAATCGTGGGTACTTGCATATATATTATCAACTGGAATCGCGATTTGTTATACTAGTTGAAAAAAAGGAGGAGGAATCGGAATATGGATCCATTGACTGTAAAAGAGCTCGCCAGTCGTGTGTTACAACACGAAGATTTGTTTATTTTGGATATCCGGAGACGGGAAGATTATCAAGATTGGAAAATCGAAGGCAGGAACGTGGAAAACATCAACATACCGCTGGCAGAAATAAAAGCAGCTCCCGCAGAAGCCAAACAGCAACTCCCTCTGGACAGGCCGGTCTATGTCGTTTGCTATAAAGGGATATCTGCCCAGACAGCTACAGCCCTTCTGCAAAGAGAAGGCATGGATAACGTTACATACTTGATCGGCGGCATAACCGGCTGGGGAGAGCACTTGGAACCAGTAAAGGCCGGAACACTTCCGAGCGGCGGAAGCATTTACCAGTTCCTCCGGCTGGGAAAAGGCTGTCTATCGTACATGGTAGTGGTCGGAAACGAGGCGATGGTAATTGATCCGAGTCGATTCACCGAGGTTTACCAAACCTTTGCCGACAAGCATGAATGCTCGATCAAGCATGTGGCCGACACCCATCTCCATGCAGATCATCTGTCAGGAGGAAGGAAGTTGGCCGCAGAGACGGGGGCTTCCTATTGGTTCCCGCAAGCAGATGACGAAGGTGCTTCGTTTTCCTATACCCCCCTTCAAGACGGCATGACAATCGCCCTGGGAGACAATCAGCGAGCCGTTACCGTCTTAGCTTCTCCGGGTCACACTTATGGAAGTACAAGCTTTATCGTGGACCAGGAATATTTACTGACGGGGGATACCCTGTTTGTCCAATCGATAGGCCGCCCGGATTTAGCTGGAAAGGCAGACGAGTGGGCGAAATACTTGCATGCTACGTTATATGATCGCTTTCCTTCTTTATCTCAAAGAATGGTTGTATTGCCGACGCATTTTAGCAGTACTAATGAATTGACTGAGGACGGCAAAGTTCAAAGTACATTACAAGCGTTATACACAAACAATCAGCGATTGAATATTTCTCCACAAAAGCGGTTTATCGAATTGGTTACAGAAAACCTGCCGCCACAACCAAACAGCTATCAGGAAATACGTCAGGCCAATTTAGGACTCGTCCATCCTGAACCAAAGCAGCAGCAGGAGATGGAAGCCGGCCCTAATCGGTGTGCCGTCAGCTGACGAAAAAGCTGGGACAATAGTATGGCACCAAAGCAAAAACCGGGCGAATTGGAAATGTCCGTTCGGTTTTTGCTTGTGACTTCGATAAACTTCTTTTTTCCTGTTGTTTGATGCGTGTTTCGTATCGCTACGGCAAGATACTACGCCTTCCACGGGCACGGCTTCCACTTCCTCAGAAAGCACCAACCGCTTTCTTGCGGGATTTTCAGCTCGTGCTGTTCCCGTTGGAGTCTCCGTATCTTACTTTCGCTACATTTTCGCTGTCTGATTTCCTTGTGATCAAGACAAGAGGAATAGAATAGAGAAACGTATTCTTCTATTGACTGATAGGTTTCCAAACAGTGATGAAGACGAAAAATTAGAGGGGGCAGGTTCGATATTCTTGAGAATTGTAGGTTGCGAATCAACAGCGTAAAAGAAAGACGGAATTCTCGTCAGAGGAGAAACCAACTTCATTCAACGGAGGCAAGGTACATAGACTCCTGCGGGATGAGCGCGAGCTGAAGATCCACTTGGCAAAGCAGTATTCTTTGCCAAGTTAGCTGAAGCCGTGCCCGCGGAAAGTGAAGTACCTTGCCGGAGTGATTGTCCCGGCCTCCTTTTTATTTCTCTACTTATCAAACAGATTCAAAGCAGCTATCCGGTCGGCGGCTTCCTCTAAACGTTCTTCCCTGTCCAGTAGACCGACACGTATATAGCCTTCGCCGCTTTTTCCGAACCCGTTTCCCGGTGCCACAGCAACATGGGCTTTTTCCAATAATAAATCGGCAAATGATTCAGAAGTAAAGCCAACCGGAACCGGCAGCCATGCAAAGAAGGTCCCTTTCGGCTTTTCTACCTTCCAGCCGATTTGATTTAATCGTCCCATAAATCGATCTCTTCTATTTTGATAGGTTTGCACCAGTTCGGCAACTGCAGTCTGATCGCCAGTCAACGCTTTGGCAGCAGCATGCTGGATTCCACCGAACAAACTGACATACATGTGATCCTGCAACAGGTTGATACTTTCGATTACCGAAGGGTTTCCGACTGCAAAAGCCACTCTCCAACCTGCCATATTATAAGTTTTGGAAAGCGTATAAATCTCCACACCAACTTCCTTGGAACCCTCGGATTGAAGAAAGCTTTGCGGTTTCTCGCCATCAAAGCCAAGTGCCCCGTAAGCAAAATCGTGGACGACACACACGTTATGTCTATTTGCCATTGCAATCGTTTCATCAAAGAACGACTTGTCGGCGACAGCAGAAGTCGGGTTATTAGGATAATTCAAAAACAGCAGTTTGGCTCTCTCCCAAATTTCCGTATCTATCGATTGATAATCTGGAAGAAATGCATTGCTTTTCACCAATGGCATTAAATGTGTTTCCGCATTCGCCAGAGCGATTCCGGACATGTAATCCGGGTAGCCTGGATCAGGGAGCAATGCGAGATCCCCTGGATTAAGCAAGCATTGACTTAATTCCACCAGTCCTGTTTTTGCACCGAATAAGACAGCGACCTCCGATTCTGGATCAAGGTTCACTTGGTATTCTCGTTTATAAAATTCTGCCGCTGCCTGCTTTAAAAACGAAAAGCCACGAAATGGCGAATATTTATGATAAGCCGGATTTTCCGTTGCTGCCTGCAATTCCTTTACAATGGCATCAGGTGTCGGCAAATCCGGGTTCCCCTGTCCCAAATTGATTACATCGTGCCCTTTGTCAACCAAGCCTTTCACCTTTGTCACCAGATTGGCAAAGAACTGGTCGGGCAGTCTGTTCAGTAAGTCTGATTGCTCAAAATTTTTCACAGTGTGTCACGCTCCCGATAGATCGATAAAATTATAGTATCTAATCATAGCTACTAACTTGGAATTTGTAAAGCCGTCCATCCAGTTAGTTTCTTGACAGAAAATATTCATGGTGGGATAATGCAAGCAATTATAGTGAATCTTAAACTCTTATCAAGAGAAGGTGGAGGGAATGGCCCTGCGAAGCCCGGCAACCGGTGAACAGACTCACACGGTGCTAAATCCTGCAGCAATTCTGCAAGATAAGAGGAAGAGCCGACACGCAACCTCTTCCTTTGGTGGAAGGGGTTTTTTTACGGAAATGCATGGATGTTATTTTACTAGAAAACGAGGTGCTTACATTGAGTTCAATCCAAGTTCAAGGCGCTCCTGCCATCTATCATTGCTATCAAGGGGTACTGGAATTACTTCCTGAAAAAATCGCGGAACAGCGATTTTCTCTCGGGCTGCTGCTGCATGGCGAAAAATCGTGGGAAGCAGCGAAGCGTCACTTTGTCGATCCCGGAGTACCGATGACTTACATATCCTATCAAAATGATTGTACACATGAAGAAGCGGATCGAATTGGCAAGACAGCGCTTGAAGAGAGTTCCGAGTTCATTATCGGAATAGGCGGGGGTAAGATTTTGGATTTGGCAAAAGCGGCCGGAAGCCGAACAGGACTGCCGGTGATCTTGATTCCGACCTTGGCATCGAACTGCGCAGCCTGGACACCGCTTAGTGTATTTTATGACTTGGAGGGGAACTTCGAGGAGTACACCGTTTTTCCCCGAAGCACCTGGCTGGTGCTTGTCGAGCCGAACATACTGATCGAGTCGCCGTCATCCTTTTTGCGGGCGGGCATAGGGGATACTATCGCCAAATGGTATGAGGCAGATGTACTGACACGTGATCTTCCGACAAAGGAGGTTCCATTGGAAATCGCGTTGCAGGCTGCCCGTCTTTGTCGGGATACTTTGCTTAGAGAAGGTAGAGAAGCACTGAAGGCACTCGAGGCAGGTACAATCACTGATTCATTTAAACGGACTGTTGAAACAATCATTATGGCTGGAGGAATGGTGGGAGGCTTCGGTGACCAATACGGCCGCATCTCCGGGGCTCATTCCATCCACAATGGATTGACCCATTTGCCGGAAACCCACTCGATTCTTCACGGTGACAAAGTTGCCTATGGTATCCTGGTTCAATTAGCGTTAGAAGGACGACCGGAGGAAATCAAAAGACTCCTTCCGCATTATCGGGAGCTGGGATTGCCAGTCAGCTTGTCCGATTTAGGGATCGATCCGGAACGGAAGAATGCAGTAGAAACGATTGCCGCTGCTGCTACAGCCCCGGGAGAGTCGATTCATTTCATGCATATAACGGACGCGCAACAGGTGACAGCCGGCATTCAACAGCTGGAAGAGTGGCTGGTGAATGCGACTCCGTATTCATAATAAGAAAGGGGACCCAATCATGAAGCAGACCTATGCACTAATCCAAATGGATATCGCTTTCGGTGATCCGCAAACCAATTTCCGGCATGCGGAAAAACTGATTAGGGAAGCGGTGGAAAAAAGCGCGCCGGATACCATCCTGCTCCCCGAGCTTTGGACAACCGGGTATGACCTGACACGGCTCGATGAAATAGCGGATGAAGGCGCCAATGTGACGATTGCATTTCTGAGCAGATTGGCAAAGGAACTGGACATTAATATGATAGCAGGCTCGGTAGCCAACAGGGTCGGGGAAGCAACAAGCAATACCTTGATAGTTGTTGCCCGCACCGGAAATGTTATCAAGCAATATAGCAAAGCTCATCTGTTCCGTTTGATGGATGAAGAAAAATATTTAATAGAAGGTAACAGTGACGGAACGTTTATATTAGAAAACCAGAAGAGCGCAGCAGTTATTTGTTATGATATCCGTTTCCCTGAATGGATCCGAACGCACATGCTGGATGACACAAAGGTTCTCTATGTCGTCGCTGAATGGCCGAAGCAGCGTATTGATCATTGGCGTGCTCTCCTTATCAGCCGGGCTATCGAAAATCAATGCTTTGTGGTTGCCTGCAATCGCGCAGGATCTGATCCGAATAACGAGTTTGGCGGTAATTCGATGATTATCGGTCCATGGGGTGAAATTCTTGGCGAGGCAGGACAGGAGGAAACGATATTGACGGGAACCGTTGATTTGAACGAAGTAGAGAAAATCAGGGCTACGATTCCGATATACAGTGACCGTAGGACTGACTTATACAAACTGAAATAAGCGAATCCCAAGCAGAAACAAACAGAGCGGGACAAAAGCTAAACCGAACGAATTTTATAAATCGTTCGGTTTTTATTGGTTACGATGCTTTTTTCCCAGTCGCTTGTCTTTGTCCTACAACGACCGTTCAGGCTGTTATCGGGGTTTTGGGCTTCCTTACCAAGGCCATAATACCAGCGATCAAGTACAACACCGCCGGAATCAGACTCATTCCCATAAACAAAACGAAAGATAAGACAGCGGTGATAATCAATATGATTCCTGCGGCTTTAGGCTTTTTATTCCCCTTCAAAAATACGAGGGCTACAATTCCCAGAATAATTGCCACCAGCGAAACGATGATCAAGTACCAGCTTCCGCCGGAAATCATCTCAGAGATGCTCCCCATATTATCCATTCCCTGCTCCGCAAACGCATTTTCCATTTCCTGAATAAATTCATCGTTACCTTTCAAAGTCATCAATACTATTCCGAAGAATGTGAAAAGAGCATACAGGATAGCTCCGATAACCCCAAGTGCAATTTCTGCTGTTCGTTTCATCTCCATTTCCTCCTCTTTTTGAATTCTTTAATGTCCCGCTACGTCCCGTTTTGTGAAAAACAACCAGGACAGGACCATGAAAATAACATAGTAAACAATCAGGACACCAATTGAAAACGACAATGTCATGCCTTCGATCAGTGGTGTTCCTCTAAAATACTGTTCCAAGTTTGTGTTTGCGAATAAAATATATTTGGCCCAATCGTATTGCATGAAAAAGCCTATGATGGAATTCCCGGCCATCATCAGGAAAATCGCAAAGCCGATTGCCAAACCGCTGTTTCGGAAAATCGAAGAAATCATGAATGCAAAAGTGGCCATCATCACCAGGTTGATCAATTGCAATCCATAGGAACGGCCCATCTCTGCCCAAGCAGCGATTTGCGTATATTCATTTTGGTTTTGGATCACCAGCAAAGGATTCGCGCCATTGACCCCGAAAAATATCGCCCCTGTTATCCAGGAAAACACAAGCAAAAACACAAGCGATGTAAAGGCAAACAACAAAACGGATGCATATTTAGCAAACAAGATTTTAGTCCGGGCAACCGGCCGGATCAACAATAGCTTGACGGTTCCCCATCGAAACTCATGGGCAATGATCCCTGCAGCTACGATGATGGTAAAGAGACTCAACAGAGCGGACAACATCACATTTTCCACCACAAACTGCCACGCGTCATACTCTAAAGGTTTAATGTCATTATCCAAATAGTAGTTGTTTTCCTGTATACCCCAATGATTGGCGACCTCTTCCTCACTGCTTCCCTCGGCAATTTCGGCGTTTTCCTGTTCCAATTGCTGACGCCAGTCATCGCCATACTGCGCTTCGTCCACATTTCCTACCGTTTTACCGAGAATGGCCACACCCAGTATGATAGCCGCAAGGATTCCGAACATGATCCAGGTAGACTTTCTGGCATAAAGTTTCACTTGCTCGTTATAGACGAGCTTGAAAAAATTACTCAATCGCATTCTCCCCAATCACATCTAAAAATTTATCTTCAAGTGTCGAGCGTTGCACTTGTACACCGAATACATCCACTTGCCCTTCTACCAGACATTTTACAATACTCGGAATTTCCTCCCGTTTTACTGTCAGTTTTATATTCTCCTCTTCCACGGTTGGTTCGAGCTGTAACGTCTGGCGCAGAAGCTCGTTTGCCCGGTCAAGCGGCACAGCTTCAATATGTATCAGATCTTCGTCTGTTTTTGTCAGTCCTTTGACTGTTTCAATTGCGACAAGTTCCCCATTCTTAATAATACCAATACGGTCGCACATCATTTCTATCTCGGAAAGCAGGTGACTGGAGACAATGACAGCCACGTTTTCTTTTTCCGCCAAACTCCGGATGTATTGACGTATTTCTCTAATGCCATGCGGGTCGAGTCCGTTGGTTGGTTCATCAAGAATCAAAACCGACGGTCGATGCAACAAGGCTTGGGCGATCCCCAACCGTTGACGCATCCCAAGGGAGTACCTACCGGCCTTTTCATGGATCGCCTTCTCCAATCCTACTAGGGAAACAACCTCCTTGATCCGCTCCTCGGTGATGCCAGACATCATTCTTGCGTAGTGGAGAAGGTTTTTCCAACCGCTCATGAAGGGATACATTTCTGGATTTTCCACGATTGCTCCCACATGTCGAATAGCATCCTTGTAGTTGGATTTGATACTACTTCCTTTGATCACCACATCCCCTTCGCTAATTTTCATCAGCCCGACCATCATCCGGATTGTCGTCGTTTTCCCGGCTCCATTCGGCCCAAGAAAACCGAATACTTCACCTGGGTTTATATCAAACGTCAACCCTTTGATTATTTGCTTTTTACCGATATCTTTCTTTAAGTCGATTAATTTCATTGCTGGCTCTGCTGCCACTTACTGGACACCTCCATTTGTAATCCGTTCTTCCTTCTTGTACGTATTCGCCTTTCCAGAGGTTTCAATAAAATTACTATTTCCTTCCACTGGACAAAAAAATAGCTAGATTCCGAGAATAGTCGGTCAAACGTTTGTTTAAGATTGTAAAAAGGGGGTCATAGCCATTAGCACACCCTTATCTTTCCTAACCTTAGAACATAACTGCAGCTTAAAAGGTTTCATTGTAAAATGCACTAATTCTAAGAAAAGGAACTTTTCATTTAACGACTTATCGTGTGTCGGATTGTGCGCGGCCCCGGCTAACGCCTGCAGTATAAATACTCTGAAACACAGAATGACAATTATCGGGCCCGGTGTTTTCGATATGCTGCGTGATAAGTGGACCCTATTCCTTTGCCAAAATCGAGGGCATGCTCGATCGCAGCAGTGACATAAGCCTTGGCTGTGTTCACCGCCTGCTCCACAGCAGCTCCCTTGGCCAGTTCTGCGGCAATCGCTGCCGAGAAACTGCAGCCTGCTCCACTCGTATGAATGGTATCGATGCGCGGCTGCTCCCACTCCATAAATCCATTTCCATCATACAGGATATCGACTGCATCTTCCGGTAGAGCACCACCTTTGATGATGACATAATCCGCCCCAAAGCGGTGGAGCGATTTTGCAGCATGTTTCATCTCTTCTTTACTGGTAATCGGACCGCTCTCCATTATTCTTTCCGCTTCATGCAAGTTAGGGGTGATAACGGTAGCAAGCGGAAACAGCCTCTCCCTCATTTCTTCAATTGCGTCATCTTTTAAAAGCTGCGACCCCATTTTACCGATCATGACGGGGTCCACCACCAAACTTGCGGGGGCATTTTTTTCAAGGAGTCGGACAACCAGACTGATGATCTCTTTCGTAAACAACATACCGGTTTTCACACCATCCACTCCGACATTTTTAACTGCTGTATAAAACTGCGCTTCTATCGCTTCCAGCGAATTGGTGAACATTCCTTCACTGGTGACGGGATTGTTGGCGACAATGGCTGTAATGGCAGCCATGCCATAGACGTCCCGTTCCTGAAATGTTTTCAAGTCGGCCTGGATACCCGCACTGCCTTGTGCCGCAGATCCAGCAACCGTCAGTACTCGTGCAATCATGGTCGATTCTCCTTTCTGTCATCTAATTCCCATTTCCGTCCCGCATCAATACATTGACAATAACGCCTGCACCTATTGCGAGAACGGTCGCAAAGAAATAATTAAACACTTTTCCATAGAGGTATTGTTCCACAACGACGAACATTAAATAAACAATACCCGCTGTCCATAACGTAATAGCTGTCCGATACCTCGGCCTGCCTTTTCTTATGTATCGTAACTCGACTAAAAATACGATCATGCCAATCAACAAGATGATAAGTGCTCCCGCCGCCAACTCGGTGGTCAGATAGCTAGTGACCCCAAAAACGATCAAAAAAGTCGGCAGGATCAACGGCAATATATTTTTCAACGTATTCTCTCCTCTGTTTTGATGAAATTATGCAGAACATTCGGCAATCTATAGTTTAGCATCCTTTTATCTATTATACTAAAGAAGAAAACATGTTTGGAATGGAGGTATCGCATGTTGAACTCCCCAATTCGACTGTTCCGGATATTCGGCATGATCGAAGGAACTTCTCTTGTCGTCCTTTTGTTTATCGCCATGCCATTGAAATACATAGCAGGCTTCCCGGAGGTAGTCACCCTGGTCGGCTCCCTTCACGGTTTTTTCTTTGTCGTGTACCTGCTGGTCATAGCCTATACGACAATTAAAATCCGCTGGGCGTTCAAGTGGCTGTTCGGCTCCCTGCTGGTAGCTTTCATCCCTTTTGGCAACTATGTATTGGATTATCGTCTACAGAAATCCCGTTATGTCTAAAATGCACGGGACGCCTCGGTGCTCCCGGCAAGCTTAGACCTCGAGGGAGACAGAAGTATAACGATGATAAAAAGCAGCCTCCCGCCGAGCCGGCGATGAAAGGCTGCTTTTTATCAAATAGCAAAAAAGAACCAAATAATCATGATTAACTGAATGACGACTTTGGCTGCAGCTCCTCCGAGAAATCCCATCAAAGAACCTAGCGAAGCCCTCCATGCCTGTTCAGTCGTTTTCTGTTGGATGATTTCCGTCAAGAACACGGCGACAAACGGAACGATGATGATTCCGAACGGCGGAATGATAAAGGAACCGACAATTACTCCAACAGCTGCAATTCTTTCTCCCCACTTGGAACCGCCATATTTTTTCACGAAATAGCTATTGGCAATGATGTCCGATACAATCAGGATGACTGTTAGTACCACCATGGCAATCCAAAACAGTATCGATAATTCGCCGTCCATAAAGAAAAAATACAGCAAAAAGCCGATCCAGAGCATTAGGGGAGCCGGAATCAACGGGAAAATAATTCCGGCAAAACTTAGTAGAAAACTAGCTGCAATCAAAATCCAAATGACAATATCTATGACGTTAACCTCCCTTCCGTTCAGTCACAGGTTTCACCGTAAATCCACCGGCTCAGGAAAATTCAAGAAGATGAAAAAAGACTGCACAACAACTTGTACAGCCCGCTTTCTATCAGGAATCGGCAAGTAAATCAGCAAACTCCTTCATATATGGAGGCAAATCCGGCGGACGGCGGCTTGAAACGATATGTCCATCTACAACTACCGGTAAGTCCTGCCAATTACCGCCCGCATTTGTCATATCATCCTTGATGCCAGGCGTACTGGTGACGTTTCTTCCCCTGACAATATCTGCGGAAATTAACACCCAGCCGGCATGGCATATCTGACCGATCGGCTTTTCATAATGATCCATGTGCCGAAGCATTTCCAATACTTCTGGGAAGCGACGGATTTTATCTGGCGCCCATCCTCCCGGAACGAGGATTGCATCGTAATCTTCTGCTTTTATATCAGCATAGGCATAATCCGAGATCGCAGGGACTCCATATTTTCCAATGTATTTTTCGCCGGCTTTTTCCCCGACTAAATGCACGGTCGCTCCTTCTTCCTGAAGACGAAGAATCGGATACCACAGTTCCAGATCTTCGAAATCATGGGCAACGAGTGCAATGACCTTTTTGTCCTGCAAGCGCATTTTCGCACCCTCCTTCACTACATGCTGCCACTGTCGGCAACTTCACTACCCTTCAGTTTATCATCAAACGCCAATTTACGAAATGAATAACCCTCTGCTTTGGATGGGAAAAAGCAGCCTTTGCAGTGGCATCATGCTTTTTTCACACAGAACCCTATTCGGTTACAGTCGTCCGGAGTTTTAACTGCTGTGCTGCTGTCAAGGAATTCCCCGCTCTGCTGATTGCCGAAATGACCGATATACCGTCCGCCCCGGCCATGATCACCTCTTCTGCATTTTTTTCATGAATGCCGCCTATTGCTACAAGCGGTGTGTTGCCGATCAACCTTCTAATCCGGGACAAGCCTTCTATACCGATAGGTGCCTTGGCATCGTGTTTGGTGGCAGTAGCAAAAACTGGTCCGGCACCAATATAGTCTGCCCCTGCGGAGTCGGCTTCACGGGCTTCTCTCAGATTGGTTGCCGACACTCCGACAATAAAGTGGCCTGGACAACGGCGGCGGACGGAGTCAATCGGTTCATCTTCCTGACCTACATGTATTCCGTCCGCACCCACGTCGATGGCCAAATCCACATCATCGTTCACAATAAATGGGACATGGTGTCGATGGCACAACTCTTTCATTTGCAAAGCCAGCAATTGTTTATCTATACCGGTCTTTGCCCCCCGGCCCTTTTCCCTAAACTGAAACATGGTTATGCCGCCGGCTAACGCCTGCTCCAAAACGGCTAACGGATTTCCGGTGCAATTATTACTTCCCATGATAAAGTAGACTTGTAAAGACTGACGTAAGAGCATCCGTTATCCATCCACCTGTTTCAACTGCATTTTTTCCAGCCACCCTTTCTCATCCAACCGATACAGGCAATCAAGAAATGCTCGCTGAAAACTGCCCGGTCCATCACTCATGGAAGCGGCCATTTCGGCAGCTGCCCCATAATAGCTGACAGCAGCTCCAGCGACTGGCAGTTTTTCTCTTCCCACTGCTAAAAAGGCAGCAATCACTGAACTGAGCAGGCATCCTGCCCCGGTAATTTTCGTCTGCAATTGATGGCCATTCCTGCTTACATATATAGTTTCTCCATCCGTGATGATGTCTTGTTCTCCAGTAAGCACCACAGCTGTTTCCAGCTGCTTCGCGGCCTCAACTGCTATCTTTTGGGCATCACCTTGAAAAGCTGAGTCAACACCTTTCATTTCTGCATCTGCCCCGGCCAGAAAAGCAATTTCCCCTGCATTGGCACGAATCAATGATACATCGATTTCTTCCAGGATTCTCAAGGCAATCATGTTACGATAGGAGGTTGCTCCGACTCCTACTGGATCAAACACGACTGGAATCCCCTTTTGATTTGCTGCCTGTCCTGCCTTGATCATCGCATTTACCTGCGATGCAGTCAGCGTGCCGATATTCAATACTAGCGCGTCGGCTATTACTGCCATGTCAGCGGCTTCTTCTTCCGCATTGGCCATGACGGGGGAAGCCCCCATGGCCAGCAGCCCATTTGCCGTGAAATTGGTGACGACTTGGTTGGTGATATTGTGGATCAACGGTTGCTTATCTCTCACGTTCGTTAGTAAACTGGTATTCTCATTCATTGGACTCCACTCCTTCCTTCAGGCCGGGAAGCCCGTGTATCCGGTAACCCCAATGGTTGGTCGGACCGTTACCCTTGCCGATTCCCAAGGTATGATGAATCGCTGCGGTGATGAATTCCTTGCCTGTCGAAACCGCTTCGTATATTTCTCTTCCTTTTGCCAGCTCGGATGCGATGACCGCAGAAAATGTACAGCCCGTTCCATGGGTATGCTTGGTATCCACCCTTGGCGACTGAAACAAATGATATTCCTGTTTGTCATATAAAACATCAATAGCTTCTCCCGATAAATGTCCACCTTTCACAACTGCAGCTCCGGCTCCAAGCTCTTCCACAATCAGCTTGGCTGCCCGCTTGGCATCTGAAAGATTTCTTATCGGAAACTCGACCAGCATTTCCGCTTCCGGAATGTTCGGCGTCGCAATAGTAGCCAAAGGAATCAATTTATCCCTGACCGTCTGTCTTGATTTCTCTTCCATCAGAGCGTGACCGCTCTTGGCCACCATGACCGGGTCGATTACATATGGAGACTGTCGTTTTATCAATTTATCTGCTATCAGTTCCATCATATCGCTCGTAGCAATCATTCCCGTTTTTACCGCATCGGGAGTGATATCCTCAAATACGGCATCCAGCTGTTTTTCGATAAAATCGACTGACAAATGCTGGACATCCTTGACTCCCATGGTGTTTTGGGCCACTACAGAGGTGACCACACTCATCCCGTATACTTCTCTTTCCTGGAAACTTTTCAAATCTGCCTGTATGCCGGCTCCTCCAGTTGGATCTGTTCCGGCAATGGTCAAAGCACTTGCAATCATGCGGTTCCCCCCTTTTTTCAGTTTTAATGCAACGGCTGGATCTGTTGATTGGTAAGCACAGAGAATGGCCATGCTTCCTGTGTATAGGCCATTTCCCAAAAGTTGTATTCCAACAGGCAGCTTTTCAAAAAGGCCTGGGCCGCTTTTTGTTTCTCCCGTTCACTGGCATTGGCTGCCCAGCGGTCGATTTTCCTGCATAATTCATGAGTGACTTCTGCAATTTCTCCGTCTGCATAAAAAGAAATCCATTCATAAAACGGATGGGAATTGTCAGGCTGTTTTTCTTCCTTCAATGCCAAACCGATTTCCAGATAAGTCCATGGACATGGAAGCAATGCTGCCAGGGTTTCACCCATCGTTCCGCTGTAGGCGGCTTTGCTCATGTGGGCGACATAGTGATCTGCTGTGGGCGGAAGCGGGCTTCCTTGCAGTTCTTCATAGTTCACCCCTGCCACCCTGCAAAAATTCTCATGCGGATGAATTTCACTGTTGAGGACGAACCCGATTTGTTCCTGGAAAAAAACCATGTCGGACCTGTCCTCACACTTCGAAATCGCCAGGCCGTATATTCGGTTGAATGCAGACAAATATTCATAATCTGCTTTTACATAGTGAATCAAAGCCTGCTTTGGTACAGTTCCTGCGGCTATTCCCCTTATAAAAGGATGCTGCAGGATTCCTTTGAAAACTTCATCTGCCTGTTTTCTCAACTGTTCGGAAAATGTCATGGTAAAAACTCCTCCCTTTTTTTGGAGGAAGTCCGGAACCTCTGGGAAATGGAGGGGAGTCCATATCGGAGAAATAGTGTGCAGTCAGCCGCACAGTTCCCGGAACGCAAAAAAACCGCTCCAGAAAACTGGAGCGGTTTATACAATCTTGGTAAGGTTTATCCATAGATATACGTATCCCGTCTCCACTTTCCTACGCTGGTACTAACCAGTTCAGGTTCTAAGGGACCAAGGTTATTCCTTATCTCAGCCTTACAGGCGCCCCTAGTGGACTTCCAAAATATTTAACTACTTTCACTAAAACATGAATGGACCATAATGTCAAACAAGCCACGATCATGTGAAATATTCGATTGTTGCCTTTGGAAAAAGCTTGTGGATGGTCGACTTCAATACATCTTTCATTTCTTCCTGTTCCTCGTCCTTATAGACGTACTTGCCAATACCATACCTGCCCCATTTCCATTTTCGCTTTGATTCGTCCAACTCCAGTTTGGTCATCGGATAATTTTTTTCAATGACCCGTTTAGCGGGCTGCGTAAACCGATGCTGGATCAGTTCGAATGTCAGATCTTTTTTTGCGGAAGATGGAAGTGCATCTGCCAGCCTTTCCAGCATTTCCGGATAGCCTTCCTGCCAGCCTTCATGCAAGTAAATCGGCGCAACGATAAAACCGAGCGGATAACCGGCCTCTGCCACTTTGACCGCTGCTCCGATCCGCTCGGCAAGTCTTGAGGTCCCCGGTTCAAAGTACTTGATTACATAATCATCATTGATACTGAATCGGAACCTGGTCCTGCCGTTATGTTCGGCATCCAGAAGGTGATCGACATGGGCAAACTTGGTCACAAAGCGAAGTTTCCCGTAAGTCGATTTTCCAAAATACTCGATTGCCCGTTTCAACGTGTGGGTCAGGTGATCAATCCCGACGATATCCGAAGTACAGGAAGCCTCGAATCGCGTAAATTCAGGCGCCCTGTCACGCATGTATTTTTCCGCTGCGTCAAAAATTTCCTCGGTGTTGACATAAGTCCGGATGTACGGCTTGCTGCCCATCGTCGTTTGCAAGTAACAATAATGGCAGTGCCCCATGCACCCCGTCGCGAACGGAATCGCATATTCAGCAGAAGGCTTGGAGGTATCAAATTTCAGTGTCTTTCTTATCCCTACAACGAGGGTGGATTTTGCATTGCGGTACTTCTGAAAATCGTTTTCACCCGGCAAATTGCGGACCTGATTATGGGAGGTCGTTTCCCGGATTTCGATCCCCATCCCGTTAAATTTATCGACAAGTTCGCGGCCAAGGGGATACTCCATGGCCTTCGGTTCCACATATACCAACTGCGGGACAAAAGGTTTAACCATGCAACCCCTCCGAATCCTCGGTACCAAACGCAGCCTGGTATGCATGTTCTGCTTCCTGTTCCGAGCGGTACACCGCCACTTCTTCCGTCAAGGGATAGTATGTATCATACAAAAACAACGCCAGTTCATTTCCATTTTCCGGATCAGCCACGACGGCAGCCTCCTGCACATTGGCCACCCCTTGCACATGCGGATTCCGGATGATCACATAGACCACCTCACCAGGCATATAACCCTGATTATATTCCATCATCTCACCCAACTCTCCATCAAGATAACCTTATTATCCCAATCCCCCCAAAAAATAAACGGGGTCAGTCCCCATCAACCCCAGAAATCCCACCGACATGTTCCAGGACCGGGCTTCGGGGACAGACCCCATCTATACACGCGGCCGCCCGTGAACCACCATATACACTCGAAATGACGTATAAACTTACTATATGTTGACGAATCCGCCTTTCGGGGACTGGCCCCATTTTCACTATCTTTACAAATCTATCTCGTATTGTCCCTTTGTGGGGACTGACCCCCATTCTCCTGTTTCGGCCAAATTCCCTTCGGAAGTGTCCATTAGAAAGGGGGTGGTTCCATAAGTCGGTGAAAGACTTTTGGAACCGCCCCCTTTTTTATTCGGGTATGCCGATGGCTTCTAATGGCCATATCCTCAATTTGACATCGCCGATGACGCTTTCATCTTTGATGAATCCAAAGTATCTGCTATCTTTGCTGACCAGTCGATTGTCTCCCAGAACGAAAAGGCAGCCTTCCGGTACAGTGCTTTTGCCGGCAATCTCTTTCAGTGTAAAATCGTTTGTGAGATACTGGCTTTGCGATAAACTTTTTTTGTATTCTTCCAAGTACGGTTCATCCACTTGCTTGTCATTGATATAAAGGACATCTTCCTTCATTTCGACTTTGTCGCCCGGCAGGCCGATGACCCGTTTTACATAAGCATCGTCAGAGTCGGGTGCCTGAAAGGCAATTTCATCGAACCGTTCAACTTTTCCTATTTTGCTGAGGATGATACGATCACCATCATGCAAAGTCGGCATCATCGACTCACCTTCCACAATCGATGGCGTAATCAAAAAATGACGGCATACGATGACAACTGTTAGTGCCACCAAAATAGTTTTCAGCCAGGATAGCACTTCATGTTTCAAGCTACTGTTATTCATTTATCTCCCCAACCTTTTTTGCAGGAAGCAAATCGCGGGATATTATGCGACGCTCTTCCTTTTATCTTAACTAGGCAAAGCACCTTAACTAATGTAATCAAGCACGAGTGGAAAAACTGCAGTTCGTTCTTGTCACCATTTTATATCGCCAGGTCAAAAACTTTCAGTATATTTTTTGTAGACTATTCGCTTTTTGTGTCGTCTTTATTCATGGAGGTAATTTAAATGAAAGCATTTACGTACACACTCATTTTTGTTTTTCTTCTGCTGATTGCCAGCTTTATCGCAATCTCGATCTACGGCGAAAGCCCCGATGAACAAGAGAAAGAAAAGTCGACAAAGGTCGTACACCAGGGCTCCTCTTTCCATGTGGAAGAGGAAGTCCTTTTTCCGGACCTTCAACTTCATGCAAAGGCTGCCATATTGGTCAATGCAGATACCCGCCAAATATTATACGAAAAACAAATCAATCAATCGCTCCCTGTAGCAAGCATGTCAAAAATGATGACCGAATACCTCGTCCTGGAAGCAATCGACCAGGAACAACTAACCTGGGATCAACAAATTTCCATCAGTGATTATGCTTACACGATTTCTAATACTCCTGGCTACTCTTCGATTTTACTAAGAAAAGACCTTACCTATTCCGTGGAAGAACTTTTCCACGCAACAGCCATTCACTCCGCCAACGGAGCTGCTATCGCGCTTGCTGAAGCTGTAGCTGGCAGCGAGCGAGAATTTGTCAGCAGCATGAATGATACAGCCAAAACATTCGGAATGGATAACTCTGTTTTCGTCAATAGTACGGGACTGAACAATCAAGATTTAGGTGCCTATCGCTACGAAAATCTGGAGCATACCGATAATGCTATGTCTGTAAAAGATGTAGCCACGTTAGGTTTGGCGCTTCTGAACAAGCACCCGGAAATCCTGGAAATATCTTCGCTAGCCGATGATACGGTTTCACACGGCAGCCATGATAGTACTACTTATTATAACACCAATGTCATGCTTCCTGAAATGGATACGGAAAAAATCAGCTACCCAGGCGTCGATGGGTTGAAAACGGGTTATACAGATGCCGCAGGGTATTGTTTTACCGGAACGATAAAACGCGGCAATTCCCGGTACCTATCCGTTATCATGGGAACAGACAGCGAAAATGCCCGCTTCTTGGAAACAAAAAAACTTTATGAAGCCATCCCGACGACGGATCAGTAATTCGGCGGGCAAATCATTTTTCTTTGATGAACGACCTTACTTCTTCTATACTTTTATACATATGTTCCAACATTCAAAAGAAAACATCCGCCATGAAAAATGGCCTGATTTTAGAAGGAGATCGATTTTACATATGAATACAAAATCCAGATATGCGGCAAAACCTGCGGGTCGTTTCCTGCTCATTGCGGGGATTATTCTGATAGCCTTTAACTTAAGACCGGCAATCACTTCTGTCGGACCATTGCTCGGAAGGATCCGCGATGATATCGGCCTGGCCAACTGGGGAGCCGGGATGATCACCAGCTTGCCGCTTCTAGCTTTTGCGGCAATGTCCCCAATCGCTCCCCGGCTTAGCAATCGTATCGGCAGCGGCCGCGCTTTGCGACTAGGACTTCTTTTGTTGATCATCGGAATCATAAGCCGGTCGATTGCCTACACGCCTACCCTTTATATCGGAACCAGTTTGGTAGGGCTGGGAATTGCGGTTTGTAATGTACTGTTGCCCGGGTTGATCAAAGAAAAATTCCCGGAAAAAGTGGGCCTTATGACGAGTGTCTACTCCACTTGTATGGCCTCCTTTGCAGCGCTTGCTTCCGGTCTAAGCATACCGTTGGCTGACAGCTTGCAACTGGGATGGCAGCTTTCACTTGTCAGTTGGGTGGTCCTGGCTTTCATCGGTATCGGGGTTTGGTCGATTTATTTACATACACAAAAAAACGAGCAGCCGGAACAACAATATTTCGAACCATCGGCAGCACACCTGACAAAATCACCGCTCGCATGGCAGGTGACCTTGTTCATGGGCATGCAATCGTTTCTCTTTTATGTGACCATCTCCTGGCTGCCTGAAATCCTCCATAATTATGGATTGACGATCGGAACTGCCGGCTGGCTGTTGTCATATATGCAGTTTATCAGCCTTCCCGCTACATTTGTTGCTCCGATTTTAGCAGATAAGTTCAAAAACCAGCAGGGAATCATTCTGCTGATCGGCTTCTTTGCCGTCTTAGGTTATGGCGGTCTATTGGCCGGTGGATCTTTTTGGCTGCTGATTGTTTGGATTACCTTTATCGGTTTCGCTCTCGGTGCCAGCATCAGTCTGGCACTCGCCTTTTTAAGCATGCGGGCTGTTAACGCAAAACAAGCAGCCGAACTTTCCGGGATGGCTCAGTCCTTTGGCTATTTGCTGGCTGCAGCGGGCCCATTCTTTATCGGGCTCCTCGTCGATGCCACAGGAAGGTGGAACTTACCGATTTCCACTATCCTTGCCGTGTCAGTGTTTATGGTCATCGCTGGATTGGGCGCAGCGCGCAATAAGTTAGTTTAAGAACACCCTTCCCGTCCTGACGCGGAAGTTGGACGAGGCGGTTCCGCCAATAATTATCCACTGCAATTAAATTTACCATTTTCTCACACCAAAAAATCGACCGTATCGCAGCCGATGCCGATACGGTCGATTTTCATTTATTCAATTCCTCATACATAACAACTTTAATTGCGTTCAATTCTTCCGGGGAAAGCTTTTTCTCGATATTTTCAAGCAAAGCCATTTGTTCTTCTTGTGTCATGTCACCGTTGACCGTCTCGCTTAACTCCTGAATTTCACCGACACTGAACTTCTTGATCAGATTTTTAACTGCCCCTTCCTTGGTCGTGAAAGGTAATTGACTTCGGTCAATTTGCGGAGCATCTGCAAGGAATTCCTGTAACTCAGGATTATTGTCGATCGACTGTTTCACCGCCTCCACATCTCCGCCAGGATAAAGTTCCTGTTCGACCTGGTCGACCACTTTATCCGCAATCACCCCGGCGGCGATATGGTAAATTCCATATCCGACAACCGCTAAAATAGCAGCCGTGATAATCAAATTCCGTAAAAATTTCATTCTCTTCCTCCTTTCCTCTTCAAATATATATCGTCCCTTCAACACTTGATGACAATGATTTTTTCTTACCTAGCATCCATACGCTACATTATAGCAAACCCCTTTGCTATCGGCATCTGCTATTCACCTCTATCGTTCGCTTCTTCCTGGAAGATTTAGATTACGTCCTGCCTCTTCTTGTTCCTTCTATTTGATCAATGATTCTGTCTGCTTTTTTCCCTGCACGCAGTGATTGCTTGCTGCATAAGCCGGTCGATATCATGATTGTCCAACAGATTCAAACCAGCGGCAGTCGAACCTCCCGGAGTTGCAACCTGATCAGCCAATTCAGCCGGGTCTTCGCCCGTCTTCAGCATTTCAGCAGAACCTGCGATCATCTGGGCTACAAGCTTTCTTGCCTGTTGTTCAGATATACCGACAGCCGCAGCCTGGTTTTTCAAGGACTCTGCGATCCGATAAATGAAGGCAGGTGCACTGCCGGTGATTGCAGTCAATTCATAAAGCTGCTCCTCCGTAACATTTTCGAATGCCCCTATTCCCTCCAGAATTTCTTCCAGAAGCTGTTTATGATGCTGGTCGACATGTTTCCCCGTGGCATACAAAGTGCTTGATTCACCCAGCTTCGCTGCCGTATTCGGCATGACCCAAGCGACAGGAGTCCCTACTGGGAGAACTCCTTCCATGTAAGACGGAGAAATACCCGCGGCTACTGTTATCACCAGCTGCTTGTCAAGCAGTCCGGCCAAGTCCTTTAACAGCCCTGGATGGGTTTCGGGAGGCATGGCCAATAGAATGATGTCAGAATGGCTTACTTCCTCCCGCCAATCTTCTGATACGGAAACTCCATAGACCCCTTCCACATATTCAAGCCGTCCTTGATTGCCATTATTGGATGCGGTAATGGCAAACCGTCGATTTCCTGATAAGCCGCCGATGATAGCCTGCGCCATTCTACCGGCTCCGATAAACAACATCCTGGTTGTCCCTTGTGTCATATCATTCTCCCCCCAGACTGCTGATCGGAAAAACCATTGTTCTCGTTTTCGGAATCAGTTCCAGTCTTTCTTCGTAATAATCGATCATTTCCAGATCATCTTCCCAAAGCTCCAGCTCGATTTCCGTAGCCTGGATGCTGGAAGCAAACTTCTTGATTTTTTCAAACAAATATTGGTCGATCCCTTTGTATTTCTGATCTTGTTTAATGTATAACTCTTCAACCTTAATAATCCGGCGTTCCTTATATAAAGCTGTTTCCTCCTGTTTTTCGCCCTTGAAAATAGTAAATGCCTGTATGGCTCCCGCTTTTTCTACTACATATAACCGTTTACGGTCATCCGCAATTATTTCCGAAAGATCTTGCGCATTAATCGGCGACAGGTTTTGTTTAAAGTATTCCGGTTTCGCAGCAGCCCTCCGCTGTTGAAGTTCTTTGTATATCTCCAAAAGCCCTTCAAAATCTTCCGGACTACCTAGTCTTATTTTGAACATCTATCTTCCTCCTGTAATTGCTTCAAGACCGTTTGAAGCCATGTTTTCGCCATAAGCATATTTCCAAGGGATGTCATATGCACCCCGTCCGTTGTCAGCTTTTCTTTGGAATTGCTGGTCAAAAAAGCCGTGAACTTATGATGAGTCGGGACCAAGACCCCGTCATACTGTCTTGCCAGCCGGCGGACAATTTCCACATATGGCTTGAGTTTCTGGTTGCCGGGAGAATCCGGATCTTCTTCTATGATGGTCGGTTCCATCAAAATCGGGATAGTTCTTGAAGGCTTTAACGAATCAAGCAGCTGCCTATAGATGTCGTGAAATCTATCCGGATAAACCTGTTCCTTTGCCGGATGATCCAACTGCCGCCATACATCGTTTATACCGATAGAAATGGAGAGAAAATCCGGATGTTGGTCGATGACGTCCCGCTTCCATCTTGAAGCCAAATCTGTGATCCGGTTTCCGTTCATCCCCCTATTCACGATTTCAGGAGAAGAATTATTCAACTCCGTCATCAAATAATCATGGATAAGTCTAACGTACCCATATCCTATCCCTTGGCTATCCTCTTGCCGACCGCTATCTGTGATACTATCCCCTATAAATACTATTTTTCTTTTCCCCAACACCGCACCAGCCCCTTTCCATAGGATGTAACTGTCATTAAGTTAACTACATACATGAGGTGACAGTCAAACACCCAACAAGCCTACCGAAATTTCTCTATTCAGCAGAGATGGTTGGAAGTATGCCAGGCCATTTGCGCCGTCAGTAATGCCTACTTTATTGCCTGTCCCCGGTTTTTATCCCATTTTATCAAAAACAACCGGGAATGCCGACTGAAAGCTGAACCAATATATGGGTATTCGCATACAATTAAAAGACATTCAACTAGACAGGGGAGTTGTGAACATGGATAAAACGTTAGCCTGGCATGAGTCACTTGAATTGCATGAAATCACAGCCTTTAATTCTATCGGCCTGATGAAATTGAAAACGACACTGCCCAAAATTAAAAGTCAGGAATTGAAAGCATTGTATCAGAACGCGATCAAACTTATGGAAGCCGGTTTGGAGGAACTGCTTGCATTTTATCCGCTAACACCAAGAGAGGAAGAGGAAGAGGAAGAAAGAAAACAAGTGGACGAAACATTGTTTCAAGGAGACTTGCTGGTTTTATCTAAAACCGCAGTACGGAACTATAGTATCGCTATTACGGAAACAGCGACACCGGCTTTGAAAAAGGTGCTGGTCAATCAATTGAATAAGATGATTCAACTCCATGACGATGTTTTCCAATTCATGTATAAACAAGGAAACTACCCGGCTTATGATTTAAAGAAGCTGTTTAAGCATGACATGGAGCTGGCGAAAAAGGCACTAAGCCTGTAACGCTTGCCGTCACGTGTTAAGAAGTCCAGACTCAATAGCCTGGACTTCTTGGTTTTTCTATTTTTTTAAACAGCTTTTGTGTTCAGTTTCACTTCGATGTTTCCTCGGGTAGCCTTCGAATACGGGCATACTTTGTGGGCCTGTTCAACCAGTTTTTCGGCTTCATCCTGGGATACGCCTTTAATCTCAGCGTTTAGGGTGACACCGATTTTAAAGCCGTTGTCTTCTGAATCTTTGAGGAAATCGACATCAGCTGTAATAGTGGAATCGATGTCTTTCTTTTGCTTGCCCGCCACCAAATTCAACGCTCCATCAAAGCATGCGGAATAACCGGCAGCAAATAACTGCTCAGGATTTGAACCTTTGGAGTCAGGATCGTCGGCTGGATTGACTAAATCTAAATCGATGATTCCATCATCGGATTTCACATGACCATTTCTTCCGCCTTTTGCTGTTGCATGGGCAGTAAATAATACATCACTCATCAGTAAATCATCCTCCTCGCATTTTTTGTTTCATTTTAATTTTCCTTTTTTTCGATACTTTTAAACAAGCTGACCGTTTTTCCCTTCGCATAAATTAAACGAGGCAGTAAAAACTACAAGAGAAAATCCAAAGGGGTGATGCAATTGAAACAGCCAGAAGAAAATATGGAAACCATCTCCATAGAAGATGAAGCGGGTAACCAAAAGGAATATACAGTCGATGCAGTCATCGAAATGGATAAAAAGGAATACGTTCTGTACTCTTCGGAAAATGAACTTAAAATGAAACGGATTCTTCATGAAAACGATGATGAATTTTTGCTCGATGTCTCCGAAGAGGAAATGGCTAAATTAATGGATGCGTATGATGAAGCCATTGCTGAAGATACAAAAGAAGTCCATTGACTGCGGAGGTGATAAGCTTGATGAAGGAAGATAATCTCCTGGATGCTGCAACGACAGCAATCGAAAGGGCACAGCATTGGACAGAGCGCGCCCAGACTGATCCTGCAATGTTTACTGAATCGCAAAACCACCTTGCCTATGCACAAGAACAATTGGCACTTGCCCACCAACGGTCAAGCTGGTTCAGTGAGGAAGAAAAACAGCAGCTTCAACGCGCGGACGACTTATTGCGGCTCTTGAAACAGACACAGCAATCGTTAACCCGCTGAAACAGCAAAGGTCCGGCCGTTATGCTGGCCGGAATTTTTTTGCTGCCTTTTGCTCTTATATACATCTGATCTCGCTCCGGCACTATTTCCTTAAGAGGTAATTGTCACTCTGCAATAAATTGGCCGAATACCTCGTCTCGATTCTTTTCATTCGGCGTCCCGTCCCGTATGCTTCGGGGTCGTCAGCAAAGCCAATATCATGGCGCTGCAGCCACCGATCAGTTTTCCTGCTACGACGGCAAACACCACATCCTGGTTGATGCCAGCAACAAATCCAAGGTGACCACCGAATGCAAATGCCCCACTGACAGCAAAAGCTACATTAAGGACCTTTCCCCTTGGTTCCATATATTTCAATGTGGACAACATCGGGATGATATGGGCCAAAGATGCCAGCACACCTGTCGTCGATGCCTCATCGATCCCTGCTTTGTTTCCTATACTCCGCAGCGGTTTCCCACATACTTTCCGAATAAAAGCCAGCATCGGAAATGCACCTGCCAAAAATAACGCAACGGCCCCGACAATCTGAATACCTTCATTGATCGGTGTCATATCCGGAATAATCACCAATCCTGTAAGAGATTCCGTCCCTATCGCGGCAAGACCTATGATAGCCGCTAGTTGTACGGCTTTCCCAAATAGAGAAAAAACGTACAACATTCTTTCCTTCTGCTTCCACAACCCGATGGAAATGAAAACGGCCAGCAAAACAGGAACGATTAAGTTGCGAAGAATCATCACAAAATCAAGGCCAGCAATCACGCCTCCTGCAAGACATCCCACAGGAACGGTAATCAACCCGAGCAAGATTCCTTTTGCAAAATAAGGATAATCCCGCTTTTCAATCATTCCTAATGAAACTGGGATTGTAAAAGCAATCGTCGGCCCTAGCATGGTACCCAGAAATACCCATGAAAACAATTCAGCCTCTTCAGTTTGTGACATAGCTTCGGCCAATGAATATCCTCCCATATCCAAAGCCAAAATGGTATTGGCGAAGGAAGCAGGATCAGCACCTATCAGACTATAAACCGGAAGCACCAAAGGAGTAAGCAACTTGGCAAGCACAGGCGCCAAAGAAATAATGCCAACCATGGCCAAAGCAATGGTGCCCATGGCCTGAAACCCTTCGCCGAAACGTTCCCCGAGCCCCAGTTTATTGCCAATGCATTTGTCGACGGCCCCCAAGACAAAGAACACCGCCACTATGTAAATGATCAGTTCGTTTATCCCCATATACATCACCAGCTTTTTTCATTTGTCCATTCATTTTATCAACAGTTTGTCCACTACTTCCAGTCATGTCTGACTTGTTGATGATTTTCTGTGCTAACTCTTCTTTCAGATGAATAGACTGTACAAGCTATCCATAAGGGAGAGAGATAAAGTGGGGATTTTTTTTAGCTATGTATTTTTGGGGCTTTCTCTAGCTGCTCCGATTGGACCAATCAACGCTGCACAATTGGACAAGGGGATCAAAAGCGGTTTTTTCCACGCATGGTTGATAGGACTCGGTTCTTTAGCAGCAGACATATTGTACATGTTGACCGTTTATTTCGGCATCGTACATTTTTTGGAAACCCCGTTCATGAAAACGTTCCTTTGGTCGTTCGGCTGTTTTGTCTTGCTATACACCGGCTTTGAAAGCGTGCTGAGTGCCCGGAAATTATCCGGAGAACAATACCGAAACGAAGAAAATGCTGCGTCCAAGACCTTTTTCACCGGGTTCTTCTTAGCACTCTCCAATCCCCTTACCATTTTGTTCTGGTTGGGTATCTATGGTTCCGTATTAGCAAAAACAGCCGCCCAGTATGACGCTTCCCATTTAGTATTATATAGCAGTGCAGTGATCCTTGGCTTGATCATCTGGGACATTACGATGGCCCTCGTGGCCAGCAGTTTCCGTCGCTTCCTGACCGATAGGGTGTTAATTATCATCTCCGTCCTGTCCGGGCTTTCCCTGATTTGTTTCGGAATTTATTTCGGCTGGCAGGCGGCAGCATTGTTGTTTCCTTTGCAATAAACAAATAATGACAGTCACCCATTTCCGCTATCGGTAATAGATTATCAGGGAAAGGGTGACGACCATGACACTTTATACAAGCGACGACCTACTCATGCAGCCGGAAGGCATTAGCAAATCTCACTTTTCCAACTACCAGGCATTCCTGGAAAAATTGGCGGACAAACGCGACAGGTTCCCTTGTATTCCTGCCGTACAAGGGGCCTCTTTGAAGCATTTTCGGTTTGGATTCCTGCCTCGGCCCACTGATGGCAAAACAGTGGAAGCAATGGCAGACCTGCTTGCACAGTACAGTCATTCCTATAAAGCATTCGGCCGTTACACTTCCCTCATCCTATTCTTTGAATACGATGAGGAACGTTCGGTTGCCGACCATGAATATTTGTTTTGGCAGCTGTTGACCACTCTTCATGACAGCGACTCCTTCGATTGGCCGGCTGAAATTCCTGTTCATCCATCTGATCCCCTTTGGGAATTCTGCTTTCATGGTGAACGGTATTTCATTTATACGGCAACACCCGCCCATAAAAGGCGCAGAAGCCGCAGTTCCCCTTGTTTTCTACTGGCATTTACACCAAGATGGGCATTCGAAAGATTTATGAGCCAGCCATACGCCTTGTCCATAAAAGAAAAAATAAGGCAACGATTAACTGCCTATGATGATCTGCCTCCCCATCCAGATTTGAATACTTATGGCCAGGGGGATAACTTTGAAGCGAAGCAGTATTTTTTGAGGGAAGATCAAACCTCCAGTCAAAGCTGTCCATTCCATCCGAAGCAACGTTAGTCCCGAATGGATTCAATTAGCTTAGCCAGTTCACCCACCGCTTTTTCCAATGCTTTGATTCGTTTTTCAAAACGATGAAGCAAATAGACAGTGATTGCGATAGGGAAGCCCAGATTGCTAATCAACTGGATAAAAGTCAGATTTTCAAACATAGCAGTCACTCAACCCCTTCCCGGTTTACACCATAAGTAGCATAACGGTATCTTTGATACCGTTATGCTACTTTATATGAAAGGGATTCAGCTCACGTAAAGGACAACCACCAACATGTATGAAAAATCCACACTTTCTTAAAGAAAAACGTAAAAGCAACAGCCGGCGAGCTTTTGCTAAATTCAATCGAAGTTTAAAACAAAATATAACCGAACGAATTCGATTTATCGTCCGGTTTTTGATTTAGTCGTCATGCTTTTTTCCCGTGCTCCCATTTCTTTTTCATGGATAAAGTGATCAAACCAATCAGGATTAAAAATCCCAAGCTGATAAAAAAGCCCGGTCTGCTGGATTTATCGAACAATGTTCCCGATACGGCCAAAAGAATCAGCAGTAATCCAATATACCTTTTCGCCATTTGCATCCCAGAAGGGTTCATTACCTTTTTATAAGAGAATAGAATAAACAGCCAGGTATAGAGCAGCATCAAGCCCGCCGCTGTGGTGAAATACTCATAAATTTTTTCCGGCAATAGTAAAGAAACAATTATCGACAAAATCAGTCCGCTGGTTGTAAGGGATAAAGCCCGAAACGGAATCTCCCTTTTTCCAGTCTTTTTGGTGAAAAGTTTCGGTGCATCCCCGTCTTTCGCCAAACTGACAATGATGGTGGTAATTGCGTATAAAGAAGCAACCATCGTGGAAAAACCAGCAATAATTAACGCTCCATTGAACACATGGGGAACAAAAGCAATATGGTATTTATCCAACGCCAGAATAAAGGGACTTTCATCCGTGGAGAATTTATTCCAGGCCACCAGATGCAGCGCCAGCCATAAGGAGGCTATATAAATGACCGTCAAGGATAACAGCATGATTTTACCCGACTTTGGGGCCTCCCGAGGTTCTTTCAGCTCGTTAGCCATTATTCCCATAACTTCGATACCTCCAAAAGCATAAAAAGCAAAAATCAATGCTGTCCAAAACCCGACCAAGCCATTCGGGAACAATTCTTGAAAACCAAAAGCGAAAGACGGAGCCTCTTTCTGGCCATTGAGCATACCAGAAACCGCCAGTATGGCTATGATGATAAACATCAATATCGCTGCAACCTTTACTACAGCAAATATGTTTTCAAACCGTTCAAATCCACTCACCCCGGTAAGGATCACGATCAGGCCCAACAGGCCGAATATCGAAGCAAGAATCCACAATGGCATCTTCGGAAACCAGAATTGCGAGAAAATCCCTAATGCCGTCAGCTGACTTCCCATAATCAGCATTTCCGAAGACCAATATACCCAGCCATTGCTGAAGCCGGCCCAATGACCATAAGCCTTTTTGGCATAAGAACGGAAGGAACCTTCTGCCGGATGCTCCGCAGTCATTCTGGCAAGTGCATCAAAAACGACATATGTACCCGCCGCTGCCAAAATGAATGCAAACAAAACCGATGGTCCGGTTTGCCTAATGGCAATACTCGATCCCAAAAAATAACCGGTACCGATGATACACCCGATACCAATCATGGAAAGCTGCCACCATCTTATTTTTTTCTGGCTTTTCCCCTGCTTTTTCATCTTTATCCCTCCAGCTTCAGTCGAACTTATTGTTTCAGTGAACTAGAGGATTTATACAGGGAAACGACTGGATGATTTTTAATGAATACCCAATACTAGGGGCTTTCCCGCAACATTTAAAAAGCTGGCGGAAACAATAAACTGTTTCCGCCAGCTTTAAGAACAACAAACTCATTTTATAGTATCTCCTACGGACATCGGAAGTTCGGCGAAAAGCGCCACTTTGCGCGGCAAAGCCGAACCACCCCCGTTGCGGGGGCGCACTTCTACCGCCGCTCACCGGTCGCTTCCGCTTTTCTTTGTCCAGCTACAGCTTCCAGCGGCTCATGAACTTCCCTCGCCTCCGTACGATAAAGAAGACTTGCCAACTGGTGAAACCAGAGGCTTAGTCGCCCTTATACCCTTGGGTGAAAGTCAATATCAATTCGCGTTTTAATCGGAGGGCCGACTAACTTCGGGCTTTGCGCCCAACGTCGGCATACCCCTTTTGCAGGGGGATATTCCCTTTATCTCGTACGGACATCGGAAGTTTAGCGAAAAGCGCCGCTTTGCGTGGCAAAGCCGAACCACCCCCGTTGCGGGGGCGCACTTCTATCGCCGCTCACCGGTCGCTTCCGCTTTTCTTTCTTGCTCGGCTCTTTCTTGGGCTGGGGTGGTGCCTTTGATGAAAAAGCTTAAAGCCAAGCCAATAATGGATAAGGCGGTTGCTACCCAGAATGAAACGTTTACGCCATGGATCAGGTCGCCGGCTGTGGCATCGGGGTCGCTATCCAATGCGGCACTTGTCATCACGGTAACGAGGATGGCTGTTCCAATTGAAGCCGCCACTTGCCGCATGGTATTGTTCATAGCTGTCCCGTGAGGAATAAGTTTCAATGGCAGCTGGTTGAGTCCTGCTGTGGTTACTGGCATCATGACCATAGACATGCCAAGCATGCGGATGCCGAATACTACTGTTAAGTAAAGCAACGAAGTTTCTGTCGACAAATTGGTAAACAAAAAGGTCGTAATCGTCATGATGGTCAACCCGGATATTGCCAGCCAGCGGGCGCCGATCCGATCGAAAATTCTGCCAGTGATTGGTGACATTGCGCCCATCAACAAGGCTCCTGGCATGATCATTACTCCTGATTCCAGAGCGCTGAAATCGAGCATGTTTTGCATATAGATCGGCAAAATAGTCTCAGAGCCGATCAGGCTCATAAACACAATCATTCCGATGATTGTCGTGATGGTAAACGTTTTATACTTAAACACCCGGAATTCCAAAATCGGCTGCGCCAGTTTGAATTGTCTGATGATGAAAATCGACAAAGCTACTGCACCGACGATAAGAGAAGCAACGACTTGAATGCTGTCCCAGCCGCTGTTGCCAGCGCTGCTGAATCCATACAACAATCCGCCAAAGCCCAAAGAAGATAAAATGATCGAAATGATGTCCACTTTTGGATGGGTGAGTTCATTGACGTTTTTCAAGGCAAAGTAAGCAATGACTATATCGATGATGGCAATCGGCAGGATGATGAAAAACATGACCCGCCATGGATAGCTTTCTACAATATATCCTGATAAAGTCGGACCAATCGCAGGTGCAAAAGAAATGACAAGTCCGACATTGCCCATCGCAGCACCGCGCTTCTCAATCGGAAAAATTGTCAAGAATACAGTCATCATTAAAGGAAGCATGATTCCCGCCCCGGCGGCTTGAACGACACGTCCTACCATCAGAATGAAGTAGGATGGGGCAATGCCGCATATCAAGGTGCCAACAGCAAAGCAGGTCATCGCGGTGATAAAAAGCTTTCTCGTTGTAAAGGTTTCAATTAAAAACGCAGTGATCGGAATCATGATTCCATTCACAAGCATGAAAATCGTTGTCAGCCACTGAGCGGTGTTTTCCGAAATATGAAAATCTCCCATAATATGCGGGATTGCTGTGGCCATCAGTGTTTGATTCAATATCGCCACAAACGCTCCTGCAAGAAGGACCGCCACTATCGGAAACCGATTCTGCACTTGCTCCGGTTGTGCTTCTGCCATGCTGTCATCTCCTTTATTCGGGAATTAGAGCAGTCTTTCCATTTTTTCCAGTGTCCCTGTTGCAGCCGCGTGTTGTTTTATGTAAGAGAGTAAAGCCTGCAGTAAAAACTCCCGCGGCTTTTCTTCTTTTATTTCCTGCTCCATTAGATTGATTGCATCATATAGTCCGTCTCGCTCCTGCTTGGGCAGTGGAGCGATTTCTTCCTTTAATTGGCTGAACAATTTTTCAAGCTGCTCATGCCGCTCAAAAGGCTCTAAATCAAACTGGTATGTTTCGTATTCCTGCATTACTTCCTTTGTAAGCACCGCTTGCTTATCGATGTGCTTTTCGACGGCTGCATCGAGCGTATCGACAATATACTCGGCGACCTGGTGCAGGTTCACCGGCTTTTGTTCCTGGACCGTCAGTTGGATAAATTCCTTGATGATTCCCTGCAGCGTCACGGTCAGATCCCAAATAACCGGTTCAGTTTTCTCCTGATAAGCATCCACTAACAGTTTTTTATGCCAGCTGAGCATTGCTGCTCTAGTCCGTTTGCTCAAAGCAAGTATTTCTTTGTTGTTCTCCTTTGGGAGCGACTTATACAATATATTGAAAAAGTCTTTATTCTCAAACATTCCCTCTAGCTCAATGAGAATGGACTGCTTGAATACATCCCGCGGGGCCAGTGTCTCATCAAGGTGGATTGTTCTTGCCTTCTCGAACATTCGCTTATGGTTAGACTCAAAAACCTGTATCAGCAAATCTTCTTTGGAGTCGAAAAGTTTGTATAGTAAGCCTTTCGATACACCACAGTCTTCCGCGATTTCCTGCATCGACGTAGAAAAATACCCTTTACGCGAAAAACTTTTTATTGCTGATTGGATAATTTCCATCCGTCTTTCCGACAACCTTCTCGCCTCCGTGACCAGCAAGTCATAAAAATACTCTCTGGTTTTAGTCTATGGAGCATTATAGTAAGAAAAAAGGCACAGTGTCAATTAATTGAGCCGGCTTTATGCCCATCAGGAACCTCACCTGTATTTGGTGAATAAAGTACGAAAGAATAGACTTTTGACCAGGAGGGGTAAGATGAGAAAAACATCTATCCATATTAAAGAGGACAATGAAAAACCAAAACCGGCATTCCCGCCACAACATCAACCACAGCAGCCGGGAATCGAAGGGTTGATGATTCCCCGACCCGTAGTGGAAGACCCCTGCTATCGCGGTTCCGGAAAGCTGACCGGGAAGGTCGCTATCATCACCGGTGGAGACAGCGGCATCGGAGCTGCGACAGCTATCGCTTTTGCCAAAGAAGGCGCCGACATCGCCATCGCCTACTACTCTTCCTATGAAAACGAAGATGCCTTTCGGACCGGACAGCGTATCGAAAGCCTTGGACAGCGCTGTCTGCTTATGACCGCCGACCTGCGGGAAGAGGAAAACTGTCAAGCCGTGATTGCAGAAACCATGGAAACTTTCGGAAAATTGGATGTACTCGTGAATAATCATGCGGTGCAATTTCCTCAAGACAGTCTGCTTGAAATATCCTCCGAACAATTCGACGATACGTTCAAGACCAATATTTATTCCTTTTTCTATCTGACCAAGGCAGCTCTTCCTTATTTAAAAAAGTCGAGCGCCATTATTAATACTGCTTCTGTCGTGGCATACGAAGGAAATGAGAAATTGATCGACTACTCTGCCACCAAAGGGGCGATTGTCGGGTTTACCCGTGCCTTGTCCCAAAATCTGGCCGGCATACCGATCCGGGTGAACGCGGTGGCTCCCGGTCCAATTTGGACACCTTTGATTCCATCCAGCTTTTCCGCTGAATTTGTTACCACCTTCGGACAGGACGTCCCTTTCAAACGCGCCGGTCAACCTTATGAGCTTGCGCCAGCATATGTTTACCTTGCTTCAGAAGATTCTTCCTATGTGTCAGGCCAGGTCATCCACGTCAATGGCGGGACCATGGTAAGCTCCTAATCCTGCATGATGGAACGACAGCCTCCTTGATTGTATATTTCTTTACAATGATTTTTGAATTCGTCATTATTAGAGAAAGGAGGCTGATAATATGGATAACTTTACATATTACAATCCAACTAAACTTATATTCGGTAAAGGACAGTTGGAAAAATTAAAAGAAGAAGTGCCGCAATACGGTAAAAAAGTATTGATGGTCTATGGCGGCGGGAGCATTAAACGGAACGGACTGTACGATGATGTAAAAAACACTCTGGCCGAAATCAATGCGGAAGTCTTCGAACTATCCGGTGTCGAGCCTAACCCACGTGTATCTACTGCCCGTAAAGGGATTGAAATTTGTAAAAAAGAAGGAATCGACTTCCTTTTGGCTGTCGGCGGTGGAAGTACAATTGACTGTACCAAAGCGATCGCCGCTGGCGCGAAATATGACGGCGATGTCTGGGAGATCGTAACCAAGCAAGCGGCGGCTACAGATGCCCTTCCATTCGGAACGGTTCTGACATTGGCAGCTACAGGATCGGAAATGAACGCCGGTTCGGTTATCACCAATTGGGAAACCAATGAAAAATACGGATGGGGAAGCCCTTATACGTTCCCTAAATTCTCGATATTGGATCCTGTCAATACGTTTTCGGTCCCTCGCGATCAGACCATTTACGGCATCGTGGACATGATGTCCCATGCGTTGGAGCATTATTTCCACAAAGAAAGCAATACCCTGCTCCAGGATCGCATGGTGGAATCGCTGCTGTTGACCGTGATGGAAACAGCTCCAAAATTGCTTGACAATCTGGAAAGCTATGAGCACCGGGCAACGATATTATATAACGGAACCATGGCGCTTAACGGGGTTGTCAACATGGGGTACCGGGGTGACTGGGCTACACATAACCTAGAGCACGCTGTATCGGCTGTTCATGATATCCCTCACGGAGGCGGCCTTGCTATCATCTTCCCTAACTGGATGAAGCACACGATCGATGAGGATCCTAGCCGCTTCAAGCAGTTAGCCGTACGAGTATTCGGCGTCGATCCGGAAGGAAAGTCCGAACGGGAAGTAGGTCTGGAAGGAATCGAAAAACTGCGCGCATTCTGGAATAGCATTGATGCACCTTCCCGTTTGTCCGACTATGATATCAAGGAAGACAGCATCGAATTAATGGCAGAAAAAACCGTGACTGCCAATAGCGAATACGGCAACTTCAAAAAACTCAACAAACAGGATTCCTTGGAAATTCTGAAAGCCAGTCTGTAAGAAGATACGAGGCCGGGACAAAAACATGGCCACAAAAGCAAAAACCGAGCGAATTTGAACGATCAATCAAATTCGCTCGGTTTTTACTATTTGTGTTCCTTAGATAGACTTCTTATTATCCTGTTATTTAAAGAGTGCTCCGTATGCTACGGCAAGTTTCCAGGTCTGATTTTTATATGAGCAAGACAAAATAAATAGAACCGTATTCTTCTAGGTGACTGTTAGGGTTCTAAACAATGTCGAATACGGAAGTCAGCACGGAAGGTTTTTATTTAGAAATTTGAACTCGCGAACCAACACCATAAAAATAAAAAAGAAGGACTCCTCTTTCCAAACGGTATGGTTTAGCTTTCTTCCTGTAACGGTATGAGAAAATACAGAAATCAGTTAGGAGTGAACACCGCTCATTTGCGAATACTTCCAAAAGGATTTTTCTATACCAAGTCAGCTGAAGCCGTGCCCGCGGAAAGCGAAGTACCTTGTCGAGGTGGAGCGTTGCTCTTTTTAAAAGGGAAAGTTAGAACGGTTTACTTTTTCTAACAAAAAACCGAACGAATGATGGAATGATTCAGTTCTTGTTTTGTTCACGATACATTTGTCCCAGCCTCTATTTTTGGATTTCTCCTACAGTCTCGAATGGATAGTAGTGTACCTTCTTGCTTTTAGCATAGTGGACAAGCGGGGACTCGGATAAATACTGCTTTGAAAGAAATGGAACCAAGTCATCCATCTCCACCTCCGCTTCCGCTTCCTGTAACTCCCACGGTGAGTGATTGATCGGTCCCTTCAACACCTTGTCCCCCTTTATATTAAACAGACAGTAGCGTTCGGCCAGCCAATGGGTCAAGGACCCCACTCGTGCGCGGGAGGTTTGGGAAGTCGGTCGGTAACGTGCAAAAAAACGTGCAGAGGGTTCATCTTTTTGAACACGCTGACTATGAAAAACTACTTCCTTCTCTTTCCTGTTCCTCCTCATGGACATCTTAGCTTTCATATAAGGCAATGAAAACACGGTTCTCGCCCCTGCCACAGCAGCGTTGCTATCTGCATCAAAGGAAAAGAAGTACACACCCGGTTCTCCTTTATAGCGGATATACGTTCGCACATTCAGCTCTAAAAAGGAAGATACTAAGGGAAGAACACCAGGCATTCCGCGAAAACGATTTTTGTTACCAAGGAAAGGCACGATACTGATCCATGCATCTCCGTTGAATGTTTCCAGTTCAAACGGCTCTGGAACGTGCGGCCGCAATGCCTCATAAGGAACCGGCCAATGCATGAATAGCAAGTCTTCCCAGCGCTGCTCTGCGACCCACGGCCATTTTGCTCGTTCAGTCATCATTTTCCCTCCATTCTTCCATAGTCTTTAACCTTTCCCGATTATGCCGAAACACTTTTTAAACCGGTCTGATATTTTTTCTGAAAAAAGACCGCCAGCGTGCTGTTTTGATATACAAATCAGCTGCTTAGACGGTCCATGGCTTTTGTTCCGATCATCCAGTCCGGTTATCCTGTTCATTCGCTTCCTTTTGTTGTTCCATCTCATTCCTTTGATGTTCTGCCAAGTCATCCGGATGCGGATCTACTTGATGTTTATAAGCATACCCTTTTGAAGTGGTCAGCAAAGATAATCCGATGATCAGGGCCACCACGATCACGCAAATAATGGATACCATTATCATCATAGTCCGTTTTACTCCTAACATTTAATGTTTTCGCATCATAGTATACCACCGTTTCCCTTCTCCGCCTATAATAGTTCTTCGGAATTAAAGGCAATAATTTGTTTAGGCTGCCGGAATAATAGGTATCATAACAAATACATGGATAAACCAAAGGAGTGACAAAAGAATGGAACAACATCAAATTAAAGATAAAGCAACCAGTATCCTGGATAGTAATTTGATCGGAACGATGGCTACAGTCAAAGAGGACAAACCATTTTCACGCTATATGACCTTTTTCAATGATGATTTCACGTTGTATACTGCCACCGACAAGGAGACTCATAAAGTAGATGACATTGATAAAAACAACCGGGTCCACATCCTGCTTGGATATAAAGGAGAGGGGCTGGAAGATGCCTACTTGGAGATTGAAGGCACAGCAGCGATCAAAGAGTCGAATGACATCAAGAAAAAATTATGGAACGATAAATTGGAAGCATGGTTTGAAGGGCCGGATGATCCTGAGTATGTTGTGCTGGAAATCAAGCCCATTGAAATCCGATTGATGAATACCAAGGAAGGCAGTCCGCAACTATTGGAATTGTAGCCGTCTAAATTGTTTTTTGGTGAATCCAACGACCCCTTATCCAAAGTTGGACAAGGGGGCATTTGTTTTTCCACCATAACCTTCCTTTTACTTGAGCAGGATGGTCTTGTTTTATTCGTCTTCAACATAATGGGATAGGCATGGTTCGGTTATTTTTATGGCTTCAATACCACTTTAATATTCCCGTCGGTCTTCTCATCAAAGATTTTATAGGCATCGGCCGCATCCTTCAAGTCCATTCGATGAGTGATAATATCGGTTGGATTGACATAGCCATTTTCCACCATATTGTACAATTCAGGCATTAAATGAATCACTGGAGCTTGTCCCATTTTCAACGAGACATTGCGAGAGAAAAAATCCCCGAGCGGAAAATCATTTGCATTGCTGCCGTAAACCCCGGTAAGCTGGACTGTACCAAATTTACGGACAGCCTGCGAAGCTGTGACGATCGGACGAATAGTTCCAACTTGATTGTCCTGATCAGAGCCAAACGACTCTCCTTTAGGAACTGTCCCGTCCATACCGACACAATCGATAACGACGTCAGCGCCGCCCTTGGTTTTTTCATTAAGCAAAGAACCAAGCTCACTGTTATTGCTGAAGTCGTATGTTTCGACGTTGTTGACTCTTTTGGCATGTTCCAGACGATGTGGTACCTGATCTACACCAATCACCCGATCAGCACCTTTCAGCCAGGCAAACTTCTGAGTCATCAGTCCGATTGGTCCACATCCCAAAACGACTACCGTATCGCCGGATTTCACTCCACTGTGTTCGACGCTCCAATAAGAAGTTGGAATGACGTCAGACAAAAACAGTACGCTTTCGTCATCCAGTTCACTGTTTTCTGGAACTTTGAAAGAAGTAAAGTCCGCATAAGGCACACGTAAGTATTCAGCTTGGCCGCCTGGATAATTTCCGAACTGTTCAGAGTAACCAAATAGCGCGCCGGCATCTCCATGTGGATTGGAATTATCACACTGACTCTCCATCTGGTTTTTACAATAAAAGCATTCACCACAGCCAATATTAAATGGAATGACGACACGATCGCCCTTTTTTAAATTGTTCACTTGGGAACCGACTTCCTCCACAATTCCCATCGGCTCATGACCGATGACATAATCTTCTCCTAACGGGATACTTCCCTTCATTAAGTGCAAGTCAGATCCACAAATACCCGTGGCTGTTATCCTTACAATGATATCTGTATTTTCATGAATCCTCGGGTCCTCTACCTGTTTAACTTGGATATTATCCTTTCCCTGAAAGGTTACAGCTTGCATCGATTAACACTCCCTTTCTATTTACACTACTAATTGCCACACAACCTCCGTTCTAAACCTGATGAGGAAAGAGAGAATCAGGAAGAGGGTCCAGGAAGAGGGTCAGTCCCTCCCTTTGATAATTCAGGCTAAACACCCTGGTAAATTCCCCGGTAGGGACTGACCCTCCCGGCATAGTTTCGACATAATCCGACCTTATCGGGGACTGTCCCCTCTTCTTATAAAACCTGTCACAACAAGGTTTTCGCGATGTATAAGTCCGCTTTTGGGGTCTGTCCCTATCCAACCTCTCAAAAGGGATAATGAATGATTTTATTGAAAAAGGGACTGACCCCCCTAAGCGTGGTTAAGTGGGGTTATGATGGGGAAATGGTTAGGGTAAAGTATTTCAGGAAAGGGTGGTTGGTATATGGGTGTATTCGCTTCTAATGCGTTGCAAGGGGAGCACGCCTTGATTACTGGTGCTACTGGCGGGATTGGTTATGAAACCGCACTAGCTGCTGCGGAAATGGGAGCCAATTTGACGATAACGGGAAGAAATGAAGAGAAGTTGAAGCAATTGAAACAAACAATCAGCACGAAACAACCGGACATTCACGTGCTTGCACACCAGGCGGACATTAGCGATGAACAAGAGCTCCACAAACTTGTAGCCTCATCTCGGCAAGAAATCGGAAATATAACACTGCTCGTCAATTGTGCAGGCATCGGCGGGGGCGGGCTCGTCGAGGAGCTGGACCAGGAAGAAATGGAAAAAATCATGCACCTGAACTATACGGTGCCCGTCCTGCTTTCCCAGCAGGTATATAAACAAATGAAACCCCGGGGAAAAGGTGCAATTGTCAACGTTTCTTCGTTGTCTGGTCTAAGAGGGACTCATGGAAACACGGCATACTCTGCTTCGAAGTTTGCATTGATTGGGTTCACTCATTCTTTTTCCCTGGAGGCAATCGAGCATGGTGTGCGGGTAAACGCAGTCTGCCCGGGATATGTAGATACGAGTATGGGAAGAAACGCAATCAAGCGCAAAGGGGAAAAACAAAACCGCTCGTTTGAAGAGCAGTTAAAAATTGCCGAAGAAGGACTTCCCTCCGGCCGCATCACAAAACCTGAAGAAGTTGCCAACACTATATGCTTTTTGTTGACGGATGCAGCCCAAAACATCGTCGGTGAATCCGTTAAAATTTCCGCAGGCAGTGTCAGGCGCTAATCATTCCAGCAAAAAGCCAATCCAGTTATATCCGCACATGGCAAAAGAAAATCATGACAAAAATACGTTTGGATTTGAAATCCATGCGTATTTTTTTTCTCCCTATCGACATTAGCAACTCGCAGTTCCGTAAAAGCTAGTCAAGTAATTTTCGGTTGATAAACAAGTACACACTTCCCAATAAAATCAACATGACACTTACAAGAACGGCATTTTCATAAGGGTAATCGATCATGCTGCTTACAACTACCAACAAGCCTAGAGGGAGGAAAAAAAACCGCCCGCCACTTTTCCTAATAACTCTTTGTTTTTTATCGCTTTTTCATTGAAACCAGCTAAAAGGCTCGTTTGTTTTTTCACCCCTACGAGATACGAAACCACTAAAAGCGCTACCCCAATAATCAGTAAACCGTAATCCATCATTTCTCCTCCTAATTCTGAATTTATAACCATTACTAGCGTTACGAAACAGCGTTCAAAAGGTTTCTTTTTTATGAAATTCCGGCAATTATTTCAAATCTACATTCATCCCCTTACCTTTGGAACAACTCGATCATTTATCCATTAACATCAAAAATTGGAGAAAGACCAGGTCGGCAATGACCTGGTCTTTCTCCGCTAACAAATATCCTATCTGCTCTGCTCACTTTTTAGCCAACTCTGCAATATAAGCAAAAAACTCTTCTGCAGCCACATCATAAACCAATTGAACCGGTCGTCCTTGTTCGTCCTCCGACGTTCTACCTTGCTTCGGAAATTCTGTATGAACCTTGCTATAAACGGTTTTCGCCTTGACTAAATCCGGATTTCCCAAGGAAGCCGTGGTCAACACATCCCATAAGTAATAAGTGGAATTTGTTTCTTCATACACAAGTGGCGGAACAGCCGCATATGCCTGCCCAAGAAAGTCGATTCCTTCATATCCGCGAAGGGCTGCCCAATCATTCCTTACTTGAGGAGTCAGCGGGACTTGCTTGGTACTTTCCAGCGCCACCATCTCGATGAACAAGCCGCTATTCCACACTCTGGCCGCTGCCTCTGGGTCCCAAAACGCATTCCATTCGGCTGTACCATCATGTTCCGGGTCTTCCACATTGCCTTTGGACTGGAAAGTTCCTCCCATCCATACCAGCTTTTCAATTTTTGCTTCAATATCCGGTGCTTCCTCCAGAGCTCTTGCCAAATCAGTCAGCGGTCCTGTGAACAGCAACGTCGTTTTTTCCGGATTGGACCGGATTTTTTCAATCATATGCTGATGGGCAGGCAAGTAACTGACTGGCGCCTTCATCATGCTTCCCTCATTCAAAATCGGGAGTGCATCTACATGGAAGGTATGCATTCTCCATTCCTTTGGAAAAGGATGCACTCCGCGAGAGTTAGACTTTGCCACCTGAGTAAACCCGCCTTTGCCAAACCGGTCGATAATCTTTCTGCTGGCACGCACTCCTGCTTCCAAATAGCCATCAGCCGGTATCACGGAGACACCAAGCAACTCGACATCTTCCATTTTCAACAATAAGTATAGGGAAACGAGATCGTCGACCCCTGCATCGTGATTGAAATAAACTTTTGTGGACATTCTTTACCCCTTCCTATCTCCCAACAGGTTACATTCATCTCTATCCTATCATACCACTTGCCAGGGCCCAGTTATTCTGCCTGCCGCAATGACACCCCTTGATCTCGCTGCTTTGATTTCGCTTGATAAAAGAAAAACAGACCCATAACTGCCACGGGAATCACGGCACAAAGCAAATAAATGTTCGGAAAATCCATATAAACGACAAGCATGCCCAAAACATAGGAGCCAAGAGCAATCCCCGAATCATATAAGGTGAAAAAAGTAGCTGTTGCATGGCCGCTGCGTTGATTGGCTGCTGTCTGGACCGCCATGGTTTGAAAACTCGGCAGCAGCGACCCGTATCCGAGACCGATCAGCGCAGCTGAAACTAATAGCATCCACGCTGAATGGGTGATGCTTAATGCAGCAAGTCCTATTGCAAAAATCAATAAGCAAGGCAAAATGACAAAGCTTGCCCCTTTCACGTCAAACGCCCTTCCCAAATAAGGCCGGGTCAAAATCATGATCATAGCAAAAACCACGAAAAAATAACTGGAAACTGCAGAAAGACCAAGAGAGCTTGCATATACGGAAATGAACGAAATGATGCTTGAGTAAGCAAAAGCCACCAGACAGCTGATAATAGCAATCGGCAATGCCTTCACCTCGAACAAATCATGAATGCTCCATCTCTGTTTACCCGCTGGTTTTGCCTTATCCAATTCCTCGGGCACATGCACAAGACAAGCGATGACTGTACCGGCGGCCATGATCAGACTGAGCGCCATGAACAGACTCAGAAACGAAGTATACTGCAACATCGTCAAGCCGATAAAGGGACCAACTACGACAGCAATGTTCATCGACATGGCAAAATAGCCAAGCCCTTCTCCTCTCCTGGCGGGAGGAATCACATCAGCGGCTATCGCGCCAGTGGCTGTGGTGACCACGCCAAACGAAAGGCCATGAAAAAAGCGAAGCACCAGCAAACCGGAAAACTCGTCTACCCACATATACAAACAGGTAGTTACTGCAAAAAGAAGGACACTGACAAGAAGTATCCGCTTTTTTCCTGCCGCTTCCAGTAATTTGCCGGAAAAGGGACGCACGATGATGGCCGAAATCAACATAATCGTGACCAACAACCCTCCTTCCGCTTCATTGCCGCCAAGTTCCTCGATCACATACATCGGCAATGTCGTCAGCAATGTATAAAAGGCGACAAACACCATAAAGTGGGTTAATGAAATACTGACAAAACTCCTGGTCCATATCGGTTGTTGCTTATCGGTCATACATCCTCACTCCTTATTCCCTACTAACTGCAGCAGCTGAAGCAGTTCGTATTGTTGTTCTTTTGACAGTCCGTTCAGCATTTCATCTTCAAAAGCTTCCATCATCTCTGCGACTTCAACCACCTTGTCGAAAGCATTTTCGGCAATCCCGATGATTTTTTCCCGTTTATCCTGTCCTTGCCTCCGGTTCACCCACTCCTTGCTTTCCAGCCGTTTAATCGTTCTCGTCACAGTCGGCGCCTCTACATGCAAATACTGCCAAATCGCCGTGAGCGTCATGGGACCATTATGATAAAGACAGAAAAGGATCGACCATTGCGAATGATAGAGTCCATATTCTCTCAATCTTTCATCCATGTGTTTATTTAAATAACGTACCTTCTGTTTTAATAAATGAATCGGCTTCTTTTCTTTCTCCAACTGCTAACACCCCTTTTATTTACCTAGGTAAATATTTTCATAAGTACTACCATACGCTTTTTCTCCCAAAATGTAAAGAGGGGAAATATAACATAAAAAAACCGGACGGGTTCGAAAAGTGGATTTCGAAATCATCGTCCAGTTTCTTGCATTTACTTCTATACATTTGTCCAGCCCCGGTTACTCAGTCGAAGCCGCCAGTCTCACGTCGTCTGTGTCCGTTTTGGTTTTTGCATCCTCGTAATAAGCGAGCACGGCATCAACGTACTTAATATCCCCGTAACAGGCATTCAACTCTTTGGATTCCTGTCGAATACAACGGAAATCAATGGTAGATTTCAATTTTTTGTACATCTTTTTCGAATAGTCAACCGCCAGGTCTTCCGAATATTTCCCACCATGGTCTTTTACATACCCGATAAAACCTCTGCCAAAATTATAGGATTGCAGAGCAAGTTTCACATCGCCGTCTGCCTCTTCCAAGACACCGGCGAAATACTTCGTCCCTTGTTTTATCGAGACCTCCGGGTTCTCAATACAGCCTCTTTCACCACAATAGCTTTCCGAAGCCTGCATCGGGTCGTTTCCTCTTCCTCCCGACTCTTGCATCATCAATGCCAATACTACTCCAGTATATTCTTCCAACTCATGCTGTTTTAAATATTCTTGCACAAGCGGTTTGTACTCTATGACTTCCTTTGACAGCTGTTTTCCCGACATTTCTGGATTACTGGTTTCATGCTGGTTCTCATAAAGCAAAAACAACACGGCAAAACAAAAGAACATACCTGCAATCACAGCCAGCGTTTTCAATCCGCTTCTTGCAAAACGGTATGATAACGAGGATTTACGAAACAGTTTCCTTTTCGGCATCTTCTATCATCCTATTTACCTATCCTTTTAAGAGATTTTTATCTCAATCTATTATATCAAAAACAGGAAAGAGTTTCGCTGTCAATACATGCCGTTCCGTAAATTCGTCATTCCATCTGTCGCAAGGTTTCAATCAATTGAGTGAATTGACGTTTGTTGGTTTCGATGGCCGATTCTAATTCCTTTTCCACATCCGCTGGCAAACTTTCCGATACGGGAGCTTTTTGTTCATACTCCCCTCCCTCTCTGTCGCTCTTCATTTCAATCAATAGCTGAAGAATAGACAAATCAATGATTTCCTTATCCGATATTTCTGTTTCATTATCGGCAACATACCGGCTGATTGCTCCGGACAAGATCGGCCAGAGTTCATGTTTTGCCAAGCCAGCCCCCTCCTTTGCATCAAATTTCCCCGCTAATGTTAAGTTGGTTCAAAGCTGTTATACCTTCAGTTTCAAGATTACAGTAGACGAAGCCTTCTACGACCATTGTATAATGGTCGTCAGCTTTCCATTTTAGCTGGAAATTGGAGAATGACACGCTTTCTCCCGGTTGCAACTCACCCTTCCCAATCCGTTTAAACCAATAATCTTCTTCGCTTTCCTGTTCCACCCGTTCCCACTCACTCAGCTGGCGCGACGAGGCATTCGAATTGGGAAGATGGTATTTACCCGAGAAATCATAAGGAACCGAAGTCCGTATCCTCAAACAAACACTAAGATCATGGACCGGCTGACTGCCTGTGTTTTTTATGTGGAAATCGCCGAACAATATGTTTTCTCTCTTTTTATGGTGGGCTGCATGCAGGGATGAAGTGAAATAACTTGTAAGCCGTGGAAATGGCAATGTCCGGTTTTGTTTTTCCTCTATCAACTGGCTTATTTGATTCAAATACGCAGCCGTCTGTTGATTCCAAGCGGTCAATTTTTCCTTTAATTCTTCATACCCAGCCAATAGTACTTCCTCCCGACACATTGTAATAATTGCTTACCATTTCCATCCTATGCAGGATGGAAGCGGAATATTAACGAGCGCGGAAATTCAAACGAATTCTGTAAAAGGCAAACTGAAGCCCGCTCCAAATCTCGCTACCACTCATATACAAAAAATATAAGGTTTATTTCAGCAATAAAGGAGCATGGAGGATGAACATGCAAGCACTTGGAATGGATAAACAAAAATATGTCTAGACCGGTGGAAGCCATCTATTTGCCGGCCTATCTGGAAAAAAGAATGATCCAGCATACCCGTGAATGTCTTCCCTTTGAAACATGCGGACTGCTAAGCGGAACATCGAACCATGTTTCTTCCATCTGGGAACTGGAAAGTGAAATCAAGCATCGCTACCGCTACTTCGTCAGTAAAGACGCAGTCGACAAAACGATGAAAGCTGTCCGGTCAAAACAGGAAGAAGTTTTAGCAATCTACCATTCTCATCCAACAGCACAGCCGGTCCCATCCAAAGAAGACATTCTCCATCATCCTGAATCGCAAGTCTGTATGCTGATTGTTTCTTTACAGGCGGAACCAGCGGTGTGGCAAGGATATACCATTGTCGACAGCCATTACTTTCACCGGCCGATCGTAGTTGTTTGAAAGAATTTAAAATGCCCAACAAGGAGTGGATACCATGAAAATCGAATACCTAAGTGGCAAAAAAGGGGTCAAAGCAGTACCAGCTCAACAAGTTGCTGCCGGAAATTATGTCGCCAAAAAAACAGGCGGATGCGGCTGTAAAAATTACGGAGTCAAGAAAGTCCAACGTTAATAACGACTTTCAGTTTTATACTCCGAAAATTTTCATTGCGCCCTTCCCGAAACAGGAAAGCAGCATATAAAGTAGTTAAGGCCATCTTTTTTCCAAAAAAAGAAAGCCACAGAGAACCGTAAATAGATTAAAGACTTATCATTTCTCTGGAGAATGAAAAAGGAAGGAGTGGTCAGTCATGACCGAACAAATCGAACGGAAGAAAACAAATAGAAGGAAGTCACGATCCAGAAGAATGCGTGCTGCAAGCGGAAAAGGATGCGGGTGCGGTAAAAGCATTCGAAAAGTAGCAAACAAAGGATAAAACAACATAACGCCAGAAACCCTAGCTGGTCATAAAGCTAGGGTTTCCTTCATTTATCGGCGTTTACTGTTCCGTCTGGCTAAGAAAAAAGCTGACCAGCACTTCCAGCAGCGAAGAGATTGCAGCTACAGCCAGAATGATGATGAGCGGCATGAACACAACCGGCCAGAATACATAACCACCATACAAACAGGCTGATGACCAAACGCCCGTACACCATTGACAACTCAATAGCTCTCCAATGAACCGGCGGACTCCTCTTCCTTTGATATAAAGAACGAATTCAGTAGTACCGTCAGCTGACGTTTCTTCCTTTTCCTCATGGAAAGGGGCCCGGATAAAACGAGCGATGTCATCATAGACAAGCAACCTTGTTAATCGGAATGCCGCCAGTCCCAGCAGACCCAGCATGAACCATGAAATCATCCGCTTCACCTCTGATCATTGTTCTCTACTATCCTATTCAACGATCAACAGATGAAATACTACATCAACAAAAAACAGGCTGTTATCCCTTTAATCGATGGTCTGCAGCATGGTCAGGGTTATTCCCTGTTGCACGGTTATTTCTTTGATTTTGGCAAACCCCCACTTTTCATAAAAGGCGATGGCGGGAAGGTTTGCCGTGCCAGTAGTGACTGTCACAGGTTTCGACTCACGGACTATCTTGTTCAGGAAAAATTGCAGGAGGGATGAAGCAACTCCCTTGCGAAAATGCGCAGGTCCAACGAACAACCTGGACAAAACAAAGCGGTCATTTGATTGTTCGAACGCCAGAGCACCAAGCAGCAGCTCATTTTCGTAATACCCAAGAAATGTTTCCCTACTGTCCTGGATGGATTCTATTGTATCTTGCAAAGGAGGGATCCCATCGAATTTTATTCGTTCAGCTTCTATCCGATAAGCCGGTATCTGCACCTCTAGCAATTGGGCTGCTGTTTCCGACTCGGTATGGTCCAAAAGGACAATCATCCCTTCACTTCCTTTTAACGTATTACTCTTACTATAGAATAAAAACGGTAAAAAGGATATAACTGAAAACCGCGAGAAGCGAAGGCAGCGAATAAGTGAAACCATTTTTTGTCCGGTCCCTTTTCAGCAACAGCAATATGGCAAAAGTGAGCAGACAGCCGACAATCGCCGTCCACATATTCATGGAGTCGCCAGCTGCCCAAATGCTTCCGTGCCGGTAAAAACCATCAGATATCGTGACCACAAAGATATTGAACAAGTTACTACCCAATATCGCTCCAATCGCCAAATTGATGTTTGCTTTCCGCAAAGCCACATAAACACCGACAGCATCAGGCAGTGACGTTGCCATAGCAATCAGCAAACTGCCGACAACCGTGGCGGAAATCCCTGTCGTACTAGCCATCCAATCGCCGGAGATGCTTAAACCACTGCCCGAGAAAAAAATGATACCTGCATAGAAAACAAATAAGGCAATTACTTTTCTCAAGGACATGGTCCCTTCCTTTTCCGGAACCTCCACTTCTTTCTTTTTATCATTCCGTTGTTTCATCGAAATAAGACTAATTCCGATAAAATAAACAGCCGCTATAACCCAGCTGGTCTGCCCGATACCAATGTAAGACTGATCAGACTGGAAATATATCGCCAGACCTGCAACACCCCCCAAAACCAAGGAAAGCAGCCCGGTATGAAAGTGATTATCCGATACGCGTAAAAACAACCGATGCTTACGAAAATAAAGATCGAGCAAAAACAATACCAGGAAGTTGAAAATAACACTCCCCAATCCATTGCCTATCGCAATATCAGCATTTCCGATTACAGCCGCAGAAACGGTAGCAGTAAGTTCCGGAAGCGACGTCGCCACTGCCAGCAGCAGGGTGCCCGCAAGCATGCCCCCAATCCTGGTTTGCCTGCTGATCATGTCGGCATAGGTCGATAGTTTAATAGCTGAGAAGACGGATAGGACAGCTGTAACAAAGAAAATAATCATCGATAGCAAAACAATTCCCCTTTACAACAAAAACTGATTTTCTTAGATACCCTTCGAGCTTTACCTGCAAACAAGTGGTATTTCTGGCGAAGGCTTTTTATTTACAATTGTTATTTCATGTATTATCATTTGTTTTTACATACTAACTAAAAGGAGGTGAGCAAACGATGAAAAGAATACACATCGCAACCATTCTCGTAATCTTTTTATCTACCTTGTCCATCTCTCTTTCTCCTCAACCCAACATCCACCCATCCAAAGGTTTTATTGATGAAAGTACTGTCTTCTTGTTCGATGCACACGTGTCTCCTGATAACGAAACAACCTCCAAAGATTCGAAAATTATCAATCTGGCGCTTCTGGCTTTTCTTACAGCCGCATTCGGAACGGTTTATCATTTCATCAGGAAACGGACAGCCATTAAGCAGTGGTATCCACATTATGTGACCGTCTTTTATCAGTCCTCCTATTTCCGCAACCATCGCTTCGACCTCAGAATCCTTTAAATATAGGAGGTTGATCAGTGATGTTTGCATTGGTGCGCTTTTTATTGATCGGAGCTTTTTCATTTTCCGCTATTTGCCTTTTCACCTATCAGGGAATTGAAATCTTCCATTCCATCCGTACATTTTTTAAATAAAATCATCTAATAAACGCCCTGACACAGGGAAGGAAACATAAAGAGCAGGGAGTCGTTCAACGAACACCCTGCTCTTTTAGTACAAAAAGACTATTTTGGCAACAAGGAAAAATAATTCGCCTTTCTTTATTGCAAATGATTCTCATTATCATTTATAATGAAGAGGTAGTACACTTTCCTATGCTTACTTTTACAGAAGTAAAAGGTACTCTTTTGAACGTGATGGCTTTTGTTACCCCCCAATATAATAATTGTTTCATCCCCCTTGAGTACCTTGATCTTCTTTTAAGACTGTCGGTTAGACAGTCTTCTTTTTTGACTTGTCCCTTCCTGCAACTTTTCCTTCTCTTATCAACACGTTCCCTCAATCGATAATTTTTCCGGGATTATGCATAGTGGCCGCTTATGAAACGTATAATCTACCGATTAGAATGATTAATTATTTAAAATTATTATAATTAAACATTGATTTTTAGTAGATTTATATTATAATTATATTTGTACTAAGTTAAGGAGAGGTGTTATATAGATGGCAAATGATAAAAGATACTTAACAAATGCTGCTGGAGCTCCGGTTGGGGACAACCAGAACTCCATGACTGCCGGTCACCGCGGACCGACATTGATTCAAGATGTACACCTGCTTGAAAAACTGGCCCACTTCAACCGAGAAAGAGTGCCAGAGCGTGTCGTCCATGCGAAAGGTGCCGGAGCTCATGGCTACTTTGAAGTCACAAACGATTTATCTAAATATACAAAAGCTGCTTTCTTACAAGAAGTAGGCAAACAAACCCCGATGTTCATCCGCTTTTCCACGGTTGCAGGTGAACTGGGCTCTGCTGATACAGTTCGTGATCCACGGGGCTTTGCTGTCAAGTTTTACACAGAAGAAGGCAATTATGATTTAGTGGGCAACAATACGCCTGTCTTTTTCATCCGCGATGCAATCAAGTTCCCGGACTTCATCCATACACAAAAACGCAATCCGGCAACACACTTGAAAGATCCGAATGCAGTTTGGGATTTCTGGTCCCTGTCTCCTGAGTCACTGCACCAGGTAACAATTTTGCATTCTGACCGTGGAATTCCTGCTACCTACCGCCATATGGATGGTTTCGGAAGCCATACGTTCAAATGGACGAATGCCGAAGGTGAATCTGTCTGGGTAAAATATCACTTTAAAACTAACCAAGGCATTAAAAACCTGGATACGGACTTGGCTGCTAAACTTGCCGGGGAAAATCCGGATTATCATATCGAGGATTTATATAATGCCATCGATAACGGCGACTTCCCTGAATGGACTGTCTACGTTCAAATCATGCCGATTGAAGATGCCAATACCTATCGTTTCGATCCGTTCGATGTCACAAAAGTATGGTCTCATAAAGACTATCCATTAATCGAAGTTGGAAAAATGGTGTTGAATAAGAATCCGGAAAACTACTTTGCAGAAGTAGAACAGGCAACGTTCTCTCCAGGAACATTGGTACCCGGCATTGAGCCGTCCCCGGACAAAATGCTGCAAGGCCGTCTGTTCGCCTATGCGGATGCTCATCGTTATCGTGTCGGCGCCAACCACCAGGCATTGCCGATCAATCGCTCTCACGCTGAAGTAAACAACTATCAGCGCGACGGTCAAATGCGCTTTGACGGAAACGGCGGCGGTTCCCTTAACTACGAGCCAAACAGCTATGGTGGACCGCAAGAAGCACCTGAAACCAAACCGGCGGCTTATGAAGTTTCCGGAGTGGCAGACAGCGTAGCTTACGATCATAACGATCACTACACACAAGCCGGTGACTTATACCGCTTATTGAGCGAAGAGGAGCGTACTCGTCTTGTGAACAACATCGTCGAGGGCATGAAGCCTGTTGAAAAAGACGAAATCAAGCTACGCCAAATCGAGCATTTCTTCAAAGCTGATCCTGAGTACGGGACTCGCGTAGCTGAAGGTCTTGGTTTGTCAGTACCTGTAAAAGCATAAGCAACAATCAATATCTAATCCATTCCACATTGCTTGCCGCCCATTTTTGGGCGGCTTTTTTTATGAAAAGATAAAAAAGGGGACGCTGTGCCTTAGATGTGGAGGCTCTAACATGACGGTGATTGGCTCTATACTGAATGTGGTGGTGTCCCCTGTTGTGATGGGTGTTCCTGCAGTGTGCAACTCATTCCCTCTCTCTTTGTTACCCTAAAGTTGCTGACACCAAAGGAAAAAGAGAGGGATATGAGTG
>NZ_JBEWYY010000014.1:0-83237 GCF_041366435.1 Sediminibacillus sp. JSM 1682029
TACATGTAAAATAATGGGAACTAGGTCTACTTTAAGACCGGATTCTCTTTTTTTATCTTACATCAAGACCACAATGTAAAATTTTAACTAATAAGGGAGGGTGACCCATTGATGCAATGCCAATGGGTCAGTCCCCCACCCTGGTAGTGTGGTAAAGCGATCGCATGTTAGAAGGGTGGGGGACTGACCCCGAAAAGGGTTTGGTGAAAAACTGATGAAAGCGTTATCATAATGTGATATGATGGTTAATAATCATTATATAAGAATGATTCGAAACTTTACGTTTCACTTTTTTTCTGCTGCTATCATACACTATCTTAAATACATCATGTTGCAGCCAAGGGTCCACAAATCAAGGGGGTGTAGGTATGCTGTCTGTTAAACGATTCAAACCATATTACATTAAAGAAGAGCGTGATTGTATCAGGGTGGTACTTGCTTACCAATATTTTTCGCTCCTGCTGGACGATAAGGTTTATCAGTTTGTCCCGCTTGAATCACGTGAAATTATCGTCAACCGGGAAACACGCCAAGTAGAGAATCAAGATGACGTATTCGTCTTCCAAAAAGGGAAGGAATATAATCGCCTGCCACTTTCCGATTTAATCAGATTGAAGGACTTTATTACACAACTAAATACCATTATCCATCCTTACTTAACCAACTCGCCGACAATTTTGGATGAAGCCGAAACGGTTATTGAGCAGCTTGAAAAAGAAAATCTGAAACGTTTGATCGATAAGGCACTTGAAGCAGGTGATCAAGCGAGGTTCAAAAAACTTTCGGGCATGCTTAATAAAGAGTACGGCCAAGGCCAGTCCTGACTGATGATTTCAGTATTCAACCATTGCTTCAAAATAGGCTCTAATAAAAAAAGGCCATTTAACCTGTAGAGGGTAAATTGGCTTTTTTTATGTGAAAAAGTTTCCTTTTACAAAGGAGTGCATCTGTATAGTAACTTAACCTCTCCCATCACTCCCCTTATCACCTGACCTGTTTTATTATAACTTCAATCCACTTCGACTTTTGAAACGGCGTAATAAAATCTGACTATCCACACGTGAAATTCCCTTTAAAGCATATAGTTCATTATTGATAAATGACTCGAGTTGAGTAAAATCATCGACTAGTACGTGCATGTGCAGTGTACTAGGACCGGTCATTTGATAACAACTTGCTACACATGGGTTGTTTGCAAGGTTTTCTGCTACTTCTACCAGATTACTTGGATCACAATCCACGTCAAAAAAAGCAGAGACGTTTTTTCCTACTTTTTCACTATTTACAACACATGAAAACTTTTCAATTATCCCTTCTTCAATTAATTGATTAACCCGCGAGCGGACAGAAACTCTTGATAAATTCAGCTGCTTACCAATATCAGTATAGGAGATTCTACCATCCTCGATCAGAAGTTCAAGAATCTGTTTATCTATTTTATCCAAATGTTTATCCATCGCCATCCCCCTATTTCTTATACTTTCGTCCTATATAGAGGGAATTGTACTAAAGATTATTCTAAAACTCAATCTGATATCAGAAAATAGTAACTATTTGAATTTTCATAATTTTTTTGCGTAAAATTGTTTATTTTTTCGAAATATTCATATATAATCAAAAACTATAATTGAATCGTTTGTTAACTAAAAGATTAAAAAAGATTAACAAACGACAGGAAAAAAGAAGGTTACATTAATTTAGGTGTAGTATTGTGTAAAAATGCTTACCTGAAATAAAGTTTCCTAGGGAGGAGGAGGTTGAATGGTTAGCCTGATTGTCCGTCGCTTTTTTCAGCTAATTCTATTGCTCATCGGTATCTCTTTTTTAGTATTTATGAGTATGCATATCGCTCCAGGAGATCCGGCATCAATCATTGGTGGACCGACAGCCAGTGCATCTGATTTGGAGGCGATACGAGAAAGTTTAGGTCTAAATGAACCTGTGCTTGTCCAATATCTTGATTACTTGTCGGGAGTTTTACATGGGGATTTAGGATATTCCTTTCAGACGAACCAATCTGTTGCCGATGCCATTGTTACCCGCTTTCCAAACACATTGAATCTTGCTATCGCAAGTATGATTGTGGCCATCATCATCGGCGTCACAGCTGGTATCATTTCAGCTGTCAAACAAAATTCCTGGTTCGATGTTTCCAGTACTACATTTGCTCTTGCCGGAATATCCATTCCAAACTTCTGGTTGGGGACAATGCTGATTTTATTATTCTCTGTTACTTTGCAATGGCTGCCGGTCGGAGGACTGAACGCTCCCTTTTATACACTGGAAGGGATAAAACAATTGATTTTGCCGGCCATTACTCTTGGAACGGGCTCCGCTGCTATGATTGCCCGAATGAGCAGGTCTGCCATGCTCGAAGTGATTCGTGCTGATTATATCCGTACTGCCAAGGCAAAAGGTGTTCGGCAGCGTGGTCTAATATGGATTCATGCATTGCGGAATGCCATGATACCTGTCATTACCGTAATAGGTGTTAACTTTGGTGCATTGCTCGGCGGTACGATCATTACAGAGCAAGTTTTCGCCATTAACGGTGTGGGACGGTTAATGATCGATGCTATTGCAGCAAGAGACTTTCCTGTTGTACAAGCCACGGTTTTGCTGGTAGCAGCTCTGTTTGTCCTTGTTAATTTAATTGTCGATATTATTTATGCATTGATCGATCCAAGAATCAGTTATGACTAGAGAGAAGGTGAAAGAATATGGCTTCTGAAGCCCTTCATACAGATGTCGACAGAAAACATAAAAAAAGGGAAATGAAAATCGTACAGACCATCCGAAAACTGCTGAAAAACAAACTGGCCGTGTTTGGTTTAATAGTTATTTTGCTTCAAATAATGATGGCCATAACTGCACCGTGGATTGTCAGTTATACACCAATCGAGCAAAATCTGTCCGATGCAGAGTTAGGGGTCGGTTCAGAAGGTCACTGGCTGGGAACCGACAACTATGGAAGGGACATGTGGTCCCGGTTGGTCTACGGTGCGAGGGTTTCCCTATTGGTCGGAGTTACTTCTGTGGTTATTGGCCTTGCTGGCGGCATAGTACTTGGCCTTCTGGCAGGCTATTACAAAAAACTAGATGGGATTATCATGCGGATTGTTGATTTACTCTTTGCTTTCCCTGGTATTTTACTGGCAATGCTGATTATTGCCATGTTGGGAACAAATCTGATCAATGTAGTGATTGCGATCAGTATTTGGTCGATACCAGGGTGTGCCAGAATTGTCCGAGGAAGTGTTTTATCCGTAAAAAAACAAGAATATGTACTGGCTATGAAATCAATGGGTGCAAGTGACATACGGATAATTCTAAAGCATATCCTACCCAATTGTACGGCTCCAATTATTGTCTTCGCTACAATGCGAATGGCCACTTCTATCCTCTCTACATCAGCATTAAGTTTTTTGGGGCTCGGTGCTCAGCCGCCGACATCAGAATGGGGAGCGATGATTGCGGCAGGGCAAGATTTTATGTGGTCGTCTCCTCACATGACGATTGTTCCTGGTATTGCGATTATGTTAGTCGTATTTGCTTTTAACGTTGTCGGCGATGGTTTACGAGATGCACTGGATCCTAATATGGATTTTAACAACTAAAAAACAGGGGAGGAATTATATTATGAGAAAAAAAATCATGTTTTATTTGCTAGTTTTTCTTTTGGCTTTCGCAGCAGGATGCAGTAGTTCTTCGGACAGCGACAGTGCAGGTGCCAGCAATGTACCTCAGGAATTGACTTACGCGACCACATCTGATGCAGTCGGTTTATCACCAATCGATACTAATGATTCTGTTTCTTCAAATGTTATCGCCCAGGTTTACGAAACGTTGTTTACCCGGGATCCGGAAACGATGGAAATAGAACCGCTTCTTGCCGAGTCATATGAAACTCCTGACGAAAACTCATGGGAAATCAAACTGAAGGAGGGCATTAAGTTTCAGGATGGAACAGATTTCAATGCAGAGGCTGTCAAATACACTTTTGACCAATTTATGGATGAAAATCGGGCTGCCCCTCGTGCTTCCTTACTGGCTCCAGTAGAATCTGTCGAAATAAAGGACGAGTACACGGTAGTAATAAAAACATCGGAACCGTACGGTCCATTATTGGCTGCCTTGTCTCATACCAATGCTTCCATCGTAAGTCCGACGGCTGATAAAGAAGGCGATATTAACAGTGAGCCAGTCGGCACTGGCCCTTTTGCCTTCGAAGAGTGGGCAGAGGGTGATCACATTACCTTGAAGAAAAATGAAGATTACTGGCAAGGTGAACCTAGCTTGGAAACCGTCACATTGAAAGTAGTACCGGAATACTCAACTGCCGTTTCGATGCTCGAAACAGGAGAGGTTCAATTCCTAGACAAAATCCCGGCAGAGCATTTATCCCGCATAGAATCCATGAGTGACGTCGAAGTACAGACCAAGCCTGGTACGCCTGTGTACTATCTAGGTTTTAACATGGAGAAAGAACCATTCAATAATCCCGAATTCCGTAAAGCAGTGGCATACGCGGTCGACCGGCAGGCATATGTTGATCAGTTGAATGGTTTGGGAGTGAAAAACGATAGTATCATCGGTCCCAAAGTATTCGGATTTGATGAGAGTGCCAAGGATGCTGGATATCCATATGATGTTGAAAAAGCAAAGCAAATAATAGAAGAAAACGGGTTTGCTAGCCAAAAAGTCACACTGCTTGCTTCCAACTCGGGAAGCTACATGAAAATGGCTGAAATTGTTCAATCTCAATTGACAGAAGTAGGTATCGATGCAGAGATCGAGTCAATGGAATGGGGAACTTTCCTTGATACGACTTCGGAAGGGAATTTTGAAATGACCTTTATGGGCTGGACGAATAGCACTGCTGATGGGAGTGAACTGCTATACCCTAACCTTCATTCCGATAATATTGGCTCTTCCAATCGTATGAGATACAGCAATAAGGAGTTTGATGCATTGGTAGATGAGTCCAGGACGCTTGTGGACCAGGAAGCCCGACAGAAAAAACTGCAGGAAGCAAATAAAATTGCGATGGAAGATGCCGTATGGGTTCCAATGAACCATGATGTGGTTTCAGCAGCGTATGACAAAAGTGTCAAAGGTTTGGAATTAGATCCGACGGGTGAATGGAAGCTTTATAACGTTACAAGAGAGTAGGGTGGAAGATGGACAAATTGTTGCAAGTCGATAATCTGGTTACCCAGTTCAGGACTGCTGAAGGAAAACTTTCGGCAGTCCGTGGGATATCCTTTTCCGTCGAAAAAGGGGAGACCCTGTGTATTGTCGGAGAGTCCGGGTGTGGAAAGAGCATCACTTCTTTATCGATTATGGGCCTGCTTCCTTCTAATGGAGAAATCGCAGAAGGGTCAATCACTTTTCAAGATGAAGAGTTAACGGGGAAAAAAGAGGAAGAGTTAAGGCAGCTTCGTGGGAATAAGATGTCGATGATTTTTCAAGAACCAATGACGGCATTGAACCCTGTGTTCACGATTGGCTATCAGCTGCGGGAACCGCTTATACTTCATCAGCATATGTCCAAACGGCAGGCGACTGACAAAGCAGTAGAATTGTTGGAACAAGTCGGAATTCCAGACCAGAAAAAGAGACTGAAGCAATTCCCTCATGAACTAAGCGGCGGAATGCGACAACGCGTGATGATTGCTATTGCCCTTGCCTGTAATCCCTCCCTGCTGATTGCTGATGAACCGACCACTGCACTGGATGTAACGATTCAAGCACAAATTCTTGACTTAATAGATGATCTCAAAAGAAAGATGGATATGGGTGTCGTTTTTGTCACGCATGATATGGGGGTTGTCGCAGAAATCGCTGACCGAGTAATGGTAATGTATGCTGGAGAAGTAGTGGAAATAGGAGAAGTGAAAGAGATCTTTAACAACCCACAACATCCTTATACGAAGGGTTTACTTGCTTCTGTGCCGAATGTAGATGATGAATATCATACACTGGAATCTATTCCCGGTTCTTTGCCCAACTTGAATGAAAAAATCCAGGGCTGTCGTTTTCATCCACGTTGCCCATTGGCGACAGAACGTTGTAAAAGAGAGGCGTCGCCTATTTTTGATGTAAGGGAAACCCATCAGTCCAAGTGCTGGCTTCAGGAGGTGAATGTCCATGACAAAGCAGCAACCTCTTCTTGAAGTGAAAAATGTTAAAAAGTACTTTCCCATAAAAAGTGGGATTTTAAAACGAACGACAGGAAATGTGCAGGCCGTCGAAAATGTAAGCATTGATGTCTATGAGGGAGAAACACTCGGCGTTGTAGGTGAATCTGGTTGTGGAAAATCCACATTTGGTCGAACGGTTTTAGGACTTGAACCACTGACGGCAGGGACAATAAAATTTCGAGGTCAAGAAGTAGGCGGCTTGTCTTACCGTCAGTTAAAAAAGTTTAAAAAAGAAATGCAAATGATTTTTCAGGATCCTTATGCTTCTCTAAACCCGAGGCAGCGTGTAGGGGATGCCTTGGAAGAAGCGTTTATTATCCATACGGAATTGCCTAAACAAGAACGTCAGCAGCGTGTAAGGGAATTACTAGTGGAGGTTGGCTTGAAAGAAGAATATTATGAGCGATATCCGCATGAATTCAGCGGTGGACAGCGGCAACGGATTGGAATTGCCAGAGCGATAGCGCTCAACCCATCCCTTATTGTCTGCGACGAAGCCGTATCTGCATTGGATGTGTCGGTGCAAGCACAAATAATTAAATTGTTGAAAAGATTGCAGCAATCGCATCAGTTAACCTATTTGTTTATATCCCATGATTTAGGTGTTGTTCGTCATGTTTGTGACCGGGTGATGGTCATGTACCTTGGTGCAACAGCAGAATTGGCAAGTTCTGATCAACTATATGGCAATCCGCTCCATCCCTATACACGGGCTTTGTTATCCGCGATTCCGCGCCCCATACCTGGAAGGAAAAAGGAGCGGATTAGGCTAAAAGGCGAACTGCCCAATCCGGCGGACTATCCACAAGGCTGCCCGTTCCATACACGCTGTCCTTTGGCAACGGAAAAATGTGCCAAGGTACGACCGGAATGGCGTGAGATAGAGCAGGGCCATTTTGTGGCTTGTCATGAAGTGTAACAGAGCAATGGTTGTACTCGATGGTAATGATATTTAAACGCATCTAGTAACAGGCCGCCGCTTGAATCGCCAGGCGGTTTGCCAATTTTCTATGTATTTGGGAAGGAGTTTTTCAATGAAAGCATTCGACTATTTGAATTATCCTTATCCGTCTCAACGGATGACAGCCGTGGCAAATCGGGGAATGGTTGCGACATCCCAGCCGCTTGCTTCACAAGCAGGTTTGGAAATGCTGAAAAAAGGAGGAAATGCCATCGATGCTGCCATTGCCACTGCAGCAGCATTGACGGTAGTCGAGCCTACTTCTAACGGTATTGGAGGCGACGCGTTTGCCCTGGTCTGGACAAAAGGCAAACTACATGGATTGAACAGCAGCGGTCCTGCCCCCGGGAAAATTTCGATAGAAAAGGTGAAAGAAAGAGGTTATGCCAGCATGCCGAAGTTCGGCTGGCTTCCTGTGACAGTACCGGGGGTACCAGCGGCTTGGGCTGCGCTTTCGGAGCGATTTGGTAAGTTATCCTTGACAGAGGTACTGCAGCCGGCAATTGATTACGCGGCAGACGGTTATCCCATTTCTCCGGTTTTGGGGAAGTTTTGGAAGTCTGCATATAATAAGTTCAAACAAGTACTTACAGATGAAGAATTCAAGCATTGGTTTGAAACATTCGCCCCTGATGGAAGACCTCCGGAAATCGGAGAGGTATGGAAGTCGCCGGGACACGCGGCTACGCTTAGGTCTATCGCCAGTACCAATGCAGAATCGTTTTATCGGGGGGAGCTGGCAGATAAAATCGCTGCTTTTTCTCAATCCGGACAAGGTTTTCTTGAAAAATCGGATTTGGAAGGATACAAGCCGGAATGGGTCAATCCCATTTCCGTTCGATATCGTGGCTACGATGTTTGGGAAATACCACCTAACGGACAGGGATTGATCGCATTGATGGCTTTGAACACGTTAACAGGCTATACTTTTGATGAAAAGGAATCGGTCGATACATATCATAAACAATTGGAAGCGATGAAACTCGCTTTTAAAGACGGCAAACAATATATCACAGAAAAAGAGCACATGACTCATCCGGTGGAAGACTTACTGTCAGCAACATATGCCGAGCAGCGTCGTGCTTTGATCGGCGAGCAAGCATTGACTCCTGAACCGGGAAATCCTCCCAAAGGCGGAACGGTTTACTTGGCAACGGCGGATCAGGAAGGAAATATGGTTTCTTTCATTCAAAGCAATTACATGGGCTTTGGTTCCGGACTGGTCGTTCCGGGAACGGGAATCGCACTGCAAAACAGGGGGCATGATTTCTCGCTGGATTCAGCACATGAAAACGCGCTTGCAGGTGGTAAAAGAACCTATCATACCATCATCCCTGGATTTTTAACCAAAGATGGACAGGCAGTCGGACCTTTTGGGGTCATGGGCGGTTATATGCAGCCGCAAGGGCATCTGCAGGTGATTATGAACACGGTTGATTTTCACTTGAACCCTCAGGCTGCTTTGGATGCACCTCGATGGCAATGGATAGAAGGAAAAAAAATCATTGTCGAACCGCATTTCCCTACTCCTATTGCCGAGGGATTGGCCAGAAAGGGTCACCATATCCAGATTGAGTTGGAAAAAGGGGCATTCGGCCGTGGACAGGCGATTTGGCGGGACCCGGAGACAGGTACGCTTTATGGTGGGACCGAATCACGGACCGATGGTTCCATCGCAGTATTTTGATTGGCAGCATGAATGAATTCGGAGGGACAGCAAATGACACAATGGCACCTATTTTTAGCTTTTTTCCGGGTCGGCATATTTGGATATGGCGGAGGACCGGCATCAATTCCGCTGGTGCAAAAGGAAGTAGTCGATAAATATAAGTGGATGGATCATGAAGAGTTTGCCAGCGTTCTGGCACTTGGCAATTCCCTGCCGGGGCCGATTGCAACCAAAATGGCCGGTTACATCGGTTATCGGGTCTCCGGGCTTATTGGCATGATCAATGCTGTATTGGCAACCATTCTTCCGACGATCGTCTTCATGATTGTTTTGCTCACTTTCTTGGCATCGATGAGCAACCGCCCCTGGGTGCAAGGAATGACTTCCGCCGTAGTACCTGTGGTCGGCGTAATGCTTGCGGTGCTCACTTATGACTTTTTGAAAAAAGCAAAAGGTGGACTAGGATGGGTGGTGACGGCCGCACTTGCGGTTTCCTCCTTGCTTTTGATGGAATGGGCCGGAATGCATCCGGGTTTGTTGATTGCCGGTTTGTTGCTTTATGCCCTCTTCGGCCCTATGAAGCAAGAGCAAAAGAAGCAAAACCCTGAATCTGTCAATCACCAGAAAGGACAATCGTAAATGATTTACTGGAAAATATTCTTGGCATTTTTTATACCGGGAATCGTCGGGTATGGAGGCGGGCCGGCATCGATACCATTGGTGGAAAACGAGGTTGTCGACCGCTACCATTGGATGTCTGTCAGCGACTTCAGTGAGATGCTGGCGATGGCGAATGCCCTTCCCGGCCCGATTGCGACCAAAATGGCCGGCTATATCGGTTATCAGCAGGGCGGCATACTCGGCTCGGTAGTCGGTGTCTTTGCCACGGTGGCCCCCTCTCTCCTTTTAATGATTGTGCTGCTTAGCATTTTGAATAAGTTCAAAGATTCTCCGCGTGTCAAAAAAATGACCGCACTGATTCGTCCAACGATAGCAGTCCTGCTCGGTATCATGGCTTTCAGCTTTTTTCATAATTCATATCAGGACGCCGGTATTTGGCAAACAATCTTTCTGATAGTGGCCAGTTTTTTATTGCTGGAAAAATGGAAAGTGCACCCAGCCTTTGTCATTATGGGTGCCTTGGCTTATGGAGCTGTTTTCATGGGATAGAAAATTAACTGGTGATATAACACAAACGTTGTTGTTCCGCCCATTGCCGGAAATGCACCCAGCTGCCCTGGAAAGGCGGAGGGGTCAATTTAGCTTCCACTCAATTGACGTGGGAAGTTAGGATTATGTCCTAGTTAATGAAATATCAGCAGGCAATTCGACGGCCACTGAAAACCTGAAGTACTAGGATAGATGGAATTAAGAAAAGGGGGATGTGCGGAGTTTTTATTCCATTCATACTCTTAACCCATTCGTACTGACTTCCATTCATCGATAATTGACGGTCTAGCATCATCCCCCCTCCCTTTTATGTACTCCTTTCATTGGAGAAGAAAAAAGAGTGATATTCATTGTTGGATATAAGAAAATCACTCTTTTCAGGTTGACCTCTGTTGAATCGGCGATAAGCAATCGGTGGTGACGACGCCTGCCGGAACTGTGCGAGCCGAGGATCCCCTTTGTCAAGTGACCTTCCTGATCAAGTTAACTGAGGCCGTTACCGCGGCAAGCATTCACCGACAAGCAATACGTAGGCTCGACAACTAACGTTGACAGCAACTTTAAATAAAAAGGAATTTTTCGCTGGTCTCGCAATTCCCCCTATCTATAGATAAACACTTTGATTGCTGAATGAAAGGGAAAGGTATAAGCTAACAAACAAACCAGATGATAAGGAGAGGATAGCGTGGATCTTCAGTTAACAGGAAAAACAGCTGTCGTGACTGCTTCCAGCAAGGGACTTGGAAAAGCGACAGCACTTCAATTGGCTTATGAAGGGGCAAATGTTCTGATTTCCAGCCGGAATGAGCGGGAACTGCAAGCCACCGTTGAAGAGATCAAAGGGAAAACAAACAATGACAAGGTCGCCTATGTTGTCTGTGACATGACCAATCCCTCAGACATAAGGAATATGGTCGAACAGGCAGCTGCACGGACTGACACTATCGATATTCTGATAAACAATGCAGGAGGTCCTCCATCCGGAAACTTTCTCGATTTTTCTGATGAGGATTGGCAGCACGCTTTTGAACTAAATCTTTTAAGTTTTATCCGAACCATCCGGGAGGTGGTCCCTTTTATGAAAAAACAGCAAAGTGGACGAATCGTCAATATCGCTTCTTCCTCGATCAAAGCCAGCTTGGACAACCTTATTCTTTCCAACACGATGCGGCCAGGAATCGTCGGACTCGCCAAAAGCCTTTCCCAGGAGCTTGCGTCCGACAATATATTAATCAATACCGTCGGCCCGGGAAGAATCGAGACAGGCAGGATCGTAGAATTAAATAAAAAGGCAGCAGAAAGCAAGGGTGTTAGTTTGGAACAAGTGAAAGCAGAGGCGGACAAGCAAATCCCTTTAAACCGCCTGGGAGAACCGGAGGAGTTTGCAAAAACGGTGGTGTTTCTGGCGTCTGGAGCCAACACGTATATTACCGGCCAATCCTTGCTTGTGGATGGTGGCCTGGTGAAGGCGCTATGAACAATGACAGGGATCGATGTGTATCGAAGTAATAAGATAGGAAAAATAGGACATAAATGAAACGTATAATATGTTTTTGCAGTCGGAAGGAGGCTTCTTTACATGGCGGAAAAAGCTTTGCAGCGACGGTTTATCACCAAAATGGATGCAAGCCCCACTTTTTTCGGTGTCCGGTTTATCCCAGAGGCTGTGCAAGCAATGGAAGCGAACGTGCCTGCAAAAAAGACGGAATACAGCATAGTGGAAGCCATGCTTGATAAAGGAATGAACGTCGTCGAGGCCGCAAGCGCCGGATTCATCGAACACTTCCGTACACTTTTACCCTATCAAAAGGAAGACATTATCGTCTGTTTGACCTGTGATTTAACTTCGCTTTCTTTGAGAGAAGAGGACATTACTTCCTTCCAGACGATTAAAGATTCTATCGATAAACTTCTTGATCAATTTCCTGCGGAAACGATTGATATCTTGTTCTTTGATTATGCAGCTGTTCCCGGCCATCTAATCGAAAAAGGAGAAATACTGCGGGCGATGAGAGCCGTTCAGGATGAGGGCAAAGTAGCGTTTTTGGGTGCTTGTCTCGACAACCTCCTCGGTGAGGAATTTATATTGACAAACACGTTTGATGCCATCCAGATAGAGTACAACTTAATCAACCAGATCAATGAAAGTAGTATCAAACTGGCCAATGAAAAAGGAATCGGTGTGTTCATCCGGAACGGTCTGGCAAATGGGCTGCTTGCTGCCAATTCTAGCAACGCAACGGACGATACCAAGTTTCAGGAATTACTGGATATGTTGGAAGGAGATCGGGAACTGTTGCAACGTCTTGCCCTGCATTTTCTCTTTCACAACAAAGCAATCAATACTGTCCTTATTGAAACTGCAGGGCTGGCAGAATTCAACCAATACTTGAATGTATTGGAAGAAGAAGTGGATGAATGGCTCCTCCAACGTGCGGCAGCAGTATATAGCGCATGAACGAATTAATTGTCGAGCCATAAATAAAATAACTCAGTTAAAAACCGGACGATTTCGATTGGGGTGATTCCGAATCAGCGTTCGGTTTTTGCTTTGGTCACTTGGCGTGAATCTATATTATAAAAAAGGATACCAGCACATTTAGCATAGAGGCATTAGTCGGCAAGAGAAAACAGTTCACAGTTTATCATTAAATCTTTTGCATAAAAGCAAAAATCCCATACAATCAGCCTAGTAGACTACTAGAAGGGACTGGCAAAAATTTATGCTGAATGAGATAATCAAGAAACAGCAATAGGCGATTCTGTTCTTTTGGTTAACCGCTTACATCGATTGGGACAGGGGGAAGACAATGAAAAATTTGCCGAAAAGTATATTGTTCACGATCGTGCTTGCTTTATTTTCAACCAGTTTTTTTCTAATGCTTTACTATGGCAAGGAAACATTTTATGTTGAAAAGCAAATTTCCTCCCAGCAACTCTATGATTATCATTTTGCCCTCATCACCGAGGAGGTCGGCAATGACTATTGGCGGCAGATTGAGAATGGAGCAAAAGAAGAAGCGGCCAAGCATAATGTTTATTTAGAATATATCGGTCCGCGAAAAAGCGATAATGAAGAGAAGCTGCAAACCTTTGACAGGATGATTTCCTCGAAAGTGGATGGAATCATCACCCAGGGGATGCCGGGAGAACGTTTCAAGGCGCTCGTACATAAAGCGGTCGAACGGGGTATTGAAGTCATCACGGTAGATACCGATGTCCCGCAAAGTGAGCGGCAGTTATATGTCGGAACCGACAATTACAAGGCCGGTTTTTCGGCCGGACAGGCTGTCATTAAAGATACTGAAGGTGAAATCAAGGTCGGCGCTGTTATCGGAATGTATGATGCTTTGAACCAGCAAGAACGCCTGCAGGGATTCAAGGAAGCTATCGCAGAATCAGATAGAATCGAACTGGTCGATGTACTGGAGTCCAACATCACTGAAATCGGTGCAGCCGAAGCTACTTATTCTTTATTGAAACAGCATCCCCAAATCAATGCCTTAGTCGGAATGAGTGCGTTGGATGGATTGGGGATCGTGCAAGGCATAGAGGAAATCCATCTAGACCAAACGCCATACGTGCTGAGCTTCGACATTTTGCCGCAAACGTTGGAAATGATCGACCAGGGGAAGATTGCAGCCACGGTCACGCAATACCCGACGGAAATGGGGAAGCAGGCAGTCAATCGAATGGTCGACCTGCAGCATGGCAGGAAGATAGAGCCGATGCAATATACCGGGACCGGAATCATCCGGGCAAAAGATATCAACAATGGGGAAATCATCCGGAAGGGTGAGGGCTCATGAAATCGATCCGATCGAAATTGATCTTTTACTTTTTTGTTTTTGTCATTCTTTTCAATATTGTATCGATTTCTATTTACGTCAGTTCCAACACGTTGACCAATTCATATCATTCCAGCTTTGAGCGATTTTTGTTATTGAATTCTATCTCTCAATCCGCCAACAAGCTATATGAAAATACCAAGGCATATGTGATGGAACAGTCAGAAGAAAATCAAGCCGCCTATTACCAATCCAGGCGTATTATGAAACAGGAAGAAAAACAGCTTCAGGATATGTTGAGCAGTGAGGAACAAATCCAGACGAAAAACTATATCAACCTGATCGATAACATCATCTATGAAAGTGAAATCACCACCGGCTTTGTCCTTCGCGATGACATCGAAAGGTACACAGCCCATTTGAAAGAAACCGAAAGTACTGCTTCTTATATTCAGGAAACCACCCTGCATTTGATCGACTTGGAATTGACCGAGTACCAAACACTCTATCAGGACTTACAAGACCGTAATGAAGCATTTCGCTGGTTTACCTTCTTTGTATTCACGACAACAGTCATGCTTGCTGTCTTTTTTGCCATTTGGTTTTCCAATGGTATCAACAAGCCGATTCAAACGTTGACAAGGGCAGCCCGGGAGGTGTCCCGCGGCGATTTTGATGGAGAACCTGTCGATGTGCGTTCGAATGATGAATTGAAATTGCTTGGCAGTTCCTTCAACCAGATGCGGGCCAACATTCGGGAACTGATCAAAGAAATTAAAGATCAATCCGAACAGGAACGATTGATGAAGGAACTGGAATTGAAACATCTGCAAAACCAAGTCAATCCTCACTTCTTGTTCAACACCTTGAATACCATTTCCAAAATGGCATACTTGGAGGAAGCCAAATCGACTTCCAATTTAATCGATTCGACAGCCGCACTGCTTCGCTACAGTCTAGGGGATATCGAAAAATTTGTGACGCTTCGGGAAGAAGTGCGGGCTGTGAAAGAATATTTGACGATTCAGAAAACACGGTTTACGGAAAGAATCCGGTTTGCAGTAGAAGTAGATGAAACTTGCCTCGACTTTCCGATTCCGCGTCTGACCTTGCAGCCGCTGGTCGAAAATGCTTTTATCCACGGGGTGGAGGAACAGGAGGAAGGCGGCGAAATCAAGCTGTTCGTCTATAAGGAGGAAAGAGCAGTCATTGTAGAAATCAGCGACAACGGCAAGGGGATGACCGGGGAAAAAGTTGCCAGCATTCTTAATGTCACCAGGGATAAGGCGGAAGACCATATCGGACATTCCACCGGATTGGGAGTAAGCAATGTGATTCGCAGGCTGCAGTTATTTTATCGAACCGAGCATGTTATCGAAATAGAGTCACAGCCAGGCAAAGGGACACAAATCCAACTGTTACTGCCAAAGCAGTTCACCCTGCCGGAAACCGGTGATCAGGAGGGAGGAAACAATGAGAGTACTAATAGCGGAAGATGAGCTGCTGGAACGGAAGGCGATGCGCAAATTCCTCGAAGATAACTTTTCTGACTTGACGGTAGTGGGAGAGGCTGCAAACGGCAGGATAGCGATTGAGATGGCAGAAAATTTAGCGCCTCAGATAATTCTGATGGATATAAAAATGCCGGGTATCAACGGACTGGAAGCGATAGAATCCATCCATCAAAGGGATCCCAATATCAAATTCATCTTAGTATCTGCCTATGATTCATTCGATTATGCCAAGCAGGCGATGAAAATGGGAGTGAAGGAATATATTTTGAAGCCGAGTAAAAAAGAGGAAACGATACGGGCGGTCCTCCGAGTGAAAAAAGAAGTGATGGAAGATGCGGCAAGGATGGAGGAGCATCGACATTCGAGTTTGATTGCCAGAGAGTTGTTTTTGACAAAGCTGATGAAATATGAAGTGGGCACCGATACGTTCGAACTGCAGGAAAACTTGTTTCCGGGGTTGCAGTCCGCCTATTTCCTTGCCCTAAAATATCCGCAGCTAGAAGAAAAAGATGCAGAAGCTTGGACCGACTATTTTGGAGAGGATGACTATATTTACCGGATGGAAGATGACCAGCTGATCATTGTCGTGCTTTCGAGGACGGGGAAGGATAAGGCAGCCGTATTGAAGCTGGCGCGGAAGTTGCAAATGCAGCTGGGTCCCCAGGCTTTCATAGGGGCAGGATACCCGACTGCTAAATTGGAGGAGTTGCCTAACGCTTATCATCAGGCAATGCAGGCTGTCAAACACCTTGAGCAAATCGGCAACAGCAATTTTGGATTTCCCCCTGCAGAACAGGGGCGAAGCAACAATTTCCTGGAGGATATTTTGTTAGAAGTGGCTAGTGGAAATCACGCGAATGCCATCCACTTTTTTTCCGAATGGTGGAGGGAGAAAGAAGACAGCGTGGAAATGCTCCATGAGTTATACTTTCATGTGAAACAGGAATTGCAGCAACGAGGCATCCAGCCTCCAGATACCGGACTTCCTCCGGAGGGTGATTATCAAGGATGGACCGACTACTTGAAACTCGCCAGCTTGAATGTCCAGCATCACTATCAGTCGCAGGACAAAATGGAACGGGCGAAAAAATATATCCATGACCATTTTCATGAACCGATCAGTCTGGAGGATGTCGCGGAGCATGCTGAATTAAGCGCTAATTATTTTTCGAATTTATTCAAAGTCTCGACTGGAGAAACATTCATCGATTATTTGACCCACGTCCGGTTGAAAAAAGCAAAAGAGTTCTTGCGCTCGCAGCAATACACTTTGAAGGAGATATGTTTCATGATTGGTTACAAGGACCCAAACTACTTCAGCAGGGTGTTTAAAAAGTATTTTTCGCTGTCACCGAAGCAGTATCAGAAAGAAATCTTAAAAAAGTGAAGAAAATCATAAAAAATTACAGAAAATCGGCTCCCTTTTTTGCGGGAGTCCTCTTTATAATGATAATGTAAGCGTTAACTGAAAACGCTTTACGAGTCGAAGAAAAGGGGGATTTAGAAGTGAAAAAGCTGTTAGGAATTCTTTTATTAATGGTTATGGCACTTGTAATTGCAGCTTGTAGTTCTGATTCATCTTCTGATGGAGGAGAGGATGCCGACGCTTCAGATGGCGGCGATTCTGGAGAATCAGCTGAATCAGGCGGTGGCGGAGAAGGAACAGTGGAAATCTTTAGCTGGTGGACAGGAGCCGGTGAAGAAGACGGACTGTTGGCGCTGATCGACCTGTTTGAACAAGAGCATCCTGACATTACCGTGGACAATGCAGCTGTTGCCGGTGGAGCGGGAACAAACGCAAAAGCGGTTCTGGCTACACGGATGCAAGGGGACGATCCACCATCCACTTTCCAGGTTCACGGTGGAGCTGAGCTGAATGAAGGCTGGGTGGCAGCCGATAAAATGGAACCTTTGAATGATTTCTATGAGGAACAAGGCTGGATGGATAAATTTCCTCAAGACTTGATCGACATGGTGAGCAAGGACGGCAATATTTACTCTGTCCCTGTCAATATCCATCGCGGCAATGTGATTTTCTACAATAAGCAAGTATTCGAAGATAACGGATTGGAAGTACCTACTACTTACGACGAATTCATTGCTGTAGCCGACAAATTGCAGGATGCGGGTGTGACTCCGCTTGCTCTCGGTGACAAAGAGGCTTGGACAGCTACACAGATTTTTGAAAACATCCTTCTTGGAGAGCTTGGACCTGATGATTACAAGAGCCTGTGGGCGGGCGACATTGCATTCGATGATGATCGTGTCGTGGCAGCAGCTGAGAAATTCAAGACGGTTCTTGGCTATGTAAACGAAGACCACGCATCCCGTAACTGGCAGGATGCAGCACAGTTGGTCGGTGACGGCGAAGCTGCAATGATCAACATGGGAGACTGGGCCAAAGGATATTTCTCTAACGATCTTGATTTGGAAACCAACAAAGACTTCGGTTACTTTGCATTCCCGGAAACAGACGGCGACTTCATGGTAATCACGGACACTTTCGGTTTGCCTAAGGGTGTGGAAAATCCGGATGAAGTGAAAGAATTCTTGAGTGTTCTTGGGTCTGTTGAAGGCCAGGATGCGTTCAATCCGCTGAAAGGCTCCATTCCGGCACGTGTTGATGCGGATGAATCAAAATATGACGAATACGGCAAGGATGCCATGAAAGACTTTAATGAATCCAACTTGACGCCGAGCCTGGCGCATGGTTCCGCAGCTGCAGAAGGCTTCGTGACCAAAGCGAACCAGGCGGTGAATATCTTCGTCACACAACTTGACGTCGATAACTTGATCAATACGCTGAAAAACGCGGCATCTGAATTGTAAGAATTAAAAAGGGTAATGCAACATTAATCAAAAAGCGGCTGACTCCGAAACAATGGTTCAAGCTTCTCTCCATTGCCAGCAGGCCTGGCGGTGAAGAGTACGGCTCCGTCGTGACGGGTCAGCCTCTTTCCTGATTGAGACTCTACCCTCTGACAGGAGGTTGATGACATGGCAGAACAAGCAGTTGACAGACAGGAACAGGAATACCCGGAAAACCACCGGCAACAGCCGGCAGCGCAGAAAGAAAAGAAACCAAAAAAGAAAATCTCCGGTGACCAGTGGGTGGCCCTAGGGTTTTTGGCCCCCTCATTCATATTGGTGCTTATCTTCGTCTATGGTTTCATTGGCTGGACCGGCTGGGTTTCCGTAAGTAACTGGAATACACTTGTCCCGGATTTTTCTTTTGCAGGATTAAAAAACTACATTTATTTATTCAATGACTACCGCTTCCAGGCGGATTTGCGAAACACAGTGTTTTTCACGATTCTTTTTATCGGACTGGTTATTGTGATGGGGCTTGGTTTATCCATCCTGATCGACCAGAAACTGAAGGGGGAGTCCCTTTTCCGGAACATCTTTTTGTTTCCGATGGCCTTATCTTTCGTTGTTACCGGGGTTGTATGGCAATGGCTGCTCAATCCATCGACTGGCTACAATCAGTTTTTGGCACTGTTCGGAATCCAGCCAAAATGGTATACAGATACGAATATACTCGCGGGGTTTGAATGGGGCAGTATCGAATTCGGACTTCCTGTTGCCATTATAGCGGTCGTGATAGCCGCTGTCTGGCAAATGACCGGATTTTCGCTGGCGATGTACCTTGCAGGTTTGCGCGGTATTCCGGACGAATTGCGGGAAGCTGCCAGGATGGACGGCGCTTCTGAATTTCAGATTTACAAAAAGGTTATTTTACCGATGCTGATGCCGATCACGGTAAGTGTCATCATCATCATGGCGCACATCTCGTTGAAAATATTCGATCTGATATATGCGATGACTGGTTCTGGTGCGAACTTTGTCACCGACGTTCCAGGTGTGTATATGTTCGAAACGACCTTCCGGGGCAATTACTATGCCAATGGTGCGGCAATCGCAATTATCATGCTGCTTCTGGTAGCGGTGTTTATCGTCCCTTACTTACTGGCCAACAGAAGGAGTGATGGATAATGGCTACATTCAACGTATGGAAAACAATCAAGTATTTCATCTTAATTGTGATGGCCGTCCTTTTCCTGACGCCGGTTTACGTTATCCTCGTCACCAGCTTGAAGCCATTGGATGAGGTGTCGTTAGCGAATATGTGGGCATTGCCTTCCACGATTGACTTCAGCAGCTATTCCCATGCATTCTCGGAACTAGCACCGAATTTCATGAACAGTGTGTACTTGGTGATTCCGGCGACGTTATTGTCTGCTTTACTTGGTGCAATGAATGGATATGTGTTGTCTAAGTGGAAATTCAAAGGATCGGAACTGATTTTCACAGTCATTTTGTTCGGGATGTTCATTCCTTATCAAAGCATCCTGATTCCGCTTATACAGTTTTTACGTAATATTGAGATGTACAATTCCATTGCCGGGCTCGTTCTGACCCACGTGGTTTATGGATTGCCGATCACCACCTTGATGTTCCGTAACTTTTACGCCAATATTCCGGATACCATGCTGGAAGCGGCGAAAATCGATGGGGCCAATTTCCTTGGGATCTTCCGGCATATCATCATTCCGTTGTCGATTACCGGATTTGTCGTCGTGGCGATATGGCAGTTCACCAATATCTGGAACGAGTTTTTGTTTGCCGTGACCATTACCAACTCGGACAGCCAGCCAGTCATGGTGGCTTTGCAGAACTTGTCCGGAAGCCAAATCGTCCAATGGAACGTACAGATGGCTGGCGCGTTGCTGGCTGCACTGCCGACGCTTCTGGTTTATATTTTACTCGGGAAATACTTTGTCCGCGGCTTGCTTGCCGGATCTGTAAAAGGCTAAACTAGTAGTAGACAGCTAGATAGAACCGGAAGCAAATGAAAGAGAGGCGGATAAACGTGAAGAAAGTGAATTGGGGAATACTCAGTACAGCGAGTATTGGAAAGAAGCAGTTGATCCCGGCGATTGAGCGCTCGATCAATGCTGAAGCTGCCGCTATTGCCAGCCGAGGGGATAAAGCCAAGCGGGCCGCGGAAGAACTAGGAATCAACAAATCTTATACAAGTTACGGGCAGTTATTGGATGACCCGGAAATTGATGCAGTCTATATCCCTCTTCCCAACAGTCTTCATAAGCAGTGGGTGATTGAAGCGGCCAAACATGGCAAACACGTTCTGTGTGAGAAGCCAGCAGCTTTGAATGAAACAGAACTGCAGGAGATGCTGGCAGTATGTAAAGATTATGGCGTCAAGTTTATGGAAGCTTTCATGTATCAATTTCACCCATTGCACGAAAAAGTCAGAGACTTGATCAGGGAAGGAGAGATTGGCGAAATTTCCTTGATAAGGGCCAGCTTTTCCTTCCTGCTGCAGAATGACCCGCAAAACATCAGACTGAACAAGGAGTTGGGCGGTGGATCGATATATGATGTCGGCTGTTATTGCCTCCATTCCATTCGGGAGATTTTGCAGGAAGAACCGACTCAAGTATATGCTCATGCCAAGCAAAACACTGCCCATGTCGATACAACTGTAGCCGGTACCCTTTCCTTTGCGAGCGGGGTGGAAGCGGTGTTCGATTGCAGCTTCGACCAATTGCCGGTAAACGGTTATGAAGTAGTGGGATCTACCGGGAAAATCGAGGTGCAGAACGCCTATCGTCCCGACAAAAATTCAGACGGTGCCGGTTTGTTGCGGGTAACGAAGTCGGATGGAGAAACGGTCGAAATGCGTGTGGAAGGGGATCAGTACAAACTGCAAGTCGAGCATTTTTCCGAGGCTGTTTTGGAAGACAAGGCTGTGCTGTATACAGAAGAAAAAATGCTGAACAATATCAGAACAATAGATGCCTGCTATAAGTCGATTGCGACTGGGAAAGCAGTGCGGATGTGAAAAACATCCTGTCGAAGCTTCCAATGAAAACTGCAGCTCTATGATAGGCAGAATTTTATAAAGCGGTCTGTGTGGAATTTTAATTTCCATACAGACCGCTTTCCGTCTGATTTCAAGAGGTTTGTCCCTCTATTCCTCCATTAGTTTGACATTCGTTTCATATGTTCTGCTTGATGCCTTTTTGGGCTCCACCGATGAAACGGACCTCGAAACATTTTTCGTCCATTGCCAGGACGAAATTTATCCTTCCGATCGTATAAATCTCTATAAGCTCATTGCTTTTCAGGAACCACCGTATCGTAGAGCTTTTCTTTTATGGATTTAAATCCCTGGATGATTGACGGCCCAGCCTTTTGCACCCCTTCATCCCACAAGTAAATCTCTCTTTTTAGATGGGCTTCTGTGATTCCGGGGTGATCCCATGCCCGTGATAAGCATCCACCGACTGGTGTCAACAACAAACTTTGACAGTCTTTTTTTGATTTTTTCAGAAACTCCTGTCGCGGAACGTGGGTTTCTGAAATAAAAAGCTCAAATTTTAAGAAAATTGTAAAAATAAGTTGACCCCTGATGGATCATCCGTTAAAATGTAGTTTAACTACACAGAAATAACGATTTAATGTAATAAAACTTCATGATTTCAATGAGTGTTAATGGAGGATTACGGATGAATGATGGATTGGAAAGAATAAGGCAAGGATTAACAACTTTGAAGCCCTCAGAAAGAAAGGTGGCCCAGTACATATTAAAAGATCCTGACAAGATACTTGCGATGCCGATCGCTCAATTATCCAAGGAGTGCGAAGCTAGTGAAGCTACCATTATCCGTATGTGCAGGTCCCTCCAGTTTAAAGGATTTCGGGAATTAAAGTTAAGCATTTCGGCATCTGTCAATAAAAGAGAGGCACAGCCAGAGAGATATCAAGACATCTCTACTTCTGCAAGCATCAAGGAAATCATCGAAGTTGTATCAAGTAATAATCTCCAATCAATAGAAGACACCTTATCTGTCCTGAATGAGAATTCCATGGAAGCTGCGGTTACACTGATGGAAAACGCAAGAAAAATCTTAGTAATTGGTGTAGGGGCTTCGGCCATCGTGGCGCAGGACTTTGAACAAAAATGCAAAAGGATCAACAAATGGTGTGAAGCACTGACTGACAGTCATGCCCAACTCACTTCCGCTGTTCACCTCACCAAAGAAGATGTAGTTCTTGCTGTTTCCTATTCAGGAGAAACCAAAGAAATCGTCGATACGATAAAAATAGCCCGCCAAAATAAAGCCTCTGTTATTTCTATCACCAGTTATGGAAATAACGAGGTGCAAGGCTTATCAAACGTTAATTTATTTGCTTCCAATCTAGAACAAAGCATTAGAAGTGGGGCAACTGCTTCAAGAATCGCCCAACTTAATATTGTCGACATATTATTTACTGGATTAGCTTCTAAAAACTATCAAGAATCTATAGGTTTTCTGGATAAGACAAGAAATGTTATTCAGAGCAGATTTTGATTTTAAGGGGGGGACGCCCATGGACGAAATCGATCGGATATTTGAGCGTTTTCTCCAATGTGAATTCTTTTCTGGAGGAGTTTGTTCTATATCCATTGATGGGGAAACGGTGTTTCTTAAAGCTTACGGGAAAGCCGACCTTGTAAAAAATTTGGATACGAAACCACACACCATTTTTGATTTAGCCAGTATCACTAAAATTTTCACCACAACGATAATCCTGCAATTAATAACGAAAAAGAAGATTTTTCTTTCAACACCGTTAAAACATTGCCTTCCGATTACATCAAGAAATTCCACATTAGCGAATATAACAATTAACCAATTACTAACGCACACTTCTGGATTGAAAGCGTGGCATCCTTTTTACACCAATTTACCCAACGATAATTTTTTTGAAGTACTTGAGGAAATAGATTTAGTAGAGAGAAGCAGTGACGAAGTAATTTATAGTGATTTAAACTTCATGTTATTGGGTGAAGTAGTTAAAGAGCAGTTTCACGAAGATTTAGAAACAATTGTATACCAGCAGATAGGAAAACCATTAGAGTTGTCCTCCCTGACTTACCAGCCGTCAGAGCACGCTGAAATTGCTGCTACAGAATTTGGAAATAGAACAGAGATGAGAATGTGTGAAGAAAGGAATTTACGGTTTGAAGATTGGCGGTCACTTCATCATCCGATATCCGGGGATGTGAATGATGGAAATGCCTATTATTTCTTTTCTGGAAAGTCAGGTCACGCTGGTTTGTTTTCTAATATAAAAGATTTAATGAAATTAGGTGATTTATATGTGAAAGGAGGAAGTTATAAAGGGAAGCAATTGATAAGGAAGCAACTGATTGATCACAGTCTTGATCGGCAAGCACACAATCGCGGGCTCGGCTGGGAAACGGGTGGTGTATTTCCTGAAGGTGCGGGGCATACGGGATTCACAGGAACTTCTATTTGGGTTGTACCTGAAAAAAAGTTGACCGTGGGAATTCTTACAAACCGTCTTCATGTTGAAAAACCGAAAAATATCAATCCTTTTAGAAAAGAAATATTTGAAACAGTACTTAAGAGATATGAAAAATTAAAGGGGGATTTATAAAATGATGGGAAAAAGAAGAAAGTGGCTGCCATGTTTGTTCCTTTTTATTTCACTAATCGTTGCCGGGTGTTCTTCTGATGAGACCGGGGGAGAAGAGAACGGTGGGGAGGCAAAAGGCGAGAATGCCGAAGAACAAGTCTTAAACATAGCGAATGACCAAGAGCCGGCAGGGTTGGATCCGCACAAGACACCGGCACATTCATCTATAAGAATTTATTCGCAAATTTACGAGGGGCTACTTACTTTTGATGAAAATATGGAAGTGAAAGGGCAATTGGCAACAGATTGGGAACAACCTGATGATACCTCCTATGTTTTTCATCTGGTGGAAGGCGTAAAGTTCCACAATGGACGTGAAATGAACGCCGATGATGTGGTGTATAGCTTCGAGCGAATTTTGAATGAAGAAACCGCTTCTCATATCGCGTCGTATTTTTCCAATGTTGAAAAAGTCGAGGCGGAAGATGACTATACTGTCAAGTTTACCTTAAGTGAGCCTGATGCCACCTTTCTTTCTTACTTGACAAATGCCAGTGCCGTCGTGGTACCTAAAGAAGTTGTGGAAGAGAATGAAGACTTGCAACAAACGGCTGTTGGAACCGGGCCGTTTAAATTGGAAGAATGGGTTCCGGACAATCATGTCACCTTAGTCAAAAATGAAGATTATTACATTGATGATCAACCGAAATTGGATGAAGTCGTTTATAACACGATGAAAGAAGAATCATCGAGACTGTCAGCTATCCGTACGGGTGAAGTGGATTTGACGACATTATCTGCCAAGTCTGCATCATTGCTGCAGGATCAAGATGGTGTGAATATTATGGATTATCAGTCCTTGGAATACAGTTATGTCGGTTTCAACGTCGATAAAGAGCCATTTAACAATGAAAAAGTCCGTCAGGCATTAAGTCTGGCAACTGACCGCCAAAGCATTGCAGAAATAGTCTGGGATGGCGATGCAGTGGTTTCTGGTCCTGTCGCTCCTTCCATGGGAGATTGGGCAATAGATGTTTCGAAGGAAGAACTTTACCAGAGGAATCTGGATAAGGCCAAAGAGCTTCTAGCGGAAGCGGGTTATCCAGATGGGTTCAAGACTGTCATCACAACGGCATCAACTTACCCAGACATGGTCGATACGGCTCAACTTTTACAACAACAGTGGAAAGAGATAGGAGTTCAAGCAGAGATCAACCAAATTGAATGGGGAGAGTATATTGACACATGGTCCAATACCTCTGCAGATGTTCTTGTTGGGCGAAATGGTTCTGGGACTGATCCAGATCGTTCGTTAAACTACTTTTTTAATACCGAAGGTTCTGCAAATGTATGGAATTTTTCAAATGAGGATTATGATAATTTAGTAGAAAAAGGAAGGAAGACCTTAGATAAAACAGAACGCAAGGAAATTTATGCGCAGGCTCAGGAACAAATAATTAATTTATCACCTAACTTATTCCTGGTTTCTCCAATGAATTACGTAGCAGTCAGAGACAGTGTAGAAGGTTTTACACCTTACCCGCATAACGGGGAAGAAATTGTGGAGGTTTACAAAAAATGATTTTCCGGGCTGCTTGTCAGCCCTTCCTATTCTCTTGGCATTGAGGGTGACTAGATGTATGCATATATAGTGAGACGTTTATTAATGCTTGTTCCAGTATTGTTCGGGGTTTCTGTTTTTATCTTTGTGATCATGAGAATCGTACCAGGAGATGTGGCCATGACCATTCTCGGTACAGATGCCACCCCTGAATCACTTAGACAACTGCGAGAGGATTTCGGGTTGAATCTGCCTATCTATCAACAATATTTTGAATGGATGGCAGGTGTTCTTACAGGGGACTTTGGAGAATCAATGAGAACAGGTAAGGAAGTTTTGCCGGATATTCTGAATCGATTTAAATTAACTTTTGAGTTAACCCTTATTTCGGCGGTCATTTCCTGGGTTATCGCTATCCCGTTAGGAATAATCGCTGCTATAAAGAGAAACTCCAAAGCAGACTTTGGAGTGAGGCTTATATCTTTGCTAGGTGTGTCTGTCCCTAACTTTGCATTAGCCACTGTTTTAATTCTCGTCCTCGCTTTGTTCTTTTCTTACAGTCCGCCAGTTGGTTATGTCGGTTTTTTTGCAGATCCTGCCACCAATTTGCAAATCATGATCCTCCCGTCGATTGTATTGGGAACTGCAATGGCAGGAGCTGTCATGCGCATGACCCGTTCTTCTATCCTGGAGGTTTTGCGGCAGGATTTTATCCGTACTATTAGAGCAAAGGGCGCACGGGAAAGAGTAGTGATCTTTCAACACGCCCTGCGGAATGCGATGATTCCGATTCTTACAATCATAGGGATGCAAATCGGAACACTATTGGGCGGAACAGTCATCATTGAGCAAATCTTTTCGCTTCCAGGGTTAGGCCAACTTGTCCTCACCGCTATTACGCAAAGGGATTTTACAGTTGTACAGGGTGCTGTTCTTTTTATTGCCTTTGTTTTTGTATTGATCAATTTGTTGGTTGATCTTCTTTATTCCTATCTGGATCCAAGAATAACGTACAAATAAGTTAGTGGAAAGATTCAGGGAAAAGAGTGATGAAATGAAAAGTTTTTTTGAAAGATTGAGAAAAGATAAGGTTGGTTTAATAGGTTTCCTGGGTATCTTCATTGTCATATTGATCGGACTACTGTCGCCCTTTATCGCCCCCTATAGTCCGGAGCAGATGTTCACAGAACATACAATGGAAGGACCGAGCAGACAGTTTATATTTGGGACTGATGAATTTGGACGCGATATATTTTCACGAATTGTATATGGGACGCAAGTATCTTTAAAGGTGGGAATCATTGCTGTAGGCATCGGAGCCGGATGCGGCTTGATATTCGGTTTGATTAGCGGGTATTTTCAAGGCAAAGTCGATCAGGTAATCATGAGGATCATGGATGTCTTTTTTGCTTTCCCGGATATTTTACTGGCATTGGCTATAGTTGCTGTTTTGGGTCCCAGCTTGACGAACACCATGATAGCCATAGGGATTGTTTTTACTCCCGTATTCACCCGGACAGTCAGGGCGGCAGTTATCGCTGTGAAGGAAAATGAGTATATCACAAGTGCCGTGGCGATCGGCGTGAATCCGATAAATATAATACTTAAACATATAACCCCTAATATACTTGCTCCTTTCATTGTGCAAATCACACTGGCTTTGTCCGGAGCAATACTCACTGAAGCCGCCCTGAGCTTTTTAGGTTTGGGCATCCAGCCGCCGAATCCCTCGTGGGGGGTAATGCTTGATGCGAGCAGGACATATATGGAATTCGCCCCTTGGACAATCTTGTTCCCGGCAGGCGCCATTGTATTCACGATCTTTTGCTTTAATCTTTTTGGAGATAGTTTAAGGGACATTCTGGATCCGAAAATGAAATAGTACATGAGGAGCGTTTGGGATGGACGTAAAAAAAAGACAGCTTGTTACCGAAGAGACGAATTATTCAAGCCGAAAGATAGATGAAATGGGTACGGAGGAAATATTGACGCTCATCAATGAAGAAGATAGCTCAGTTGCTTCGGCCGTAAAAAAACAAATACCAAATATTCATAAAGCTGTGGATTTAATTGTCGCAAGTATGAAAAATGGCGGACGTTTATTTTATGTCGGGGCAGGGACAAGCGGCAGGTTGGGAGTACTAGATGCCTCTGAGTGTCCTCCGACGTATAACACTCCGTCCGATTTAGTGAGGGGATTGATTGCAGGGGGAAATTATGCGCTTGTACACTCCCTTGAGGGTGTGGAAGATAACGAAAATCAAGCCGCGGAAGATTTGGTGGATGAGAAACTGTGTTCAGCTGATGTGGTTGTCGGAATCGCGGCAAGCGGCTCTACTCCTTATGTAGTAGGAGCATTGAAGTATGCGGGGATAATGGATGCTGGTACTGTCAGCATTTCGTGCAATCCTGGCTCCGTTATTTCCGATTATGCGGATGTTGCAATTGAAACTGTCACTGGTCCCGAGGTAGTGACAGGGTCTACTAGAATGAAAGCAGGAACGGCGCAAAAAATGGTACTGAACATGTTAAGTACAACGACTATGATAAAACTCGGAAAGGTCTATCAAAACTATATGGTGGATCTGCAGGCGTCTAATGAAAAACTAAGAAGAAGAGCATGCCGGATTTTGAGCAAGTTGACCTCAGTAAGCGAATCTGTCGCCTATTCCAAGCTGTCTGAATCAGAATGGAACATTAAAGAAGCCCTTGTCATGCATGAGGCAAACGTTAGCAGAAGCATTTCCCGAAAGTATCTGGAAGAAAACGCTGGGTTTGTAGCAAAGGCGATCAATTCAGCTAGACGGGAGGTGGATTAGTGGATAAACAGTTAGGGATCGGCTTGATGTCAGGTACTTCCCTTGACGGAATAGACGCTGTATTGATTGAAATAGAAGGTAGTTCCATCCACACAAAAGTAAACGTAATAGAGTCATTGACCCATGAATACGAATCAGATGTAAGGACCGCGATAAAAGAGTTGTGTAATCCCGAAAAAGCAACATTGGAAAAAATCTGTTCGATGAATATGTTCCTGGGTAGAGAATTGGGAATGATCGTCAACGAACTATTGGATAAAGCGGACATAGGCAAAGAAGAGGTCCTGTTTGTCAGTTCACATGGCCAAACCATTTTTCATAAACCGGTGGGTGGAGAAAATAGAATGGATGTGCCGGGCACATTGCAAATAGGGGATCTGTCGATGTTATCAGAAATGACGGGGATAACGGCTGTAGGAGATTTTCGGACAGCGGATATGTCTGCAGGTGGACAGGGAGCTCCGTTGGTATCTTTTGTTGATTATATTCTTTTCAACAATCCTGATCGTTCCAGGGCCATTCAAAATATCGGCGGCATAGGCAATGTCACCTACATACCGAAAAACGCAAAAAAGGATCAGATAATGTCTTTTGACACAGGCCCGGGGAATATGGTGATCGATGAAGTTGTTTATAGATTAACCGAAGGAAAACAAGCTTATGACAAGGATGGAAGAATAGCTTACAGGGGAGAAGCGAATAAAAAGCTATTGAATAAATTGATGGAGCATCCATACTTTGCGATGAAGCCTCCTAAAACTACCGGTCGTGAACTTTTTGGTAGTTCATTCGTAGACACTTTTATGAGAGATTCCGCAGATTTGTCTTTTGAAGACAGAGTGGCCACTGTGACCGCCTGGACTGCAAAGACAATAGCCCAAAGCTATTCGTCTTTTATCGAATCCTCTTGTAATTCTATTGATGACGTCGTGATAGGAGGAGGAGGAAGCTATAATCCGTTTTTAATGGAACAGTTACATCGATACCTTCCGAATCAAACAGTTTACAAGCATGAGGATTTTCAACTTTCCAGCGATTTGAAGGAAGCGATTGCCTTTGCCATTCTTGGCTACCACTGTCTTATTGGACAGTCCAACCAGATTCCTTCTGCCACCGGAGCTGACAATCCAGTTATCATGGGGAAAATCTCGCATACTCGGCAGCAAGCATTTCAACGCTTGAACGTTTTGAGGGGGAATTTACATTGAGTTCGTTGCTTGAAATAAAAAATCTTTCAATAGATTTGCATGCAGACCGTGAAAGATTCAATGTGATAAATAACATCAACCTTACCATTGAAAAAAGGCAAAAGTATGGCATCGTCGGTGAATCTGGAAGTGGAAAGAGTCTGACTTCTCTTTCCATTATGAACCTGCTTCCCGATGCTCTGACTATGAGTAGCGGGGATATTATATTCAATGGTGAAACAGATTTGACAAACCTCTCAAAAAAAGATTTTTTGAATATCAGAGGAAACGAAATCTCGATGATATTTCAGGAACCGATGACTGCTTTGGATCCTCTTTATCCTATAGAGCATCAAATAATGGAAGTACTGAAATTTCACGGAAGTTATAACAAAAAGCAAATGAAACAGTTGGCTGTAGAAATGTTGGAAAAAGTGGGGATTCCCAAACCGCATCAATTGATGAAAGAATATCCTCATCAATTGTCTGGCGGCATGAGACAAAGGATCATGATTGCCATTGCTTTAATTTGTAATCCAAAGCTCCTTATTGCGGATGAACCGACGACCGCCCTCGATGTCACCATTCAGGCGCAAATTCTTGACTTGATGAATGAACTGACCGATACCTATGATACCTCGATTTTAATGATCACACATGACCTGGGCGTCATAGCGGAAACATGTGAACGGGTTGCGGTGATGTACTCAGGGGAAATTGTCGAAGAAGCCGATGTAGCCACATTATTTAAAAATCCTACTCACCCCTATACAGTAGGTTTACTTGAATCGGTAAAATCACTAGGGGATAAATCGAATAAATTATATTCCATACCAGGCAACGTGCCAACACCGAAGCAACTGACAGGAGGATGTCGTTTTGCTTCCAGGTGTCCCCATGCAATGGAAATATGTCGCAATCAAGCGCCGCCTTTGTTTTCTATTGAAGCAGATCATAGAAGTAAATGTTGGCTTTATGGGGAGGAGGAAGTGGTCAATGGCTGATCAACAAGCAGTGCTGGAAGTGAAACATTTAAAAAAGTATTTTCCCATAAAAGAGGGAGTATTTAAAAGGACGAAAAATCATGTGAAAGCTGTGAATGATATAAGTTTTGACGTCCAAGAACAGGAAACTTTTGCTTTAGTGGGGGAAAGTGGTTGCGGTAAATCTACTACTGGCCGTTCTATTTTAAGAATTTTAGAGCCAAGTGAGGGGGAAGTTTTTTTTAAAGGGGTAAATCTATTAGATTATTCAAAAAGGGAATTCAGAAAAGTGAGGAAGGATTTGCAGCTTATTTTTCAGGATCCATACAGCTCGCTGAACCCGAGAATGACTGTGAAAAAATTGCTTTTGGAACCGTTGCTCACACATGGAATCGCAAATAAAAAGGAAGCGGAACAAAAGGTAGTAGAAATTGCTGAAAGAGTAGGACTATCGAAAGAACAAATAAACAGGCATCCACATGAGTTCAGCGGGGGACAACGCCAGCGGATCAGCATTGCCCGTGCTTTGATACTTAATCCACAGCTCGTTATTTTAGATGAAGCCGTATCAGCACTTGATGTTTCGATTCAGGCACAGATTTTAAACCTTTTAATCGAGTTGCAAAGAGACCTGAAACTCACCTATATATTTATTTCCCATGATTTAAACGTGGTGAAACATATCAGCGACCGAGTAGGTGTTATGTATTTGGGCCAAATGATGGAACTTTCGGATACGGAAGATATGTATAGCAACCCACTACACCCTTACACGCAATCCCTTCTTTCCGCTATACCATCACATGATCCAACGATCAAAAAGGAAAGAATCATTTTAAAAGGTGATGTGCCTGACCCTGCCAACCCGCCTGCTGGTTGTCCGTTTCATTTGAGATGTCCAAAAGCCCATGAAAGATGTGCGGTGGAAAAGCCTGCTTTTTTTGAAAAAGAGCCGAACCATTGGGTTGCTTGTCACCTTTATGAATAATGATTATGTTTGCCGGAAGTTTTATCGCTAAAGGATCCCTTCGTATGTACCCGGAATTTTAAAAGAAATCTCTATGCTGTAATACTTCTGGATCCGCCAGCATATCGGTTGATGGTGGAAACATACTTAAAAGAAGGATTAAATAATAGCATCATCATAAGTAATTGCGTTTCCGGCTCTTACTTATGATGATGCTTTTTTACCCCGTTTTCTTTCCAATCCATTTGCCTGATGGTTGGATTTATTAAACAGGAAATGTAAGAAAAAATAGTACAGCAAAAAGTTTCCAACAATCTCAACCCCGGCACTCCAGCCAGTAACGTCCTTTGCAAACAGATTTGGAAGGAAGAAAGCAGATCCATCTTCTACATATAAAGTTAAAAAAGGAAAGGGAAAACCATACGAATAAGCATATTTGGATGAAGACACAAGGGTAGGAGCCATGTCTGGAATGAAAAAAGACAAGAGAAAAACCAACACTATGGAAGTGAGGAGAATTTTTTTGTTAAATACCCTTCCCCAGCCCATTTTTCTATAAAAGAAAAAAAGGGTGACCATGACAACGAACGATACAGCATATTGGACTGTATTTACACTGGAATATGGAAAAAGTAAGGATGCAATTCCGCCAAGTATCATCGAGAGAATGAAAAACAGGAGGATAAACCGTAGTGTCTCAAGCGTAACTTTCATTTTTCTCTCCCCCTTGGAATCTTTATGTTCCTGATATACAAACATCACTGTCATTTTAACATAAAATCACATTCATGAATGGGGTGTGAGCAGTGATTCCACTGTATCCTTTGCAAGCGACGAAGAGATTTTCCGAAAAAATTTTACCGGGTGTAAAAAATATAAGCCGGGGTGGCAGTTGGGCGGAAGGACGGTTGACTGATTCGCCTTCTTTCGACAAATTTAGCTATCTGCTTAATTTATGGGTTGCAAATTGAATGCGTTTACATTATACTCATACTAAATCGATTTACTAAACCGTTTTACTAAACGGTTGCTAATCTTTTACTCTATCTTTTAAAAAGGTGGAAGTAAGGGAGAGGGGGGCAAGGCTATAAAAACAGTTACGATAAAGGATGTCGCGCGAAAAGCTGGCGTGTCACCAAGCACGGTATCCCAGTATGTCAACAAGCGATATCATTATATGGGGGAAAAAACAAAGAAGAAAGTCGCCGAAGCCATTGAAGAACTCGGCTTCCATCCGAATACAGTGGCAAGAAGTTTGAAACAAAAGAAAACGCTTACCATAGGGGTGATCATTTCTAATATTTTGCACCGGTATTCGACCGTTGTCAGCCGATCGATCGAAGACTATTGCTACAATTTCGAATACCATACGATTATCTGCAACGCTGATGATGACCCGGAGAAAGAACAAAAATATGTGGAAATGCTGCTTGCCAAGCAGATAGACGGTTTGATAGTCGTTCCGACCAATCATAACCGGGAGCTTTACCAGAGTTTGAAAGACCGCAATATTCCGGTTGTTTTTCTCGATCGATACATCGAAGGGTTGGAAATACCGGCCGTCATCGTTGACAACCAAAAGGTTACCAAGCAGGCGATCAATCATTGGATTGAAGCTGGCCACAAGCGGATTTCCCTAATCACCGCACCGTTGAAGGTAAGCACGCGAATCGAAAGGGTACAAGGGTATAAGCAAGCATTGGCAAAGGCGAAGCTTCCGATAGAGGACGACTACCTACACCACGTAAAAATGAAGGATGTGCAGGATGTTTGCCGACAGATGATGGAACTGGCACAGCCTCCTACAGCTATTTTGGCAGCCAGTGACCTCGTTTTGATGGAGCTCGTGAAGTTTATCAAGCAGGAGCATATCCAAGTACCGGAAGAACTGGCGGTGATGGTATTTGATGAGGTGCATTTGGCAGAATTGCATGAGCCGCCCATTACTACTATCAATCAACCATTCTACGAAATGGGTCAAAAAGCAGCGAGCCTGCTGATGGATATGATCGACCACAAACAGGTGGAAGATAAAAAGTATGTGTTCGAGGCCACCATCAATATAAGGGAATCGAGTGAAACCAAATTATTAGACAAAGGGGTTTTATAATATGAAAAAACGATTGGGAGTTATTTTTTCTGCACTCATTTTATCCGTTATGACTGCTTGCGGTGGAGGGGATACGGAAAATAGCAATGCTGCTGAAAATGGAAGCGTTAACTTGATTGCAGCTACGCAATTGAATTCAGATAGTGCCTTTGCCACCGGTTTTGAAAAATTCAAGGAAGTGATCGAATCGGAAACGGATGGCGATGTAACTGTTGAAATTCATACAGACGGCGCTTTGGGCGGGAACGAAGATGAATTGGTGCAAAATCTGGAGTCCGGATCCGTCGATTTGGTTGTTGCTTCTCCAGGCTTTATGACACAAGCGGTGCAGGATGTGGACTTCTTCGCCCTTCCTTATTTGTTTGAAAGCCGGGACCATTGGAAAAAAGTTGTCGATGGAGAAGTAGGAGAAACCATTTTCAATAGAATCGAAGAAAACACCTCTTTCAAGATGCTTGGTTACTGGTCTGCTGGTGTCCGCAATTACTATGGTTTCAAACCTGTCGAAAAGCCTGAAGATCTAAAAGGTGTAAAGGTTCGTGTGCAAAACTCTCCAGTTGTTCAGGATACTTGGAAAGCGTTTGGCGCCCAACCGGCTAACGTCGCGTGGAATGAAATGTATCAGGCACTGCAAAACAAAGTAATCGACGCAGCGGAAAATGACTTTACGAATATTTACCAGGCAAGCCATTATGAGCTGGCGGATTATATTTCGGAAACTGAACATGATTTCACCACCCGCCTATTCTTTACAGCAGACAGAGTTTACGACCAGTTAAATGACGAACAAAAAGCCGCCTTTGACAAAGCGGCAAAAGAGGCAACGAAAGCTGCACTTGAAGCAGATGATAAATTGGCGGAAGAATCCTTGAAAGCAATGGAAGAACAAGGGGTAAAAGTCAACGAGGTGGATAAGCAACCGTTCATCGATGCCACCGAACAAATCAGAAAAGATGCAGTCAAAAAGCTGGGAATGGAAGACTTGTATCAAAAAGTTCAAGAATTGAAATAAGACACCAAATATGTTGAGTATATAATCCAAACGAGCAAACAAAGGGGATAAGCAGTAAACAGCATAAATAAAAAACCAAACACCCGCCGCCCCGCATGAAAGTTGTCGGGGGACAACCAACATGCAGGGAAGGGGACAGACCCCGGAACCAGCATTTGAACTCTGACGAAACGAAACTTCCGGGGTCTGACCCCATTTCATCGGATTCGCGCCTGAAATAGAAGCGGAATGCTATTATGACGGGATTTTCACCCTCATGGGGACTGACCCCGGTAGTGGTGCTTGGCGGGTTGGTTTTTAGATTGAGGGGTGTTATGTGTGAAGAAATTAATCAATGGCTTAGCGAAGGTTCAATTGGTATTGGCCGCTATCTTTTTCATCGTTTTTATCGTGTGTGTGGTTTTGCAGGTAGCATCCCGTTATATCCCGGGGATTACTGTATTTTGGGCATCGACGATTGCAACGTATTCCTTCATATGGATGGTGTTCTTCGGAGCGGCAATCACCTTGCGTGAGAAGGAACACTTCAAGCTGACCATTTTGCTGGATAAGCTGAAAGGGATGCCACTACTGGTTTTGCAAATCGTGATTCAACTGATTCTGATCTGGTTCGGCTATGTCATGGTAACCGATGGCTATGAAATCAGTCAGCAGTTCTGGGGTTGGACGGTCAACAGCATGCCGCAACTGAAACAAGGCTATATGTGGCTGATTCTGCCAATCACCGGGGTAACTTTCATGATTTACGCATTAGAAAGCCTTATCGATGAAATTGTGAAATACCGTAAAGATAAAGGGGGGTATCAAGCATGACAGGCCTTTTACTTGTTCTATTGTTCGCCATTTTGCTGATTATCGGTTTGCCGATCGCATTCGTCATTGCAGTAACCGCTTACGTGGGCATTGCCATGCTTGATACCATTCCGATGACAACGGTCGTGCAAAGGATGTTTTCCGGCCTTGACTCCTTTATTTTGCTGGCTGTTCCGTTATTCATCCTTGCAGCCAACATCATGAACCAAGGAAAAATCTCCGATATGCTGATCAAATTCGCCGTGTCGCTCGTCGGGCATATCAAAGGCGGATTGGCGCAGGCGAACATCGTGGTTTCCATGTTTTTCGGGGGCATTTCCGGAGCATCGACGGCCGATACGGCGGGAGTCGGAAAAATTTTGATCCCCAACATGCTCCGTGAAAAATACAGCAAAGAAACATCAGTCGCGGTAACAGCCGCTTCTTCGACCATGGGAATGATCATCCCGCCTAGTATTCCAATGGTGATCTACGGAAGCATTGCCAATGTGTCAGTCGGAAAAATGTTTATGGCCGGTATCATCCCGGGGCTTGCCATCGGAATCGCGCAGATGATTTATGTGAATTTTGTCGCCAAAAAGCATGGTTATCCTAGTCATCAACGGATGAAAGTCGGCGAGATTCTTAAAGAAGGGCTGAAAAGTCTGCCGCCCCTTCTGACACCGATCATTATTTTAGGCGGAATCGTCGCAGGTATCGTTACACCGACAGAGGCAGCGGTAATCGCTTGTATCTATGCGTTTATTCTATCTTTCTTCTTTTATCGGACCATCAAGATAAAAGATTTGATGCCTATTTTGTATGACACATTGAAACTAAGCTCGCTGACATTGTTTGCGTTGGCAGCTGCCAGTGCATTAGGCCGCTTGATCAGCTATTACAATCTGCCGGTAGTCATCGGCAATTTCTTCACCCAGTACATGCCGTACAAATGGTTGTTCATTGTCGCTGTCATCATCCTGTTCCTGTTGATCGGCATGATTCTGGACACAGTTCCGGCTATCATTTTGTTCGTACCGATCGTTCTGCCGACTGCTTTGAACCTAGGAGTAGACCCAATCCACATCGGCGTCGTGATCATGATGTGCCTGGCAATCGGATTGGTAACACCGCCGTACGGTCTGTGCCTTTTACTGGCAAGCCAGATTGCCAAACTTCAAATCGGCAAATCATTCCGTGCCGTATTGCCCTATATCGGCATCATACTAATAGTGATTTTGCTTATCGCATTTGTGCCGGCTGTTTTCATGTGGCTGCCGACCATGTTTGACATCTAAATAGAAAATGAAAAGCAGCCAAGCGCACCGGGCGTCATGTTCGGCTGCTTTTCCAGTTCACACAAAGGAAGTGTTTCAAATGCTGGACGTAATAACAATCGGAGATGGAATGATCACTTTCAATCCCAAAAGTACCGGACCGATGCGGTTTGTAAACGAGTTTGAACGCAAAGTGGGGGGAGCAGAACTGAATTTTGCCGTAGGCTGCGCCCGGCTTGGACTTCGCAGCGGCTGGATCAGCCGGGTCGGGAAAGACGAATTTGGAAAGTTCATACTCAACTTTATGCGCGGGGAAGGAGTCGACGTCACGGAAGCCCGCCTTGTCGAGGGATACCCGACTTCTGTCAATTTTAAAGAAATTCGTGAATCCGGGGATGGCAAAACGTTTTATTATCGGGAAAAATCACCGACCGAAACGATGACGTTGGAAGACATTGACGAAGCCTACATCAAACAAGCAAAAATCCTTCATATTACCGGCGTTTTTCCGGCAATATCTGAACGGAATGTCGAATTGGTCAGAAGGACCATTTCACTCGCAAAAAAACACGGATTGAAGGTTTCTTTCGACCCGAATATCCGGTTGAAGCTGTGGAGCAAAGCAAGAGCGAGGGAAGTGCTCAAATCTTTTCTCCCGGATGTCGATATCCTGTTAGCGGGAATTGAGGAGTTGAGTTTCCTTTTCGAGATGGATGAAAAGGAAACGGAATTGGTCGAGAAGCTCGAGCCTTTTGGCATAGAAGCCATTGTCATCAAAAAAGGAGCTGACGGCAGTGTCGGATATATACATGGCCAACGCTTGCAAGCCCCTGGTTTCCTTGTAGGAAAAGTGGTCGATACAGTAGGGGCCGGGGACGGATTCGATGCAGGATTCATCTATGCATGGAATCAAGATTGGCCTGCCGAACGGATGTTGACGTTTGCCAATGCAGTGGGAGCGCTCGTTGTTTCCGTGGCTGGTGACAATGAGGGCTTGCCTGATTTAGATGAAGTGTTGGAAATGATAGGGGAGAAAAAACGAATCGAACGGTAGAAAGCGAAGGAGGAATGTTCCGTGAAATTACAAGTGGCGTTGGATCGCCTGTCATGGCCTGAATGCTTTGCGGTAATCGAATCTGTGAGGGGTTCTGTTGATTACATTGAAATAGGTACCGGTACCATCAAAGAATTCGGTGTTGAAATCATCAAAGCGATGAAACAAGCCTATCCAGAAAAAACATTGGTCGCTGATATGAAAATTTGCGATGCGGGTAAGCATGAAACGGCATTGGCGTTGGATGCAGGAGCTGATGTTATCACAGTAATGGGATTCGCACCATTGCAAACGATAAGGGACTGTGTCGAAGTGGCTGATCAGTCCGGCAAGCAGATCATGGTAGACTTGCTTGGAATCAGGAGTCGCGAAAAGATAGAAGAACTGGTGGGGAGTGGAGCCGAATTGTTATCGCTTCACATCGGCAAAGACGAACAGAAGAGCGGCGGACTGGAGGCGGAGCATTTTCGCCTGGTCGAAGGGCTGAACGGTGTCCAAACTGCTGTGGCTGGGGGAATCAATCAAGACAGCCTGCCGGCATTCATGGAGCACCGTCCGGATATCGTTATCGTCGGGAGTGCGATCACAAAAGCTGTGAACAAGGAAGAAGCTGCCAAAACGATTAAAGGGATGATCGAATGAAAAATATGAACCAAATCCTCGATACAGTCGGGAAAGAAATCACAGGAGTACTTAACCAGGTAGATACCGAGAGCGTTCAGCGCCTTGCTGAAGAATTGAACAGCGCCAAGCGGATTTTTGTCGACGGTGAGGGACGCACCGGCCTGATGGGGAAAGCATTTGCCATGCGGTTGATGCATGCTGGTTTTCCGGTGTATGTGGTCGGTGAGACTATCACGCCAAGCATAGCGGCAGACGACTTATATGTGGCACTTTCCGGTTCTGGTTCGACCGGCGGCACGTACACGAAAGCTGATAAAGCACGAGAAGTAGGTGCCAGAGTTGCAGCGGTTACTGCGAATCCTGAGTCCCCTTTGAGTCAGCTGGCTCATCATGCTGTCTACCTGCCGACAGCAACGAAAAAAAGGTTGGCACATGAGCCTGATACAATCCAGCCGCTCGGCAATCAGTTTGACCAAACCTTGCATTTAGTGTTGGACGCTTCAATTATTTACGCAATAGAAGCGTTCAAGAGCACCAGTCACGAGGCACTAAAACAACAGCATACAAATTTGGAATAAGATTTTAAAAGGGACTGTCAAACCGATAGTCCCTTTTGTTATTGGGGTTTTATTGTGGGGAAGTATTATGACATAGCGTAGGCAAACAAAGCAAAGAATGTTACGATTACCCAAATCAGCGGATGGATTCCTGTGTTTTCAAGAACGAAATCATGATAGCTTTTGGAAAAAGAAGAAAAGAAAAACCGAGCATTACCGAGTACAATTAGCATCCCATTGATAAAGGGTGTAACGTATTTCTGTGAAAAGCTGCGGATTTTGATTCACCTTTTTCATGGTTTTTCGAAAAGTGTTTCATGCACATTAAGGATCCTAGTTTAGAGAACAAAAAGAAGGATGACAGCTTATTTGCAAGTTGTCATCCCTCATCACTGTCTTCCCGGCAGTCAATAGCTGGAAGCTATTTTATTTCCTGTAATGCTTCAACGGCCCGGTCGACTACGATATGGCTGCCACCTTGTTCTTTCACGTTTTCCATCATCATGGAAATTAAGAGGTCTTCATCTTCAGGATAGGTGACGAACCAACCGTTTTCCTCGGCATTTTCATCGTCCAGGCTTTTTTTCAATTCGGCCGTTCCTGTTTTCCCAGACAAATTGATGTCCAACGAAGCTGCACTGTGCGCCGTCCCGTTCGGAGCGGACACGACCTTGCGAAGTGCATCGCGGATTGTATCGATGTTTTTCCCGCTGACGATGCCTTCCTTCCAAACCTTGCTGTCTTCTTCACTTTCTTCCAAGGTCGGCTGAATCATATTACCGTCGTTTAGCAAAGTGGTGTAGGCAACTGCCAGATGCAGTGCACTCATTTCCAATTGGCCTTGACCGTAGCTTGTGTCGGCCAACATTGCTTCACTATCGATTTCACCATTATTGGAAACGGTCGAAGCCTCGATTGGATAGGTGTAAGGGAAGTCTTCCCCGACACCAAATTGGTTAAGGCCGTCAATCAATTTGTCGGAGCCGATTTCCAGCGCCTGCTGAGCGAAGTAAATATTATCGGATCGGACGAGTGCATCTGTCAAATCGACAGGGCTGCCTTCAGATACCCGTGTTACACGATAGTCACCCCAGGACTCATCTTTTTGCCAGGTGAGACCGTTGATTTCGATTGCTTCTTTCGGATCGATTGCCCCTGTTTCAAGTCCGATTGCTGCGGTAATCGGTTTAATCGAAGATCCTGGGGCAAAAGTAGCGCTGAAACGGTTTTGCAGCGGCTTTTGTTCGTCCTCCTGCAATTCTTTCAGTCTTGATTGACTGATGCCATATGCAAGTTCGTTAGGATCGAATCCAGGTGCACTCACAAGTGCGAGTGTTTCACCGGTTTTCGGCTGTATAGCAGCGGCTGTCCCTGTTTGATCCTCGTACGAATCGTAAATCGATTGCTGGATATCTGCATCAATGGTGACCGTGATATCTTCTCCGTCTTTGACTTCCTTCTGGGTCAGTATCTGGTCTTCTTCTCCTTCTTTCGTAACAGCAATCGTCACTCCGGATTCTCCCTTGAGACGGTCTTCAAACAATAATTCCAATCCTCGTTTTCCGATAACGTCTCCATTGGAATACGCACCCGGCTCTGCTTCTTCCATTTCTTCTGCAGTGACAGAGCCGATATATCCGACCAGATGAGAAGCCGACTCCCCGTATGGATAAACCCTGCCGGTGGTAGTTTGGCTCAACACCGGTCCTAGTTCAAACAAGGCATCCAGTTGTTCTTTGTTTGTTTTTGGTACTTTTTTCAGCGGAACAAAGGAGTCATCTTGCACCCATTCAGCGTTCAAAGCTGTATTGATGGAATCGACATTCATTGCTAGAAGGTCGGCTATTTCTTTTTTTGTTTCTTCTGCGTTTTCCCCGAATTCCCCGGGAACGACGCCGATTTCGTAAATTTCTTCATTTATTGCAAGTCCGTTTTGATTCCGATCGAAAATCTCCCCTCTTTCAGGAGACTCGCTTTGGAACGAAATTTCCCCGCCATCCTTCAATTGCGGAAAAATGTAGCCTGGATCCCAATTGACTACCCAGTCAGTCTCTCCATCTTCATCTTCTATCTTGTTCATCGTGGCTTGATAATCAAAAGATATCGGTCCACCGATGGTATCCATTTCAACTGAAAGCGGGAAAGAAGCTTTATCTTCCTCTTCGCTGTTTTCTTCCCCTTCTTCAGGTTTTTCATAGCTGACACTCAGATTTTCCACATTTAAATCGTTATAGATTTTTTCGTACCGATCGACGAATTCCTCGGTTGGGTAAGCCTCTTTAGATTCGGAAGAAGCCATTTTATACATAGCTTCAAAATCCTTATCGTTCCAGTGTCCTACAAATTCATCCATCCGTTTTTCGGGGGTGACTTCATCGTTGGAACAAGCTGACAGTCCCAATATCAGTGTAACCATTGCTAGCAAACTATAAATTTTTCTCACGTAGTGAACCCTTCCTTTCTTTTATCGTTAGCGGGCTTGCATATGTTCCTTCAGTTCTGCGTGCAGCCGTGCCAATTCTTCATCCTTGACCATGTAGTACCAAATGCCATCATCCAGTGTTTCTCCGGATCCCTTGATTTCCAGTGTATCGATTGTTTTACGGGTCTGGCGGTAATTGGAATACACATTCCGGATATTTTCCATTTTCATATCGGTCCGGACGTTTCCTCCGATAATATCAAGAATTCGGCCGATCTTTGTGAAATTGGAGAAGTTAGCTGCCTGATCCAGGGAAGCCTGAATGACTTGACGCTGTCTCTCATTCCGTCCCAAGTCCCCCTGCGGATCTTTTTTTCGCATTCTCGTATAGGCGAGAGCTTCTTCGCCATTCAAATGGATTTCTCCTTTTGGGAAATCCATGCCATCCCGAGTGAAGGCGAAACTATTTTCAACCGTCACCCCGTTCAGAGCATCGATGCCGTCCCGGAACCCTTCCATGTTTATCTTTATATAAAAATCGATGGGGACATCGAAGGTTTGTTTGACCGTCTGGACAGCAAGTGCAGTACCGCCAAAAGCATACGCGTGATTGATTTTATCCATTCCCTCTCCGGGGATCTCGGTGTATGTATCACGGGGGATGCTCATCATCACCATAGAATCGGTATTTGGATTGGCGGATACCAGGATCATCGTATCGGAACGCCCCTGGTCATTGTCGCGTTCATCAACTCCTAGTAATAGGAAATTCAACGTCTTTTGTTCGTCATCGGTTTTCGTGACAGTATCGTCGTCAGATGAATTTGATTGTCCATCGGCGGTTTGATTGTTTCCTGACTGGTTGTTCGTGCCGGTTTCCTCTGATTGTAGTTCTCCGTTCAAGGGTTCATGGATATTTTCAACAGTGTCTTGCAACTTTTCGTATAAATAGATTCCGTATCCAGCCGCCGCAATAAGCACTACTAATAATACACCGCCCAACCAGAGCAGCAAGCGCCGCCGATTTCCGCGCTTTTTCCTGTGCGTCTGCCGTGCCACTGCATAACCCCTTTTTATTTTTTAGTTAAAAGATTCCAAAAACCATTATACCCCATTAACCCGGCCAACGTCTAAAACAGAAACCAAAAAAACTGTGAATTCAGAAGGAAAGGAGAAGAGATCGATGCAGGGTCGATTCGGGGTCAGCGATTCGGGGGTCAGGATTCGGGGGTCAGTCCCCGCTTCGGTCATTAAACGCTTGAAAAGGTAGAAACAATTAAAGGAGGGTCAGACCCCCTCAATGGCAAAAAGCCGATATTATAGGGTTTATAGTGAAATAACGGGGTGAAGCTCCTGTTTTGGGGACAGTCCCCCGTATCACGGAGAAGTCGTCTATATTCTATGTAGGACTTTTACGGGGACTGACCCCAATACTGGTCCCAAAGGCTGCTAATTGGTTATTCCACGGGAACAGCGGTGATAACATAGCGCTGAGGGGCATTGCCTAAATAGGAAAAGGGATAGCAGGTTGTCAGTGTCAATATTTCTTCCGGTGCAGTGGGCTTGATTACGGTTCGGTCATCGGCATCGACAACTCTGGCGCTCTTCATTTCATAACGGAACTCCCCGTATGGAAGCCTGACAATAAATATATCACCGACTTCTACTTCTCCCATCCGTCGGAAAACGGTGTCTCTATGTCCGGAAAGGACAATCTGGTCATCTTCGGCTGGATATGCTGTTCCTTTATAATGACCTACTCCTTTTTCCAAATCATCTGGATCGGTTCCCTCCACAATCGGCAGTTCAGCGCCTATTTTTGGTATTGACAGAATCCCGGCCGTTTCTCCTTGTCCCGGAAGATACTCAGCCGTGTTGGCTGCTCCTTGTTCGGATGTTTGAGCGGTATTCATTCTTTCATTCGTTTTCTCTCCATTCAGTAAAGCATGAGCATCAGCAAGACTGTTTTGCTGGGCACGTTCTGTGTGCATCAACTGTATGAATCCGCAGCTCAATAATACAATTCCAGCAATCATTACCAGAAACGCTATTTTTTTCACCCGGTTCATCTCTCTTTCCCATTTCCGATTTATTTTTTGAAAGCAATAGAAATCCGTCAATTTGGCTTACTTGCAGTTTAAATTTACCAGTTTTCCGTAGGCAAAACAACAGACAATAACCTTTGTGATTCGCTAATCTTTTCAAAGTGATCCTAGCAGATATATCACATTAGGGCCATCTGCCCGGAATATTGTTTCGGAAAAACGCCAGAAAAAAGAAACAACTTCGAATAGAGCGGTATTTTGTCATTTTAATGGGAGAATTTCATTACTTGCTGTTTTTTGCCCTTTACAAAACTAGTAGTTATTAGACAAAAATACCCCGTAGGAAAGCCATGGGAAATATAGTATATTTTGAATATAACATTGCTTCTTCAGTAAAAAGGCAAACTTATTGAAAAGTAAGGACGCAAAGCAACAGATCTAAAGCGCCTAGGTGCAAGGATGGCTGTGCTGCCTGACAGAATATTGGAGGGTAAATTGTATGTTGAAAACGGTAGACGATAGAGTTTTGGATAAAGATTGGGTAAACCTGATGGAAGAAGCAAAACAAATCGGACTGGAACTAGAAGACGTCAGGCTCTTTTTAACACAACACACCTCCATGAACAGCAAATAACTGTGATTGTTTTTTGTGCTTTATATAGAACCATTCACCTTTCTTATGATATAATCTGGTTGAAAGAAGGTGAATGGCCTTGATCGGGGATAAAATCAAACAATTACGTCAAGAGAAAAAAATGTCCTTATCTGAATTGGCAGAACAAGCTGGTGTGGCCAAATCATACTTGAGCTCTATCGAAAGAAACCTGCAAACCAATCCCTCTATACAGTTTATGGAGAAAGTCGGCGCTGTATTGGGAGTGTCCATCAACGAACTGCTAATGAAGGAAGACAGCGAAGAAATGAAGAAGCAGTTGGACGAAGATTGGTTGGAACTCGTTCAAGATGCCATGGACTCAGGAGTTTCAAAAGAGCAATTCAGAGAATTTCTCGAATTTAACCGTTGGAGAATCAACCAGGAAAAATAAATAAGAATAGAAAAACTGACACCCGGAGGGATGAACCCCTCTGGGTGTTTTGCGTTTCGTGGGGAAAGAATTTATATAAAAGGGTCAGTCCCTCATCTTATTAGTACGGTAAATCAGTAAAGCATTGTTTAACAAAAGGAAAACCTTGGGGGACGTAGGCCAAGCAGGTTTTAGATGGTAAGTCCCAAGAATTTTTAGGGACTGACCCCCATTCTGGTAGAGCGGTAAAGGAATGGTATAATGACAGATTGAATTAATTGCATGAAGGAAAGTGGGAGATGCAGCTCTTGTAAAAGCAGTGTTTCCGGATGTTGCCGATTTGTAGGACGAGAACAGATTTTGCTTTTCCTCATAACCGTACAAAACAGAGCATGGAGCCTTATGTTAGGTGCATGTTTCTTGGAGATTATCCTTTATGGGAGAGGGGTTGTGAATCCGCTGAGTCCGAGATTACCGTGATTAGCATTCGTGCAATGGGGGTATATGGATTGGTAGAATCCTTCATATTGGCAGGGTTGAATGTGATCTTTATATTGAAGCTTTGTTTTTATACCGCCTTCAGAAAACAGTTGAATTCCAAATTAATTACATTCACAGATAATCTCGTTTTTTACTAAAATCGAACTCGCTTGTTGGTAGGGGATGAAGTACTGGAGAGAAGAGGAACCAACCGGCAATTGAGTGTAGCCTGCTAAAAAAATAAAAGCTGCCTGAAAAATTTGTCAAATTTTGAAAAAAACATCGCTTTTTTGTCCCAGAAGATGGTATAGTAATGATATTATGTTTCAAAAAGGTTAGTTGTCAGATTATTCTGCTATTTAAAGTGATTGATAGATTGATAGAAAATTGAGGTGAAAAAATGAAAGAACAAGAGTTATATAAAAATGTATTGACTAAATTAATTGATAAAACAGAGAGTGCCCAAATAAATGATTCCCATGAATTTATCGAACATTTAATCAGGGAATTGAACCAGTATCAAGTATTGAAATCAGATAATGCCTAATGAAGAAAAAAGCGTTGAAACGATTCAACGCTTTTTTCTTTGCATGTTGGCTTTATCGCTCTACCAATATACCAAAGTGGGGGACTGACCCCACTAAATCCTGCCGAAGCATAGAAAAGGGTTTTTGGAAATATTGTCGAATGGTATGTTTGTAAATAGAAAATGAAAGGAGAAATGCGTATGGCGAGATTGTCGAGAGCATGGATTCCGGGTGGAACTTACCACATCACAGCCCGCGGGAACAGGAAGCAAGCCTTGTTTAGAGAGGAGGAAGATTTTCGGCAGTACTTAGAGATCCTTCAACTTGTGAAACAAAAATATCCATTCATTTTGCATGCCTACTGTCTTATGCCTAACCACATCCATCTCCTCGCGGAAGCCACTGATCAATCCCCGAGCAGCTTTATGAAAATCCTGCACATGAAATACGCTATTTATTTCAACAATAAATATGATTTAGTCGGACACGTTTTTCAAGGAAGGTTTCATGCCCATTACATCACCTCTATACAATACTTCCTGCATGTTTCCCGCTATATCCATTTAAATCCTTGCGCTGCCAAAATTTGTACCCTCCCCGAACAATACCGCTGGAGCAGTTACCATGAATATATATTTCCCGAAATGCACAAAAGAATCATAGAGCCAAATAAGCTGTTATCCTATTTCTTCGAACCAAGAAGGCTCCATTACCATGAGTATGTCAATGACAGGAAAACAAAAGTGACCGCTTTGGCTCCGGTATTGCCAGGTCCTATCCCGGAAGACCAATAATTTTTGGTTTTTATTTGGGGACAGTCCCTCTATAATAGGTTTAGCCGAATATTGCGGAGGGAGGAACTGTCCCCTTACAACAAATTGGTATAGACATCTATATATCATTGATGTTATACTTTCTACAGCGTTTTCAAAAACAGCAAGAGGAGTGGATGAAATGTTAGCGTTTTTACAGCGGATTGGTAAATCACTAATGTTCCCGATCGCTATGCTTCCTGCTGCGGCTTTGCTGGTTAGACTAGGTGCCGACGACATGTTGGATATCCAGTTTATCAGCCAAGCTGGAAGTGGGATATTAGATAATCTGGCACTTATTTTCGCTATTGGTGTCGCAATGGGATTTGCCAGGGATGGAAGCGGAGCTGCTGCTTTGTCGGGTGCCGTTGCTTTCCTGGTACTGACTGGCGGTGTAGGATCCTTTGGGGATGATTTGGATATGGGAGTGTTCGGTGGTATTATCGCCGGAATTGTTGCGGGTCTTCTATACAATCGATATTCCAATATTCAACTTCCAGACTGGCTGGCGTTTTTTGGCGGTAAACGATTTGTTCCGATAATTACAGCAATTGTCATGGTAATATTATCTGGTATCTTCGGAATCATCTGGCCGCCAATCCAAGCAGTAATCAATGGTCTGGGTGAATGGATGCTTGGTGCGGGAGCACTTGGCGTCGGAACATATGGTTTCTTCAACCGGTTACTGATTCCAGTCGGTTTGCACCATGTGATCAACACCCTCGTCTGGTTTGACTTTGGCTCGTTCGTGCCTGATGGAGCCTCTGAACCGGTACGTGGAGAAATCAACCGATTCTTGAAAGGAGATCCATCAGCAGGAACTTTCCTTGCCGGTTTCTTCCCTATCATGATGTTCGGTCTGCCGGCAGCATGTCTGGCAATGTATGCCGCAGCTAAAAAGACACGCCGTGCAGCAGTCGGCGGCATGTTGTTCAGTATCGGTTTCACCGCATTTTTGACAGGTGTAACAGAACCAATAGAGTTTTCGTTCATGTTTTTGTCTCCACTATTGTATGTAGTGCATGCCGTATTGACCGGTATATCCATGATGGTTGCTCTATGGCTCGATGTCCGGCACGGGTTCGGTTTTTCGGCAGGTTTTATTGATTATGTGTTGAATTTCGGCATAGCCCAAAACCCGATCATTCTGTTTATACAAGGATTGGTCTTCGCCGCGATTTACTTTGTCGTTTTCTACTTGTTAATTATCAAACTTGATTTAAAAACACCTGGTCGTGAAGACGAGGACGAAGAACATGCCGACGAGAGCGGGATCGCTTCAAAAGGCGGCAAGAATTATGATGCAAAAGCATATCATTACTTACAAGCTTTAGGCGGTCCGGAAAATATCAAAAATCTGGATTATTGTGCAACCAGACTACGTTTGGAAATGAACAACATGGAGCAAGTCGACGAAAAGGCGTTAAAACGGCAGGGTGCCAATGGTGTCATGAAGTTGAACAAGCGTAACTTACACGTCGTGGTCGGAACTACCGTTGACTTCCTGGCAGAAGCAATGCGGAAGCGGATGGAAAACAATAACATGGAAGCTCCCGGAGAAGAGTCAGTAAACGATCAGGCAGAGGGTAACAAAGAGGCTCTAGGAGAACTTAGCGGCGATGATTTTGTTGCTCCGGCTTCTGGGAAAATGATCGATATCACTGAAGTCCCGGACGAGGTCTTTTCTCAGAAAATGATGGGAGAAGGATTTGCGATTGAGCCGGATGAAGGCTTATTTGTCGCTCCGGTTGACGGTGAAATTATTAACGTTTTCCCGACCAATCATGCTGTCGGAATTAAAGCCGAGAGCGGTCATGAAGTCCTTGTCCATGTTGGACTGGATACGGTGCAGCTTGGAGGCAAAGGCTTTGAGGTTTTTGTAAAAGAAGGTCAGCAAGTGAAAAAAGGAGACAAACTTCTTCAGGTTGATCTTGCCTTTATTAAAGAAAATGCAGCTTCCACCATTTCGCCTGTCATCTTCACGAATCTAGAAGAAAATGATCAAGTGAACCTGGTTCAAACCGGAAGCATCAAAGCGAACCAAGCCAATATCGTCGAAGTAAAGTAAACATAATAAGAAGAAGCATACAAAACCCCCGGCTGTACCTCAAACAGCCGGGGGTTTCGTGTAGGTTCGGGGACTGACCCCAAATAAGAATGAAAACCGAAAAATGAATGATTCACTGGCATAGGGGACTGTCCCCCGTTCTGTCCCCCGTTTCAGCCATAAACTGTGGAAAATAAATTAGGGGGTCAGTCCCCTGGCCGATATAAAGCCCATGGAATCAAATGTTTCAACTTTAACGCGTACGAAAAGGCCGCTATAGGGACTGACCCCACAACGGCCTTTTTCACTCTGGTAAGCCTTAAAATGAACAATCGGGGACTGACCCCAAATCCCCAAATCCCAAATCCCAGCAGACACCAACTCCCAGACCCAACGTCGGAGCCTGTGCTGAATTCACTCAACTTGTTTCAGCGAGGCATCTGGAGTTTGAATTTGTATTTGTCTGCACGGTAGGCGGATTTCACGTATTCGAACGGTTCATCATTGCTTAAGTAGGTGAGTCGTTCGATCAATAAGACGGGATCGCCTGGATTCAGCTGTAGGTGTTCGATTTCCTTTTCATTGGCAAGTGCCGATTCGATTTCCTGATTGGCATGTTTGATGGTGAACCCCAATGTGCTTTCGATATAGTCATAGAACGACGGAGCAAAGTCATCTCTCGTCATGTTTCCAGCGATTTTTTTTGAAGTATAGATGGTTTCGACGGCCAGTGGCGCTTGATCCGCCATCCGGATCCGCTCGATTTTAAAAATGGACGCGCCTACTTCCACCGCAAGATTGGCGGCCAGTTTTTCATCTGCTACAATCTCTTCAAAACTGACTAGTCTGCTGGAAGGTTTGAGGCCGCGAGCCCGCATATCCTCACTGAAGCTGGTCAGTCCCTGTAAATTTTGCTCGAATTTTTGCTCGGCAACGAAGGTGCCTTTGCCTTTTTGCCGGAACAGCAATCCTTCAGCCGCCAGATTGTTGATCGCCTGTCTGACGGTCATCCGGCTGATATGGTGTTTCTCGGCATATTCCCGTTCGGAAGGGAGCAGTTCTCCCGGCTTGAGCTGCTCGGTTTTGATCAGCTGTTTGATTTCTTCTTCCAATTGATAATATATAGGTAACGGCGAATTTTTATCGACCATATCCTTCTCCTTTCATCAGTTGGCTTGTTTGGGAAAACTAACGTATCTTTAAAAATTTTATCAAAATATTCGGGCTAAGTATATACTTATCTTAATGTATAGACAACTATATCTCATTATGATACCTTAAAAGTAACTTCAGGCGATGATTTTTGCAATAAAATGAAAAGAGGCGAGCGACAGTGGCGAAGGAAAACACGTTACTTATAAAAAATGTCAAGGTTTTCGCGGAAGAAGAAGTCATCGAAAACGGATATTTGATAGCTGAACAAGGAAAAATAACGGAAATCGGCCACATGAGTCAACTGAAAGATCACAAATTCACGACAGCGACCAATATAGACGCGAAAGGTCTCAATGCCGTCCCGGGATTTATCGACGGGCATATTCATGGTGCCGACGGTGCTGACGTCATGGATGCGACCCCGGAAGCATTGGAGACCATGGCTTCAGCCCTCCCAAAAGAAGGAACCACCAGTTTTCTTGCAACGACCATTACCCAATCAGAGGACAATATCCACCGCGCATTGGCGAACGTGGCATCTTATCAAAACAAGCCGGCACAAGCTGAAATCATCGGCATCCACTTAGAAGGACCGTTTATCGAGGAAAAGAAAGCAGGTGCACAGCCGAAGGAGCACATCCTCGCTCCGGAGGTCGAACAATTTGAAAAATGGCAGCGTATTTCCGGTAATAAAATCAAGACGATTACAATGGCTCCGGAAAAAGACGTGGAGGGAGCACTGATCAGGTATCTCGCCAGTCAAGGCATTAACGTTTCGGCAGGTCACACCGCAGCAACGATTGCCGATATGCGAATAGCGGTCGAGCACGGTGTCAGACAGGTTACCCATTTATGCAACGCCATGTCGCCGATTCATCACCGGGATATCGGGGTGGTAGGAGCGGCTCTCACTTTGGAAGAACTGAAAAGCGAGTTGATTGCCGATAAAATTCATGTCTCTCCGGAAATGATCGGTTTCATTTACCAAAACATTGGCAGTGAACGGCTCCTGCTCATAACCGACGCGCTCCGGGCAAAGTGCTTGCAACCGGGGACCTATGATCTTGGTGGACAGGAAGCGACGGTAACAGAGGACCGGGCGACGTTAAGTGACGGAACCCTGGCCGGATCAATCTTAAAAATGAATCAAGGCGCGAAAAATATACTGGAAACAACCAATGCGACGTTGCGGGACATTATCAACATGACGGCAGTGAATCCGGCAAAACAAATCAATATGTACGAGAGAAAAGGCAGCCTTGCTCCGGGCAAAGATGCCGACATTTTGCTGGTGGAAGATGATGTATCGGTAAAATATACGTTTTGCCGCGGAGAATTGGCATATGAGGAGGCGGACAAAAGTGGAAATTAAACAAGTAGAGGACTACCAAGCTATGAGCGTGGCCGGCGCCCAATTAATCATGGAAACAGTGAACAGACTGGAAAAACCGGTGCTCGGTCTGGCGACAGGCTCGACCCCCGAGGGCGTTTATCAACGCCTGATAGAGGCACATCGAAGTGACCAAGTATCCTTCCGGAGTGCGACAACCTTCAACCTTGATGAATATGTCGGAATGCAGGGAAGCGACCCGCACAGCTATCGTTATTTCATGGACGAAAAGTTTTTTGACCATATTGATATCGATAAACAAAAGACTTTCGTGCCGAATGGAGAGGCGGATGATCTAGAGAGCGAGTGCCGTCGGTATGAGCAGCTGCTGAAGGATCATAAAGAAATCGATCTTCAATTATTAGGAATTGGTACGAACGGCCATATTGGTTTCAACGAACCGGGAACTCGGTTTACGACGAAAACTCATGTTGTTGATCTGGCAGCTTCAACCAGAAAAGCAAATGCCCGTTTCTTTGAGAATGAGCAGGAGGTACCAAAACAAGCAATCACGATGGGCATTGCCACCATCATGAATAGCAAGCAGATTGTGTTACTCGTATCAGGGGAGAAAAAGGCTCGGGCATTAGATCAACTGCTGCACGGTAAAGTATCGGAGGACTTTCCCGCATCAATCTTGCAAAAACATCCCAATGTTCAAGTCATCGCCGACAAAGCAGCATTATCAAAGGTTAGTGTTTAGGCAATCCAGTGATTTTTCACAGAGGGATTGCCTTTCCTCTTTCCTTTAAAAAATTTCCCGGGAAATAATTGTTTTTTGTCGAAAAAACGGTCAAACATCGATTTCCAAGTATGAGTTCCCCTGGGCTGTGATTTCAGCCTGGTCACTGGTCAAATCGACGATCCACTCGGTGAACGCTTCTTCCTGTCCACTTTCGACATAGACGGAGAATTCCACGTTTTCCTGATAGCCAATTTCCTTCAACAAATGTGGCGAATTCCGGAGCTGGTTTTCCAATTTGCCGAGCAGCGCATAGTCGACCGTGATAAGAAATTTTTGCATCAGCTGGCGTTTAACGATGCCGGTTGTCTCCAGAGCCTGGGAGGTGGTGCTCGAATATGCACGGATCAGTCCTCCGGCTCCGAGCTTGATTCCTCCGAAATAACGGGTGACCACAACGGCAGTATCTTTAAGGTCTTTCTTTTTCAAAACCTCGAGAATGGGAACGCCGGCAGTTCCGCTCGGTTCGCCATCATCATTGGCTTTTTGAATAAGGTTCTGTTCACCGATCATATAAGCAGAACAGTTGTGGGTGGCATCATGATGTCTTTTTTTGATTTCACTGATGAATGCTTGTGCTTCTTCTTCGGTTTCAACTCTTTTCACATGGCCGATAAAGCGCGATTTTTGAATGACGATTTCATCGGAACCGTCGGATTTTACGGTAAAATAGCTATTTAGCATCTTGCATTTAACCTCCTAAATCTTCATTATATAAAGTAAGAACAAGTGCCGCAAATAATTGAGAATCTGCTGGCTGCGCGTGTGGGGCTTTTTTAGGCAACTTGGAAATATTTGAAGGAACTTTTTTATGAAAAATTTAGCAGTACAGGGGAAATTACCCCCATAAGCCTGATTTATCCTTCGAATGTACTATGAGGAGATAGGTGGAGAAAGATGACAAAGAAAGCAGATGAGAAAGCATTGGACCATATTATAACTGAGATGATCGATACCGTGGAAAACAGTAAGGATGAAGTCTTTTACATAGGCGAAGAGTCACGTAAAGAATATGAACAGCTGCAAAATGAATTAGCTGAAACAAAGCGTAAGGTCATCCATGTTATCGAAGAAGGCGACGATCTCGAACAAAAAGTGCGGTTCTCCAGAATTAGACTATCCGAAGTTAGTAAGCATTTTGATAATTTTACAGAAAAAGAAATCAGAGAAGTTTATGATCAAACCCATACGTTACAATCCGAGCTGACAATGAAACGGGAAAAAGAAAGAAACCTCCGTGAAAAACGTGATGAAATCGAGCGCCGCCTCCGTTCACTGGAACAGACAGTCAAGCGCGCGGAAGGGCTGGTCGGAAAAATTTCGGTTGTGCTGAATTACTTGAATGATGATTTCAAGCAGGTTTCCGAAGTCCTGCAGGATGCTCAGCAAAAACAGGAATTTGGTTTGAAAATCATTGAAGCACAAGAAGAGGAACGCAGACGTCTTTCCCGCGAAATGCACGATGGTCCGGCCCAGATGTTGGCTAACATCCTTTTGCGCTCTGAACTGGTCGACCGGACTTTCCGCGAGCGGAGTGTGGAAGAAGCTGTCCAGGAAATGAAAAGCATGCGGAAAATGGTCCATACTTCTTTGTCGGAAGTAAGAAGGATCATTTATGATTTGCGGCCGATGGCTCTCGATGATCTCGGGCTTGTTCCGACAATCAAAAAATACCTGACGAATACCGAAGAATATAACCGGATCAAAATCCAATTCACACCGCTTGGCGAGCAACGGAGACTGGATACCAAGTATGAAGTTGCCTTGTTCCGTTTAATGCAGGAATCTGTGCAAAATGCCGTCAAACATTCAGAGGCGAACTTGATCCAAGTGAAAATGGAAATCATGGAGGACAAAGTTGGATTGGTCATCAAGGATAATGGGAAAGGGTTTGAAATGGGCAACAGAAGGGAAAAGTCATTCGGTATCATCGGTATGAAGGAACGAGTGGAAATGTTGGATGGGGAAATCGACATTTACTCTAAAATCAACGAAGGCACTTCCGTCATTATCAATGTGCCGTTGAACCAGCCGGAAGAATAGCAGAAACGAGGATTGTCGTAATTTGTTGACCATAAAATCTTAGAGAAACTGGCACAAATTAATACAAATCCAACTATATCATGTATAATAAAGAGAAAGAGACATGCTGCGACAGCAGATAAGGTTTAGTAACTGGTGGTAGAAATCATAGCAACTATTACAACAAGAGGAAAAATCAACGCGCATGGCGGCGGGAAGCTGCTGCCCCTGTTACATGTTGATTTATTCTGGCCATTGGCGGGCATGCATTTCCCGCTGAAGGAAGTTTCACTTCATGCAATTAGGAGGAGCAGAGTATGACAACCAACATATTACTAGTCGATGACCACAAGTTATTCCGTGAAGGTGTGAAAAGAATTCTAGATTTCGAGCCTTCATTCAATGTTGTCGCCGAAGGAGATGACGGTTCCACTGCTGTGAAGCTGGTGGAAGAGTTCAATCCGGATGTCGTATTGATGGACATCAATATGCCGAATCTCAATGGTGTCCAGGCAACGTCGGATTTGATTGAAAAACACCCGGACATAAGCGTCATTATTTTATCGATCCATGATGACGAGAACTATGTCACACATGCTTTGAAAACCGGTGCGCAAGGATATTTGTTGAAGGAAATGGATTCCGATGCGTTGATCGAAGCAATCAAGGTCGTCAGCGAAGGCGGTTCTTATCTACATCCGAAAGTGACCCACAACCTTGTCCAGGAGTATCGCAGACTGGCAGAGGAAAGTGCCAACAAGCCGGCGGAAAAGCAAATCGATTATCGCAAACCATTGCACTTGCTAACACGAAGAGAGTGTGAAGTGCTCCAGTTATTGGCTGATGGTAAGAGCAACCGCGGTGTTGCGGAAGCACTGTATATCAGTGAAAAAACAGTCAAAAATCATGTCAGCAACATCTTGCAAAAAATGAATGTAAATGATCGGACACAGGCAGTTGTTTCGGCTATCCGGAATGGCTGGGTCGAAGTATTATAAACAGCGAAGAAGGAGCCGGGGTGATCCCCGGCTTTTTGTTGATTCTGTGAGAATCCCTTTTTGGTATGGACGTGATTCTATTAAAAGTAGCGCGCAAACCATTTTTGTGCTAGATTATCGAGGCACCTGCTTGTAAAATAGTAGGTGAGCACAATCGAAAATTTGTCCATGAAAGGTAGATTTTATGAAAATTGCTGTAATGACAGATAGTACGGCTTACTTACCAGAAGAAGTCCGCCGCGACAAGCATATACATATGGTGCCGCTCAATGTCATATTTGAGAACGAGTCCTATCAGGAGGAAGTCGATATCACGGCAGAGGAGTTTTATCCCAAAGTGAAGGCTGCCGCAGAACTCCCGAAAACCTCTCAGCCTTCGATCGGCCTGATCACGGAAAAGCTGGAGGAATTGGCCAAGGACTATAACGCGGTCATTTCCGTCCATTTATCAAGCGGAATCAGCGGGACGTTCGAGGCTGTCGGTTCTGCCGGGAAAATGGTCGAAGGAATCGACGTATATCCGTACGACTCTGAAATGAGCTGTATGGTACAAGGCTTTTATGTATTGGAAGCAGCTGAAATGGCGGCAAACAATGCGACGGTTGACGAAATCCTGTCCAGGCTCAATGAAATGAAGCAGTCGATGATCGCTTATTTCATGGTCGATGACTTGAGCAACCTGCACAGAGGCGGCCGTCTGAATGGCGCACAAGCTTTGTTGGGCAGCATGCTACAGGTCAAACCGCTGCTTTACTTTGAAGATAAAAAAATCGTTCCGTTTGAAAAAATCCGGACCCGCAAGCGTGCTTTGAAGCGGATTGAAGATTTGTTTGCAGCCGACGCGGAAACGGGTAAGCCGATCCGGGCGGCCGTCATTCACTCATTGCGCGAGGAAGAGGCACAGCAGATGAAACAGGATTTCGAAGCAAAGTATCCGAACGCCGAAGTGGTCGTCAGTTATTTTGGCCCCGTCATCGGCACCCACCTTGGCGAAGGCGCCATCGGACTTGGCTGGTATTTTAAATAAGCTTATTGCTATCATTTCATTTTATTTATATGCTAATGTCCCGCTTTTTGGGCGGGACGTGGAATTTCAGGAAAAGGAGCTGGTTTATATCTCTAACTTTCTTTCCTCTATTCAGTCGTATGTTCACCCTGCTTTCGACTGGATTCCTTCTACAAATATTTCCTCAGAAACACTTTCCGACGTATTCTCCGCAAAAGATTTACTTTCCATAGCCAACCGCTTTTCAGGAAAATTACTGCTCCGTGAAGAAATGAAAATCGAAGAAGTATTATGGAACGAATTAACCGAAACTGGAATGCTTCAAGCTGTAGAAGCAATCGAGTCCCGCTGGTGGGGGTGGCGCTGCCGCCGGTGTGGGAACAAGCTCCGCCGGATGTTTGCGGAAATTCCTTGTGCTCGATGCAACCAAACCCACATTTACTGCCGCAATTGTGTGGAAATGGGAAGGGTACTGGAATGTCAGCAGTTGTATGTCTGGACAGGCCCCCCTCCAAAATGGCCGGTTCAGGAAGAAGCATGTAGATGGGACGGAGAGCTGACCCATGCCCAACAGCAAGCTTCTGACCGTATTAGAGGAGTGATGGAGAGAGGCGCAGGTGAGCTGCTGACGTGGGCGGTATGCGGGGCAGGTAAAACGGAGATGCTTTTTGCCGGCATCGGTGGCTCATTGGAAGCGGGGAAGCGTGTCTGCCTGGCTACACCGCGTGCCGATGTGGTCAGGGAATTGCTGCCGAGATTTCGTCAGGCTTTCCCCGGCACTTCGATTTCCGCTTTGTATGGAGGAAGCGAAGAAAAAGCGGCTGACGGTCAACTTGTGTTGGCCACCACCCACCAATTGCTGCGTTTTGCCCGAGCCTTCGATATTTTGATCATCGATGAAATAGATGCTTTCCCCTATCACAACGATCCGTCATTGCCGTTCGCCACCTCAAGGGCAGCAAAAATCGGGGCATCCCGTATCTATTTGACCGCCACTCCGAGAAAAGAGCAGCGTCGTCGCCTTGAACATGGCCAACTGGACTGTGTTTTTGTGCCGATCCGTTTTCATGGCTGCCTGCTTCCGGTTCCACGCCTGATTTTTTCCAATAAAATGAAGAAGGACTTGCAAAAAAATATGCCGCCAGTGGCATTCTTTGACTGGTTGAGGCAGCGCCGGCATCCGGAACGGCAGCTCTTGGTATTCGTGCCGTATGTCGAGCTTGCAGGAAAGATGGAAAAAGCGATAGGTCCTCTTCTGCGAAAAGAATGGGGGGAACTTGCGATTGCCTCCGTCCATGCTGCCGACGAGGATAGGGAAAAGAAGGTGCAACAGTTCCGAAATCGAGAACTGCAGCTACTGATAACTACGACGATATTGGAACGTGGGGTCACCTTTCCCTCTGTCGATGTTGTCGTACTGGATTCCGGTCATGAAGTATTTGATGAAGCTGCCCTCGTCCAGATTGCCGGAAGGGCCGGAAGAAGCCCGGATGACCCGGATGGAGAGGTGCTGTTTTTTCATGCCGGGAAAACGAGGTCAATGGTGGCTGCTGTCCGTTCGATTAAGGAAATGAACAATCGGGCGGTGAAATTCTGATGCACTGTTTATGGTGTGATGAAGAAGTAGTGCCGGAAGTACACTGGGGGAATTTACTGCTTCCTGACAGAATTACGCATTTATGCGGGAAATGTGAAGCAGCGTTGGAAAAGTTGGAGGGGAACCTGTGTGACAAGTGCGGCCGGCATGTTGATCGTGTAGGGGAGACTTGTCGGGACTGCCAGCGTTGGGAACAGCTTTCTCAATGGGAGGGAGTACTTACCCGAAACCGGTCCGTTTATACCTATAATGGGCGGATGCAGACGATGCTTGCCAAGTGGAAATATCGTGGCGATTACAAATTGCGGGAAGCCTTCGAGCATGAGTTCCGTGATACTTTTCATCAAGTCTTCACCAGGGATTTCCGTAAGCGTGCGACATTGGTTCCAATTCCACTAAGCGAAGAACGGCTTTACGAACGAGGGTTTAATCAGGCCGCAGCGTTGATTGACTTGTTGGGCAAACCGGCGGAGCAGCTTTTGACGAGAACCCACGGAGAAAAACAGTCCAAAAAAACGCGCCGCGAGCGCATTTTTACAGAAAACCCCTTTACGTTGACCAAGCCGACCGACAAACCTGTGATTCTGATCGACGATATCTACACCACCGGAACCACCCTTCGCCATGCAGCCCGTACCTTGAAAAATCAAGGCTGCCCGGAAGTGTTTTCCCTAACCCTCGCCCGCAGTTAAGCCAAGGAACCCCCTCCCAAAAGAAGAGGGGCTTCTTGACGAAGGTAGAGGGGTCAGTCCCCGAACTCCCTGTTCTGTACCGATATGTCTGAATTGGGGACAGACCTTTACCGCTTCAAACATTGTACTAGCAGCACTTTCATTTGAATTGGCGGCAAAAACACCTGTTTTGGGGTCAGTCCCCAAACCTGATTAAATAGCACAACCATCCCCCTGGAGGGACTGACCCCATTCTTCAGTTCTGCTTCTTTTTCTTCTCCCAAAATATCTCAATTTCTTGTCACTATCCTGGATGTCATGTGCTATAATGTACGAAAAATGCTTTTAGGGGGAACTACGATGGGAGAATTAATGAACTGTCCGCGCTGTGGTACACTTTTTGTGTCTGGCGTCCGTTCGATTTGCCAGGACTGTTACAAAGAGGAGGAGCGTGCTTACACGACAGTTTACGATTTTCTTCGTCCGCGGAAAAACCGGCAGGCGACTATACCGGAAATTGTCGAAGCTACAGGAGTCGACGAGGAAATTATTTTTAAATTTGTTAAGGAAAGACGCTTACGGGCGTCCCAGTTTCCAAATTTGACTTATCCTTGCGAGCGCTGCAGCACGAAGATTTCCGAAGGGAAGCTATGTCATTCCTGCCAGACCGAAATGAAATCCGACCTGGATGAACAAAAAAAACTAGTCGAGATTGCCGAACGCAACAAACAAAACGTAAACGAAACCAATACCTACTATACAGTCGAAAAAAAACATTGACTTTTTATTAAACAATACTCCCAACCTGCCGATATTAAGATTAAGAGCATGTACGCCAGTTAACCGTGAAAGGAGTGCAGTGCATTGAAGATTAACGGAACCAATCAATCCAACTTTAATCCGTACCAAAAACAACTGCAAAAGCAGGCGGAAGTGAAACAGGAAATGAAAAACAAGGAAGATAAATTGCAAATATCGAACCAGGCAAAGCAACTGCAGGAAACTGCCAAACCTGATCCTGCACGGCAACAGCGTGTACAGGAAATCAAGCAAGCGGTAGATTCTGGGGAATATAACATCGATCCAAAACAGACAGCCAAGAAAATGATTGCGTTTTGGAACAATCAACCGTAAAAAGGGAGGACATTGTATGTCCGTTCAACCTATCGTTGAATCATTACAGCGTTTGATCAAACTTCATGAAAGCTTGTTGACCCTGTCCAAGGAAAAAACGGAAACGTTGAAAGCCGGAGATACGGAAAAACTTCAAACCTTGATGCTGCAAGAAAGAAAGCATGTACAAGCAATCAATCAGGTTGAAAAGCAGCGTCAGGAAGAAGTGGGTTCGTGGGCATTCCAAGCCGGAATCGAACCGGAAGATGCTACTGTGTCGGTCATACTCGATCACTTGGAAGATAAACAGGAGAAGATTGATTTAGAAAACCGATTCTTAAAACTGACGAATGTACTCTATGATTTAAAGAAGCAAGAAAACTTGAATCAAGACTTGACCAAGCAATCTTTGCAATTCATTCAAATGTCAATCGACATGATGGATCCATCGCTGAAAAACATGAATTACGGCAGTAACAAAAGCCAGCAGCAACCACAGTCGTCGAAACGGTCGCTGTTTGATTCGAAAGCGTAGCAGGAGAGAGGAGTAACCACTGTGAGTTCAACTTTTAATGGATTAGAGGTAGCGAGGCGTGCGCTGACCACTCAGCAATCCGCTCTATATACAACCGGGCATAACATAGCCAACGCCAATACGGAAGGTTATACAAGGCAGCGGGTCAATTTTGAACAGACCGGCCCATATCCTCCCGCATCGAGGAACCGCCCGGAGATTCCTGGACAGGTCGGAAGCGGCGTCCAAGCAGGCTCGATTGAACGTGTCCGCGATCAGTTTTTGGACAAGCAATACCGAAGCGAAAATGCCAAGCTTGGTTATTATGATTCCAAAGCAAGTGCAATGGAGCAAATGCAGAGTATCATGAACGAGCCGACGGAACAGGGCCTTTCCAAGACAATGGATCGCTTTTGGCAATCGCTGCAAGACCTCGCTACAAATAAAGATGAGGGCTCCAGATCTGTTGCGGTCCAACGAGGTACTGCAGTGGCTGAGACGTTTAATTATGTTTCCGATTCCTTAAATTCAGAAAGAAGCAATCTGCAGGAAGAAATGAATGTTACAAAAAAGGAGATAAATTCATTAGTCAGGCAGATAAACAACTTAAACAAACAAATCGGGGACATTGAACCCCACGGTCTGGTACCCAATGATTTATATGATGAACGAGACAGATGTATCGACAAGCTCTCCGGCCTTGTGAACATCAATGTTTCCTATGAAAGCAGCGGTGGACAGCCAAGCGCGATTGCACAGGGGAAAGCAACCATCACTTTGGCTGATGGACAAGGAAAAGATACAGGCACCACCCTGATCGATGCTTCATCTGGGGAATATAAGCAAATGGAAATAGGCCTCGATGATGAACAAAATGTAGAGCAATTCAATTTCACAACCATTGACAAGGATGGCAATGAAATATCGACTGATTCCATTGCTGCGGCTGACTTCTCTTCTCAAGGTAAAATGAAGGCTCTTATGGAATCGAATGGTTACATAGATGGTGGTGAAGCAGTCGGGGAATATCCGGATATGCTGGACGAGTTGAATTTTTTAGCTGAAAACCTAGCTGCCGCACTTAATGAAGTTCACGCTCAAGGTGTTGATGCCAATGGTGACCCTGGGCAGGAATTCTTTGTGATTGACGACCCGGCCAATGCTGCTGCATCGATAAAAGTATCTGAAGCAATTCAAGAAGATAGTGACTTGATTGCTGTCAGTGCCAATGGAGACAGCGGTAATGGGGAAAACGCGCTCGCCATGGCCGAAGCAATGCGTAAGAAAGGTGTCGGCGAACTGGGAGAAGGTTCGTCGATACAAAGTTACTATGAAGGGATTATCGGTGAAATGGCCGTGGTTGCTCAGGAAGCCGAGCGGATGCAAAGCAACGCTACGGTACTCAGAGACCAAGTGGATGAAAATAGACAATCGGTCAGTGCCGTATCGCTCGATGAAGAAATGACAAACATGATTAAATTCCAGCACGCATACAATGCGGCTGCACGGAATATGACGACCGTGGATGAAATGCTTGATCGGATCATCAATAACATGGGATTAGTCGGAAGGTAGGTGACTGAAAATGCGCGTAACACAAGGTATGTTATCGAATAATATGTTGAGGAATTTAAGTAACAGTTATGATAGCTTGGGGAAATATATGGACCAGTTGTCTACAGGTAAAAAGATCAATCGCCCTTCTGATGACCCGGTTGTCGCTATGAAAGGTATGAATTACCGTACGCAAGTGACGGAGATTGAGCAGTATCAGCGTAACACGAGCGAAGTCCACAACTGGATGGACAACTCTGATTCTGCTTTGGATCAAGCTACGCAAGCTCTTCAAAGACTAAGGGAATTAGCGGTTCAAGGCAGCAATGGTACGTATGAAGATGGACAAAGGGAAAACATGGCACAAGAAGTTGATCAATTGCGCGATCATTTGGCTGACATTGCCAATACGAAAGTGAACGGAAAATATATTTTCAATGGTACGAAAACCGATACCCCTCCTGTAATCGATGGTGAAGTCCAGGAGGGTGGCGGAGACGTTCTAGTCGAAGTGGCCAGCGGCACTAAGTTAAAGGCCAATATTGATGCCGGAGAAGTATTCAGTAGTGACTTGTTCGACGATATTCAAGCTTTCTCTGATGCTTTGAGGTCTGATATACCTGATGAAGAATTGGATGCCAATATTTCTTCGCTGGATAATCATATCGACAATGTAGTAAACGAGCGAGCAGATTTAGGTGCACGCATGAACCGGTTAGATCTTATAGAAGACCGCCTTTCTTCTCAAGAAGTTACAGCTAACAAAATGATGTCAGATAATGAAGATATTGATTTAGAAAAAGTCATCATGAAACTAACCACTCAGGAGAGTGTTCATAGGGCCGCTCTCAGTGCCGGGTCACGAATTATCCAGCCAACTTTGACAGATTTTCTAAGATAAAATAATTTTGGTGAAAGCACTTGCCCTCTATATGAGCGGCAAGGCTTTTTGCTATGAAGGGAATGGAGGAGCACGTATGCAACTACCGCAGGTCAGAATGCAATCTAAACTGGCAAAAATCCAAATCACGCAGACACCGGTACAGCAAACCATTAAACAACCAAAAGCGGAACAAACAATCAGACAGCCCCATGCTGAAGTTACCATGCAACGCATACCGTCCAAAATGACTATTGATCAATCAAAAGCTTGGGAGGATATGAATCTTAAGAGTGCTGCCAAGAGCATATCTGAAGCGGCCCAAAAAGGGAAAGAGGCAGTATATAAGGGCATGCAGCGAAGAGTGAGCCAAGGGGAGCAACTGATGAAAATTGAAAATGGAGGAAATCCAATAGCCGTCCAAGGAAAACAAAATGGGGAAAAGCCAATGAAGCAATTCAATATTGGCTGGATTCCATCCCATTTTGCCGTAAAAACCGATTACCAGCCGTCCGAGCTGAAGATAAATGTCCAAACCCATGAACCGATTATTGAAAATAAGCCGAACAAGCCAATCATCAATAATCAACCCGGTGGAGTAGAAACATCTATTCTTCAAAAGGAGAGTTTGGATATTGACTTTGCAAATTTGAAATTTAAAGGTATTGATTTTGAAATGTTGATATAAAAGGATGATGAATATGAAAATAAAAACAAAATATTTGGGAGAAGTAGAGATAGATAGAGAAAAGGTGATCGCTTTTCCACATGGAATTCCGGGTTTTATTGAAGAGAAGGAGTTCGTTTTGTTAGATTTGCCAGACAACCCTGTCTTTCAAATATTACAATCTATCAACACCCAACAACTAGCCTTCATCGTTACTGCACCTTATCAATTTAACAGTAGTTACGAGGTTGAATTAGATAAAGCCATTTTAGATGTATTAGAAATAAATGAAGAACAAGAGGTAGTCATTTTGGCCATTATTTCATTAAAAGAGCCATTTGAAAAAAGTACGATAAATTTACAGGCTCCCCTTGTTATAAATAACAGGAATTGTATGGGAAAACAGTTTATAACGAATAATAAAAGATATGGTACAAAGGAACCAATCAATGTTGAATCCATTTCCTCTAGTGAGAAGGGGGATTAATGATGCTCGTATTAACCAGAAAATTAGATGAAGCAATTCAAATCGGAGAAGATATTGAACTAAAAGTATTAGAGATAGATGGAGAACAAGTAAAACTGGGAATAACTGCACCAAAGCATATCGACATCCATCGGAAGGAAATCTATCTCGAAATTAAGCGTGAGAACAATGAGGCTGCTCACGTTTCAAAAGACTTGCTGAATTTATTAAAAAATAATTTAAAAAGAGGTTAAACATTATGCAATTCTCTCCGATAATATAAATGTACACCAAATGATGCCAAAGACGGCCGCTTTGGTTCATGCGGTGGAGACCACAAGGACGTGGGGTATTTTTAACATTCAAGGAGGAAATTAAACGATGAGAATTAATCACAACATTGCGGCGTTAAACACACACCGCCAGCTATCAGGCAACCAGAATGCCACTCAAAACTCTCTGGAAAAACTATCTTCAGGTCTTCGTATCAACAAAGCTGGAGACGATGCTGCAGGACTTGCAATCTCTGAGAAAATGCGCGGACAAATCCGTGGATTGGATCAAGCGCAAAGCAATGCACAAGACGGCATTTCTTTGATTCAAACTGCTGAAGGTGCGATGAATGAAACTCACTCTATCCTTCAACGTATGCGTGAATTGGCTGTTCAATCTTCCAACGATACGAACACCGACGCAGACCGTGCTGAACTTCAAAAAGAAGTAAACCAGTTGTCTGAAGAATTGACTCGTATTGCAGACGATACAGAGTTCAACACACAAAAACTATTAGATGGTAACTTTGAAGGTAAATTCCATATCGGTGCCAACGAAGACCAAAATATTTCTCTATCTATCAATGCTGTTGATGCTGAAACTTTACAAGTAGGACAAGATTTTGTAACTAGTGGCTCTGGCTCTTCGTCAACCATTACTGTGGGATCGGGTTCTGGTGCTGTGACTGGAACTTTTTATGCTAAAGGCGACTCTATTGGAAGTGGATCCGGTGCAATTACAGTAGATGAGGCTGGTTATTATGAAGCTTCTGGTAACCAAATTCTATCTGCTTCTGAGGCTTTTGCAGATGGAACAGAAGGAGTAAAAGGCATCGACATTTCTTCTCAATCCGGCGCTAATAGTGCAATTGATACAATCAATTCTGCAATTGAAACAGTATCCGCTGAGCGTTCTAAACTAGGTGCATACCAAAATCGTTTAGAACATACTATTAACAACTTGGGTACTTCTTCAGAAAACCTTACTGCTGCTGAATCTCGTATCAGAGACGTAGACATGGCTAAAGAAATGATGGCGTTCACCAAGAACAATATCCTTTCTCAAGCTGCTCAATCTATGCTGGCTCAAGCTAATCAACAGCCACAAGGTGTTCTTCAACTACTTCAATAATATAGTATTTAAAACCGCCGTTTTAGACGGCGGTTTTTTTGTGTTTTCATATTCGCAGAAATAAAACACAAATTACACTTGATAGTTGTCGATTTTTACCGATATAAATAGTATAATTACCTAAGTTTATGGGAGGTTTATTAGGTGCTTCTTACAATTAACGACAATTCATTTGAATTAGAGAATAAATTATCCGCTGTTGAGTCCATCATCAAGAAAATTGAAAACGAAGTTTCTGATTCAAATCAGTTCTTTAGTCACTTAATAATTGATGATGAGGAAATTTTTGATCAGTTTGAACTGAGAATTGAGGAAGACATTGCTTCTATCCAAGAGGTGAAGGTTGTCCTTAAGTCCATTAAGCAATTCGTGAACGATTGCCTTACCACAAAAGAAGATTATTTAACAGGAGCTATTCCTGAATTGGAAATTTTAATAGATGAATTATACCAGGGACCAACTAATGAAACCTGGAAAAAGCTTGGACAACTTTTAGAAGGCTTGCAATGGTTGAATCAGCTCATCGATACCATTGACAAAGGTTCGCATCACCCGGGAAATTGGGATGCCTATCTCCGATTGCATGCTACATTAGTTGCTGAGTTTTCCTCATTAGAACAGGCAATAAATACGCAGGATCACATTCTTATTGCGGATATCCTTCAATATGAGGTACTGGCTGTATTGAATTCATTGAAAACTGAAACAACAACAACGATTGACCGGGAAGGGACAAGAAGTAATGTTAATTGAAAACATTAACTATTTAAGAAAGCACTATCGGCAAATAAGAGACTATTTCAAAGAAAATGAAGAAATGTTATTAGAAGAACCTATTGAAATGGTTCAATCAAAAACAGGAATACCGACTCTTCAAGTGCGTACCGAAAGTGGTTCATTGCTACTCCATAGTAAATATAACCCTGAACAAGAAGCTGAGCGTCTCGTTCAAAAATACAAAGATGAGATGGACCAATACCAACATGTGTTATTCTACGGAGTGGGATTAGGCTACCATGTGGAAGCATTCTTGAAAGAGTTTCCAAATATTTCTTTTTCATTGTATGAACCAAGCCCCGCTATCTTTTATCATTATCTCTCTACTAAGCGATTAGAAAGTCTGCCGGTAAAACAGTTGACCAACCTATACTTGGAGACCTCGCCCAGGACTAGTCTGAAAAGTCTTGTCCATCATACTAACGAATTGAACGGGAATATGCTGCTGGTACCTTTGCCAAGTTATGAACGTGTATTTAAAGAATCCTATCAAACCTTTTTGAAGCAATTAAAAAAAAGCATGCAAAACAAAAAGTTCTCGTTTCATACAAACTTAGCATTTGAAAAACGCTGGACGGTCAATAGTATGAAAAATTTTCCTGAAGTCATCAAAACACCGAACATTCTGCACAAAAAAAATGAGGGCATTTTTAAAGATAATCCAGTGATTATCGTTTCTGCAGGTCCCTCGCTAAATGAAGAACTGGAAAATTTGAAATATATCAAACAGAACCGTCTAGCTTATATTTTTGCGGTAGGCTCAGCAAACAAAACACTTATCAAACATGGCATAATCCCCGATGCCGTTTGCTCCTACGACCCTAAAGCGGTGAATTATTTGGTAGTCGAAGAAATTAAAACAAATAAAATCGACATTCCTCTTATTTTTGGCAGTAGTGTAGGTTTTGAAACTCTTGAGAACTATCCTGGGCCTAAGATTCATTTTATCACAAGCCAGGATACGGTTTCAGGATACTATTTGGATGAAGAGCGTTCGGATTATTTTATTGTCGATGATGCACCTTCTATTGCCATTATCACCTTCCAGATTCTTTCCAGACTAAAGGCAAGTACAGTTATTCTGGTCGGGCAAAATCTGGCATACAGGGATAACCGTTTTTATTCATCTGGGATTGAGTATGAGGGAAGGAGTACTTCGGTTTCTAAAAGCGATCTGGATAAAGCAATGACCGTAAAAGATGTTCAGGGAAAAGAAGTTTTAACCAATGAAAGCTTTTTGCGCATGAAATCAGTACTTGAATATTATATTTCAAAGTCCAAAATGAAGGTGATTAATACGACAAAAGGCGGGGCTGCCATCTCTGGCACCACTTTTGAAAGCCTTGAGGAAGTAATTAATCAAAAGTTGACGAATGCTGTGGTGGATGAGAAATGGTATCACGATCTTAACTATTTTTATAATGTGGAAAATATTTGGAAAAGACAATCGGACATGGATAAAGCCAGGACCGAAATTGGAAATATAATGGATGGACTGACTACCAGGCTCCGACAAATTGAATATTTAACAGACAGGAAGCAATCCAAGGAACTTGAAAAAGAATTCGTCGGTTTAGACAAAGAATTTAAAAAGCTTAGAAAGAATGTCTTTTATCGGACTTTTTTACATCCCATGCTGCGAGTTCCCTTTGAATTTACTGAAAAAAAGGTAAAAAATGTAAAATTCGAACATAATCAGATAGTAAAAGGGACAACCATTGTTAGAGCTTATAGCCGATTCATTTATGAATGCAAAAAAACTTTAAACCAGACGTTACCTTTTTATCAAGAGCTTGAAAGTACAACAGCTAAAGAATCACTCAAAGGAGAATACTAGATGATACAACTACCTGACTTTGACAAAAGTTTTGACTATGAGAATGACTTTTATTTATCGTGTGATCCATCAAGGATCTCAAAAATTCTCGCACACTATGAGTTATATAAAAAAGTCTTAAACATTCCGGGAGCAATTGTGGAATGTGGGGTGTTTAAAGGTGCTTCATTGGCCAGATTTGCTATGTTTCGGGAGTTGTTTGAAAACTCCTTCTCTAGAAAAATATTGGGTTTCGATGCATTTGGAAGGTTTCCTGATACTCATTTCTCAGAAGATAAAGAATTAAGGCGTCGTTTTATAGAAGAGGCGGGAGAAGAAGGAATATCAAAAGAACAATTATACGAAGTTCTTGAAAATAAAGGGATAAATAGTCAAATTGAATTAATAGAAGGCGATATTTTGAAGACAGTACCTGAATACGTTAAAAAGAATCCTGGATTAAAAATATCACTACTAAACTTGGATACGGATATTTATGAACCAGCGGTTACAATATTGGAAAATTTATATCCCAAAATATCTATAGGTGGCATCCTCATCTTGGATGACTATGGAGTATTTGCAGGTGAGACAAAGGCAGTAGATGACTTTTTCAAAGATAAGAATGTAGAAATTAAGAAATTTCCATTTGCAAAAACCCCAAATTTTATTATTAAGAATGAGAATTAAATAATAATTGTTAAAAAATATGGAGGCTCATATGACAACACCAAAAATAATTGCTGAAATCGGATGTAACCATAAAGGCGAGATGGAAATAGCTAAAGAAATGATAAAAATGGCTGCTATTTTTTGCAAGGCCGAGGTTGTTAAGTTTCAAAAGCGCAACCCAAAAGAATCTTTGACAAGTGATCAGTATTTTGCCCCTCATCCTAACCCTGTAAATTCATACGGCGAAACTTATGGGGAGCATAGGGAGTATTTGGAGTTTACAGTTGAACAACATGCTGAACTCAAAAAATACTGTGAAGAATTTGGCTTGAGTTATAGTACATCTGTTTGGGATATGACTTCTGCAAAAGAAATAGCATCCCTGGAGCCTTCCTTAATAAAGATTCCTTCTGCACTTAATAATCATGAGGAAATGTTGGAATGGCTATGCGATAATTACAAAGGTGAAATTCATGTTTCTACGGGAATGACTACAAAAGAGGAAATTGATAAGTTGGTGGCTCTATTTGTAAGAAAAAACCGGAATAAAGACGTCGTTTTATATAATTGTACTTCTGGATATCCTGTTCCATTTCAAGACATATGTTTAAAAGAAATTAGCAGATTAAAAGAAAAGTATGGAGAAGTGGTAAAAGAAATTGGATTTTCTGGTCACCATTTGGGAATTGCAGTAGATATTGCTGCATATACCTTGGGGGCAACCTGGGTGGAAAGACATTTTACACTTGATCGGACATGGAAAGGCACTGATCATTCCGCTTCTCTTGAACCAGATGGTTTACGGAGATTAGTTAGAGATTTAAAGGCAGTAGAGGAATCACTGAAGTACAAAGAAAAAGATGTGTTAGACATAGAACAAGTTCAAAGAGATAAACTGAAGTATAAAGGAAGTATGGTAGTGCAATGACTCAAAATAATGTAGCTTTCATACCAGTACGTGGAGGAAGTAAATCTATACCTTTAAAGAACATTAAATTGATGAATAACTATCCACTAATTTACTGGACAATGTCTGCGGCCGTAAAAAGCAAATATATTGATCAAGTATATATAAGTACAGATAGTGAAATAATCGCAAACAAAGTGGATGAACTTAAAAACTTGTTTGATGATAAAGCTGCAGCCAAAATCGTTTGTATAACAAGAAGTGCTGAAACAGCGACGGACGAGGCAAGTACTGAATCTGCATTGATGGAATTTGCAGAAAAATATACTTTCAAGCATGTTTTTTTGATCCAGGCTACTAGTCCATTGCTCACATTTAGAGATTTGGACTGCGGCTACGAAAAATTCTTAAAAGGAAAATATGACAGTCTTTTATCAGTAGTTAGGCAGAAAAGATTTATTTGGGAAGAAAGGGATGGCAGTGTAATCCCTGTTAATTATCAACCTGAAGGTAGGCCAAGAAGGCAAGAATTCAGTGGGTATTTAGTAGAAAATGGTGCTTTTTACGTAACAAGTAAACCGGCGCTCCTTGAATCTGGGGTCAGAATTTCAGGTAATATAGGCCACTATGAAATGAGTGAAGATAGTTACTTTGAAATAGATGAGCCTCAAGATTGGAATATTGTAGAACAACTACTAAAACGCTCCGGCAAAAATGAACTTGAAGAAAAAGTGAAGAATATAAAATTGGTGGCAATGGATTCGGACGGTGTACTGACGGATGCAGGAATGTACTATACCGAACAGGGTGATGAAATTAAGAAATTCAATACGAAAGATGGTATGGGAGTTTCTTTGCTACATGCCAAAGGTATAAAGACAGCTATAATTACTGGAGAGAACTCCAAAGCTGTAAAACGACGTGGAGAAAAATTAGGAATTGAGCAAGTTTACTTGGGTGTTAAGAATAAAGTCAAAGTTATTGATGAATTAGCCGCCTTTTATAACTTAACCTATCAGGAAATAGCTTATATTGGTGATGACATTAATGATTTGGAAGTATTAAGAAAAGTAGGCTTAAGTTTTTCAGTCGAAGATGCGTTGAGTTTAATTAAAAATGAAGTTGACTATGTCACTGCTGCCAAGGGCGGACAAGGAGCTGTCAGGGAGGTAACAGAATTTTTCCTTTCTGTTTTAGATAATAAAAAATAATAAATTGAGATATCTTATTATAGCTAAATGTGAAGGTATAGGTCCATCAAAACGAAGAGTTTTGATGGATTTTTGGCAGAGTTTAAATATACAAAAACAGGGCGGTGATCAAAGTGACGACAGAAGATCTAATGAGCGGTTTGTTTCAAAATATACACCAAACCCAGGAATCACTAACACAACAACAGGTTTTACCTAATTTTCAAGGCGGTTATGACATACGTGAATCTGATGGCAGTGTGGCTGTTTCCATCAATCCTAGTGTAGATGGTTCATCAACCATCATTGGAGATTCAGGAATGGCAGAAGGACATATTCGTGAAGGAGTTGGCGGTGAAACGATTTATGACTTTGGAGCCGGGGAAACGGTGACTGCACGAGAAACGATTACCGGTGGAGAAGTATTTCAAAATGATTTTGGGCAAACAATCGGATACAGTGAACCTTCTTTCATGGGGGAAATGGATTATGAATTTAACAATGGTGCATCTTTTACCGTCACGGATAATCCAATTGGAGAAGGGCTAACCATTGATTCCCATGTAAGTCCGTCACTTCCCGAATTTGAAAGCTTTGCTGATCCAGGGATATCTAGCTTTGAAGGCTTTCATGAAATCGGAACGGTAATGGATACGCTCGACTTTGGTGCAACAGCTGTTGAGGGCACCGGTATTTTCGATATGATTTCGGAGTTGCTGTAAAGATGGGGGCGGAAGCGGAACAATTATTCGACCAGCCTTTCTTTCAAATAAAGACGGCTCGGCAACGAATGAACGAACATTTAAACAAAGATGTGGTAGATGAAATTAATGCATTTGTCGATAGTGAAACCAATGACATGCTTGATCTAGTCTATAAAAAAATAACTCCACGGTATAAACAGTTGAATCGTGAAGTCTACCAGCACCTAGAAAAGGTAGAGTCGAAACAGGACTATGAGCAATGCATCCAACGCTTTTTTGAGTTGACGGACGTTCGGCAAGTAAGTCATGACATCGAGCAGGCGTTGAAGTTTCCTAAATTAAAAAAACGCTACTATCATGCTTTACAAAATTTCTCCAAACAGGAAAATGGAAATCTTATTAAGGCTTATAAATTTGACTCCGACGTTTTCGATTATTTAACCCAGGGGCTTTACATAGAATTGGAAGAAGTGAAAGAGAGCCTTGGAGAGTATGCTCAACGAGTGAAGGAATATATTGAGCTCTTAGCATCTATCCGACATGCTGCCGGTGGGAAAACGTTCTTTAAAATAGTCGCTTCATTTGCAGGTGGAGCGTTGGGAGGTCCATTTGGATCTTTAGCGGCACGCGGTTTATTGAGTGCTTTTAATAATGATGATGAAAGAATACAGTCTTCCATGGTAGCAGTGGAAGAAGCTTGGGATTATTATACGAAAACGCTGGAGCGTTACCTGGACAACCTGAAGATGCACTATCAACATATTCTCCTTTCACTTTATGGGGGGCTGTTTATCAGTGTACAACAGGAACTTGCCAAAAGGTGGCTGACAATTCAGGAGTTGAACCTGCTGCATGATACATACACCCTGGCAGTCCACCCTGATAAACAACCAGATGTCCAAAAGTGGACACTAAAAAACGTCCGGACTGTTGCTTCCCATATTAACAAAAAAGAGTTAAATCGAGCTAAAGCAATCGCAAATGAGTTTTACCATTATATTAATCAACAGCCTGCTCTTTCACGTCAAGCGATCAATGGGAGTAAAGATGTGCTTTACTATGCCCAGCTTGTAAATGGGAGCACGTTGCTGAGTCAAGCAAATAGGTTAGAGGATAAACATGCCTATATTCAATTCTCGGAAGAATTATTCCAACAGTCCCCTTTCCTGGTGGACGATGAGGATTTACTGAAAATGAATTTATCCCTTCAGCTTGATTTGTTGCTAGATTATGTGATGGCATGTGTGAAGGTTGATAAACAGCTTGATTTTGAATCCTTGTTAACCTATTTTGAGCGGACAATTGAGACATTGGGGAATCGACATGGGGAAGAAGCATGGATATTTGAGCAAGACTCAGACTTACTGAATTTGACGATCATTATTAGTGATTTTGCCAAGGACTTTGGTATCAAGCATCATAAATTTCAAGAAAGAGTCAAAAATGTGCCTATCCCGCCAACTAGTGTGAAACGTATTTATGATATATACATAGAACGAAGCAAAGAAAAAGATGCATTTTCCAAGCACTTGAAGGAAACTTATATTGGGCGTGCAATCGGGAGCGGACTAGGAAAAGCGTTTGGTTTTCTGTTTGCACCTATTGGATATGGGTATCATTATCTATTCGGTACAGCCAAGAAGCGAAAGGTTTCATTCCGTGTTGTTGTACTCGCAGCGATTTTGTTTGCCGGTTACCACTATATGGATCAGATAAAAGGTCTCTGGGGTTCTCTCCAAACGGCTTCTTCTAAGGAAATAGAGCAGCCAACGGGCAAAAGGGAGACGACAGTTTTACAAATTACTACAGATGGTGCGAATATTCGTGCCAGTGCCAGTCTGGATTCCGATATCGTCGCCGTTGCTACTCCCGATACGGACCTAACGTATGAAGGTGTTTCTAATATGGATGAATCGCAAATCGAATGGTACCAAGTGAAAACACTAGATGGAACAACGGGCTGGATCAGCAGTAAGATTGTGCAGGAAAAATAAACAAAGGAAAACCCGGTATTTCTTGTAAAAAATACCGGGTTCAAATTTATAAGAAGAAAGTCTCACAACCTTCTTATTTCCTCTAGTCATTCGACAGCTTTTTTGATACTCTTTAAAGTGGGGTAACGGTGTAAGCGCTTGTGTCCGTTAACAGCGCATACATAGCCAGTCAACTAGAACAGATAAGGGGTTAAGGTATGAGGAGATTAGTGATACTGGGCGGCGGCTACGGAGGGGTTAAAATTCTGAATAAACTTTTGGATGGTGGATTACCTGGAGATGTCCATATTACGTTGATCGACAGGAATCCTTACCATTCGTTGAAAACAGAATTTTATGCAATAGCTGCCGGGACAAAAGCAGACAGGGAAGTAAGAATGGAGTTTCCGAAGCACGGGCAGGTTGATTATGTGTATGGAGAGATTGAAAAAATCGACGTGGACGATAAGCAGATTCTTGTCCAAGGGTTGACGGATGCTGTCCCATACCATTACTTGGTGATCGGGTTGGGCTGTGAAGACAATTACCACGGCATTGAAGGAGCAGCGGAGTTTACCGAGAGCGTGCAAACCATTTCACGGGCCAGACATGGAAGTGTCGCAGTCGGCGACTTAAAAGCATATGGTAAGGTTGCCATCGTGGGTGCCGGTTTAAGCGGTATTGAGGTAGCATCCGAAATCAGGGAAAGCCGGCCGGACTTGAACGTAAGGTTGCTCGATCGTGGGGAAACGGTGTTGAGTGCGTTCAACTCGAAAATTCAAAATTACGTGGAAGAATGGTTTGCCAAAAATGACGTCGAAGTCATTCACAAGGCAAATGTCGAATATGTCGAAAAAGACGGTGTATGCAACAATGGGGTTTGCTTTGTGAATGATGTTACAATTTGGACTGCAGGTGTACAGCCAAATTATTTGGTCCGGGAGCTTCCATTCTCGAAGGACCGACAGAATAAGATAGTGCTAAATGATTATTATCAGGTTCCTTCTCATCCGACGGTATATGTTGTGGGGGACTGTGCTTCTTCTGTGCATTCGCCCAGTGCACAGCTGGCTGGACAACAGGGGGAACAAATAGCGGATGTACTGCTTGCATTGTTAAACGACAATGCGCCGGAACAGCCGAAAGAAATCAAGTTAAAAGGAGCTTTAGGCTCATTGGGCAAATCGGACGGTTTTGGAAATATGCTGCAGCAGCCGGTGACAGGATTGTTGCCTCGCCTGGCCAAATCGGGTGTGCTGTGGCTGAACAAACGACACTAGCATTCAGTATTGGTGAACGGATAGGAGATGTCCTATCCGTTTTATTATATATTTTTCGGATGAACCTTTACTTTTTAAATGTCTTGCCGATATAAAAAGAAACTACATAGAATAGGAGTGGCTTTTGCCATGAACGTTGGGAAGATTTTATCTGGATCCCAACTCCTGCAAAAGACTGAACAACTTGAGTTTTCTACAACTGCAAGAGAAAGGTCCATTAATGAACCTGTTAGTGAACAAACTGATTTTGAAGTAATTAATGGTGCGTATAAAGAAGAAAATGAAAAAAATCAAGTCCAAAACACTATCGACGCACTGAATGAATTTTTAGAGCCGACTCATACTGGTCTCAAGTTTGAATTGCATGACAAGCTTGAAAAGTATTATGTAACAGTGATAGACACGGATACAAAGGAAGTAATCAAGGAAATACCACCGAAAAAGCTTCTTGATGTCTATGCAGCAATGGCTGAATTCATGGGATTTATTGTCGATGAAAAGATTTAAAGGCTGGTGAAAAAATGGTAAACAATGTAAATAGTATGCGAATTGGCGGTTTGGCTTCCGGGATGGACATCGATCAACTAGTCAATGATTTAATGGAAGCTGAGCGTATCCCGCTGCAAAAGATGGAGCAAGACAAAACGTGGACAACTTGGCAGCGCGATGCTTACAGGGATGTAAACAAAAGTTTATCTGAATTAGATGATCTGGTTCAGAAAATGAAATATCAAAAAGTCTATAGTACCAGACAGGCTTCCTCGTCACAAGAAAATGCAGTATCAGCCACGGCAGCTGCCTCAGCTTCAAATGGAACCTATAACATTGAAGTGACTCAGTTGGCAGAGGCTGCAGTGAATGTCAGTACCCAAGGGATTTCTGGAGGAACTGAAAAGATAAATCCGTTCGGCAAACTATCTGAGCAGAATTTTACCGGCGGTGTTACAGTACCTAGTACGATGAAATTCACCACATATGAAAATGGAGAAGGAACAGAATACGAAATTGACATTACAGAAAACGATACATTAAATAGTGTGTTGACGAAGATTACAAACCAAGATAACGGAGTACGTGCTTTTTATGACGTACAAGCGGATAAAGTCGTAATGGAGCGAACAGAAGCAGGTGTACATAATGAAGGAGGCCCGGAAATCGATTTCAGCGCAGACACCTCCGGGTTTTTTACAGGCACCTTGCAGCTTGGTCAGGAGAAGGCTGCGCAAGATGCAGAATTCATATACAATGGCGCTATTACGTTGAAGTCCAAAACAAACTCAACGACTCTAAACGGCGTGACATTTAACTTCAATGACATAACAAATGGTTCCGCCAATATAACCGTCAGTAATGACGTGGATGCTTCTGTAGAAAAAATCATGGAATTTGTCGATAAGTACAATGAAGTGATTGAAAAGGTGAACGGAAGTTTGAGCGAAGAAAGATATCGTGATTATAAACCATTAACAGATGCCCAAAAAGAAGAAATGTCAGACAAGGAAATTGAGTTATGGGAAGAGAAAGCGAAAAGCGGATTGTTAAAAGGTGACTCGATACTTTCCTCGGGGATTTTCAGTATGCGGCAGGACTGGTATTCGGAAATCAACAATGAAAGTGAGTTCTCTCATTTATCTGAAATAGGGATTGAAACTTCTCCGAATTACTTAGACGGGGGAAAATTGATCGTAACCGAGAAGAAATTGCGTGAAGCACTTCAAAAAGATCCTGATTCAGTATACAAGCTCTTCTCAAACGATGTGGAAGGTGAGGGACGGGGGATTGTCAACCGTCTTGATGATTCCATCAATTCTACAGTAAATAGAATAGAAGAAAGAGCTGGTAAAGGATATCAAACACTTGAACAATATACGATGGGGAAACGCCTTAAGGATATGGATAGCAGAATCGATCAATTTCAAGATCGATTGACCCAAATCGAAGACCGATACTGGAGCCAATTTACTGCGATGGAGAAAGCAATTCAAAGAATGAATGAACAATCTTCTTATTTGATGCAACAATTTAATGGATAATATGTTATGGGGAGTGTTTTACACAAATGTCAATGCAACAGCAATACCAGGCGTATAAAAATAATTCCGTGACAACCGCTTCGCCAGGGGAATTGACGCTGATGCTATATAACGGATGCCTCAAGTTCACAAAACAGGCAGTCAAGGATATTGAAGCAGGAAACCATGAACTAAAAAACATCAATATACAAAAGGCTCAAAAAATCATTCAGGAATTAATGGTCACTCTTGATCAAAAAGCCGAAATTTCCAAGGAAATCCTGCCTATTTATGATTATATAAATCGTCGGCTTATGGAAGCGAACATAAATAACGATAAGGAAATCCTGGAAGAAGTTATGGGCTTGGTGGAAGAGTTCCGTGATACTTGGAAGGAAGTCATCAAACTAAATAGACAAAAACAATATGGCCGGGGAGCCCAAGCATGAAGAACCGGATCCAGCCTCTTTATGATATTACCCTGGAACTAAGCGAGAAGTTAAAGGGAGAAATTCCTGCAGACCAGCGTGAAGAGACCATTTCAGAGATTAATAGAGTCCTCGAACACAGAGACACTTTGATAGAAGGAATTGCATCACCTTATTCCGAGGAAGAAATGGAAACAGGGCGCGCTTTACTGCCGATAAACCGGGAAGTTCATGACAGCCTGAAACAGTTACTGATGAGGTTGCGAACAGAAATGAAAACAGTCAAAAAGCAAAAAAACTCTAACCATAAATATACTAATCCTTATAAACAATTAGCGAATTATGATGGTATGTTTTTAGATCAAAAGAAGTGAAAAAGAGGCGTTTCGACGCCTTTTTTTTATTGGATAAATTCTGTGAAACGGGGTTGAATTAGGAAGGGAGGATGTCTTTTCCTTTAATTTTTCGACACAAATTCGACAAATTATTTCTTCGTTTAGGCAGGAATTGGACAGGGTATTGTGGAATAATAAATACATAAGGTTAAAAAGGAGGCACTGACATGAAATTCAACATTCGTGGTGAGAATCTAGAGGTGACTGAATCCATAAGCAGTTACGTGGAGAAGAAGATCAGTAAGCTAGAACGGTATTTTGAAAAACCGCCAACATCCGATGTATATGTTAATCTAGGTGTCTATAATGATGAGCAGGTAATCGAAGTAACCATCCCGATGACCAATCTGCTGTTGCGGGCAGAGGAACGACACAGCGATTTATATGCTGCCATCGACCTTGTAGTGGATAAATTAGAACGGCAAATCCGTAAATATAAAACAAAAGTCAATCGAAAATCTCGGCAAAACGGCGCTCCTAAACATGTTTTCGCAGAACTCGAACAGGAGGCGTTGGAAAGCCAATTGAATCAGGAAGAAATGGAAGAAGATGCGGGCGTTGAAATCGTCCGTACCAAGCGTTTCAATTTGAAACCGATGGATTCAGAGGAAGCAGTCCTGCAAATGGATATGCTGGGCCACGCTTTCTATGTATTCACCAACTCGATTACAGGTGATACGAATGTCGTCTATCGCCGACGGGACGGCCGCTACGGTTTAATCGAACCGAATGAGGCTTAATTGCTTCCTTAATAAAAATGATAATTGACAAGTATGAAGTCAGAATAAATTCCATGTTGTATTTTTGTAAAGAAACGGTCCAGCAGATATTGATCGCTGGACCGTTGTTTTGTTTTTAGTAATGTGAGAACCGCCGTTTCAGTGTCCGATCTAACCCTTCCCTTCTTTTGCGAATTTACTTTCTAAAGCAGCATCGCTGTACGCCCTATATTTCATATCCCTTTTTTAAAAATATTTTCTTTTCGCCAAACTTATAGTTTGCGAGTTATATTACCATTTAAATTCAGAAAATCCTCCTAGCAAACGTATCGTTTCAGGGGGATTTTTTTTGGGTTTTAAGTAAATGACGATTTTCCGGGAAATAAATCGTGTGGTATAACATACTTAACACGGAAACAGGCTGGATAAAAATGGCGGCGCTTACCCTCTCCGGCCTGTTCCGTCCATTTATTCCATACCTCAAGGGAGGGAGCGCATATGGCAGTCGACCATTGCAAACAATGTGAATACCAAAAAAGTATCCTGAAGCAACACGAAGATACGATCACCCAGCTGCTGGAAATCATCGCTGTGACCAACAGGAAGCTGGCAGAATTAGAAGCGAAGCATATCAAGTTCGAGAAAGTTTATTTCTTTCAACAGCATGCTCCCCGTTTCACCGTACCTCCCAAAGCCTCGCACGTCACCTCTATGCTCCCTCGCCTGCATAAGTAGCCCGCTCCTCCGGGCTGCTTATTTTATCTATCTGGAAAAGCCTTCCTCCATTCCCGGGCGCTTTCTTGTCATCGCCCCCCGCTAGTGTTATTATTGATTTTGGACTAACCTATTTCTTACAGATTTAAAATATAGGAGAAAGAAAGCCTGTTTTATGAGCTTTCCTAAATAAAGAGGAGCGTTTTACATGCGTGGATTACTGAAGAAAGTTTTCGGGGATGGTAACCAACGTCAAGTGAACCGTCTGCAAAAAACCGCAGATGAAATAGAAGCGCTGGAACCTGAATACGAGCGATTGACAGATGAAGAGTTACGAAATAAAACAGAAGCATTTAAAGAGCGTTATCAAAACGGAGAAGACTTGGACAGTATGTTGCCGGAAGCATATGCAGTTGTCAGAGAAGGCGCCAAGCGCGTGTTGAATATGCGTCCATTCCCTGTCCAGTTACTGGGTGCGATAGCCCTGCATGAAGGAAATATTGCGGAGATGAAGACAGGGGAGGGTAAAACCCTTGCTTCGACCATGCCCGCCTACCTGAATGCTTTGACTGGCAAAGGTGTCCATATCGTCACGGTCAACGATTATTTGGCTGAACGTGATGCCAACCAGATGGGCGAACTGTTTCAATTTTTAGGACTCAGGGTCGGCATCAACAGCAACGGGTTGAGCAAAGATGAAAAACGTGCCGCCTATGCTGCGGACATCACCTATGGAACCAACAATGAATATGGTTTCGATTATTTGCGTGACAATATGGTGCTCTACAAAGAACAGATGGTGCAACGACCGTTGCATTTTGCCATCATTGATGAAGTAGACTCGATTTTGATCGACGAAGCGAGAACGCCTTTGATCATTTCCGGCTCGGCTCAAAAATCGGCGAGTCTTTACCAGCAGGCGAATGCTTATGTGCGTACACTTCGCAATGAAGAAGATTACACATATGATGAAAAAACAAAAGGGGTTCAACTGACCGAAGAAGGGATCAACAAAGCGGAACGCTTTTTCGGAATAGAGAACTTGTTTGATTTGAACAATGTAACCTTGACACACCATATCAACCAGGCCTTGAAGGCCCATGTTTCGATGCACCGTGATAGCGACTATGTGGTGGAAGAAGGGGAAGTCGTCATTGTCGATCAGTTTACAGGCCGCTTGATGAAAGGCCGGCGTTATAGTGATGGGTTGCATCAGGCGATTGAGGCAAAAGAAGGCTTGCAGATTCAAAACGAAAGCATGACCTTGGCATCGATCACTTTCCAGAACTTTTTCCGGATGTATGAAAAACTTTCCGGGATGACCGGTACGGCAAAAACAGAGGAAGAGGAATTCCGCAATATTTACAACATGGATGTTATGGTGATTCCGACCAACAAGCCGATCATTCGTGATGACAAAGCGGATCTCATCTACCAGTCGATGGAAGGGAAATTCCGGGCAGTGGTCGAGGAAATCAAAGAACGGCATGAAGCTGGACAGCCAGTACTTGTCGGTACGGTTGCCGTCGAAACGTCCGAGTTGATTTCCAAGCTATTGAAAAAAGCGGGTGTCCCACATAATGTGTTGAATGCGAAAAACCATTATCGTGAAGCAGAAATCATTGAGGATGCCGGACAAAAGGGTGCTGTTACGATTGCCACCAACATGGCCGGACGCGGTACCGATATTAAACTAGGAGACGGTGTCAAAGAACTGGGCGGTCTAGCCGTTATTGGCACAGAGCGACATGAATCCCGCCGGATCGATAACCAGCTGCGTGGTCGTTCCGGTCGTCAAGGAGACCCGGGTGTAACGCAATTTTATCTTTCCATGGAAGATGAATTGATGCGCCGTTTCGGTTCTGACAACATGAAAGCGATGATGGAGCGTTTCGGCATGGATGATACCCAGCCGATTGAGAGTAAAATGGTTTCCAGGGCCGTCGAATCTGCTCAAAAACGAGTCGAAGGCAACAACTTCGATGCTCGTAAAACGATTCTTTCCTATGACGATGTACTGCGTCAGCAAAGGGAAATCATCTACAAACAGCGTTTCGAAGTGATTGATTCCGATGATCTCCGCGAAATCATCGAGCGGATGATGCAGTCTACGATCGAGAGGACCGTTCAATCCTATACTTCTGATGAAGAGGAAGAAAACTGGGACTTGAACGCATTAGTCGAATATCTGCATGCCAACCTGCTGGAACGAGAGGACATTACAGTCGATGATTTGACCGGAAAAGATCCGGAGGAAATGATCGATGTAATCTTCGAAAAAGCGAAGCAGCGCTACGACAAGAAAGAAGAAGAATTGACACCTGAACAAATGCGCGAATTCGAAAAGGTCATCCTGCTCCGTTCGGTAGATACAAAATGGATGGACCATATCGACCAAATGGATCAGTTACGTCAGGGGATCCACCTGCGTGCATATGGTCAAAATGATCCACTCCGTGAGTATCAAATGGAAGGCTTTGCGATGTTTGAACAAATGATCGCTGCCATCGAAGAAGAGGTTTCCAAGTATGTCATGAAGGCACAAATCAGGGAAAACCTCCAGCGGGAAGAAGTAGTCAAGAATACGCAGGCTGTTTCCGGCGGCCAAGAAGAGAAGAAGAAAACGAAAAAGCCGTATGTCAAAACGGACACAGTAGGCAGAAATGACCCTTGTCCATGCGGCAGCGGGAAAAAATATAAAAACTGTCACGGGCGCTAATGCTCAAGCAGAGGAAAGGAAGACACTTCTTTAGCAGGAAGTGTTTTCCGTTGTCCGGAACGGGAAAACGTTGATAAACAATCATTTGAGGTGACGACAAAATGGAATTAGTGGAAATAAGGCAAGAGTTGGACAAAATGGCTAAGCGATTAGCGGACTTCAGGGGGTCTCTTTGACTTAGAACAAAAGAGGGCCCGTATCGCTGAATTGGAAGAAGAAATGACTGCACCGGACTTCTGGGATGACCAGCAGGAAGCACAAAAGGTCATCAACGAAGTGAACGGTTTGAAGGAACTTGTTGAAAACTTCGATAAACATGAAGAAGCCCATGAAAACTTGGAAGTATCCTATGAACTTGTCAAAGAGGAAAATGATGAGGATCTTCGCGAGGAATTAGAGTCGGAGGTCAACAAATTGACAGAAGCACTCAACAATTACGAGTTGTTCATTTTGTTGTCGGAGCCGTATGACAAAAACAATGCAATCCTGGAACTGCACCCAGGTGCAGGCGGTACAGAATCCCAGGACTGGGCCAGCATGCTGCTGCGGATGTACACACGCTGGGCGGAAAGAAAGAATTTCAAGGTGGAAACGATGGATTATCTGCCTGGTGAAGAGGCAGGAGTGAAAAGTGTAACCCTTTTGATTAAAGGGCATAATGCATATGGTTACTTGAAAGCGGAAAAGGGCGTACATCGTCTGGTCCGGATATCGCCGTTCGACTCTTCGGGAAGAAGGCATACATCCTTTGTTTCCTGTGAAGTGATGCCAGAGCTGGATGACAGTATCGATGTAGACGTGCAAACGGAAGATTTGAAAATCGACACTTACCGTTCCAGCGGTGCCGGCGGACAGCACGTTAACACCACGGATTCCGCGGTCCGGATCACTCACATCCCGACGAACACCGTTGTTACTTGTCAATCGGAACGTTCCCAGATTAAGAACAGGGAACAAGCGATGAAGATGTTGAAAGCGAAACTGTATCAATTGGAAATCGAAAAACAGCAGCAAGAGTTGAATGAAATCCGTGGAGAACAGAAGGAAATAGGCTGGGGAAGCCAAATTCGTTCGTATGTATTTCATCCTTATTCCATGGTCAAGGATCACCGCACCAATCATGAAATCGGAAATACGCAAGGCGTCATGGACGGAGACATCGATCCGTTCATCGATGCTTACTTACGTTCTCAAATGTAAGGATTAGAAAGACTGGAAGTGCCAAGTTGCATTTACCAGTCTTTTTTTCGATCATGGAGATTGATGAGGATTGGAGAATGAGTGAGAAAACGGAAGACAGTCAGGCCCTCCTCATCCTCTTTCCTACGTTTACCAGGCTGGCAGTTAGGCTATTATTTGTATAGGTAAGAAAAGAAGAGGAAGTGACGTTATGCATGAATTGACGAAACGCAAGTGGTTTGTCCCGGCTGTGGGAATTATTTTGTTGTTATTGATTATTTATTTATTGGATTTGGTGAGTTTTGTGTTCACCCCGCTTGTCATTATCTTTACAACGCTGGCGGCTCCGCTCATTGTTGCAGGTGTTTTATACTATTTGATGAGGCCGTTTGTCCACTTTGGAAGTAAATATATGCCGGATTCTCTGGCGATTTTGCTGGTTTATTTATTGGCCGCCGGAGTACTGACAGGACTCGTCTTTCTGATCGGTCCGCCTTTACAGCAGCAATTTTCCAGACTTGTGGAAAATATCCCTCAGATAGTCGATAGTGTGCAAGGCTGGATTGCAGATGTACAAAGCAATGGCTGGGTTCAGCGGTTTCAGGAGAATGGCAATGTTTCCACTGATCAACTGGTCAGCAAGGCCGGAGATTACCTTAGCAGTTCGCTGGAGTCGATAGGCTCCAATATTGTGTCGGTAATCACCACGATAACGAATATTGTGGTATTACTTGTTACCGTTCCATTTATTCTGTTTTACATGCTGCGCGAAGGCGGCAAGCTGCCAAACAGGCTCTTGCGCTTCACTCCCAACAAATATGAGAGCGAGGGAAGAAAAGTACTGAAGGATTTGGATCATGCATTAAGCTCTTATATTCAAGGGCAGCTGATAGTCAGCCTTTGTGTTGGTACACTGCTTACGATAGGTTACTTCATTCTCGGATTGGAATTTTCCCTGGTGCTGGGGGTCGTTGCAACAGTGACAAACGTCGTCCCATTTATCGGACCGTTTATCGGGACAGCACCTGCTGTGATCGTCGGCTTTACGGAGTCGCCTGTAAAAGCATTGCTTGTCCTGCTGGTGATCGTCATCGTTCAGCAAATCGACAGCAACTTTATCTCTCCTCAAGTAATGGGAAAAAAGCTGGACATCCATCCGTTGACAGTCATCTTAATATTGCTTGTAGCAGCCAATTTCGGAGGCATCATCGGTTTGATTTTGGCAGTTCCCGCTTATGCAGTAGGGAAATCGATCGTCGTCAACATGTACCGATTCATCCTTATCCACCGCAAAGCAAAATCTGAAGAACAAGTATGAATGGGGACGCCCCCTGCCGATTTAGCTTGGTAAAGCGTTGTCGCGCTAATGAGCTAACGTGGTGGGGGACTGTCCCATTGGCATTGCATCAATGGGTCACCCTCCCTTATTAGTTAAAATTTTACATTGTGGTCTTGATGTAAGATAAAAAAAGAGAATCCGGTCTTAAAGTAGACCTAGTTCCCATTATTTTACATG
>NZ_JBEWYY010000015.1:0-73512 GCF_041366435.1 Sediminibacillus sp. JSM 1682029
CAGTGTGGCCGATCACCCTCTCAGGTCGGCTACGCATCGTTGCCTTGGTAGGCCGTTACCCCACCAACTAGCTAATGCGCCGCGGGCCCATCTGTAAGTGACAACCAAAAGGCCGCCTTTCAACCTTTCTCCATGCGGAGAAAGGTATTACCCGGTATTAGCCCCGGTTTCCCGGAGTTATCCCGATCTTACAGGCAGGTTGCCCACGTGTTACTCACCCGTCCGCCGCTCGTTCCACAGGTTTCACCCCGAAGGGATCCGCCTGCTTCCCGCGCTCGACTTGCATGTATTAGGCACGCCGCCAGCGTTCGTCCTGAGCCAAGATCAAACTCTCCATAAAAAGATGAGCTTGCTTGCTCGTTCAAAAAACTAGCTTGTATATCTTGCTTGACATACTGGTTGTTTTGTTCAGTTTTCAAAGATCAAATTGTCGCTTGCCGCCTCAACGACAGCTTAAATATTATATCAGTTTACTAGAATGAAGTCAACAACTTTTTCAAAATAACTTACGTTTTCTTCAAAACAGCAACTTAATTAATATACCATATTGATTCACAAAAAGTCAATACGTTTTTCGTTAGTTGCTTGTTGTCTGATGCAACTTTCATAATATATCATGATAGTCCCCTCAAATGCAACACTCTTTTTGATGGCATTAAATTCCTGAATAGATTCATTTCAGTATGACTACCTCAAATCACTCTCAACATTTTTAAGCACCGATAATATAGATAAACTAAATAATAAGGAATGACATAGGATACAAATGTCCAACCAATCGTCCAGCCATTCCCGTACTCCACTCTGTCCATTACGACCATTAATAATTCAAGGAAAGTAGTCAACAATGCTATTCCAAATACAAGCCACAAGGAGTATCTACTTATATTGCTTGCAAAGAAAGTCATATAGCTTGCCAAAACAGGATATATCCCTAAATTGTATGGCAGCATTGCCAACGTCCCATCGAAAGGCGGCTTAGATACCAAACTCCAAAACCCAAGTGAAACTCCGATTTCATTCACGGTAAATGCAAGCATGCTGGAAAAAGGCGCAATCAAAAAAAGAATCGTTTTGTTATGTCGAAATAAATGAACGATCGCGATAATCCAAGGAAGAAGGAAACCATACATTACATGGAAGCTCAACTGCCACCACTTCCTTTCTCCTCTTTATTTTCGACAATTTTCTACTTTATTATACAAGGAGGCTTCCTAATCCGAAATCTACTTCCTTCAGTATAGTGAAGTACCATGTCTAAATTTAAAAAACGAACGAGTATATTCCTAGCTGCTTTTCGAATTATCATTCAGGTTTAAACCGCCGACTTTGGTCCTACCCTCTTTCGTCTCTTTATGTAAAACAATCTATTATAGGCTGTTTCTGTTCTATCCTGTTTTTCACCTCTGACATGATCTGGCCGATCTTTTGATTACGTTCTTGCGGGGCGATTTTTTTATGCAATACCGAATACAAAGTAACATCACGAAGCATGAGCATCCACTTCAACTGTTCTCGCCATTGATCCGGTAGTTCGTTCTCCTTCTGATATCCTTCTATAAAAATAGCGAGGAAAGCTTTAGCAAACGTATTCCTTTTCCGACTGGTCTTTTCCAAAGGGCTAAATTGAAGCGAGTAATAAACAGGTATGGCGATGTCTGATACATACCAAAGATAACAGCTGTCATCGAAATCGAATATATGGATTTTTTCCCCGTCATAATGGAAGTTTCCCGAATGAATATCATTATGAATCAACCCATAATTGTCTTTCGTTTTCGGAAACCTGTATAACATTTCGACCAATTGTCGAGCATGGCTTATAGTAATTGACTCAGAAGCCGGGATGTGCGCTTCCACTTCTAGTAAATCGTCTTGATGCCATTGCTTCCGGTATCCTTCTTGTTCCTTTAGGTGATAGGATTTACTTAACTTGTGCATCGCACCGATGGTCTTTCCCCAGGAATGTATCATTTTTTCATTCAGTGGCAAGTCGGGGGATTCAATACGACGGCCCGGCGCCTTTCTGAACAGGCAGCCATAAAATTCAGTGCCATTTGCAGCTGTCTTTACTTCCATCAGCCGTCCATTCAAAGATGAATATGGCCGGCACACATGGATACCATGCTCTGCAAGATATTCAATCCAGTCCAACTCTGCTTCAACTTCCGAAATGGCTCGATGGGAACAATGAGTGATTCGTAAAATAAACGGTTCGCTTCCACGAATTACTTCATATACATAGTTTTCAAAATCACCAAGTTTTCTTGTTTTCTTCTCCAAACCAAAAACTTTCAAGAAATACTCCATTACTTGACTGTTAAACTGACGACTGACCAGCGCTTCCATCCCCATCCACCTCAGGTTCGTAAAGAAATTTATCCAAGTTGACAGTTCCCCCGCTATCCACTTCCACCCCTTCTAACTCCAAAGAAAGTTTCTGTGTTTGAAATAGTTCCTCTCCCTTCACACTTATTTCCCCTCTGGCATTGACGACCCGATGCCAAGGCAAACGATGTTTCCTGCTCATCGAATGCAAAACCCGCGCCACCTGCCTGGCACCGCGGACATTCCCGGCATATCTGGCAATTTGACCATAGCTCATCACTTTGCCTTCCGGTATCCCCTGGATCAGCTTGATTGTTTTTTCTGTGAATTGGTGCACCGTTACTTCCTCCATCACTAAAACCTTTGGTTACATTATACAGTCTTTCTTCTCTACTATCACGATGAAGAATCAAAACCTTTTACATTTTTCAGCGCGTCTTGAGATTGATTTGGACTTTTCTTTAAGATGGACATACTTCCGTCGGTTTCCAGTATGACTGCTTCCACCATATTCATAGAAGCCATCCCCTGGTTACGGACCGCCTGCAAAACTTCAATACGTTGGATCCTCTCTTTCGTCATTTCACGCTCGAAAAAGGATCCTTGGTAAAACAACAATTTAGGCTCTGCTTTGATTAAGCGATTGATAAAGGAACTTCTTATGGAAGACCAGGCAAAAGTGAATTGCAAAAACACAAGAGTGGCAAGCGCCGTTACGCCCTGAAAAATAGAAACCTTCTGATTTAATAGAATGGTAGCAAGCGTAGAACCAATCGCCACCGTTACCACCAAATCGAACGCATTCAATTTCGTCAGCGTGCGTTTGCCGGTTATTCGCAACAGTACAATCAGAGCGACATAGGCCAGTATTCCGATTAAAACAACTCTGCCGATAGATGGCCAGGTAAACGAAAACATGATTGCTTCTCTCCTTCTCCATTGTTTTTTGGTGTATTTTCCTGTTTAGTCTCCACCTCAAACAATCATGCTGCACATCATTCTATATAGGTAGAGATAAGCCGCGTCAATTGTATTTCCATTTCTCCCATAGGAATGAAACGTGCTTTACGCAGCATCTCCTTCCCCTCGGCAAGTACAATTACGACTGGAACAGTGAATACAGAGTAAGCACCGGCGACTTCTGTTACCTCATCAGCATTGATATATATTCCATAGATTTTACTTTTCTTTGCCAACAGTTGTTCTATTTGCGGCCTTACAGCCTGACAGACGGAGCAATCTGGTCTGGATATCAGTAACAGAACGAAGCGGTGTTTACATATTTGACTTTCTATTTCTTCCAAAGTATCTGCTTTCTGCATCGAACATTCTCCTTTCAACAAAATGATACCCTATAAGAACGTTATAGGAACATGAATGCATATTGAGGCAAAAATGGGGGATTAAAAACGCGGGAGACAGGGTATTAATCATCATTAAGCAGTTTCATAAATCTGAAGATTGGAATGATAAAGAAAAATGGAAGTTTTAGAGAACCTCGTTGCCGTTGTTTCTGATTTTTTATGGACGTATTTACTTTCTATCTTATTAATTTTCACCGGTTTATTTTTGACTATCCGTCTCAAATTTTTCCAGTTTCGTTTTTTCGGGCATATTTTAAACCAAACGATTGGTCAGATATTTAAAAAGAACAAGCACAAAGGATCGATCACCCCCTTCCAGGCTTTCACCTCTGCCTTAGCCTCAACCGCAGGAGCCACCAACATAGTGGGAGTACCTGTCGCGATCGCTCTCGGTGGACCGGGCGCACTCTTTTGGATGTGGATCGTTGCATTGATTGGCATGGCCACAAAATATGCCGAAATTGCTTTAGGTTTAAAATACCGCGAGAAAAACAAAGAAGGAGAATGGGTAGGCGGACCGCAATACTACATAAAAAAAGCCCTCGGCTGGGATAAAGTCGCCTTCTTATTTGCATTATTCCTCATGCTGGAAGTCATACCAAGCTCCATGGTCCAATCCAATTCTATCGCCACACAAGTTGAAGGAGCATTCGGCTGGCCGACGTGGCTTTCCGGCATCATTATAACTATTTTTATAGCCCTGATTGTATTTGGGGGTATCAAGCGGATTGGCAATGTAACAGACAAGCTCGTCCCCTTCATGGTCATTTCTTACTTACTGGCAGCTCTTTCCGTTATTTTGGCTCACGCGGATCAGCTTCCCCATGTTTTCGGGTTGATTTTCACCCACGCATTCACCCCCGTATCAGCAGCCGGAGGGTTTGCAGGTGCCGGGATTGCTCAGGCTCTGCGCTGGGGAATTGCCCGGGGATTATATTCCAATGAAGCCGGAGTCGGGACAGCACCGATCGCCCATGCGGCAGCACAAACAGACCATCCTTCCAAACAAGCAATATGGGGAATAGTCAGTGTATTCGTCGATACGATTGTCATTTGTTCTGTTTCCGGGATTGCGGTGTTAGTGACTGGAGCCTGGCAGGATGTCGGAGCCGATGATGCATCAAACATGATCACTATTGCCTTCGCCGACTTATTCGGCAATAGCTTTGCCGGATCCTTTATCGCGATATTTCTTTTGTTCTTTGTCCTCACTACGTTGGGCGTCCTGCTTTTCTACGGAGAAAAACAGGTGGAGTACCTATTTGGATTAAAAGTAGCCAAGGTTATGCGGATTGTCTATATCGTTTCTGTATTTGTAGGCGCAATCGGTGGTCTGCAGTTTGTCTGGCAATTTCTTGACTTAGTACTCGCCTTCGTTGTTTTGGCCAATATCTTCCCACTGCTATTCTTGAATAAGGAGGTAAAAGCGATTACAGAAGATTATATTGAAAGAATATACAAAGAAAAGCACGGAGAACCGACCGTCCGGTTGTTTTCGGATAAATAACCCGGCCAGGAAATGCATTTTATTCAGCCGCCAACGTCATCCGTGGTATTATATCGGAAAACCCTCGATTGAAAGGAAGGAACGGGAATGTCCTTTACAGATAAAACCGTCATTGTCACCGGAGCCGGAAACGGAATCGGTGCTGCCGTTGCGGCAGCTTACGGTGAAAACGGAGCCAGAATAGTAGTAGCTGAAAAAGATGTGGAAGCTGGAAAAGCTGCCGTCACGCAAATCGAAAAGAAAGGCGGCATCAGCATGTTTGTTGAAACAGATGTCCGCCAACCGGAAGATATTGAGCGTCTTGTAAAGCAAACTGTCGATACTTTTGGGAATATTGATATTTTAATCAACAATGCAGGGGTTTCCCGATTTACAAACGTATATGATGTAACTGTGGAAGAATGGGATGATGTGATCAACACCAATTTGAGAGGGAGTTTCCTCTGCGCCCGACAAGCTGCCAAACAAATGCGGCGCAACCCTGAGGGAGGATCGATTGTCAATATCGCTTCGACCAGGGCCTTTATGTCAGAAGCTGACTCGGAAGCTTATGCTGCATCTAAAGGCGGCATATCTGCATTGACCCATGCTTTGTCCATCTCGCTAAGCGAAGCTCGCATAAGAGTGAACGCAATCAGTCCCGGATGGATAGAAACAGGAAGTTACGAGGATTTACGCCCCATCGACCATGAACAGCACCCTGCGAAACGAGTGGGAAAACCGGAAGATGTCGCTCGTGCCTGCCTTTTTTTGACTGACCCAAAAAACGATTTTGTGACCGGGGAAAATTTTATCCTTGATGGTGGCATGACTAGAAAGATGCTCTATGAACATTGAAACACTGCAATGAAAAACCCCTCCCTTTACCAGTTGCGTAAGGAAGAGGTTTAAATCGTCAATACGATGCCCATTGGCCAAACTCCTTTATCATAATATTTGTGGGTTTATCGAGGACGCCGGGCATCGATGATTTGCTGAAGTTCGTATTCATTCATCATAAGAAATCCCTCCTGTTCTGTTGATATCTTCAGTATAGACCGCTTGAAAAGAATACATAACAGCTAACAGATTGAATTTCACTCGGACCGAGGACGGAGTAGTGTCTCCGTCTGGAAACACTCAAATAGATAGGAGACAAGACGATGGAGATTGTCATTCTTTCTGATACCCACATGCCCCGGATGGCCAAAAAGCTGCCACGGCAAGTGAAGCTGGGTTTGGAAAAGGCAGATTTGATTATTCATGCCGGAGACTGGCAAAGTGTAGAATTGCTCGAAGAATTGCAACAACATGCTCCAGTGGTAGGAGTGACGGGAAATGCCGACGGAGCCGAACTGCAAGAAAGACTTAATCGTAAGGAAGTAATCGAACGAAATGGAGTTACAATCGGCATCACGCATGGGGACGGTAAAGGAGGAACCACGGAAAAGCGAGCGTTGACCGCTTTTCAAACAAAACCTGTCGATATCATCATTTTTGGCCATTCCCATATTCCTGTCTTGAAAGACGTGAATGGAACGACGTTATTCAATCCTGGTTCGCCGACCGATAAACGGAGGCAGCCTCAGTTTTCCTACGGTGTGTTGCAACTCGCTGATAATGGTTTCGATCTCAAGCATATTTTTTATGAGGATAAAAGTTAATTTTCCCCTGAAGAAGTCAGGAAAAAATATGACCACCAAAGCAAAAAGCGAACGGATTCTAAATCCGTTCGTTTTATTTTTCTGTTCTCTTTTTCGAATCGCTACGGTAAGATACTACGCGTCCAACGGCACCGCATTTCTTTAGAAAGCAAAAGGCTTTTTCCCCATAGGAGCATGTTCCCTATCTTATCTCCGGTACGTTTCCGCGATTGAATACCGAAAAACATCGTTCGGTTTTTATTTTGTCACGATGATTTTATTCCAGTCTCTTCTTATGTATAAATGCAAGAAATTAGCAGATTGTATAAAGTAGACGCGCAACAAATTAGACCCTACAATTAGACGGTCACTCTCCTAATAATCGACTCATATCGCAGGTATGCATTCTTGATATCCTTACTATCCTAAAAGATTTCTTCGTTCTTTTACGGTAAGCGTGGGATTAAGTACAGATGAAATCATAACGAATGACTGACACTCATCTCCTTTATCACCTATCAATCACTGACATAATACCTGCAGCATAAAATGCAAACAATATTCTAGCATCGATTCATTTGGTCAGGGGTGGGAACATGAAACTGCAATTAATCGAAGTCTACTTACCAAAAAAGAGTATGGAAAATTTCCATCGGCAGTTACAAGAGCTTCCAATCGTAACCCATTGGCATTCCAACGAATCCGAAAAATACTCTCTTGTCCGTGTTCTAGTAAAGGCGAGTGACTCGGAGGAAATATTGAATTTTTTAGAACTCAATGCCGAACATAATGATGAAATCAAAGCTTTATTGTTCAATCTTCCAGCCTATATCCCCAGGATTGCTGAAGAGGACGACACAGCAGAAGAGAAAGAGGAAGAAGCTTCCAGTCATGCTGAATTGATCCGGGCCAGCAGACAGGAATTATATAACGTTGTTCACTCATCAAGCGAGATAACCAAGAGTTTCACCTGGTTTCTATTGCTGTCTTCTGTCGTCGCGACAGTGGGGATCATTAAAGACAGCCCGGCAATCGTGATTGGTGCCATGGTGATCGCTCCATTGATCGGGCCATTTACCTCCTCCGCTTTTGCCTCTGTCCTGGGCGACTATCAGCTCATGCGCCAGTCGGTGATCACTTCACTATACGGGCTGATGATTCCTTTGCTGATTGCGGCAAGCTTTGGATTCTTCTTCCCATTGCCGGCAAACAGTCAGGAGTTTTTATCCCGTACTGACATTCAAATAATCGATATTGCGGTTGCCTTGGCTGCTGGTGCAGCTGGCGCATTATCTTTTATCAAACGGGCTTCCGAAGCATTGGTCGGTGTCATGGTTTCCGTTGCGTTGCTTCCCCCGGCAATTGTATTAGGAATGATGATTGGTGCAGCCGCCTGGAACAATGCCCTTACGCCTCTCCTGTTATTACTTGTCAACGTTAATTCCATTACGCTTTCCGCTATTCTCGTGTTTTGGTTCAGTGGGATAAAACCCGTCAATTGGCAGGAGATCAAGACGGCCTCAACATCGAGAAAATATTCGCTTTATTTCGTTTCCGCGATTATTCTTATTCTTGCCACCGCCATCTTCTTCATTCAGTTTTAACAGACGCTTCGTCCCCTTGCTAATCGCAGTAGTAGCGAAAAAACTGATACATAGTTTGAATGCGTCTTCCTTACTTCCACTTTTGTTGAGTTGGAGTTCGACGCTGCGAAAATACCTTGCGCTTTCCGCGGGCGGCTGGTGAGCTTCCTCGAGCTGACGCTCTGCGGGATCTCACCGAGGCCTTTCCTCCCGCGGGACAAGGAAGGCTGCGGCAGCGATGCATCGCACGAAGAAAATTGTTTTGTATTTTCGAGGAGTCTCCGGGTACTTTCTTCGCCAGGAACAGCTTTCTGTTTAAAACCGTGTACAAGACTATTTTATTCATGGTACCTACATACCTGTTTTATCAAAAGACACAGCTAGGAAAACAAGCAGAAAGTCCAAGAACAGGTGAAAAGACGGAACTCCAACTGTCTTTTATGAAAAGAAATACCTATTTCCTGACAAACGTTTTTAAGATGGCTTGTTGAGTCTCAAGGAAAAAGTCTACGCTTCTGTTATAGCCTGCTCCTTAGCGCAGGGAGCATAAGCAGACCCCAGTGGGAACAGTGCGAGCTGAAGATTTTCTTTGCCAAGTTAGCTGAAGCCGTGTCCGCGGAAAACGGCGAAGTATGCTGTCGAAGCGTTGGGTAACACACTTTTTAAATAGGCAATGGCTCTTCCCATTTCGGCGTATTTCCTATTTTTTATGCCAAAACAAATTCCCTGATAACATACAAAAACAGCTGTTCCTCCGAAGGAAACAGCTGTTTTTTCATCTCGGTTAACTGTTGGTATTTGGCCTGGTAAGTGTTGTCGGGGAAGATGCTGGTCCTGTAGGTCCATTGCCATTGTCGCCATTGCCAGGGAACAATACAGGGCACTGCGGCGGAATAGCCGGAGTAGGGCATTGCTCCACCAAGACATCCCGAGGCTGGCAGAAATCTGCTACTAATTCGATAGTGACATCGGCCAATGACTGTACACTTTGACAAATTCCAAGTACGATGTCAACGCTTGTTAATGCTCCTGCTGTACAATTGACATTGACACTGCAATCCAGATCAGATAGTCTTACAGCGATTCGGGTACCTTCCGGTGCGCATAGGTAAAGAGATTCCGGGATATCAATGGAAATCGGATCACTGATTTCGACGAATGGCGTTGTACCGGTCAAACCGCTGAATTCTATAATCACGGAAAGCGGTTTTGTGAAAGTGACCCGTTGCAAAGTCACTAGCGCTCCATCGATAACAAAAGTCCGATCCTCTCTTTCTCCAAGCTCATCGACAGGGATTTCTGCATTTAAATCCAATTCCTCTCCGGTCACTGGATCCACTAAATAACAAGTTGTTGTCAAATTGCTGACAGTAGGTCCGCACGGATCGATAGGCAGCGTACCAAGAGCTGCAGCAAGTACGTTTTGGCTGACATTCGCTTGTAAGATTACCCAATCGTAAACTTTTTCAGTGTTTATACATAGAAGCTCTTGTGCTCCCTGCAAAGATTGGCTCTCCAAGTTTATCGACTCCTTTATAATAATTTTTATTCAGTAACAAATTATGTTATAAACCCTGCCTTGCTACATGCCAATAGTCTATTTCTAGTTAATTTGTTTAAAAAAGGGCGTCTATCTAATTTGTTATGAAAGCTTGGAAGGCTGATAAGGATAACTGTCACAACCCAGAAAACAGCCTCATACTATATTCTATATATTATGGGTGAAGAGGTGACTAATTGGTGAAAAGTTATAGCAAGGAGGAGATCAATCACCTACTAATCCAACAACGTAAATATAAAAAAATGATCAGGAGTTATCAGGAAAATGATTGTAGTCAGGATTATCAGCAATTACAGGAAAAATACCGGGAACTTCTTGAGAAATCTGAGTGGCAAAATCATACTCATTCAGAAACCATCAAACAATATGAAAAAAAGAATCGACTATTAAGCAAAGCCCTGGAGCAAAAAGAGAGAGAACTTGCGGAGTGGAGACAGAAATCAAATCAAACGGAAGACGCTCCAGCCGACGAAAATGAAAGCCTGCACTTTGTCCTGTCAGACGGTCATAAACGTTCCCAGGCAGAAACGATGCATGACAGTGTAGCCATTCTCTTTCAACTGCTATATTACTTGGATCAAAAAATATCTGAAGCCAGCGGCAGGCCGCTGAATAAGAAAAGAAAGGAGTACGATCAGGCGATGGATGACCAAAACCCAAAACACGAACCCGCAGCTTCTTCCACATTTCTCAACCATCTGAAGGAGCCGGTCCAGAAGGATTCAACCCCTGCACAGACACAGCCACAAGAACATGGTAAGCCGATACCGCCAGCATCGACCTCTCCCAATCAACAAAATCCTTTTCAGACGGATTTGTTGGAAAAACTTCAGGCAGAAATTGCCGAAATGAAGAAATTGATGAAGGAGCAAAAACAATCGACGACGGAATCGGAGTCCCCCTCCCCATCCCCTAAGCCAAGACGAAAGGAGCCGGTATTACCGCAAAATCCTGTCGCAAACCCGTATAATCCTTCAACAAAGCAGCCACAGTTCAATTATCGGGACTTACAAGGCGCTTCTGTCGTCCCCGTTATAGATAGGAAGGGAAAGAAAAATCATGCCCCACCTGTTCAAAGCAAAAAACGTTCTAGTTTAGGCACTGACACAACAGCAAATAACATGAGCCCGCAAATCCGGCCGACGAAACCGAGCACACAAGCAATACCAACGGCAGCAAAATCAGAACAACCAATCTCTTTAAAAAGCGAAGCAGATAAGCGCGCGTTTTTGCAGAAAATAAAGGAACAAGAAGCAGCAAAAGCTGCAGAGAAATCCAGAGAGGAAACAGCACAAAAAGAGGCATCAACCAAACCACCAGAAGCCCAACATCAAAAAGAGCAGAGCGCCCCTGAAAAATCAGACCAACAAAGAGGCATTCACAAAGCAGCAAATATTACAGCTGAGTCGGTTGTTAACCCTGAATCTATGGGCGCGGAAAGGAAGCGATCGCAACTACCAAAAGCAGAGTCACATAAATCGGAAAAACCAGAATCGCACACGGTAAAAACAACCTCACCCACGCCCCAATCAATAAATCAGGGGAAAGTCAAAAATCAAAAGTCGGCAGAAATAAAACCATCTGTTCAAACAGAAGCAGCCAAGAAAGATCACTCACAATCTACAGAAGAGAAAAAGTCGTTCTTCAAGAAATTTTGGGATAAAGTGAATTTCTGACAAACCGGTTATTCTATGGTCCGGGACAAAAGCATGGCCACCAAAAACAAAAAATGAACGAATTCTATATCAATCGAATTCGTTCATTTTTTATATTTCTGTTTTCTTTTTCCCTGTTGTTTGGTGCTTGCTTTGTAGATACTACTCATTCCCACGGGTACGGCTTCAGCTTTTGTCCCAGTCTCTTCTTTTAAAGAGTTTTACGATTAATGAATGAAGGCAACTGATGATTTCTCCAAATGTTTTTCAAATCAAATACCAGCGCTCGATCCTTTTTCACAAATCCGGAAATCTCCTTAGCAGTCATGGTTAAAAATTCCTGATGTGGCACCAGAACGAGAAGAATGTCGGCTGGCTGCAGGTTTTTTCTTTCAGTCAACGAAATCCCTAATTCGTTCTCAACTTCCTCAGGATTTGCAACTGGATCATAAATATTTACCGACAAACCATCATCCAGCAGCATTTGGACGATTTCCAAAGCTTTTGAGTTTCTGGTATCCGGGACATTTTCTTTAAAAGTTATGCCCATCACCGTGATTGTAAGTTTTTCCAAATCATACTTGAAACGGATAATATCATCAAGAACCGTACGATGGACAAAACCTGCCATTGAATCGTTGATTTTTCGAGCTGCTTCTAAAAATACTGGAGTGTAACCCACTACTTTTGCTTTATGAATCAAATAATAAGGATCTACGCCAATACAGTGTCCGCCGACAAGTCCCGGTGTAAAGGGAAGGAAATTCCACTTTGTTCCAGCAGCCTCAAGGACATCGAAAGTGTCGATGCCGACTCTTTCACAAATCATTGCCAACTCGTTCATCAAGGCAATGTTGATATCCCTCTGTGTGTTTTCTAACACTTTCGCAGTTTCTCCAACTTTGATTGATTCCGCCTTGTAAATGGGGGCTTCGATGACACTCTGATACAAAGCCGCCACTTTTTCCAACACTGCTTCATTTTGAGCCGCTACAATTTTCTCAATTTGTTGAAACGTATGCTGTCTATCTCCTGGGTTGATCCTTTCCGGCGAATAAGCTACAAAGAAGTCCTTACCAGATTTCAATCCCGATGTTTTCTCTAAAACCGGAATGCATATTTCTTCTGTGGCTCCAGGATAGACTGTTGATTCATAGACGATTGTTGCCCCACCGGCCAAATTCCTTCCCACTGTTTCAGATGCTGCTATTAAATAACGCAAATCCGGTTCGTTATGCTCATTTATCGGTGTAGGTACTGCAACGATTATATAGTCGCACAATGATAAGTCTGTTTGATCACTTGTAAAATATATGTCAGAAGCTGCCAATTCCTCCTTACTTATTTCTCTTGTTATATCGTTGTGCTTTTTGAGTAAATCTATTTTTTGCTTATCCACATCAAAGCCGATCACCTTGTATTGCTTCGAAAAACCAATTGCAACCGGAAGGCCTACATAACCAAGTCCGACAACCCCAATTGTCTGCGCCTTCCCCTCACCTTTCTCTATTCGGTTGTTTCCTATCCGTTCAGCTTTCATTTGAATGTTCCTTTCGTTTGTCAGTCAATCTATTACCTTATATGAGAACAAAAGGGGTACTGTGCAAATCTATCCGCAAAAAAGGCACTATTACTAGTGTTTACGGCCAAGTAGATAATAGATTGAGCACTGATATAAGATGAATGCCGTTACCGGTGGAACAACCTGTAAATACGTTAATGTATAACGGATATTATTTTAAATTTGAAAGCAAAGGAGACAAACGATGATTCCATTAATCAATCTGAAAAGACAATTCACCACGATTGAAAAAGACATACTCGCAGCCGTGAGCGATGTGTTACGAAGTGGTAATTATATTCTCGGTCCAAAAGTTTCGGAATTGGAAAGGCAGGTGGCCAGTCGAATTGGTACTGACGAAGCAGTGGCGGTTGGCAATGGAACGGATGCGCTGTTGCTGACACTTGAGGCGTTGGGAATCGGTGAAGGAGACGAAGTGATCACCAGTCCGTTCACTTTCTTTGCGACAGCTGAAGCAATAACACGAGTCGGCGCAACCCCGGTTTTTGTTGATATCACCTCTGATTCTTTTACAATCGATCCGAAGAAGATACCTGATAAAATCACTCCGAGTACGAAAGCGATCATCCCTGTTCACTTGTTCGGGCAGGCGGCCGATATGGATGAAATCAATGCCATTGCAAAACAACACGACCTGACAGTAATCGAGGATGCATGTCAAGCCTTCGGCGCGTTATATAAAGGAATGCCTGTCGGCAGCCTGGCCGACGCTGGTTGTTTCTCTTTCTTCCCCACCAAAAATCTCGGCACACTGGGGGATGGTGGAATGGTCACTACTTCTGACGAACGCATTGCAGCAAAGATAAGGAAACTGCGCGCCCACGGAAGTAACCGGAAATATTATCATGACACGATAGGCTATAACAGCAGGCTCGATGAAATGCATGCCGCTATCTTGCTCATTTGTTTACAGCATATTGAAGATTGGAACAACAGACGGGCAAAACTGGCAAACAACTATACGGAGGCGTTCTCGACTCTGCATACGATAAAACCCCCTCGACCAAAATCAGACCGGACACATATCTATCACTTATATTGTCTGGAAGCAGATCATCGAGATGAAGCATCCGTCTTCCTGCAAGAGCGAAAAATCAGTACAGGGATTTATTATCCCTGCTGCTTGCATCTTCAAGTGGCTTATCAGAAGTTAGGATACAATCAAGGAGATTTTCCAGAGGCCGAGCAGTTATCAAACCGATTATTGGCAATTCCAATCCACCCGTTTCTTGAGGACGAAGAACAACAGTCAATAATCGCCGCTATAAGAGAAATGGATGAGAGGCAATGAACTATTCCATTGGATTGATCGGCTGCGGATATATTGCCCAGAAACACATTGAAACGATCAGTAACTTGAGCAATGCAAAATTAGCGGCAGTCAGTGATCTTCAAAAAGAGCGGATGGATGCTGTTGTTTCTGAATACCGGGACAAAAAGAAAACAACCCAAGCGATTAAGCAATATACGGATTATCACGATCTCCTGAGCGACCCTACAGTAGACATTGTCGTGATTGCAGTGGTCAGCGGATTGCACGCGGAAATAGCAAAACAAGCTCTACAGCTTCAAAAACATATTATTCTCGAAAAACCAATCTCCCTGTCCTTACAAGATGCAGATGAAATCAACAAGCTGGCACAAGTCAACAATCGAAAAGTACTTGTCTGTCATCAGATGCGTTATCGACCGTTCATGTCCCGCTTAAAGGAACTGATCCAAGAAGGGTACTTCGGAAAACTCTATATGGGAGTAGCATCGATTCGCATCAACCGCAGCAAGGATTACTTTCAAGCTGCCGACTGGCGCGGCAGCTGGTCTATGGACGGCGGAATGCTTGTCAATCAAGGTATCCACCTTGTTGATTTACTGGTATGGCTGCTCGGTGAACCTATAACTATTTATGGAGAAATTGCCAACCATTCACATGACGTAAAAGATATAGAAGATGTTGCAACCGGGATCATCAGCTTTTCCAATAATGTAAAAGGAGTAATAGATGCAAATACCGTCACCAAACCAGTGAATATCGGGTACCAATTGTCGATCTTCGCCGAGAAAGGGACCGTCAGCATCGGCGGTCCTGGATTGGATAAAATCGATAGGTGTTATATACAAGGCCATGAGCGATTATCAGAAGAACTGAAAGAGCTGGCAGAAAGAAAAGAGGAACACTGCCGGATGTACGAGAATTTCATCGAATCATTGGAGGAAAATGCCTGTTTGCTGGTAACTGGAGAAGAAGGGAAAAAGGCACTGGAGTTGATTTTCGGCCTTTACCGTTCCCATCAGCAAGGAAAAGTCATCCCTTTGCCCCTTTCCTCCTTTTCAACTAAAACAATGCTTGATTAATTTTAAAAATGGGAAGTGAGTGAATGATTCATCAAAGTGCATGGATCGGAAAAAACGTTTCGTTTGGTGAAAATGCTGTCATCGGCCCCGAAGTCATCATCGGAGACAATACAACTGTTGGCAGCAATGTCGTTATTCATAAAGGAACGATTATCGGCAGCAATGTCTATATAGGCGATTTGACCTGCTTGGGTAAACAGCCGATGGCCAACAATAAGATGGCCAGAAAACCCTCAGAAGAATTAAATCCATTAGTAATCAGCGATGATGTGTCCATCGGTGGAAATTGCGTCATCTACCAAGGCGCCGTCCTCCACCAGGGGGTTCTGGTTGGAGACCTGGCCAGCATCAGGGAAAATACCGAAGTAGCAAAAGACAGCATTATTGGAAGAAATGCGACGGTGGAAAACAATACATGCATCGGCAAGCGGGTGACAGTTCAAACAAACGCCTATATAACGGCAGATATGGTAATTGAAGACGATGTATTTATCGGTCCCTGCTGCTCTTCCTCAAATGATAAATATATGGGCGAGGGAAATTATCGGCATCGAGGGCCTGTATTGAAAAAAGGAGCAAAAATTGGCAATAACGCAACTCTCCTCCCGGGAATCACAATCGAAGAAAATGCCATTGTCGGAGCTGGAGCAGTGGTTACCAAAAATGTAAAACAAGGGAAAACAGTAGTTGGAAATCCAGCAAAACAGTTAGATTGATCGAGGGGGACAACTGCAAACAATGAGGCCAGGATAAAAGCTGGCCCATCGAAGCAAGAAACCGAACGAATCCTAAACACTAATCGGATCGTTCGGTTTTTATTTGTATATTCCTTTGATAGACTTCTTTTTATCCTGCCGTTTAATTCTTGCTTCGAATCGCTACGGCAAGATACTGCACGTTCCAAGAGCACGGCTTCAAACTTCCTCAGAAAGCACCAACCGCTTTCTGAGTCCACTGAAAAACGGAAGGTCTTTGAAAAAGTAGAATTTTAAAAAAGCGGTAAAACAAAGAAAATCACGCTTTTTCGTTTTACCTCTGTTGATTCCACGTTGAGCGTTCGATGGTGACGCCTGCGGGAACAGCGCGAGCCGAAGATCCACTTGGTCAAGTGATTTTCTTGACCAAGTTAGCTGAGGCCGTGCCCGCGGCAAGCATCCATCGAAGAGCGATTCGGGAGTTCAGGAATTTCCATTGGCAGATGATTCTTCCTGATAAATATCAAAAATCAACTGACTGTTTTTCATCATATCATGGTGTCTTTCCGTGTAAATACGGCTCTTCCGACCGATTTCGTCCAATTGTTCAGGGTGTTGCAATAGACTGCGTAAGATGGTCTCTATCGAATCCGGGTTAGCCGGAATAATTGGTAAATCGGCTGGATATTTTTCTTTCATAAAATCGCTGATCCAGCAGATAACCGGCTTACCCATCGCCATTGATTCGACAGCCAGCAAACCATAACTGCCGATGTGCAGTTGGTCAATCACCAAATCCGCTTTCTGATATTCCATCCTTGCCTGTTCATGCGACATTTTTTGCACCAACGTAAATTCAAAAGAATATTCGGTTTTCAACTTCTCGATGGCACTTACAACATAAGGAGTACCTTTGATTTCCGGAGAAGTAGGAGCGTGGACAATTTTCAACGGTCTGTCAGGAAGCGGCGGTGCAACTTCAAGCGGTTTGTATTTTTCCAAGTCAATCATCAACGGCACAACGGATACCTTTGGATAATAATCTTTTACGTACTGATACATCTCTTCATCAGCAACGATGCAGTGTGGTATTTTTCCTGAAAAAAATGCCAGATTCCGCTTGAGCATGCTTTCATCCGCGATTTTCACTTTTGCATAAGGGTTGCTTTTTTTCGCTGTGGACAACAAACGGACTTCACTGCCCCAGTGATGCATGATGACGCCTTTATTTTGATGTTTTATCACATCCAAGTCGGAATGATCAAGTGTAAGTGTTTTACCGAAATGAAAGTGAAAAAAATCATAAAAGGGCACAATATCGGCCGTCAACCGCTTCAAGGTGTTATTAAAACCTGGATTGCGCAATTTCCCTGCAATCGGCCAGGTATAATCAGAGACATAACCCAAATAAGCGGGATAATAGTTCAAAGTATGATTGATGAGATCCATTCGGGAGGTGCCCTTTGAAATTGTATGCATTTGATTCGCTATTTCCATTGATCCTTGCAATATTTTCAATTTATTCCCGTTCTCAATTTTCGTCCAGGTAGTTTCCTGGTCTATTGTGTTTTTACTATTGGCGGAAAATCTTGTAGGTATTCCACCCCTTCCCAATTCATTATTGATTAAATCCATTAGTTGCAGAAGTTGTTTATCCCCGGAGAATTTATCCAATCCCCGCCAACACCACAACCAACCTTGTGGAAGGAGACAATCCTTGATTGCCAGAAATGCATGTAAAGCATAATATTCCGCAGCGAACTGACGGTCATCCTCAAACCTTTTAATTTTTGCTTTGGCCTCTACTTCATTATGGACCCCTAACAATCTTTTAATTTTCTCAACGAAAGGAACCATCATCTATTACTCCCTTTTTATTCCGTTTTGTAATAGTGTATGAACGGTTGATTCCAAAGTTACTAAGCAAGCACAGGAGCATAGAAATGAAAATGTGCGATATATCAGCAACATTAGCCTGAACAAGCTAACGGAAGCGACATAGTATATGGTGAGTTTGCTAGTATTACTAGTTTCTCAAATCTGAAGGATAAGGAGGAAAAAGACACTTGTCACTAAATGACCTTATTGTAAATAGCAGTTTTGAGACAGGTGACCTTACCGGATGGAACGCTGTAAACACCACCGTGGTATACGGCCAGGCCCATTCGGGATTTCACTCAGCCCGGCTTGCTAGCGGAGCTGCTGAAGCATCTCTTTCCCAAACAGTTGCTGCCACCGCCGGGGAAAGATATGAATTGCTTGTCTCTCTTGCCAAAACAACAACCAATCCAAGCCCTGTTATCAACATTCAAGTATTGTTCTTAAATGCAGCAAATACAGTAGTTGGAACGGGATTGGAAACAGAAATTTTCTTTGGCAATATCCCATTTGTCAACAATGGTACTTGGCATAATTTCTATCAAAATACCGAACCAGCCCCTGCAGGCACTACTCAAGCACAAGTGATTATCAGCAAGCCTGTCAGCGCTCTTACTGCTCCCGCTGTATTAGTAGATGACGTAGAGCTACTCTCTGCCGAAGGCGGTGACGGAGTTGGACCGACTGGACCAATAGGGCCTACCGGACCGACGGGGCCTACTGGACCGACGGGTGCTACCGGACCTACCGGTGCCACCGGACCTACGGGTGCCACCGGACCTACCGGTGCCACTGGACCGACGGGCGCTACCGGACCTACCGGTGCTACCGGGCCTACGGGCGCTACCGGACCTACCGGTGCCACCGGACCTACGGGCGCTACCGGGCCTACGGGTGCCACCGGACCTACGGGTGCTACCGGGCCTACGGGTGCTACTGGACCGACGGGTGCTACCGGACCTACGGGTGCCACCGGACCTACGGGCGCTACTGGACCGACGGGTGCTACCGGACCTACCGGTGCTACCGGACCGACGGGTGCCACTGGACCGACGGGTGCTACCGGACCTACGGGTGCTACCGGGCCTACGGGTGCCACCGGACCTACGGGCGCTACCGGGCCTACGGGTGCCACCGGACCGACGGGTGCTACCGGGCCTACGGGTGCCACTGGACCGACGGGCGCTACCGGACCTACGGGCGCCACCGGACCGACGGGTGCTACCGGGCCTACGGGCGCTACTGGACCGACGGGTGCTACCGGGCCTACGGGCGCTACTGGACCGACGGGTGCCACCGGACCGACGGGCGCTACCGGGCCTACGGGTGCCACCGGACCTACGGGCGCTACCGGACCTACTGGTGCCACCGGACCGACGGGTGCTACCGGGCCTACGGGCGCCACTGGACCTACGGGTGCCACCGGACCGACGGGTGCTACCGGGCCTACGGGCGCTACTGGACCGACGGGTGCCACCGGACCGACGGGTGCTACCGGGCCTACGGGCGCCACTGGACCTACGGGGCCTACTGGACCTACGGGGCCTACTGGACCTACGGGGCCTTAAGCAATAAAAATTTGAAAAAGGTGTTGATCATTCAACACCTTTTTCTTTTTCTGAAGTTCCATTAGTTATTTGCCTTTTTGTTCAAGTTAGGTTTTTATACAAACCACTTCCTGCCTTTTCAAATAAGTTAACAACAGGAGGAATATGTGCAGCATCATAATCCGAAAGGGGAATAAGTATGATTTCTATTAGTTTATGTATGATAGTGAAGAATGAAGAAGCGGTGCTCGCCAGATGTCTGGATTCCATCAAGGATATCGTAGATGAAATCAATATAGTAGATACTGGTTCCAACGACAACACGGTAAATATAGCCCGGCAATATACAGATCGAGTTTTTTACTTTGAGTGGATCGGGGATTTTGCAGCAGCCCGAAATGAATCATTCAAGCATGCTACCAAAGATTATATTTTATATTTAGACGCGGATGATGTCATTTTGGAAGAAGACCGGAAAAAATTAAAAAAACTGAAGGAAACGTTGAACCCTGAAGTTGATTCGGTATCGATGTATTACAATGCCGGCATGGATGAATACGGAAATGTAACCCTTCAATACAGAAGAAACCGTCTCGTAAAAAGGAGTCGGAACTTTAAGTGGAAAGGCGACTGCCATCAATATCTGGAGGTTTATGGTAATATCATCAATTCTGATGTAGCGGTCACACACAAGAAAATCCGACATTCAGTAGGTCGTAATCTGTCGATCTATCAGAAAAAGTTGGATAGAGGAGATACCTTTTCTCCCCGCGACTATTTTTATTATGGAAATGAGTTAAGAGAAAATGGTCACTATGAAAAAGCGATTGAAAGTTACGAAAAAAATATAGCCATGGAAGATGGCTGGATAGAGGACAAAGTGTACGCCTGTATAAACAAGGCGGATTGCCACCGTCATTTGGGAGATACCGTTAAAGAATTGGAATCTTTATTCCGCTCTTTCCAGTTTTCTAAACTCCCCCGTCCCGAAACATGCAGTCGCATAGGCTTTAACTTTCAACGCCAACAAGATTACAAAACAGCAGTCTACTGGTATGACTTAGCGACAAAATTGGAAACCGATCCCAATAAGTGGAGTTTTACCTACCCCGCATACGCTACTTGGTATCCACATTTGCAAATGTGTGTCTGCTATTACAATCTGCAGGATTTTGAAAAGTCTTATGAGCATAACGAAAAAGCAAGAGAGTACCGTCCGAATGATAAGAAAATTATATTTAACAAAGAGTTATTAGAAAAGAAGCTAGGTATCAATCAGCATGAAACTGCTGAATTGAACTAAAGGGGAGGTAATGTTGAAAATGTCTTTGGGTAACGTATTGATTACCGGAGGCGCCGGTTTTGTGGGCTCACAGCTAGCTGCTGACCTTCTTCCCGAAACGGATCATCTCTATATAATTGATGACCTTTCAACCGGCCGCAAGGAATCTCTTCCACAGTCAAACAAGGTTTCTTTTTATAAAGCTTCCATTACCGACCAGGAAGTTCTGGAAGAAGTTCTTCCGCAAGTCGATTATATATTTCATTTAGCCTGCCGCAACTTACTGCTTTCTGTCGATGATATCGAAGCCGACTTTCAGACAAATCTATTCGGGGGATATTGTTTATTGAAAAAAACGATGGAATTAAATCCAAAAATCAAACGGTTTGTGTATACTTCGACCGCCTCGGTTTACAACAATGCCGATATTCTTCCTACCCCGGAAAGCTATTATGATATTTCCATGCCGTATGCAGCAAGCAAATTTTCCATGGAGCATTATTGTCATGTTTTTCACCACTTATCCAGGCTTCCGTTTACTATTTTAAGATTATCCAATCTATATGGACCTGGCCAACTTGCAGTCAATCCCTATTGCGGAGTGGTGGCCAAGTTTTTTGAAGCAGCAGCTGCAGGAGAACCGCTGATCATATATGGGAGTGGTGAACAGACCCGTGACTTCACCTATATTTCAGATGGCATCGATGCTATTCGCAAAGCTGCTTCTCATCCGGAAGCAGCAGGAAACGTATTTAATGTTGGGACTGGCAGAGAAACTACTATCCATCGGTTAGCAGTATCCATAAAAGACATCACCGGAAGTGACAGCCCGTTTGAGTATCAGCCTGAACGGACAATCGACACCGTTACAAATCGTTGTCTTGATACCAAAAAAATCAAAACAGAATTAGGATGGAATCCTGAGCACTCCTTGGAAAAGGGATTGAAAAATACCTACGAATGGTTGAAAAATCAGTGACAACCGATTGAAAAAGCAATACCTTGTGCGAAAAATCCGGAAAAGCTCTGACGTACTCTTCTCCATTTTATTACCTGTCTGGTAGAAACAACAAGATTAAAAAGCCTGTAACGAAGAATCGACAATCTACGCTACAGGCTTTACCGTTACGAATTTTTTTTGTATTCATACGGCCATTCTGTTGCGAGCATGCCATACACAACGTGATCAACAAAGTGATCATAAAGCCACTCAGCCTGTCTGATACACCCTTCCTTGGTAAATCCCAATTTCTCCGGTATCGCCCTGCTCTTCACATTCTCGGCTGCAGCCCGGATTTCAATCCGGTTCAAATCAAGCCTGTCAAATCCATAACTGGTCAATGCTTTCACGGACCTGCTCATTATTCCTTTTCCTTGATGGTTTTCTCCCAGCCAATAACCGATTGAAGCACTTTTATTGTTCCAACTGATTTCATGGAATCCAATCACTCCTGCGATTTTCCCCTGGTATAGTATCGCGGTGGTGAGGCTCTTGTTATCTGCAAAATGCTGCAAGCCAGACTGAATGAATGCTTGTGTATCCTCTTCCGTGGTCGTCCCGTCGACCCACCGCAAAAACTCGCGCAAGTAATCACGGGAACTGTCTGTCAGCGCAAAAAGCTCTTCGGCATCGCTTAACTCCATCAATTTTAATTGTATCTCGTCGTCTACTTGATAGGTAAACACAAAAATCCCCTCTATCTTTTTGTATTTCTATCAGTTTACCATACTTCCCCACGGCTTCAATCTCTTCTAACCTGATCCATCCGCATTCCGCATGCTTTGCTGCTTGTTTACCAGCGCATTTAACATAACTTACGCAGAAACTGTTATGTGAAGTGCCATTGCCTATTAAAAGAAGCGTGTTAACCAACGCTTCGGTAGCATACTTCGCTTTCCGCGGGCACGGCTTCAGCTAACTTGGTCAAGAAAACCGCTTTACCAAGTGGATCTTCAGCTCGCGCTGTTCCCGCTGGAGTTACGTATGCTACCTGCGCTAAGAAGTATGCTGATTATCGCAAGGATAGAAACTCCTTGAGACCCAACAAGACATCTTCAAAACGCTTGTAATAAAATGTTTAATTCTCTTTATAAAAAACAATTTGGGTTCCGTCTTTCTCCTTCTTTTGGAGTTTTTCTTTGTTTACCTAGCTATGTCTTTTGATAAGGAGTCTCCGTATGCTGCCTTTTATTGAGTGGGAGTTCACCGCTCCGAAAATACCCTGCGCTTTCCGCGGGCGGCTGGTGAGCTTCCTCGAGCTGACGCTCTGCGGAATCTCACCGAGGCCTTTCCTCCCGCAGGAGTCTCCGGGTATTTCCTTCACTAAGAACAGCTTCCTGTTTATAAACAGTGTACGAGACATTGTTTCTTGATTCGCCTGGTACAACGAGAAATATCTATGGGGACAGCACGCGTCCGAAGACCCTGTAAAGAAGCAAAAGACCTCCCTGACGATCTAGGAGGTCCTTAGAAGTACTATTCTTTCACCTTGAGCAGACGAAGGCCGTTCAAGGTCACAATCAAGGTTGCGCCCATGTCTGCGAAAATCGCCATCCAGAGTGTAAGCCACCCCGGTATAACCAATAGCAGGGCGACAAGCTTGATCAATAAAGCAAAAGAGACATTCTGTTTAATGATTTGCAACGTTCTCCTGCTTAATTCCATGGTGAACGGGAGTTTTTCCAAATCATCAGCCATCAAAGCAATATCAGCTGTCTCAAGCGCTGTGTCTGTACCCGCGCCTCCCATGGCAATTCCTACCGATGACGCGGCCAGCGCCGGTGCATCATTGATGCCATCCCCGACCATGGCAACATCCTGTTCCTTCTGCATTTGCTTAATATATTCCAGTTTTTCCTCCGGCATCCGTTCTGCCTGCACTTCGTCGATTCCAAGCTGCTCGGCAATCGATCGTGCCGTTTCTGAATTATCCCCTGTCAGCATGACGGTTTTAATCTGAGAAGTGTGTAGTTTTTCAATAGACGCCTTGCTTGATTCCCTGATACTATCGGCAACAGCGATCAATCCAAGCAGCTCCTTGTCGGTACCCAGCACAAGTACTGTTTTCCCTTTCTGTTGCAAGGCCAGGATTTGATTGGAAAGCTTCCGGGATATATCCACCATCCCCGCCAATAGATTCGGACTTCCTAAATAGTATTCTATCCCTTTTATGCGGCCTTTTACCCCTTGCCCTGTCATCGAAGAAAAATCCTCTACTGGCAAGTGTCGATATTCTAATAACTCTTTGTCTGCATGACGAGTGACAGCCGCTGCCAGCGGATGTCCAGATTTTTTCTCCAATGCAGCTGCAATAAGGAGTAATTCTTTGTCCGTCTGATCTGAAAAAGGGAAAGTATCGGTCACTTCCGGCACCCCTTTTGTCAACGTACCCGTTTTATCAAAAGCAATTGCCGACAAGGCACCGGCCTTCTCTAAATAAACGCCGCCCTTGATAAGCACCCCATGCTTTGCAGCGTGTCCGATTGCCGTGACAATGGAAACAGGAGTGGATACAATCAATGCGCAAGGACAACCGACTACGAGAACTGCAAGACCTCTGTACAGCCAATCGTGCCAACTTCCGAAAAAAAGAGGCGGAACAACCGCAAGTATCAAGGCAAACAAAATGATAGCCGGAGTGTACCAGGCAGCAAATTTATCAATAAATGCCTGGGACGGAGCCCGTTCCGCTTGAGCTTCTTCCACTAAATGAATGATCTTGGCCAGCGTCGTGTCTTTCGCCAGTTTAGTGACTTCGACCTCCAAATATCCATCTTCATTCAAGGTTCCCGCATAAACAGTACTGCCTGTTTCTTTGAAAGCAGGAACGGACTCCCCGGTGATTGCCGCCTGATTGACGGCGGAGGTCCCTTTTACGACTACCCCATCCATCGCGAGCTTCTGGCCAGGCTTCACCAGCATTAGATCGCTCACTTGAATGTCATCAACGGAAACAGAAATTTCCTTTCCGTTCCTTCGGATCAGCGCCTGCTTCGGTGCTATGTCCAGCAATGACCGGATAGATTCTCTCGCTTTATCCATCGAGTAGGATTCCAAAGCTTCACTAACCGCAAATAGGATGACGACAACCGCCGCCTCTCCCCATTCACCGATTGCAGCTGCTCCAATTACCGCTACAGTCATTAACGTCCTCATGTCAAATTGAAATGCAGCCAGATTCTTCAACCCTTGGATTAACAGCTTATACCCACCTGTCAAGATTGATATACCATATAATAAAACCGGAATGAAGCCTTGGCCCATTTGCACTTTTCCAGAAATCCAAGCCGCTATAAGAAACAGCAATGCCAACAGAACGGGCAGGTTCGCTTCTTGTTTCCAGAATGGGCGCCGGTCCTTTGTAAATTGTTCATGTTCTTCCATCACTTTTAAATTTTCAAATGCTCCCGCCTTTTCTAATTGTTCAATGGAAGCATCTCCATATACTGTAAGTTTTGCAGCGCCAAAATTAACAGTTGCATCTGAAACACCATCCAGGTGTTTAACGTTCGTTTCGAACTTTCCGGCACAGCCAGCTCAGGTAAAACCCTGTACACGGTAAACCTTTTTTTCATCTTCATTCATCCGCTTATCTTCCATTTGCCACCACCCCTTCATTAGAGGTAAATGATTGCACTAGTAATTGAACCATTGATTCACTTTCTAACGAATAAAACACAAGCTTTCCCTGCTTACGGTAGTTGGCCAGCCCCATTTTCCGCAAGTTCCTGAGATGATGGGAAGCGGTTGCGACGGAAGTCCCAATGATATTAGCCACATCGCAAACACAAAGCTCTTGCTCTTGGGATAAAGCAAAAACAATTTTAGCCCGTTTTTCATCCGCCATTGCTTTGAACACTTTTACTATCCCGGTAATGTCTTCACTGTCCATTTTATTTTTCACTCGATTGACCGTTTCTTCGTTATAGCAATATATATCACAGCGATCGTTCGCCATTGCCACCCTCCTTATTCAAACTGATATTTGAATATCTTTATTTTATATGATATCCACTCTACATTCAAACGTTCATTATAATGTTTTAGAAACGGCATTCCTACTGAAAAGTGACCAGGACAAAAGCACGGCCACCAGAGCAAAAAGACAGCTCGTACTGTTCCCGTAGGAGTTTCCGTATCTTGCCTCCGCTCCATTTTAGCGGTCTGATTTCCAGGTGATAAGAGCAGGATGTTTAGACGTATTTTTCTATCGGCTAATAGATATCTAAACAGTGAAGAAGACGAAAAATCAACATATGGGCGCATTATTCTTCGGGAATTGAAGGATGCGAACCAACAGCATATAAAAATAAGTACACCTTGTTACAGGAATAGCTTTCTACCCCGTAACAGCAATAGGCAGAACCGTATTCCTTTCCAAGTTAGCTGAAGTCATGCCTGAGTAAAGCGAAGTTCCTTGCGGGAGTCATAAATAAAAGAAGGGCAAAACGGTGGCTCTTTTCTAACCAAGGAAGCCGGACGATTATGTGGAATCGTCCGGCTTCTATTTTGGTCACAACGCTTTTGTCGGTCCTTTGTCTTCATCACTGCTCTGCTGTTATATTTAATCCTGCAGTCAGCAGTGCCTGTTTCAATGAACTGTATGTACCTGTACTTTCAAAATCGATTCCCAATTGGATTGCGGTTTGTGCCACTTCCGGCCTGATTCCCGAAATGGTGGATGAAATACCCAACAACTTCAACATACTTGTCAGCTGATAAATTTGCTGAGCGATCATCGTATCAATCGCCGGCATACCGGACAGGTCGATAAACAAGTGCTCTACCTGATTTTCCACACACTTACCTGGAATAGTCTCCATGACAAACTTGGCTCTATAGGAATCCATTTCACCAATCAATGGAACAATAGCCATGTTTTCGAAAACCGGAATGATTGGAGTGCTTAACTGATGAATCAATTCCTGTTGAGAGAAAAGCCGCTGTCTGGTAAGCTGATAATACACTTCGGAGAACTTTGTGACCATTTGATTGAAAGCTGAATTCACCTGGCGATTCCACCTTAGGATATCTTCCTTACGAACAACGTCTTCATTTTCTTCAATAAAGTGCAGGACAAATTCCATAAATACGCTTTCAGCCTTATTCACTGCTTCTATTACTTCATAAATAGGCGTGTCGGAATCGACCCTGCTTTCTCCGACTGTTTTTGCCCATTCGTCGACTTGCTTATTAACCGTCCCTTCATCTGCAAGCAATGAACTGCTGACTGCTTCTATTGTCATTCTGTTCTGTTCCCGCAGCATATTTTCCACACTATCCTCCGAATTAACCGAATATATGGAACCATTTTTGTTTTTTCGTGTTTGAAGCCACTTCTCCGTAATCGAAGCAGCATTATCGACTAGATATTGATAAAGCCATTCGTCCTGTTTAGACATATTTCTCTACCCCTTTTAAAAAACATTGATAATTTTTTTCCTTCCATCTTCCGACACATTCACTTGTTTCCAAGTTTATCATAACTATTGGCAATATTTATAAGGATGCGCCTTGTTTCCAGCTTACCTTCTGATGAAGGCTGGTCTCCAATAGAAGGGGTCTTTTCTCCTAAAAGTCATGAACGAGGTTTCCGAAGCAATATTACTTAGTTCGTACAATGTTCTGCAGCCCTGCACCAACTCCCATAACAAGCCAGCTTATCACAAAGCATTTTGATCCAAAAAGCAACAAAGTATGGAAAAAGGGACTTAGGGTAAAATAAAAAGGACCATCTTGTAACCGTTTTCTGATATAATAGAACTACTAAAAGGAGGTTTTTACATGGAACAAAAGCCTTTGCATTACGACGGCAGCGGAACTCCACCAGTCACGCTGGATAAAGCGACGAAACCGGAACCTTTCAAAATATCGGATGAAGCAAGAAAAAACATAAGCGGGAATCCGTATGTAGGGAAATAATAATGCCAAGGACCAGCCGTTGAATCGGCTGGTCCTTTTCAATTGACAGACAAAACGACAATGCATTACCATGTTACCTTGGATTGTTTATCTTTAATTCAAGGTAATAACCATGTATGTTTTTACTTGCTAAATATCACACTAATCCTATTCAAAACAGAAAGGTGAGTTCAATGACACAGGTTTTATACATCACAGCCCATCCCCACGATGAAACACAATCGTTCAGTATGGCTGCTGCCAGGGCATTCATCGAAACATATCAGCAGGAAAATCCGGAGGACGAAATTGTCACTATTGATTTATATAAAGAACATATCCCTTATATTGATGCCGATGTTTTTCAAGGCTGGGGGAAACTCCGTTCAGGGAAAGGATTTGAGGAGCTTTCGAAGGAGGAGCAAGCCAAAGTCGGACGTCTTTCGGAATTGAGCGAACAATTCATCCAAGCTGATAAGTACATTTTCGTGACACCGTTCTGGAATTTCTCTTTCCCGCCTTTGATGAAGGCCTACATTGATTCCGTGGCGGTTGCAGGAAAAGCGTTCAAATATACAGAAGAAGGGCCAATCGGTCTTTTGACGGACAAAAAAGCATTGCATATCCAGGCCCGCGGCGGCATCTATTCTGAAGGACCGGCGGCCGAGTTGGAAATGGGCCACCGTTATTTGAGCATTATCATGGATTTCTTCGGTGTCCCTTCCTTTGAAGGATTGTTTATCGAAGGGCATGCAGCAATGCCAGAGAAAGCAGACGGAATCAAAGCTGATGGTATTGCCCGTGCAAAAGAACTGGCCCGTACTTTTTAAACCTGTATAGAAAGCGGCCGAGACAAAAGCATAGCACCAATTCCAAAACCGAGCGGATTCGAATGTCAATCATATTCGTTCGGTTTTTACTTGTGCCTTCAATAAACTCCCTTTTATCCCGTTATTTGATGCATGATTCATATCGCTACGGCAAGATACTGTGCAATCCCTAAACAGTGACCAAGAAAAACCAGCATGAGAAGGGTCCTTAATGCTTCAGAAATTGAAGGGCGCGAACCAATAGCATAAAAAGAAAGGTGCCCCTAGTTTCCATGCGACTTAGCTTTTCACCCGTTATGGCAACTAACTAAGCAAGACACAAATACCCTAGAGGAGAAATCCTCTTCATGCAACGGAGTCAAGGTGCGCAGACTCCTGCGGGATGAGCGCGAGCTGAAGATCCACTTGGCAAAGCGCTTTGCCAAGTTAGCTGAAGCCGTGCCCGCGGAAAGCGAAGTTCCTTGCCGGAGTGGAGCTCGACATAAGAGAAGGATAGAAGTGGTTTGCTTTTTTCTAACAAGAAACCAAACGAATCGTGGGATCGTTCGGTTTCTATTTTGGTCGCGATTTTGTCCTTGCCCCTTTTCATGTCAGATACTTTTTATATACTTTGTTGCCTTCGTAGCTGAACAAGGCCGCTTTGTCTTCAACTACTGTTTCCATGTGTACGTTCCTTCCCCAAAGCTTATAGATGTATGGCAGCGTCCGCTCTAAATAAGTCAGATCGAGTTCCACTCCCTCATAATGATGCTTTAAATAGAGCTCACCGTTTCGCAAGTAGTCGCCATTCTGTACGGTAATGTAAGGAAATCCGCCATTCACCCGCATGGTGATCAACTGATCTCTGACTGCTTCCCAGTCTTTATCGGTAATCTTGTATTCGTGGCCTTGTTTTTGAAACAAATACATATCTTCCCGATGAACGAACTCCTTAGTCATATAGTTGCGGAGGAATGATATATCCGATTCGATTTCCCTGACTTCAAATATTTTTTCCCGACCTTTCCCCGGTTCTGCTCCCCACCTGGTCATTTCCTCACTTGGATGATTAAAGCGCTCCTCAATATCCTCAAACATTTTCACCCCTAAATAATATGGATTTATTTGTGTTTTTGACGGCTGGACAACTCCGGCATTCAATTTTGCAAATTCGAGCGATTCATCGCTGGTCAGGTCCATTTCCCTCAAAATACGCTGATGCCAGTAGGATGCCCAACCTTCGTTCATGATTTTCGTTTCCAGTTGTGGCCAAAAATAAAGCATTTCTTCCCGCATCATCGTCAGGATATCTCGTTGCCAGTCTTCCAGTGTACGGCTGTATTCTTCTATGAACAAAAGCAAGTCCTTTTCCGGTTTCGGAGGGAATGCCTTTTTTTTCTTCGGTCGATCATTCTTCTGCGATTTATCATCCAAGCTCCACAAGTCATCGTATGGAGTTGTTTTATCCGGCAACTCTTCCTCCGGTTCATCCTTATCCCAATCGAGTTTTGGTTTGATCAGCCTGGGATCAATGTGTTCTTGAATGGCAAGTACCGCATCGAGGAACGCCTCCACTTCCTCCTGTCCATGTTCTTTTTCATAAGCTGCAATCCGCTCGGCTGTAGCTGACATGCTTTCGACCATATCTCTGTTGGTATTTTGGAAACGTACATTGTTTTTAAAGAAGTCGCAATGAGCGAGAACGTGTGCGACAATCAATTTATTTTGAATCAGACTATTGGAATTGAGCAGAAAAGCATAACAGGGATTCGAGTTGATGACAAGCTCATAGATTTTACTCAAGCCTAAATCATATTGAAGCTTCATTTTGTGAAACTGCTTGCCAAAGCTCCAATGGGAAAATCTCGTCGGCATTCCGTAGGCGCCAAATGTATAGATCACTTCCGCCGGACAAATTTCATAACGCATTGGATAAAAATCGAGGCCAAATCCTTCGGCAATTTCCGTTATCTCATCAATTGCTCTTTCCAGCGAGTTTTGGTCCGCTTGTTTCAACAATGATCTCCCCTTTATGGTGATGTTATCTCAATATATGTACGACGATAATCAATGATGAAGGGAAAAGAAGAACACTGGATTGAGCTATTGTGCAATTTTTCTTCCTGCCTCTTTTCATTTCGAAAAATATCACTTGATGATTGGATATTTATGTTAAACTCTATATGTCTTTGCTTATCAAACTTTACTGTTTCCCTATCCCCTAGGAGGGGGTAATGAAAGATTTTCAATACAAAGAATGAAGGATGACCAGGATGAAAAATGCAAAATGGATGCTCATACTTTTTATATTCGTGTTACTTGTTATTGCGGTTGTGGTCCAAATACGAAACCAAGATGAAGAACAGGATGAGCAAGTACCAGAAAAACAAGAAACAAAAACAGACATAAACGGCGAACTTCCTTACACGGTACAAGTAGAGGAGCGCGATAACAAAGCAGAAACCATTGCCTACCGGCTTTGGTTCGATTTCATGCAGCAATTGAAAAGTGATGGCACAGTCGCTAATGCCAGCTTCACTAGATTCACCAAAATATCAGGTGACGAAAATTCTTTCGTTGTAGCGGTAATATTCCAGGTCCAGTTACCTGAAGGTGCGAAAAAAACAGCTAACAGCTGGGGCGATCCGAATGAAAATGGAGTGGTTTCCAATCTAGTTTGGAAGCTCGGAATTGAGAAAAAGGACGGTTTAAAATACAGCATAACGTCCATCGAGAAATCAGATGATACCCAGATCGGTCTCCCGCCCGTTGAAACGCTGGAAGACTATCAAAAAAATCTGGGAATAGAAGACTCCACTGATAAAACCGCTTACCGAGTGAGCGGCAGCTCTTTGGAAATCACGTATAATAATGGAGAAGACTGGCAGACAGTACCTGTTGCGTCGGAAGAACTATTTAGCAGTGACCGTGCCGCAGACTCGTCTTTGAGGGAAGGGAGTTATGTCATCACACCCGAGGTAACAGCATTTGTACTTGGAGGACAAAGAGATTTGAGCTTACTTATAAGCAATGATAAAGGAAAGACTTGGGAAGAAGTGCTGGTATCCGACAAGCTGCCCGTTTTACGTCTCACCCTTCTCGGCTTTACCTCCGGGCAGGATGGCTACCTCATCGTAACTGGAGATAAGACGATGAGCAGCGAAGCGCATTTTATATGGAAAACATATGATGGTGGTCAGTCATGGTATCAGACAGGTTCCGTAGAATACACCCATGCTTTGGTGACGGACGGCGGATTTGTTGATAACAAGCTGGGATTTATCTCGTTCGGTGAATATCGGACAGAAGCCAATCCACCTGAACCGAATTTATACAGGACGAGTGATGGCGGGGAAAATTGGGAACGGGTGGAAATTCCGATACCAGAAGAATATCAAGGCTATTTCACACAAGCGGAGATTCCTGTATTCGAAGGTGAGAAAGGTACATTGTTAGTCAATCAAGGTCCGCAAGGCGACTTCCTCGGCGGCAACGTACTGGCGAAGTTTTCTTCTGATGATAACGGCAAGACGTGGTCTTTTGCAGGTTTGGTCGATCCTGACGGCGTGCTTATCCCCGATTGAAATGCTTTTGAAATCAGCATCAGAAAAAGCGGCCGAGCAAAAGCATGACCGCCAAAGCAAAACCGAACGAATTCTAAAGCTAATTAAATTCGCTCGGTTTTATTTGTATGTTGTCTTTTATCCTGTTGTTTGATGCGTGCTTCGCATCGCTACGGCAAGATACTATCCATTCCACGGTTACGGCTTCCACTTCCTCAGAAAGCAAAAGCGGTTGGCTATTTGCTAAAATGAGTTATGAGAAAACCGATAAAAGCCGAACGAGATGCAGAAACGTTCGGCTTTTATTTTAGTCATGATCCTTATGTCCCAGTCTGTTTTTGATTACCTTTTTTATAAATATTTCAAACATCCGGAGTCGGGGTCGGTTCTGGGTAATCCAAGTCTTGATAGGTGTTGTCAATCGCTTTACGGATGGCTGAGATATCGGTTCCTTTCCTGTATTCACTGATTGAATATACTGCTGTATCGATGCATACCTGACAGCCGATTCCATGCGTATCCCAGACAACCCTTCCGTCATCTTTCACCTCATGAACAAAGCAATCATAGTTGTCTTGATGACCGACAGAAGCATCGCCGCATCCGCAATAACAAGGGATTTGTTCAAGGAGCTCTTGGTGCTCTGCCGCTGATTGATATACCTTCTGTAAGTCTTCCGACGCATTTTCTAAAAACTGTGGAAGGTGGGTGATACCTGCCGTCAGTTCCTGGTTAGGAGCTAGCTCTTCTTCTGCTTTCTGACTGCTGCATGCAACTAATGCAAGCATGGCTATCAGCATTGTGAAAACATATATGGATAGTTTCTTCAATCCTTCTCCTCCTCCTTCCCTTCATTATAACCGTTGTCTCTCTTCCCGCATTAATTTTACGAAGAGTTTCAATAAACCTTCACAACTATACAGGCTTTTCGTAACGGCAGTAGGCAGAACGGAAATCACGTCAGAAGGAAACAATCTGCATCCAAACCGGCAAGGTGCACCGACTCCAGCGGGAGGAGCGTGAGTTGAAAATCCATTTGGCTAGGCTCTTCTCTTTGCCTATTTAGCTGAAGCCGTGCCCGCGGAAAGCGAAGTACTTTGTCGGAGTGGAACGTAGCTTTATTTAAAAGTGAAGGATAGAACCGTTTACTTTTTTTAAAATCAAAAAGCCGAACGAAATCGCCCGGCTTTTACGTTGGTCACAATGCTTTTGTCACTGTCTGTTTCGTTTACAGTGATGTGTTTTTCACTTCATTCCAGTAGTAAACGAGTGTCTCCATTCCTTTGTCGAAGCTTTCCAATGGGAAGCTTTCGTTCGGGGAGTGCAACCGATCTTCCGGGGTCCCGAACCCAAGGAGGACCACCGGCATATGGAAAATCGAATCTATTGATTCTACAACTGGAATGGATCCGCCAAGACGTGCGTAAACAGCTTCTTTTCCGAAAGCCTTTTGCAACGATTCACCTGCAATTTTAATCAGTGGATGGTCTGGATTTACTTTGTATGCTTTGGCTGACAACGGTTCTGGCTTCACATCCATCGTCACACCCTCCGGCAGATTTTTATGCAGATGATCGATGACGAGCTGCTGGATCTGGTCAGGATCCATTCCTGGTACCAGTCGGCAGGTCAGTTTTGCGGTAGCCGAAGAAGGTATGATTGTTTTTGTCCCCTCGCCTTGATAACCGCTGAACATACCGTTGATTTCCATTGTCGGTCTTGCCATCATATGCTCTTTGGCGGTAAAACCTTTTTCCGAAACCGTTTTTTCCACTCCAGTCGTCTGCTGGTAGTTTTCACCCGGTACGTCGGCAATCAGCTTACGTTCTTCCTCTGTCAGCTCTTCCACTCCATCGTAGAATCCGTCCACTTGCACGACTTCCTGCTCATCCTTTAATGATGCCAGCATGTGAGCCAAAGCCATTGCAGGGTTACGGACCACCCCTCCGTATATACCTGAATGCAGGTCACTGGCTGGGCCATGCACGGTGAATTCCAAACCGGTGAAGCCTTTCAACCCATATAATACGGTAGGCTGACCGGTGTCCACCATTCCCGAATCTGAGATGATCGCAAAGTCGGCAGAAAACTGTTCTTTTTTATCTTCCAACACTTGATAAAGGTTTTCGCTGCCGATCTCTTCCTCCCCTTCAATACAGACCTTGATATTGACCGGCATGGAGCCTTCCGTTTTCATGTAAGCTTCAAACACGGCAAGATGCATGAAAACTTGTCCTTTATCATCGCTTGCTCCGCGTGCATAAAGTCTGCCATCTCGAACTTCCGGCTTGAATGGTTCACTTTCCCATAATTCCAACGGGTCTGCAGGCTGGACATCATAATGGCCGTACAACAAAGCTGTCGGGGCATCGTCTCCTGCCCCGCTCCATTCTCCGTAAACAAGCGGATGCCCTTTCGTTTCTTGCACCTCTACATTCGTAAAGCCGATTTCCGACAAGTAATTCGATACAAAATCAGCTGCCGCTGCCACATCCGGTTTATGTACACTGTCCGTGCTAATACTTGGAATCGAGAGGAACTCGTTTAACTTGTCCAACAAACGTTCCCGATTATCTTGTAAATAAGCTAACACTTTATTTGACATATTGGTCCACATCCTTTGCTTCATAACTGATTTTATTTTAGCACAATTTGCAAAAGAAAAGAAAAAGTCCGTCCCGGTTATGAAGCATTACCTATACATCAGAGGCTGGGGAAAAAGCGTGGCCACAAAGCAAAAATCGAGCAAATTGCAAAATGTCAATCATAGTCGTTCGGTGAATTCAATAAACTTCTTTTTTGCTGTTGTTTGATGCGGGGTTCGAATCGGAGTGGAGCGCGATTCATTAGAGAAGGATTAGAATGGTTTGCTTATTTCTAACAAAAACCGAACGAAGAATCGTTCGGTTTTTGTGCTGGTCGCTATGCTTTTGGTCAAGCTTTCTTAACTATTCATCATGCCTCCCAACCACAGTAAACGGCACTGTGACTGGGATTCTGGTATCTTGATTAATCCATTGCTTGTTTCAGATCGTCGATCAAGTCTTCGCTGTCTTCAATGCCGACAGAAACCCGGATCAACCCATCGGTGATGCCAAGTTCAAGGCGCCGTTCTCTCGGGATTGATGCATGCGTCATTTTCGCCGGTACAGAAATCAAACTTTCAACGGCTCCAAGGCTTTCAGCAATCGTAAAGTATTTCACTTTAGACAAAACCTGGTCTGCTTGTTCAGAGCTGCCCACGTCAAAAGAAATCATGGCACCGAAACCATCGGCCTGTTGTTCGGCAATGTCATGGCCCTTATGATCAGGAAGACCTGGATAATAAATCGTGCTGACTTGCGGATGGTTTTGCAGAAACTCCACCAGCTTTTGGGAGTTCTTTTCAGCTGCTTCCATACGCAGTCCTAGTGTCTTGATTCCACGCATCAACAACCAGGAATCCTGTGGTCCAAGTACACCGCCGACAGAATTCTGGATGTAATGGAGGTCTTCAGCCAACTTATCGGAATTGACGACAACCAAACCTGCGACGACATCGCTGTGGCCGCCGACATACTTGGTTGCGCTGTGGAGCACAATATCTGCCCCTAAATCAATCGGCTGCTGCCAATAAGAAGTGGCAAAAGTATTGTCCACTATCAATAAAAGGTCGTTTTCCTTGGCTATTTCCGCCATTTTTTTCAAATCCGTGATTTTTAACAACGGATTGGTCGGTGTCTCGATATAAAGGGCTTTTGTATTCGGCTTGATTGCTGCTTTCACTTTCTCCACATCACTGGTATCGACAAAAGAATGGTCTAACTCAAACCGGTTCAATACACCAGTCATTAGACGATACGTACCACCGTATACATCATCGGTCATGACAATGTGGTCTCCGCTGTTCAATAGCATCATGACAGAAGTGATTGCAGCCATACCCGAACCGAAAGCGAACCCGGCTTTCCCGTTTTCCAACTCGGCTATCGTCGTTTCCAACGCATGCCTAGTCGGATTACCGGTACGGGAATACTCATATCCAGTGTGTTTTCCGGCTGCCTCTTGGGCATACGTGCTCACCTGATAAATCGGTACGGAAACAGCGCCGGTTTTTTCATCTCCTGTAATACCTGCATGAATAACTTTTGTTTTGGACTTCATTATACTCCTCCTTGATAGATGCGTTTACTCAAATATCGTTCACTGCTGTCCGGAAAAACCGTGACAATGTTCGTACCAGGCTTTGCTTGCAATGCCTCTTGTAAGCCGGCGTAACAAGCTGCTCCGGAAGAACTTCCTACCAGCAACCCTTCCATGGCAGCCAGCTTTTTGACATAATCGAAGGCGATTTCATCAGGGACAGTATGAATGGCGTCAAAATAGGAACGATCCATATAATCCGGAAGAAACTCCATGCCGATTCCTTCGGTCTTATGCGGACCGGATTTTCCACCGGCAATCACCGACCCCTCCGGCTCGACGATGGCGGTTTTCACGGCTTGATTTTGCTCCTTCAAATAACGCGCAGTACCCATGAATGTGCCACCTGTACCGGCTCCAGCTACAAACACATCGACTTCGCCCTCTAAATCGCGCCAAATTTCCGGACCAAGCGTCTTATAATAAGTAGCTGGATTTGCATCGTTGGCAAACTGCTGCGGAGAATAACTATTCGGGGTCTCCCTGACAAGTTGTTCCGCTTTGGCTATTGCACCCCGCATCCCTTTTTCTGTAGGGGTATGAACTATCGTGGCGCCTAGTGCCTTCATCAGTTCCTGCTTCTCCATACTAAATTGCTCCGGTACGCAAAAAGTAACCGAAACATCTTTATCAATGGCAGCTAAAGCCAGACCGATTCCGGTATTGCCTGCAGTCGGCTCGATGATGGTTCCGCCATTCGTTATTTTTCCGCTTCGGAGTGCATCATTAATCAACTCTTGGCCTAATCGGTCTTTGATACTGCCTCCGGGATTGTAGAACTCCAATTTTGCAAAAAAACGAACCCCCTCGGGAAGGGGGAACTTGGTCAATTCAACTAGCGGGGTGTTACCGATCAGCTCCTGAGTATTTCGATAGCGAGTCATGTCGGCCTCCCCCTACTCTGCGAAAACGTGCTGCCATTCGTCTTTCTTCTCCAGCATGTCAGCAGCAATTTTTTTGGCTCCTTCTAAGCTGTGATTGGCCGCCCAGCCACATTGCACCTCGTTGCAGGCAGGTACTTCGGTAGCCTCCAATACATCCTGCAGTGTCTTTTCCAATGCATCCAACACGTCTTCATAGCTGTCATTATTGAGAATGGCTAGATAAAAGCCTGTCTGACAACCCATTGGACCGATGTCAAGCACATTATCGATATGGTTGCGGATGTTTTCAGCCATCAAATGCTCGATCGAATGCAGCCCCGGCATTTCCATGTGAGCTTTGTTCGGCTGGCAGAACCGGATATCATATTTATAAACTTTATCACCGCTTTGACCGGTAGTCACTCCGACCAGGCGGACATAAGGTGCTTTTACTTTCGTATGGTCTAGGTTGAAGCTTTCCACATTCATTTTTTCTGGCATCATTTCTCCACTCCTTTGTTAATGTTACTGCTTTTCGGCAATCATGAGCCAAACAAATTGATTCATTTGTTTAAACGTAACATAAAAGCCGTTCTCTTCAAACAATGTTTGCAGCAAATCGAGCATCGGGTAATATTCGGTTGTTAAATCATATAATAAGTCGTCATACCCGTTAAGTTTCGCCTGTTGGTGAATCTGTCGCTTTGTTTCTTCGTTTTGGTAAGCAGTGTCGGCGAATACAATTTTGCCTCCCGCAGGAAGCAATTCACTGAACCCTTTGATTGCATGACCTTTTTCTTCATCAGTCAAATGATGGAAAGCATAGGTGCTCACTATGGTCGTTATCGGGATTTCCGGTTGTGGATAAGTGAGAAAGTCTCCATCTTCTACTTGAAAGTCCGGAAATTTTTTAGCAGTCGCTTCCCGCATAGCCTGGGAAGGTTCAACGCCGATCACTTTATGACCAGCTTCCATCAGCTTTTTGGAAAGGTTTCCGGTGCCTACGCCAAATTCCAAAACGTTTCCCCGGGAATTCCTGGTGACTTCTTCAAGTATTGTATCATATTTATAAAATACAGCACGATACTGCGGATCATGACCTGTTACGGTTTCATCATACGAACCAGCCCACTCATTAAATAAATCGATAAATTCACGGCCCATTCATTTTTCAACTCCCATTTTTTAATTCATACTAATACACTATGTTTTATTGGGATTATCGGTAATAATATAACATATTAAATGGGCTTTATCAATTAAGAATAATTATTGATAATGCAGTGCAGCTGCTTTTTTATACGGATCAAAGGAATCTGCCTATCCTTTTTCTAATCAGAGGACAGAAGTTTGGAGAAACAATCCAGAATTTGACCGAAAACGGAAAGCAAAACAGACATTAAAAAACGGCCGGCCATTGGAAAATGGTCAGCCGCTTTGTTCACATAGCAAAAACGCTCTATCGGTTTTGCGGGAAAAGTCGCTGGGTCATTTCCCCGAACTGTTCAAAAAACCCTTCGATTGGTTCGCCATTTCTCACGTCTTCCGCGTAATTGTTGGTCAGATTGACGAAATCCGGATTCGTTGAGACATATACATTGTCCACATTGTCATCTGCTTCCTTCACCACTTTAGAAACCTCTTCTTTAATCCTCTCGCTCACTTGATTATCGCCATTGCCATTGTTTCCGTTTTCGCCATTCTTGTCATTGTTACCGAAATTGGCATTGTTGCCATCGTCCCCATTGTTGTTGCCGCCGGTATCATTATTATTGCCGCCATTACCATTGTTTCCGTTGGTACCTTTGTTCAGTTCGGCAGCTACATATACATTGTTACCTGTAGTCAACACATAAGCGCGGTCGATGTCGTCGACCTGTTCGGCAATCCGGTCTCCCAACTGCTCATCGACCTCATACTGATCATTGTTCCCGTTTTGGTTGCCTTGATTGTCGGCATTTTCTCCGTTGTTTGCCATGTTACGGTTATCCATCCAATCATCGTCCCCAGGCGTGTTGCCCTGGTTCGGATAATCTGTCGTGTTGTTAAAACGAGTCTGCTGTACTCCATTATCATCGGTACCTTGTCCTGTTTGGTTGTCATCATTGTTTTGACAGCCCATCAGCATTGCCGTACCTAATAAAGTGACACCTAATGCTTTCCATTTCATGGTGTGGTCCTCCTTCTTTCTGGTTTAATGCTAGTATGGTTCAAGAATAGAGGTTTATGCGCTTCACCAATCACCAATCGATGGTAAAAACAATCAAGCTTTGGCATTGCTTGCCTTTCTTACCGAAAACATTTCCATCCCCTCCATAAACGCACGTAAATTGTTTTGAAAGACTGAGGAAAAACTAATCGCAACCCTTCAGAAAGAGGGATGTAGAATGGTTATACCTGACTATGACAAAGCGTTGTATTATACACTTTGGGGACAATGGGATGACTTGCTTGTATTGATGGTGCGGACCCAGGACGATTTTTTAGCAAAAAAAATTGAAACGTTCTTACACGCCTTTCACTATACACGAAGCGAACAAAACGTCATCGATTCCCATGAAAGTCTGCTCCACTATATCGATCACGCGATGGCCCACACACCAGCAATTGAAGTTGAAATATAAAAAAAGCGACCGTATATCGACCAAAACAAAAGCCGGACGAATTCTAAGTGCTAAACGAATTCGCCCGGTTTTTTTTGGCTTGTAAGTTCTTCAATCCTTTTATCCTGTTGCTGGATGGGTGCTTCTTCCTATCGATACGTCACCCTGATTTCCCTTTCTCAAGAAAGCACCAAACGCTTTCTTGCAGGATTTTTGAGCTCGAACTTATGCCGTTCTTACGTGCGCGGATATTCTTGACAAAGAGGATGGACATACATTTCGTCAATTACCATGTGTTTAGGTGCTTCTGCCATGTACCGGACAGCCTCAGCCACTTCCTCCGCTTTCAGCCAATCGGCTTTACCGGCAGTACTTTTATTGTTTTCGCCAAAATTGGTATCCACAAGTCCAGGGTTTATCGTACTCACCCGTACACCATCCCGTTGCAACTCCTGAGCAACTGAGCCAATAAATCCTTGGACAGCATACTTGGTTGCTGTATATAAAGAGCCTTTATCTGCAAGTGAATAGCGGGCCACATCCGAAGAAACCGTAATAATTGTACCGGACTGCTGCCGCTTCATTATCGGGATTACTGCTTTCGTAAACAGGAATACACCCTGTACATTGACTTCGAACGTTTTTCTCCATTCTTCAACCGTTATATCCTCTACTTTTTTCGACACGCCTACTCCTGCATTGTTCACAAGGATATCAACCGAGCCAAACGACGTCCTGGTGGCTTGGACTACCTGGTCGACCTCAATCTCTTTGGTCACATCGGCGCGAAAAGAAAAAATGTCCTGACAGCCTTCTTCCTCCAGTTCTCGCTTGGTGCGATGAATTTCATCTGAACTTCCTGTAATCGTCAGCTTCACTCCATTTTTGGCAAGCTCACGGGCAATCGCTTTGCCAATGCCGCGGGATGCCCCCGTTACAATTGCCACTTGTCCCTTGAGCATGAATGATCATCCCTTCTTCTGATCGTTTTCTCCGGTATTCAATTTTTTATAATTGATTTCGAATAAGTCCCGTCTTCGATCACGCAGCTGCCGGACTGTACCCGATTTACGCTGCCTGCGCAAGATTTCCAAGTCCACGTCCCCTACCACGACTGTTTCGATATTAGGGTGGCATTCACCAATGATCCCATCACGGGCAAATTCAAAGTCCGATGGAGTGAAAATGCCCGATTGCGCATACTGAATGTCCATGTTTTCAACTTGCGTCAAATTTCCCACTGTCCCGGCAATCACTGTATATACTTGATTTTCAACAGCACGGGCTTGCGCACAATATCTGACTCGCAGATACCCTTGCCGGTCATCGGTACAAAACGGCACGAAGATAATGTTCGCCCCCTGATCGACCGCATATCTTGTCAGTTCAGGGAATTGGATATCATAGCAAACCTGGATGGCGATTTTGCCACAGTCCGTGTCGAACACTTTTACTGCGTCGCCAGGCTGTATGCCCCACCATTTCCTTTCGTTCGGAGTAACATGGATTTTGTATTGTTTTTCAATCGTACCGTCTCTGCGGAATAGGTAGGCGATGTTATAAATATGACCATCCTCTTCCACGAAATGAGAGCCGCCGACTATATTGATATTGTATTTCATCGCCAAGTAAGTAAATAACTCGATGTAGTCTTCTGTGTATTCGGTCAAGCGTCGTACAGCCTTGGATGGCACCTTTTCCTCCAGGAATGACATCAACTGGGTCGTGAAAATTTCAGGGAAAACGGCAAAATCAGAGCCAAAGTCGTAAGCCACGTCCACATAATACTCTGCTTGCCGGGCAAATTCTTCAAAGGACTCGATATTTTTCATCATGTACTGAATCACGGTGATCCGCACCGGATATGCCGTCTTAAAATGCCGTTTCGATTTCGCGCGGTAATCGATATTGTTCCATTCCATCAATGTGGCATATTTGGCTGACTGTACGTCGTCGGGCAGATAGCCTGGATTGATGCGCATAACGGTAAACCCGTTCATGATTTGGAATGTCAGAACCGGATCATATATCTTTTTCTCAATCACTTCCTCGACATACTGCCTTGGTGTCAGCTGATCCTGATACTTATGGTAATTCGGAATCCGGCCCCCGATAATAATACTTTTTAAATTTAGCTCTCTCGCCAGTTCCTTCCGTGCTTCATATAAGCGTTTGCCGATTTTCATTCCCTGATATTCGGGATCAACCATTACCTCGATACCATATAAATTGTACCCTTCAGGATCATGATTGGTAATATAACCCTCATCGGTAATGTCATCCCACGTATGCTTGTCATCATACTCATCAAAGTTGATGATTAAACTGGAACAGCTTCCGATGATGTCCCCATCCAATTCCACACAAAACTGGCCCTCCGGAAAATGTTCCAAGTGACTTTGTAGATGCTCCGGTTTCCAAGGATCCATTTGCGGGAAACAGGATTCCTGCAGCTTTACTATTTGCGGAATATCTTCTTCCACAATGTTGCGTACGATTAGTTTTTTCTCGAATTGCTTCAAGTCCAGTTTGGACATATAGATCGAACCCTTTCTATCTTTGATGCGGTTGATTACGATCGGTTACCTTTCTTGATGCCTAATGATCAATTTATCAAGCAGCCGTTGAGATTCTACAGCTTCCCAACCATCGACTTCAGGGGCTTCATCATTCACGACCGCCGAAATGAAATGGGAAACGGCTCCCGTAAACCCTTTAGTCGTCAACAGCTCTTCCCATGAGGGGGGATAACTCTTCGATAGACATCCTTCAGCTTCCACCTGGAGTGTATTTAGATTATTTACCCGGATTATCGATTTTTCATTCACTAATTCCAGTTTTTCCAAATTAGTGCCGGCACGGCGATGCATCGCCGCAGTGAAATGCTGTCCGTCTGTTTGGAATGAATGTTTTGCAAACAACATCTGCCCGGATTCGTTTTCCCTTGTAAAAGAATCTGTGACTTTCACTTCTGCTTTATCAGCCAACCAGCGAATTGTATCGATTGCATGCAAGTAATCATCAAGCATCGTGAATGCGAATGAATCCGGCCCAACGTTGTCCGCACGGTGCTTTTCCATTTGCACCCAATTCAATCCATCTGACAATTGTCTCGCTTTCCTGTACAGCGGGGCGAATCTTCGGTTAAAACCGACCATCAGTTTTCTGCCGGTCTTTCCACTTAATTCCGCTAGCCGGATTGCTTCCTCCAGGCTGGCGGCCAATGGTTTATCGACATATACGTCTTTACCTTGTCCAAGTAAATAGGAAACGATATCAAAATGCGTATCTGTGGATGTATGTACAAATACAGCGTCACTTTGGGAAGACAGCGATGCCAAACTATCGAAGCTGTTGATCCGGAAATGACGGCACAATCTCTCCCGTTTCGCCCTGTCGGGTGAGTAGGCTCCCGCTATCTGCCAGTCTGTTTCCTTCATTAGTATGGGCAGGTAGGCTTTTTGTGCGATATTCCCAAGCCCTACAATCCCTATCCTCGGTTTTCTTGTCTCCATATGTGCAGCTCCCTCTCCGCAATTTTGTATAGTTTAATTGTACTTGATTAAGAAAAGATCACCAACCAAAAACCAATTAAATCACACGTTACCGGTCATGTAGTGCTCAGCTTCGATTTTCCTTTCAAAAAAGCCCTTTTCCTAATAAAGGAAAAGGGCTTTTGTCTAATGATGACCATGACGTTGACCGTTTCGGTTCTTATTTCCATTACCGTGTCCCGGTGAATGGTTGTTTTTATCGTGTTTCATTTGCTGGTGATCACTTTGTTTTTTTCTGTCTGGTCGTTTATTATTTTTCTTGTTCGGATGTCCGGCCGGGGTGTGTTGTATGGAATGCTCCGGTTTACTTTTGTTGTTCATCCGATGTTTTTGACTTGATTCTTTTTGTCGTTTCATTCCCTGTTTGTTTGTTTTTTTCTTCAATGCCTCAGGAGTATTGGACTGATGAGATTCTGCCTGTTCTTGGGAGTCTACATGTTTTCCGTTATCCGGTTTCACTGCTAAATCATTGTTTTCATTTTGTTTGACAGCTGTTTGTTTGACTGTATCGCTTTGAAAATCATCCGAACCGTCAGATGCTTCAGCTGGGTTATCACTATGATTTGTTGAAGTATCGGTCGAATCCCGCTCGTCAGCTTTTTCCTCGTGATCATCTTTATTATAATAAGATTGTATAAGTTCTTTTTCCTGATCATCGATTTGCAATGCCTCCGTATCGGACTCGGACTCCACCTGTTTATCGACCTGTTCTGCGAACAATTCATTCATCGATTTACGCTCGGATCTTGCAGCTTCACGGATTTTCTCAGGCACCTCGAACGTTGCGACACTAAGTTCCTCTTGTGGATGCTGATTAAAAAATTGATCCAGTGTATCGGTAATATGTTTTTCTTTCTTTTGCCCATCTAAGTAACTGACCCCGATCAGCACCACGTTTTCCCCGTCGATAAGCCGGTCTTTCTTTCCCTGCTCAATCAGAAGGGTGGTCACCTCTTCTACCGTTTTATTTTCCCAGGATGATCCTATCTCGATCAGAATCTGCTCTGCATCTTCATTCAACGGTCTGATGCTTTTCACCTTCATGGCTTCGTCCACTTCCATTTCCACGCTTGGATTGATATCGACATTGACATAAGCATACACTTTGTCCCCGTTGTACCAAGCGTATAACGGAAGGGTGATCAGCATGACCAGGACCGTCATGACAGCGACTTTTGTGCGCCTGTTCACTGTCTTCCCAGTTAACAAAAAGCGATGGAAGCGGCCGTTCTGTATCGGTTTATACTCCACCTCTGCGCCGACCTCTGCAGAAGCAACAGGTTCAGCTTTGTGGAATACACCATATCTATCCATTACAATCATGTAATGGCGGTGCCGCTCCATGATGATTCCTCTTTTCACTAACCCAACCCCTTTAAGTAATCTTTTAAATAAATATAGTCCCCACTGAGAATAATAAAAATGGCAAGGATGAATTTTCTGTTTCTCTCTAATGTTTTTTTACTGACATCCACATAATTGACCAGATTTTTAATCGGAATTTTTCTTTTCTTAAGGACATAACTTCTCAGAAACTCATTTTCATGAAGCACTCTGGCTACACGGATGGCTGACTCTCGTGCATCACGGTGCTTCGGGGAAATAACTGTAAGCTCCTCAAAGGACAATTTATATTCTTTGAGCTTATCTTGCAAATCTTTGATTTCTTCCCTCCGATACCAACTGTCGACTTGGTCCTGGTAAATTGCTTTGGCAGCATTCACTTCAGACGGATTTTCCAGTTGGGCATCTTCTAACGGCTCATCGATGGATGCGGCGGCAGTCTTGGTCTGTTCCTGCCTGATATAATCGATGACACGGCGCTTCACGACAAGTCGGGCGAACGACAAAAACGAACTGCCTTTATCAGCTGAATAAGAAAGCATGGCTTCGTTGAATGCCAGCAGACCGACACTGAATTCGTCATCTATTTGAGGATCTATATATCGTTTACACACATCCGAAACGCTTTTGGCGATGAAAGGTTGATACGCTTTCAACAAGCTATTTTGTACTTCCTCGTTTCCTTCCTGCACCATTTCAATCAAATCTTCTAAACGTTGTTTATTATCAGAAGCAGAGCGATGAGTGATCAACCCTCATCACCTCCAGCCTTTAAAAATTTCGAATATCGCAGTATTTTTCTGGGTGTTTTGTTTAATTTGCTATGTTGTATTGTTCGTTTATATTTATTCTGCATGATAATCTCCATTATTCTTTAATATGATTAATGATACCGAATCAGAAAACAGGAAGCTATCACAAGAAGATTACATTTTGTTTAAATAGTTGTCATGAAGTTACAAAATCCGTGGAAAGAGTGAAGAACATACTGATGTTAAAAGAATTACTGTTACAATCTCCCGTTCAAGATTCTTCAGACAAAAAAATGCACCACCAATCGTGATGATGGTGGTGCATTGCTTATTCCAATTGATTAGTAAGTCCAATAGGTCTTTTTGCCATAGGACGTGTGCAGCTCTTGTTCGGTTTCCCTGGTTATTTCCTTTTTCTCTGAAATTCCGGGACCGTTTTTCACTGCTTCCTGGGTGACATCGAGGTACAGATTGTAATCAACCCAGTCAACCGACTGCGTCCAATCAGGGGAGAGCAATGAATATTCCCAAGAAAAGCCTTGTCCATTTTTCACGACAAGGTAGCGCAGTTTCCAGTTTTCCCCGTCCAATAAAACATCGTCGATGGTTCCGATTTTCCCATCTGAAGCATGAACGGTGAATTTATCTGTCAAGTCGTCCAGATCTCGTAAGTTATGCGTCAGTTCTTCTGCAAGAGTTTCTTCTCGATTCTCTGGTAAATCCCTTGCCTGATCTGAATTGGTGATTGCTCCAACTAACGGTACATCCTGCCGTCCCCAAAGCAGTCCGCCTGTCCAGTATGGTGCCCACCCATAATATCGAGTGAGGGTCATTTCATACTCTCTGGATAATGGAGAGCCCTCATCAAGCGAAGGGCTGTTCCGTACTGTTTCTTTATCGCTCGACAGCTCGATTGTCCGATTTTCGTCATCGATTGTCTGGAAAGACCGTGGGGATAAAAGTACTTTCTTGCCCGGCAGCCATTTCCTGGTATCCACTCCAAAGTAACGTAGCACCCATTGTTTATCGTCAAAAAACAATTCTTTTACTTTCCCCAATTCACCGTCGCTTGCCTTTAATTGATAGTCATTCAAAGAGGATGCATAGTAAAGCATCATCATTCCTCCTTTTTTCTTTACAAATACCCTTGTCTTACCCATGTAAAACGGAGCGGGCATGCAGACGAAAAGAGCTGACGGGCCTGATAGAAGGAGCACTCTCTAATTTCCCAAAGTACACCATTTAAAAAACCGAACAAATCGTTCGGTTTTTTTGGTCAAGCTGCTTCGGTCCCGACCGCAACTTTATTGTTGTTCATGGTAATATTCAATCGGAACCGCCAGACCGACTTTTCCGTGTTTTTCCTCATCAAGCGTAGCAAACACCACACCGATTACTTTTCCAGCTTCATTGATAACCGGACTGCCGCTATTGCCTCGATAAACAGGCGCTTTCAACATCATCACCCGTTCTTCCCAATCAGGCAGCTGTGTATAACCAATTATTTCGCCTTCATTGGCAATCCCCTGAAACCGCAACGGGTTCCCTATAAAATAAAAATGTTCTTCTTCGGTAAAACGGCTGCTTTCAGCTAATTCCAAGTGCGGCAAATCCTCCCCTTCGACCTGAAGCACGGCTAAATCGACGTCAGGGTAATCGGCAACCACTTCCGCTTTAAAAAGCCCTTCCTCCGGATAAGCAACCACGATCCGTTTCTCCCCTTCGATCACATGATGGTTGGTCAAAATCCGTCCATCTTCCGTAATGGAAAACCCCGTTCCCCGGCTATCGCCGGCTTCGATGACCACGACCGCTGGTTTATAGCTGCTGATTTCATCGTTTGCCGACAGCTTGGATGAGGTAATCAAAAAGTTGACAGCAGGTACCGAAACAGTATTCGGAAGTAAAGCAATGACATTTATCATCATGGCAGCTGCAATTAACCAAAACGCATATTTCGGAAACGGGCGTTTTGGTCGATCACGCTCCTCCTGTTCTTTCTCGCGAGATTTCCGTTTTTCTTCTTCGAGGATTTCCAACAGCTCTTCCTCCGGGATTTCTTCATACAAATCCTTATCGATGATATCCTGTTTGCGGTCCTCTGAATTCGCCATTTACACACCCCACGCTTCCGCGTCTTGCTTAAACGACCTTTTCCTTCAGCCTGCCCTGCTGCATCTGATACATTTGATAATAAAGACCGGCCTGTTCCAGTAGACTTTGATGGTCGCCTTGTTCTTTGATTGTACCATGCTCCAGGACAAAGATGTTATCTGCCTGCTGGATTGTCGAAAGCCTATGGGCAATAATCAAGGTCGTTCGCCCCTCTTTCAGTACATTCAATGCCTTTTGGATAACATTTTCCGTTTCGGTATCGATATTGGCTGTAGCCTCATCAAGAATCAAGATGGAAGGATCGAATGCCAGGGCCCGGGCAAAGGAAATCAACTGCCGTTCTCCCATCGAGAATGTGCTCCCGTCCTCTTTGACGGGTTCCTCATATTGACCTGGCAGTCGTTCGATGAACCGATCAGCACCGACAGCCTTTAATGCATCTATCGCCATTTCCCGGGAAATAGTCGGGTCATTCATGGTGACATTCGACAAAATGGTACCTGTAAAAAGAAACGGATCCTGCAATACGATCCCCATATGGCTCCTTACCTGCTGTCTCGATAGCTTCGCAATCTTTTTGCCATCGATCAAAATGTTTCCTTGCTGTGGATCATAAAACCTGAATAGCAAATTCATGATGGAGCTTTTCCCGGACCCGGTGTGCCCGACAAAGGCAGCCGTTTCTCCCGGTCGGATGTCTAAATCGATATTCTTCAAAACATATTCTTCTTCGTCATAAGCAAACCAGACTGACTGAAACTGAACATGTCCTTTATATTTTTCGATTGGTGCGGTTTCGACATCCTCTCCCTGCTGGTCCATCAACTCAAAAACCCTGGACGCTGCCACCCTCGCCTGCTCCAATAACGGCAGCTGATTGACAATGTCATTCACTGGATTGAAAAGCCTTGTTAAATAATCGACAAATGCATACAAAACGCCCGCTGTGATAATACTTTCCGGACCGATCGAGGAAGAGCCGAAATACCAGATGAATGCCACGAAGGCAAGATTGCGCAACACATTGACAAGATTGTGCGACGTTAATGCACTCAGCTTCACAAGCTTTCGCTGGTACACAAAATGCCGTTCATTCATCTCTTCAAATTCATTTTTCACCTGTTCTTCTTTTTGAAATGCTTGGATTATGGGCATGCCATGAATCGATTCATTGATGTTGCCGTTGATGTCACTAACCGTTGACCGGACCACTCTGTTATATTTCGTTCCAAAATATTTATACACTTTCATCCACAGATAAATGACCGGTAACAAGATCAGACAGAGTGCTGCCAGACGAAAGTCCAACAGGAACAACGCGATATATATTCCCGCCATGTAAATGATACTTGTGACAAATACGGACAGCACACGTTCATATAAGTCCCTGATTGCTTCCGTATCATTGGTCACTCTGGCCACGATTTTTCCGGCCGGCTGATTGACGTAATACTGAATCGGCACTTCTTGTGTATGCTTGAAGATATCGTTGCGCATTTTTTCCACTACCCTGTTTGAAGCTTTTTGCAGCAAGTAGGTCTTTCCAAACTGAAAAATCGCCGCGATCAACAGCAGCAAAACGTATAAACTCAAAAGCCATACAATCGGTGACTGCTCTGGTTTGAAGAAGTTATACAAATCAGCAACACTCAACTTTTGCACTTCCGCTTCTTCGGTTCCCTCCGGCCCTGTTACTATGACGGAGCCGTCCTCGATGCTGCGGGTGCCGGTTTGGCTGACTTCTTTATCTGTAAGATAGTAGGACCTGCCAACCTGCATCAAACTGACTGTACCAAGAGACGATTCCCCTTGTTTGATGCGGTCTTCACGCTTGTAATACTCCCCATTGAAGGAAACCGTGTACTTATCATCCCGTTTTTCTACTTGATGCCAAGTTGTTTCAATGCCGGTTATATGATCGTCAATGACGCGCTTGGCGATAAACGGGCCGGCCAGTTCAAGCGATACAGCGACAACTAAACAAACAAGACCTAGTATGATGGTTTTCTTGAACTTCATCGCATATTGAAATAATTTTTTTTCTGTCGTTGATTTCTTCATTAGGAGATCACCTCCTGTTCTTCAAGCTGCTGCAGTTGAAATTGTGCTGCATACCAGCCATTGATCTCCATTAATTGTTGATGTGTCCCTTTCTCAACTACTTTCCCCTCATCAAGGACAATGATCAAATCAGCATGTTCAACCGCCGACAACCGGTGAGCAGCGATAAAGGTCGTTTTATGCTTACGTACCTGTTTTAAGTGATCAATGATGTTAGCCTCTGTCTTGCCGTCAACCGCCGACAAAGCGTCATCCAGGATTAGGATTTGTGGATCCTTGATGAAAGCCCGGGCTAAGGACACACGCTGTTTCTGCCCTCCTGATAACGTGACGCCGCTCTCGCCTACCATTGTATCGAGACCATTCGGAAGTGTTTCGATGTCTTTCAAGAACTGGGCTGTTTCCATGACACGGAATATTTCCTCATCCGTCGCATTCGGTTTACCGAATTGAATGTTTTCCCGGATGGTTTTGGAAAACAGGATTTGCTCCTGAGGCACGTATCCAATCCAGCTGCGGACATCCTCTAACTTCAGTTGCTCGATCGGAATTCCCGAAATCCGCAAATTCCCACGCAGACCCGGGTACTCGCGCAGCAATTGTTTGAATAAGGTCGACTTGCCTGCCCCGGTTTTTCCGACAACTCCGATTGTCTGTCCTTTTTCCACCTCGAAATCAATTGCCTGCAGACTGTCTTTTACACTGTCTGGATAAGCGAAACTTACCTTGTCAAAGACAATCGACTCCGGAGAACGTGCGCCCGATGGTTGAATAGGATTCCGTACATCCGCCTGATAGCCCAGTGTCTCATGAACCCGGTCCAGGGAGGCATTTCCCCGTTGCATGACATTGATTAATTCACCGACAGCAAACATAGGCCAAATCAGCATTCCTAAATAGACATTGAACGATACAAGCTCGCCGATGGTCAGATTATTTTGGAATACCAGCATGGCACCATACCCTAAGCCGATCGTATAGGATAAGCCGACGAGAATTTTCATGGTTGGTTCGAAAAGCGCGTCTATCTTGGCAACTTCCAAATTCTTTTGATATACATCAGACGTCATTGTCTGGAAACGCCGTTCGTCTTGTTGCTCTTGAACAAAAGCACGGATCACCCTTACTCCGCGGATTGATTCCAGTACTTCATTATTCATTTCGCCGAATGCATGCTGGGCTTTGGTAAATCGATCGTGAATGACATTTCCATATTTTTGCATGACGACAGCCATGATCGGCAGTGGCAAAAGCGCTGCCAAGGTCAGCTTCCAGCTGATAGTAAACCCCATTACCGCGATGATCATCAACATGAATATACTAGAATCGACCAGCGTCAGGATGCCAAAGCCCGTTGTCATTGATATCGCCTTTAAGTCATTGGTGCTCCTCGCCATTAAGTCGCCCGTCCTGTACTTTCCGAAAAAAGTGGGGGTCATTCGCAGAAAGTGGTTCATCAGACGAGTCCGCATCAGTTTTTCCATAATGGCAGCACCGCCGAATAAGTTATAATCCCACAAGAAAGAAATGGTATAACTTGAAATGATGATCAAACCATATAACAATAGCAATTCAACCATACGGTCCCAATCAAACGTTTGAAACTGCATTTCATCAATCGCCATTCCAACAAGCTTTGGCGGAATCAAGTCAATCAGACTCGCAGCGATCAATGCAACAATCGCAAAACTGTACCTTTTCCAATACTTTTTAAAAAACCAATCCAATTTCCAAAATACACTAAACATACTTGTCACCTGCTTCTTTTCTTCGATAGATTTGCTAACCGCTCTCTTTCCAATCCCCTACTACTTCTTGTTTACGCTGCATAACACCCATCAACAACCCCTCCTAAAATTGACATGTATATGTTAGAAAAACTTAGCATATCGCCAAATTATGGCGAATGCTTTTAGTTTTTCTTATACTTGTTTCTTTTTTTTCCTTTTGACCTTTACAAGTGATAGAAAAACTTAGCATATCGCCAAATTATGGCGAATGCTTTTAGTTTTTCTTATACTTGTTTCCTTTTTTTTCCTTTTGACCTTTACAAGTGATAGAAAAACTTAGCATATCGCCGGATTATGGCGAATGCTTTTAGTTCTTCTCATGCTTAAATCTGAAATTCGGTAAAAAAATAGACACACATCCGCAGACGTGTGTCTATAAATAAAAAAAGTCACGGAAATGATTGTTCGTGACCGTTCAAACATACTTATGTACTTTCCGTAGTATAGAAAATTCACTAATCAGTAAACATAAGGCTTCCAGAAGGTCACAGGCGTATGAAGTTTTTTGAGACGTACAATCATTACTTTTTTCATGGTCTGTGACCTCCTTTCTTCGTTTTATGCTTTCTTATTATATAATTGTGAATATTGTGTGTCAACCTGTTGTTTTATTTTTCTGATAGTTTGCCTCCTTTTTTAACGACACATAAGCAAGCCCTGGTTTAAAGGAGAACAGCTAAATTTCCCATGCATCCTGTGGCAACACCTACCTGCGCAGGCCACATGTTGTCGACTTCCTACACGTCTTTGCGTAAGGTTTTGTGTCATCTTATGGATTGGCTTAAGATAAGGTCATTCTTTTTATTTTATCCTTTCTAATCAACAAAAAAGGGCCGGGACAGAAGCACGGCGACCAAAGCAAAAACCGAACGATTTGGTATCGTTCGGTTTTTATATTGATTTCTATGCTTTTGTCACAGCCTCTTTTAAATTACTATTTGGAATTGACACCTAACTTAACCATATGAGACACCTTGTCCAAAGGGACTTCGGTTGCTTCTGCTATTTTCTCAGGGGTCACATGCGGATGTTTCAGGATGTACGTTTTCACCTTCTCGCTATCCGCTAAACAAGCAGGACATGTCATAAACGGTGATGGTGGCATCGGTTTTTGGCATAACCGGCACTTTCTTGTCATCTCTTCCATCATCTCACCCTTTCCTTAGGACCCATTATTTACTATACTCTTATTCGTATTCTTTTTGAAATAACAGGGGGTGCTTGAATCAAAATTTTGCATAATGTGAGGTAAAACGAAGTTTTAAAACTTTTTTCGCAATGACGTGGTGGTATTACAATTACTATTTAAATCACTGTAACATACACACTGGCGCAATAAAAGGATATGCGGGCAAGTTTTCTGAAAACAATACTTTTGTAGGATGTTTTTATTGAAATTCCACCCATCTACAGTTATTTTAATGTCAGAAAGGGTGACATTTATGCTGCTAGAAAACATGCTGGAATATAATCGAAAATTTGTAGAAGATGGCCAACCAATAAGGGAACCATCCCTTTATCCTAATAAGAATGCTGTAGTTTTGACCTGTATGGAACCACAGATCGAATCTCTTCTAAGGAATGCACTCGACCTGCAAGACGGAGATGTCGAAATGATCAAAAATGCTGGCGGTTTTGTTTCCGACCCTTATGACAGTGTGATGCGCAGCTTGCTTATAGCTGTATACGAGCGAAGGGCCGATGAAGTATTTGTCATCGGACATTATGGTTGCTGGATGAAGGATTTTGACGCGGAAGCCGCGATAGAGAGGATGAAGCTGCAGGGAGTGAGCGAGGAATCGATGGAGGGTTTCAATAATAACAAAGGCCTCGCTGAATGGCTCAATGGCAGTCAACAAGTAGAGGAAATGGTGAGAACTAGTGTCAGCACCATCGAAAATCACCCGCTTTTACCCGAAGATACACCGGTACATGGCTTAATAGTCGATCCTTCCACCGGAAAACTTGACGTCATTGTATATGGTTTTTAAGACTCTATCTCGTCGTAACGAAACTGCCGGCCACCCCGGCAGTTTTTCTTTTTCGTACATCCTCCCTGCCCTTCATTTCATTGTTCCGCCTTTGCTTATCTTGCCTGGCTACGAACGGCCCGATTAGCTCGACTTCCACCGTCTCTGTACGAGCTCCAGCAAGTTTTTCGCTTTTCTTCATAATTTTGTTGTTTATCCGCATACTAAAAGCAATTGTTTTGGTGGAGGAATCGTGATGAAAAAGCGTGGATCCCGGAGGGGCAAATCAAAGGAGCTGCTTCCTTCTTCTATTGAAAATTTAAAGACAAACTTGCAGGAAGCGATGCATAACAACCCGGACTTTCAAATGCAAGAGTTTGAAACCGGAAGCCAACGCATGCTCGTTTTTTATATCAGCATCATCGTCAAAAAACAGCAATTAAACAATCATATATTGACGCCTTTGCTTGAAGGAGATAAGCAATGGACTTCAGAAAAACTGAGCAATGCGCTTCCTTTGGGTAATAGTGTCGCACAAACAAAAATGGAGGAAATTGTAGATGCTCTTATCATGGGATCTGTCGGCATTTACATCGAAAATGAAACAGAACTGCTTACCTATCCTATCCCCGACCAGCAAAAACGCTCTGTTGACAAGTCTGATAAAGAATCTACCGTTCTCGGTCCGCAAGATTCCTTTACAGAATCATTGACCACCAACATCAACCTGATTCGCTGGCGGGTGAACACCGGGGATTTGGTAACCGAAAAAATGATCATCGGCGAACGAGTTCCTACCGAAATACGGCTAATGTATTTAAAATCATTAGCCAATAAAGAAGATGTGCAGACAATGCGACAGCGGTTGCAGGATCTTGTCGTGGATAGAATTGAAGACGCTACTCCGCTTACATATTATATCGAGGATTCATCCACTTCGATTTTTCCGCAAATTTATCAAACAGAATTGCCAAGCAGGTTCAGCTATTCACTGACAAAAGGCAGAGTCGGTGTGTTAGTCGACAAAAGCCCGACCGGGATCATGGCTCCGACTTCTTTATTCAGCTTTTTTGAGTCCACGGAAGATGTATATATGCGCTGGAATGTCGGTTCCTTTATCCGAATTCTTCGGTTTTTCGCCTTGATTATCTCGGCCTTATTGACGCCAGCTTACGTAGCGGCGATCACTTTTCATTATGAAGTGATTCCGACTCCGCTATTGACAACACTCGGATCTTCCAGGGCTGCTGTCCCTTTTCCACCCGTATTTGAAGCATTATTGTTGGAACTGTTGATTGAACTGCTGCGCGAGGCGGGGGCAAGGCTTCCGACAAAAGTGGGGCAAACCATCGGGATTGTCGGCGGTATTGTTATCGGACAGGCAGCTGTTGCGGCTGGATTGACCAGCAACATACTGATTATCGTAGTTGCCATAAGCGCACTCGCTTCTTTTACAGCGCCAAGTTACTTAATTGGTTCCACCATAAGAGTGATTCGCTTTCCTTTGATTTTGATGAGCGGTATTTTGGGATTGATCGGCATCATGGCAAGTATTTGTTTTTTAATTATCCACCTGCTAAAAATCACTTCCCTGGGCAGACCCTATTTGCTGCCGATGTACCCGTTTGTCGGCAAAGACTTTAGTAAAACATTTTACCGGCTACCTTACTATTTTAACTTTAAACGCAGCTACTCTTACAAACCCCAGGACATGATTCGCTTTCCTAAGAAAAAATCGAGAAAAATGAAGGACATTGATGAATAGGAGGGAGAAAGGTGAATCCGACAAATTTGACGATCAAACCGACAATGCGAATCAAAGCCTTTTACCTTTTCTTCATCATGACCAGTATTCAAACTGGTTCCGGAATCATGGGGGTGCCCCGTTATATTTACATGCAATCCAAACAAGATGCCTGGATTTCGGTACTCATTGCCGGAGTCCTGGTCCACATTGTACTGGCTGCGATGTTTGCCATTTTGAATCATTACGAAAACACCGATATATTGGGAGTGCAAACCGATTTATTCGGCAAATGGATTGGCAAACTGCTCGGTACCATTTACATTATCTACTTCTTTTTTGTATTGCTGAGCGTGACAATGGATTATATTCAAGTAGTTCAAACTTTTATTTTTTCAAGGTTGAGCGCCTGGGTGTTAGCTAGTGTTTTGGTATTGCTGATTGTCTATGCAGTCATGAGCGGTTTGCGGGTTGCGGTTGGCATCACCTTCATTTTCTTTTTTCTATCCTTATGGCTGCTCGTTTTTTTGTATAAATCGGTCACCTATATGGAAATAACCCATTTTCAACCGTTCCTCTCGGCATCCCCCTTGGAATTGCTGCAAGGTGCACGGCATACGTCTTATTCCTACCTTGGGATGGAAATCCTGTTTTTCATTTACCCGTTCATTTCCAATAAAGAAAAAGCAAAACTGGCAACACATTTAGGATTGGGAATGACCACCTTCTTAATTCTGCTAGTGACTGTCATCAGCATCGGTTACTTCAGTCCAGGGGAATTGCCGGAACAGATATGGCCGGTGCTCGTCTTGTTCAAAATTGTGGAGTACTCCGTCGTGGGCCGTTTCGATGTATTAGTCGTCACAGAATGGATGATGGTCATCCTTCCGAACATGATTTTGCTGGCCTGGATGATTTCCCATATCACCAAGAGGCTTTATCATGTTCAACAGCGAAAAGTTCTTATGGTGGTTGCTATTCTGTTGTTAATTGGCGCCGGCATTACCAAGCATGAATATTTTATCCTTCAGTTCATCAATGGTGTGGCTGCTTCCGGTTTCTGGATAGCCTTTGTCTATCCGATTATATTGTTGCCAATGGTCTGGCTAAAGGGGAAATGGAAGAAAAGCAAAAAGGCAGGTGCAAAAACGTGAAGCGGCTTATTCTTGTATCTATCTTCCTGTTACTTTCCGCCGGGTGTGCTCCCGCCTACCCGATTGAACGTCTCGGCATCATCAACACCATCGGGGTGGACTCCGACAATGAGGACAGCCAGGCATTGAACACCACGTACGTGTATTTTCAGTTCGATCCCAATGCGAAAAACATCAATGAAATTATCTCTTCCAAAGCGAAAACCTTAAAAGGGGCACATGAAAAAGCCAACGTCAAATCAAACTTCCAGCTCGTTCCAGGAAAACTCCGTGTCCTGATGATGGGCAGACCACTGGCAGAAAAAGGAGTGGCGAGTATCCTCGATACACTCGTACGTGATGCGAAAATTACCGATACGATGTTTTTGGCCGTTGCTGACCAGGCAGCAGGAGACGTATTGCATGAAGTGTTCCAACGGAGCACGACCAACGTCGGAAACCACTTATACCAATTGATCGATACAAATGTCGATCAGGAAATTTTGATCCGGACCACGTTAAGGGATTTCATGCATAAATACTACGACATCGGAAGCGATCCGGTTCTTCCGCTGATAAGTGTGGTCGAGCATATGCCCAGTATCGAACGAATGGCGCTGTTTCGTGATGAAACCTATGCCGGAGATATTTCCATCGAAGAAGGCTTTTTTATCAAGCTCCTTTCAGGTCGGTACCAATCCGGCCGCATTGAGCTTTCGTTGCCAATTGAAGAATTTGAAAACATCCGTCAAAAGGATACCGACCAACGGGAAGAGGAGTCCTTGTTTCTTTCCCTAAGTGAACTGCGGAGCCATAACTCCATCAAATTGGTCTCAAAAGAAGAGTTGCGCTTCCAATCCGATATTAAGGTACAAGCACGACTGCTCGAAATTTCCGAACAGCTGGAGTTGGATAAAGAAGAAGTCGTCAAAAAACTGGAAAAAGCGATTGAAAAAGATATGAATCGGCAAATCAACCAGTTACTCGATAAATTCCGGGAACTGAAGGTTGATCCTATTGGATTCGGCAGCATCTATAACGCAAAGCATCCGGTCACCCAGGAGGAATGGCGCAAGCTTTTACCGGAAATGAAATTGGACTTGAACCTCAACGTCAACATTATCCGACAAGGGATTATCGATTAAAAAGAGTCTGTGCCAAAAGCATCGTGACCAAAATGAAAACCGAACGATCCATCATTCGTTCGGTTTTTTTGATGAGCAAAAAGCTAAACGTTCTACCCTATAAAAGTGCAACTTTCCACTCCGGCGAGGTACTTCGCTTTCCGCGGACACGGCTTCAGCTAAATTGGCAAAGAATATCGCTTTGCCAAGTGGATCTTCAGCTCGCGCTCATTCCACTGGAGTCTATGTACCCTGCCTCCGTTGGATGGAGATACCTTCTTATGGTGTGTTTTCCGTTTTGCCTCATGTCCTTGCGGATAGAAAGCGAAGCCGCATGGAGACCAGGAGTACTTCTTTTCCTTATTATGCTTTTGTCCCGGTCTCTTTTCTTTTATTCATAATTAAAATTATCCGGATGTGCACCGAGCCGGTGGTCCTGATCCAACCCGTCTATCTTTTCCATTTCCGCGCCGGAAAGCTCAAAGTCAAAAATGGACGCGTTTTCCCGTTGCCTGCTTGCCCGGGTGGATTTCGGGATGATGATCGTTCCATTCTGATAATGCCAGCGAAGAACGACTTGGGCTGCTGTTTTGCCATACTTTTCGGCCAAGTCACAAAGCAGCGGTTCATCCAAGTAAGTTGCTTTTCCTATCGGCGACCAAGCTTCCACAGCAATTTCGTGATCCCGGCAAAACTTTCTTGTTTCAGTTTGGGCCAGCTTGGGATGATGTTCTATTTGATTGACCATCGGTCGGATTTCCGCATCTCGCATCAAATCATCCAAATGGTGTGGCAAGAAGTTGCTTACTCCTATGGCTCGTGCCTTTCCATCGCGATATATTTTTTCCAAAGCACGCCAAGTATCCTTGTATTTGTCAGGTACCGGCCAATGGATTAGATACAAATCGATATAATCCGTCCCGAGTTTGGTCAGGCTGCGGTTGAATGCCTCCAAGGCTTCCGTGAAGCCTTGCTCGTTGTTCCACACTTTCGTAGTAATAAAAATTTCGTCTCGTGGGATGCCGCTGTCTTTCACAGCACGTCCGACCCCTTCTTCATTTTGGTAAAAAGAAGCGGTGTCAATGTGGCGGTATCCGATTTCCAAGGCAGATTTAACTGATTCATATACCTGCTCCCCCTCTTCGACCTTATAGACACCAAGGCCGACCGAAGGAATTTCCACACCGTTCTTCAGCTTTGTCGTCGTTTCCAAACCCATTTGTTATCCCCTTCCTATATTGAATTGCTCTTCTGTCCTCATTCTAACGAAACAGGGAATGGAAGAAAAGAAGCACGAATCGGCTTCGTAGCCATGTCGATTCTATCCTTCATAAAAAAGCTTGCAAAAAACCTTTAGGTTCTCTGCAAGCCGCAATCCTGACGTGTTATCCGAATCATTCTTTCAGGCAATCAACCGTGATATTCCGTGCTTTCGTTAACTTCTTCCGCGACAAGTCCGGACAAAACATGGACCCTTAGAATGAAGCCTTCCAGCCTGCCGTTCCCGCTTGTCACTGCCAGCGGATACTTGGATTCAAGCGCCTTCGGAATAATGTCATTGACATACTCATCTTTGCCCACTGTCGTTACATCCTGATTGAGTACGTCTTCGAGGCTCTTCTTTTCCTTAATACCCTCGATGGCATCATCGATTGTAACGATCCCTTGCAGATTCCTGCTGCGGTCGACAACAAAAACGCTGGATATACCGTTTTCCTCCATTTCTTTGATGGCAACCTTCAATCCATCCTTCAAGGAGACAAGGGCGTTCGGTTTAATCATGACATTTTCAGCCTGAAGAATTTTCGATCGGTCGATATCTTTAATGAAATCAGAGATATAATCATTGGCCGGACTTTCCAGGATGGTTTCCGGGGTACCGATTTGCACTACTTTCCCATCTTTCATGACAGCAACCCGGTCACCGAGTTTAAATGCCTCATTGACATCGTGGGTGATGAAAATGATCGTCTTTTTGAGCCGTTCCTGGATATCCAGCAGTTCAAGCTGCATTTCCCTTCTGATCAGTGGATCTAGAGCACTGAATGGTTCATCCATCAACAATATATCAGGATCATTGGCCAACGCACGGGCCAAGCCAACACGCTGCTGCATGCCGCCGGAAAGCTCATCGGGATACTTATCTTCGTAACCTTTCAATCCGACTACTTCCAGGTTTTCTCTGGCGATTTGTCGTCGTTTTTCTTTTGACACATTTTTTATTTCCAAACCATACTCGATATTTTCCAGAACCGTTCGGTGGTCGAATAACCCGAAATGCTGAAAAACCATGGCGATTTTATCCTGACGGAATTTTTTCAATTGGGAGGAATTATATTCGACAATATTTTCTCCATCCACATAAATCGAACCATCTGTCGGTTTATTCAAGAGATTGAAGCAACGGATAAGCGTTGATTTGCCGCTTCCCGACAGCCCCATGATCACGAATATTTCCCCTTCCTCGATTTCCATCGATGCATCATAAACACCGACCGTATGCCCCGTCTCTTCCAATATTTCCGCTTTCGATTTACCGTTTTTCACCTGCGGAATCACCGATTTCGGTTTGGAACCAAAAATCTTGGAAACATGGTCGATTTTCACTTTACTGTTCGCCATTACTTTGCCCTCCTATGCTTCTGGAAACGATCTGCAACACCGCCAGTGACACGGTCGATAATAATTGCCAGGAACACGATACTGATACCGGCTTCAAATCCGAGCGCAATATCGATTCGATTGATCGAAATCAGGACTTGCTCTCCCAAACCTTGCGCACCAACCATCGAGGCGATAACGACCATGGCGAGCGCCATCATCGTCGTCTGATTGACCCCGGCCATGATTGTAGGCAGAGCTTGCGGCAGCTGTACTTTGGTCAGCATTTGCCATCTGGAAGATCCGAAAGATTGAGCCGATTCGACTACTTCCGGATCCACTCCTCGTATTGCCAGTTCCGTCAAACGGATGACCGGCGGCAGTGCGTAAATCAATGTGGCAAAAATAGCCGATACATTACCAAGTCCAAAGAAAAAGATGGCAGGGATCAGGTACACGAAACTCGGCATTGTCTGCATCGCGTCCAAGAATGGGCGCATTACCGTTGAAAACCCTTTGCTAAAGGCCATCCAGACCCCGAGAGGGATACCGATGACCAAACAGATGATAACGGCAGACAGTACAATCGAAATCGTCATCATCATTTCTTCCCATAACCCAAAAGTTCCGACTAAGAAAATAAAGAAAGCATACAACAAGCCGGACCAGAGGGATTTAAAATACCAGCCCAGTAAAAAGATGAGAACGAGGAACAACCACCATGGCAAAAAATCTAAAAACGCTTCAATACCATTGATGGTCCGGGAAGATATAAAAAAGATAAAATCAAACAAACCCGCCAGGGCATTGTCCAGAAAATCAACAAAATCAGAAACATAGTCACCTAAATGACTTTGAATAGCAGGAAAATCACTCATCGGCACAACTGCTGTTCAGCAGTTTTTTCACCTCACCTATTAGTTATTTTGCAAGTTTTACAGAATGCTTGTCTTTAAAACCGAAAGTAGCTGACCGATTCCGGCCAGCTAATGACATAAACCGGCTGCCGCTTTATGAAAGCAGCCAGTTTACACATGATCAGCAGCTACTTATAGTGCTTCTTTTACTTTCTCCGCTACATCTTCCGGCACCCATTCCGTCCAAAGATCTTCATGTTCATTCATCCACCACTCTGCAGCTTCATCTGCAGATGCATCGTTTTCATTCATGTAGGTCAATGCCTCCTCCGTCAAGGCACTGCTCGTTTCATAGTTGCTCAAAAACTCTACCACTTCCGGAGCCTGATCCGGAAGGTCTTTGTGCACACCAACCACTACATCATTTGGCGGAAATTCTGTTCCTCTGGTTTCATTCCAGGTTTCTTCGTCATAAGCCGGCTCTTCCAGCTTTGTAAGATCGTACATGGCCGTTACTGCTGTCGGAGACCAATAGTAACCAACCCAAGCTTCACCAGATTCATAAGCATCAGCCAGTGATGTAACGATGGCCGCGTCGGAACCTGGCATGAAATTGTTCATCGTTTCATCCAAACCATATGTTTCAAACTTCTGATCGATTTGTTCGGCTACTGCCCATCCGCTAGGTGCATTCAAAATCCTTCCTCTTCCCGGGTCTTCTGGATCTTCGAATACGTCCGGGTAGTTTTTAAGGTCTTCTACTGTTTTCAATTCTGGAGCCATTGGTTCAATGCCCCGTTCCTCGTCCCCTTCAATTACATAGGTAGGAACATACAGACCCTGCTGATTATCATCAAAATTGGTCGAAACTTTCTCTATGTCACCTGAATCGATTGCTTCTTCGTAGACCTCTTTCACATTATCCGTCCATATCTCCATGTAGGCATTAATATCGCCTTCACGCAGACCTTGAAGTGTAGCAGCTGTAGATCCTGGAGTCACCTCGGTGTCGTAACCATACCCATTTTCAATTATTTTTTGCGCTACACTATTATGGAACCGGATACTATCCCATCCGGCGTCGGCAAGAACGATCGTATCAACGCTTCCTTCTCCCCCGGAACCACCTTCCGAGCTGTTTGATCCGCCACAGGCAGCTAAAAACACTAGTAAACTCGTCATCAATAAAAACAATAATTTTTTCATCAGCTTTTCCCCTTTTGGTGATTTTTTCATGTCAAGACGCCATTGAAGCATGTTAATTTTATAGTTCGGTTTTCTTTGAACCAATGCATTTTCAACGAACAGTCCAATACGGCAGGCAAAAATCAACCCGCATATATAAAAGCTGGCACTCCGTTGAATGAATCGCGTTGCATTATTTCGCAATCTTCAGAAAATGTTAGTAGTGGAGGATGAGCATGCTTTCTTCCAGGAGATAATGAAGAAAATAATACATGGTGATGCTGGTGATACTGCACCTGTTTTCCAAATCATAAAATTAAAATGCCGGCAATGGACAACATCTTCCATTCTATCCGAAGCAAACCGGAAACCCAAACCGACTGGCATGTACTAACAAGCAAAGAATGTCGAAGGATGTCGGTTATAGGCAAATAGGCGGGGATTCTATCGTTTTTGTTAGATATGCTCGATTTTTCTGCGAATTCAGGGTAAAAAGACAAATCAAATCATTACTTTTTACCCTGCTTGTTTCTGCGCCAAACCTTTTTTATCTAGGCACTTTTCTCTCGAACAACAGGAAGGCTGTCAGTCGGAGCAATACCCTGTATGAGGCGAGAAGGCCAATCAAGCTGCCTGCAACACCCCAAGTGCCTGTCAGCAACAACCATACAGCCAACATTGCCATGATTGCCGCCGTTATATTCCCGGCAGGTCCGTTCAACGGTGTCCAACTGTTATAAATGGTCGAAGACTCCTTTTCCACTTCTTCAAAACAAACATAATGGTATGGGCGCACCCGCAGCCAATGGGAGGCTGTTACAAGCTGGTCTCTTTTTTCAATTGGTTTTCCGCAATACCGGCAGATAATCGGTTTCATGTTATTCCCCTCATTTTGTACAGTTTTCTTTATTATAACGAATGAAACGGAAGCTTGTCCTTCCGGCAGAAAATTTCAGTCTTCTCTTATTTCGGCTGCCAATCAGTTGCTTTTTGCAGGAAACCATGTTTAAATATTGTTCAGTCATCAAACTGTTCACCCATCGAACTATTTAAAAGGATGTGAAAACATGCAGGATAAAGAGCTCAATGATTTGATTGATATATACACGTCTGCGATGAATGAAGTCAATCGCAGGGTCAATATATTAATGAATGAGCAGGTACATCAAGAGTTGACCTCCGACCAGTTCGGCACGCTCCGGTTTGTCCATAAAAATCAACCATGCACCAGTTCTGACATCGCCGACGAATTCTCTATCGGGAAAAGCGCGGTGACCGCACAAGTCAATCGCCTGGTCGAACGCGGTTTCGTCAATCGTGAACGAGACGAAAATGATCGCAGGATTGTTTACTTAACGCTGACCGATTCCGGGGTGCATACCATGAATCAAGGCAGGGAGAAGCTGTATGAGGTTCTCGGTGAAATTCTTTCTGAATTTAAAACAGAAGAAATCGGACAGTTCATCCAGACGCTGGATAAGCTGGTCCACATTCTCAGAAAAAAATGACGCTTGATTTTGAACAAATAGACTTTATAAGTAAGGGGTTAGTGTAATGAGAAGAATTATTCAGCTCAGATGGGCAGTGTTCATTGTTTGGATTGCTGCAGCCATTTGTTTATTGGTGTTTTCCCCAAACTTGCAGGATTTAGTGCGGGACAAAGGACAAATCGGGGTTCCTGACGGTTACTCCTCTTCAAGAGCAGGCGAACTGCTGGAACAAATGTCTGATGACAAGGAGGAGGATACGGCGAGCGCTGTTCTTGTCTTTCATGAAGATGATGGAATCAGCGACAGCCAAAAGCAGGAGATTGCCCAAGGGATCGAGAATCTTCAGGACCGTGAGTCAGATTTGGGGATATCAGAAGTAATGTCGTTCGAGGAAAGCGAAGAAATTGAGGAACAAGTCGTTTCAGAAGATGGAACGACCATCATGGTGCCAATGAACGTATCGCTTGCCGACCGTGAAGTTCAGGAATCCCGGGATGCCATATACGAGGCAACCTCTTCCATCGAGATCGAACACTACCTGACTGGAGAGACCTACATTTCCGATGATATCATGGTCAATTCCCAAGAGGGCTTGAAAAAAACAGAATACATCACCGTAGCGATTATCCTGATCATCCTCTTTTTAGTTTTCCGGTCGGTTGTGGCGCCGTTCATCCCGCTGCTTACGGTCGGGATCAGTTATTTGGCGGCCCAGGGAATTGTGTCGATTCTGGCCGATACGGTTGATTTCCCGCTATCGAACTTCACCCAGATTTTCATGGTTGCCGTCATGTTCGGAATCGGAACAGATTACTGTATTTTGCTGATCAGCCGATTTAAAGAGGAACTAGCGCATCACGAAACGACCAAGGAAGCAGTAATGGCGACATATAAAGCCGCAGGGAAAACGATATTCTTCGCCGGGCTGGCTGTTTTGATCGGTTTTTCGACCATCGGCTTTTCGACCTTTTCCCTCTACCAATCTGCTGTAGCTGTTGCGGTGGGGGTCGCCGTCGTTTTGATTGCTTTGGCCACACTTGTACCGTTCTTCCTCGTCGTTCTAGGCAGGAAGTTGTTCTGGCCGTTTGATAAAAATGTTTCCCACAATGAAAGCAAACTGTGGGGGCGAGTCGGCACCTTTGCCTGGACAAGGCCGCTCATTTCTTTATTGATTGTTTTGGTCATCACCGTACCGAGTGTGATTGCATACAACGGGCAAAAATCCTATAACTCACTAGATGAGATAGGTAATGATTACGGATCTGTGCAGGCTTTTAACTGGATTGCAGATTCTGTAGGACCTGGCCAGGCAATGCCTGCCACCGTAGTATTGAAGACAGATAAGCAAATCGAATCACCGGAAGACTATCAGGATATCGAGCTGCTTTCCCAGCACATCGCGGCTCTTGACGGGGTCGATTCCGTTCGAAGTGCAACCCGCCCTGCCGGTGACGTAATCGAAGATTTCACAGTTGATAGTCAAACCGATCAGCTTAGTGAAGGAGTCGGCGAAAGTACGGATGGAATTGATGAGATTGAATCTGGTTTCTCCGATGCAGCCGATCAACTTAAGGATTCCCAGCCACAGTTGAAAGAGGCGGAATCCGGAGTAGATCAATTGATGAACGGTACCCAGGAAGCAAACAACGGGATTGGCGAAATGCAATCTGCATTGTCAGAAATCCAAGCCGGTATTGCCTCCGGGGCTCAAGGAGCCGGGGAAATTCAAAGCAACCTGGAAACAATCCAAACCAACCTCCAGCAAACTATCGATGGCAATCGGGAATTACTGAATGGCTATCAAGGGGTGGAACAAGGGTTGAGTTCGCTCGTCCAAGGATATCAATCGATGGAGCAAGTCCTTTCAGGGTCCTTGCAAAGCCTGAACAGTGCTGAACAAAACAACCCGGCCCTTGCACAGGATCCGGATTTTCAAACGGCGAAAGGCCAGCTGGCCGCAGTCGTACAAGGAACCGACGAGCAACCCGGTTTGGCCGGTTTAAATAACACGCTAGAAAGACAAGTCTTAACTGGTTTGCAAGAAGCAAATCAAGGATTCACCAGTACAATCGACGGGCAGGAACAATTGGCTGACGGTCTTTCACAGTTGAGCGATGCTGTAGGCGATCTTCAGTCCGGGCTGAATCAGGCCTCTGATGGACAACAGCAAGTCGTCAATAATATCCCAAGCCTGCAGGATGGGCTGACCGATATTTACGGCGGTCAAGAAGAACTGAAGGGGGCTTTCAGTGACATGCAGTCCCAGCTTTCCGAGCTGGCAGACGGGCTTCAAGAAGGATCGGATGGGTTGGTGCAAATTTCCGACGGCCTGAAAGAAGTACAAAGTTACCTGGACGAGTTTTCAACCGCCAAACAACAACCGACGGTCAACATACCAGAAGAAGCCATCGAAAACGAAGATTTCCAAGAAGGTATCGAACCATATTTGTCAGATGATAAAACCATTACGACTTTTGAAGTGGTATTGAGCAACAACCCATACTCGACAGAGTCGGTCGATTTTATCGGAGATTTGGAGGAAGCTGTGGATGAGGCGAAAGATGGAACGATTTTTGCAGATTTCGAAACTTCCATCGGTGGTGTAAGCAGTACAAACCATGACCTACAGGAAATTTCCGATCAGGACTATTCACGTACCGTCATCTTTATGCTGGCGGGGATTTTCATTATTTTGGTGATCCTGCTGCGTTCGCTTGTAATGCCGATTTATCTGATTGGATCGCTTGTTCTGACTTACTATACGTCGATGGGAATTGCCGAAATTATCTTCATCAACATTCTCGATTATGAAGGCATAAGCTGGGCAGTTCCGTTCTTTGCATTTGTCATCCTGATCGCTCTTGGAATAGACTACAGTATCTTCCTGATGGGTCGGTTTAACGAGAACAGCAGCATGACAATCAAGGATGCGCTGTTATCGGCCATGAAAAACATGGGCACAGTCATTATCTCGGCCGCAGTAATACTAGGAGGAACATTCAGCGCAATGATGCCGGCCGGTGTCTTATCCTTGTTGCAGATCGCTACAGTTGTGCTTACTGGATTGTTCTTATATGCAGTGATCATGCTGCCACTGTTCATACCGATCATGGTACGACTGTTCAAACAAGGTAACTGGTGGCCGTTCCATCGCAAACAAGAAGAATGAGGAGCGAAGCGGAAGCTCATCGTCACCCGCCCGTTCCAGTCTGGGCCGAGCGTCAAATTGGCATTTTTCTTCCATAACGAGGCTTTGCCGAGACCTCGAGGGAGGGGGTTGGAGTGGTGCTTGCCATAGAAAAGTACAGCATCCATTGATTCCGCCAATTTCAGGGTCAAACAAAACCGGAACAAAGACATAGTTGCCAAAGAAAAAACCGAACGATGATTCGAAACGCTGCGTATTCGAACTCGCTCGGTTTTTCTTTTTTTCGATTTTTATTCTCTGAAGCAAATATTATAGCTTCTCTTAGGATGATGGGGCAAACCATCCATTCCTGCAAGGCACGGAGACTCCAGCGAAAGCAGCGCGAGCTGAAGATCCAATTGGCAAAGAAATCTTCTTTGACAAAATAGCTGAAGCTGTACCCGTGGAAAGTGAAATGAGCTGCCGGAGTGGTTATGTGCACTATGTCATGTCCTATACCTTTATTTTTGGCTGCCGATGCGCCCTGCCTGTTTAATGGTCGAAATGACCTGCTGCTTCGCCTCGCGACTTTCATAATTTCGCATATGTTGGAGAATCGTCGCTTTTTCTTGCTTCAGTCGCTTCAGCTCCTCTACAAGCCGGTTGTCTGTCAATTCCTCTTCTTCGACCATGTGGGCATACCCCTGCTTTTGAAAAGAATTGGCATTCAGTATTTGATCTCCACGACTTGCATTCCGGGAAAGCGGTACGAGCAGCATCGGTTTTCGCAAAGCCAGGAACTCAAAGATTGCATTGGACCCGGCCCTGGACAAGACAAAGTCGGTTGCGGCAAACAAATCGCTCAGCTCTTCATTTACATATTCAAACTGGGTATATCCTCGTTTTTTGATGGATGGATCCACATTATTTTTCCCGCAAATATGAATGATTTGATAGTCCTCAAGCAGCTCATCCAGGCTACCACGGACTGATTCATTGATTTTGGCAGAGCCGCCGCTTCCCCCCATGATCAGCAACACCGGTTTACTGTTATCCAAATCGGCGATAGCCAATCCTTTTTCCCTGTTGCCTTCGAATAATTCATCGCGTACAACTGCCCCGATCCATTCCGCTTTGGTTTCCGGCAAGTATTGAATCGTTTCCGGAAAAGTGGTCAACACTTTTTTGGCAAAAGGAATGGCCAGCTTATTGGCAAGCCCGGGCGTATAGTCTGATTCATGAATCACTGCAGGGGTTTTTCGAAGCCAGGCCGCTGCAAGCACCGGTACGGAGACAAATCCGCCTTTTGAGAAAATGACCGACGGTTTACGCTTCCCGATAATCCGGTAAGATTGCAGCACCCCTTTCAACACCTTGAAGGGATCCTTAAAGTTTTCCTTCGAAAAATAACGTCGCAGCTTGCCTGTAGAGATTTCATGATACTCTACATTATCGAGACGGCCGATCAGCTCTTTTTCAATACCGTTTTTCGACCCGATATAATCTATTTTCCATCCCTCTTTTTGAAAATGGGGAATGACCGCAAGATTGACGATTACATGGCCGGCAGTCCCCCCGCCAGTAAATAATATCCGTTTGTCACTCATATGTTAATTCCTCTCTCTTTCTGTGGTAGTAGTGTTATCCATAAGAAACCTAAGTATAATAATGAACAGGAATGTGCTATAATCCTCTCTATCCTAATCGAAATCTATGTAAAAAGGAAGAGCAGTATGTACCGGTCGAATTCATTAAAACAAAAACTCAAATTATTCCTCGTAATTCTTATTCCCATTTTAATAACCCAGTTAAGCTTATATGCCATGAATTTTTTTGACACCGTGATGTCGGGAAGATTCGGTACCCATGATTTGGCCGGAGTCGCGATCGGCTCTAACCTGTGGGTCCCAGTATTCACCGGAATCAACGGAATATTGCTTGCATTATCTCCAATCGTATCTCAATTAGTCGGAGGCGGGAAAGAGAAGGAAGTTCCGGAAGTCGTCCGGCAGGGCATGTATTTATCGGTCGGTTTGGCAACAGTAGTCACCATCATCGGCTTCTTTGTTGTCGATCCAATTCTCAACCGGATGGATTTGGAGTCAGAAGTCGCCCATGTGGCCAAGTATTATTTAGCCGCGCTGGCAACAGGTATCATTCCCTTGTTTTTGTTCAATTTGCTTCGTTGTTTCATCGATGCATTAGGTCAGACGCGAACCTCGATGATGGTTATATTGATATCGCTCCCGCTCAACATTCTATTTAATTATATGTTCATTTTCGGGCGGTTGGGCATGCCGGCATTAGGCGGGATTGGCGCCGGGATAGCCTCGTCGTTGACTTACTGGATATCCTGCGCAGTAGCGGTCTTGGTTATCTATCGATACAAGCCCTTCCGTTTTTATATGATTTTCAGGCATTGGCGCAGACCTTCCCTGCACGCTTGGTGGGAACAGCTGCGCATCGGCATCCCGATAGGATTTGCCATCTTTTTTGAAACCAGCATTTTTGCAGCAGTGACCCTTCTGATGAGTGTATATAGTACGGAAACAATTGCCGCCCATCAGGCAGCGATCAACTTTGCATCCTATCTATATATGATTCCCCTTAGTATTGCGATGGCCTTAACGATTGCCGTCGGGTTTGAAGTAGGCGGCAGAAGGGTGCATGATGCGAAAGTATACTCCTACATCGGTCTGTGCTGCGGGATTGCGATTTCTTTTTTCGCTGGATTGATTTTATATACCCTCGATGACGCCGTTGCCCGATTGTATAACGATAACCCGGCTGTCATCAACCTGACGAAGCAGTTCATATTTTACGCGATTTTCTTTCAGTTTGCCGACGCTGTCGGGGCACCGTTGCAAGGTGCGTTGCGCGGCTATAAAGATGTCAACATCACACTGATCATGGCATTGATTTCTTACTGGCTCATCGGTCTACCCAGCGGCTGGGTTCTGGCCAATTTCACCGAATTCGGTCCGTTCGGCTACTGGATGGGCATTATTATCGGCTTAAGCGCTGGGGCCATTACCTTATACGGAAGGCTTGTTTTCCTGCAACGGAAGCTCGCTGGTCAACTTGCTAAAGAATGATAAAAGCCTATACGCCCTTTTAAAAGAATACCAGACTTCCCATCAAAAAGAGCGGGGAACAAAAACAACCACCATAGCAAAAAACCGAGCGAATTCTAAATGCCACCAATCAAATTCGTTCGGTTTTTTGCTTTTTGTCCTGTTGTTTAATGCGTGTTTCGTATCGCTATGGAAAGCGAAGTACCTTGCCGGAATGGATAGCCGCACTTTTCAGATGAGAAGGGTAGACAAATCCAAACAGAAAGATGTTCTGTTTTCATTTTGGTCATGAGGATTTTGTCCGAAGCTCTTCTCGTTTGCTGTCCACTCCTGAGGAATCAGCCGTTTTTTAAGTTCCATACAATCAATCGCTCATTCGTCATTTCTTCTATCGAATACTTCGGCCCTTCTTTTCCTGAGCCACTGTCTTTGACGCCACCATATGGCATCAGGTCTACACGGTACTGGGAAGAGTCATTAATCATCAGCCCGCCGACCTCTACTTTTCTGGCAGCATAGAATGCTGTATCGAGATTTTGCGTAAAGATGCCGCCCTGCAAGCCATAAGGCGATTCATTCACTTCGTCGATACAGTCATCGAGATTATTGTAACTGATTAAACTGATTACCGGAGCAAAGATTTCTTCACACACGACTTTCATGTCTTTTTTCACGCTATTGACGACGGTCGGTTGATAAACTGGTCCGTTTCGTTCCCCGCCGATTAACAGTTCGGCTCCGTTGTCGACAGCTTCTTTCACCCACTGTTCCGCACGTTCTGCTTCCGATTCAGCGATCATCGGACCGACATCGGTATCAGGGTCGTTCGGATCTCCGACTTTCAGTGATTTGACAGCTTCTATCAGCCTTTTTTGGAAAGTGTCTTTGATTTCTTCATGAACATACACTCGTTGCACTGAAATACAAACCTGTCCGGCAAAGGCGAAACCTTTTTGCGCAATGTTGTTCGCAGCCTGTTCGACATCTGCATCCTTGTCGACAATGACCGGAGAATTATTGCCCAGTTCCAGGATGAGTTTATTCAACCCGGTTGTCTGTTTCAGTTTTAATCCGACTTTGGCACTTCCGGTAAACGTGTAAAGCTGGATACGACTGTCCTCCATCATTTGCTGGCCGACGACCGAACCGGAACCGACAATGACATTGAACAGACCGGCTGGAAGCCCTGCCTGCACGAACAGCTCAGCAAGCTTTAAAGAAGTGATCGGCGTCGCGCTTGCCGGCTTTAAAACGACCGCATTGCCTGCCGCGATTGCAGGAGCCACTTTATGCGAAACTAAATTCAACGGGAAATTAAACGGACTGATGGCCCCGACCACTCCGACTGGAACACGGATGGTGAATGCCATCCGGTTTTCCGAACCGGGGGCAGCTTCCACCGGCACCCCTTCGCCGCTGATCCGTTTGGCTTCTTCTGCCGCAACCTCAAAGGTTTGCGAGCTGCGATCGATTTCTGTCAGGGCCTGTTTTAGCGGTTTTCCCGCTTCTCTCGTAATCGTTTGAGCTAATTCCTCTTTATTATCTGCAAGTAATTCACTGACTTTTTTCAATATCTCATACCGTTGATATGGGGATAACGGATGGTTGTGAAAGGCAGACTCAGCACTGGAAATGGCTTGGTCGACCTGTTCCTCTCCCGCTTTGTATACGGTGGCGTACGTTTTCTGGGAATATTTATCGAGTACATCCAGTGTTTCATCAGTCTCCACCCATTGACCGTTGATAAACAATTTATATTGCTCAGACATAAACAACGTCCTTTCTTTGTCGTGATATTACTTTTCATTCCACCTTCATTGTAATATAAACGTTGCCAATCATTAATTTTCCTGTTTGAGAACTGTCCAGTATACAACTAATCCGTTTGGCACTCTTAATCAAAAAAGAATTATACACCGAATGAATAATTTCTCACATCAAAAAAAGACTGCCGGGAAATCCCGGCAGCCATGGGTATCTCACGAATACCCTTTTTCGAATTATAAAAACAATCCTGCCATTGTGGCTGACAAAATCGAGCCCAATGTCGCCCCTAGTAACAGCTTCAGGCCGAATTTTGAAACGGCCACGGCTTTTTTCGAATCAATCGCCTGTACAGTACCTGCAATGATACCGATGGAAGAGAAATTTGCGAAGCTGGTCAAGAAGACCGTGACGATACCGACTGTTTTCTCAGACAGTGAATCGACTGCCGGTTGTAATTCCAGCATTGCGACAAATTCATTGGTGACGATTTTCGTACCCATGATACCGCCAGCTTGAATCAACTCTCCCGGTGCGATACCCATCAAGAATCCGATTGGAGCTAAAATGTAGCCAAGAATCTGCTGGAGGGTCACACCTGCGAAAATCGCCTGGATAATCCAGTTGACCAGTTCAAGTGAAGCAATGAAAGCAATCAGCATGGCGGCGACAATCAAGGCGATTCTTCCGCCGTCCAGCGCTCCGTTACCCATCGCTTCAAAAATACTTTTGGAATCTGACACTTCCTTGATGTCGACTTTGTCGTCCTTTTTATCGACTTTTACCGGAGAAATCATGGATGCGATGATCAAGGAACTGAACATGTTCAGCGGCAGTGCAACCAACACGTATTGTGCGGGAAGCATTTGAATATAAGCCCCGACAATGGACGCGGAAACAGAACCCATTGCGGAAGCACTGACAATATAAAGACGATTGTCGCTAAGGTGATGAAACTGCGATTTAATCGCAATCAGCGCCTCCGACTGACCGAAAAAGATGCTATTGACAGCATTGAACGATTCCACCTTGGGAAGTCCTGTAATGTATGATAGGAATCCGCCGAAATATTTGATGATTGTCGGCAAAATCTTCAGATGCGTGAGCACGGCCAAAATAGTGGAAAAGAAGACGATCAATAACAGAACGTTGAAGAAGAACACGCTGCCTCCTTCTTCGACCATTAAACCGCCTACGACAAAGTTGATCCCTTCCATCCCGAAATCGATCAACTTATTGAAACCATCAGAAATACCAGTGATCACCCATTCACCAATTTTGGTCTTAAACATGAACCAAGTGGTAATCACCTGTGCGATCAGCATAATTGCTATCCCTTTATAATTAATGTTGCTGCGGTCATTGGACAATAAAAATGAAATCCCGAGGATGATAACAATTGCCAGCAAACCAAGAAGAATATCCACGGCATGAGCCTCCCTTAAAGTCATTAGCGGAATACAGGCCACCCCTTCTCAGGCAGCTGCTATTACCGCTTTATCGCTACAGACATGAAAGCCGTTGCATTCTTGGAAATACGGTGATATTCGGCTCTCCGCCTGGGATACGAAGCAGGCTTCTGGCCTCACAAATGCACCATGTTTTTCCAGTCATGCACCTAAAATGAAAATGCTTTCAGTCCTTGTTTTCCAATTATGGATTTTAACAGCTTGTCAGACGTCTTGCAAGTGTAAATTTCGACATTTTTCTCTCATGCCCTATATATTAGTTTATTCCTTCCCCAAATAATCATCCAATAACCGGACAAAATCTTTTAGTCTGTTACAGCGTCTGGGGTCAGTCCCTCTTTTTACGAGGGACTGACCCACTAGCGTTGCATTAATGGGTTATCTTTACTTTAATGAAAGAATATGTAATCTGTTTACAAAAATAAAAATTGCTCCTATTGTAGAAGAAGACCTAACTAGTTCCCAAATCTTCTACAAAGGA
>NZ_JBEWYY010000016.1:0-69172 GCF_041366435.1 Sediminibacillus sp. JSM 1682029
CTTCCCATCATTTTAAATGAGTAAGATCCCTCAGAGACGATGAGGTTGATAGGTCCGAGGTGGAAGCGTGGTGACACGTGCAGCTGACGGATACTAATCGATCGAGGACTTAACTTAAAACAAAAAGTGAAGGCGACTGGTCAACAGCGTATGGATAGATCAGCCAGATTGTAGTGCGCCGCTTTAAGCGTACGAAAAGCTGGATGAACTATACACTAGCTGTTAGGAGCCGTAACTGGATTAAGTATAAAGCGTCGCGGACTTTGTCCGCAGAGCGAGATTCAAACGTGTGAAGTTCGTTGATGTCTTCCTTCTTATCTAGTTTTGAAGGTACACTTTTCTTAATTAATCACCAAGGAAGTTCTGTTAAGCCCGTTCACGTCCTGTGAACAACACAGAACGACCTGTATCCTGCAGGCCTGGTGGCAATAGCGGAGAGGCCACACCTGTTCCCATGCCGAACACAGCAGTTAAGCTCTCCAGCGCCCATGGTAGTTGGGGCTTTGCCCCTGCGAGAGTAGGACGCCGCCAGGCAAAACAAAGACACCCTTGAATGAGTTCGAACTCGCTCAAGGGTGTCTTTTTTGTTGGAAATGGCTTTAGGGCAGAACTACACACAAGACAAAAATGACAAACGTGCCCGTTCTGTAAAGAGATAACAAAACGGGTACATATGGATTCATTTCATATGGGTATATCGAGAGAATGAACAATACGATAAAGGTTTTAAAAGGAGATTCCTTTGGGATCAAATACTTTGGACGATTAAAGCATAAAATTTCATGGCAGCAAGCGATTAAAAAGGCTCTGTAGGTTTATTTCCTCTGCGGTCTGAGTAAAATAGCTGTTTTTAGAGTGAGGTTTTCGATAAAGAGAGAGTGGAAGAAAAATCACACCACCACATTTGACAGAGAACCAAAATCATACGCAGTGGATAGAAAATGCGCAGTAACTGTAATGTCCTATTCAAAAAGCGTGCTAACCACCGCTTCGGTAGCATACTTCGCTTTCCGCGGGCACGGCTTCAGCTAACTAGGTAAAGAAAACCGCTTTACCTAGTGGATCTTCAGCTCGCGCTGTTCCCGCTGGAGTCTACGTATGCTACCTACGCTAAGAAGCATGGTGTTATCGCAAACCTAGAGACTTTTTCTTTGAGTCCGAACAAGCCATCTTAAAAGCTTTGTCAGGAAATGTGTACTTCTTTTCATAAATAGATAGTTGAAGTTCCATTTATTATCCTGTTCTTGGACTTTCTGCTTGTTTTCCCGGCAATCTTTTGATGATACGATGCTTGGAGTACCATGGATGAAAAATGTCTAGTACACGCATTTTTTAACAGAAAGCTGTTCCTAGCGAAGAAAATACCCGAAGACTCCCGCGGGAGGAAAGGCCTCGGTGAGATCCCGCAGAGCGTCAGCTCGAGGAAGCTCACCAGCCGCCCGCGGAAAGCGCAGGGTATTTTCGCAGCATCGAACTCCACCTCTACAAAAATAAGAAGTCATCAAGACGCATTCAAACTATGTCGCAGTTTATACTTTTTGTCCAATAGAAAAACTCCCTGTTTTAAACGAAATATTTCCCTTTCCGTGCCCATCATATCCAAGTCTTAAGCCGATTTCAGGTAAAAAAATAGCACCCAATGCTGCGTCTAGGTGCGGGGGATTGAGCACAAGCTGCTCTGGGCTTATATCATTTGTGTGCAGTCCAAACCGTCCAGCGATCCTTTTCATGGATGCTGTCAGCAAAATAGGCAAGTTGTTTCTTTATGTAACCGACTAGAATACTCATCTCTTTATCCGTGAGTTCGTGAAGAATGGCACGGCCGGTTCTTGACTTTAAATCCTCTTCCAAACAATGGACTGAATTATAATGTTTGCGGGTCTCCCAGAAAACGGTGGAATGGACTTCTGTAAAACCAGAGGCTTGTAAAAACTGTTCCACATCCTTGGCCAGCGGCCTTCTATCCCGTTCAAAAGAAATCAGATTGGGAAAGGCTTCAAAAAAGTAACCACGAATATGATTCTTATTACCTGGCAGTAAACAATCCTCCAATGTCCGATCCTGTATGAAGGCCATCCCGCCCGGTTTCAATAAGCGGTGCATTTCATCAAACAACAAAGGAAGGTCGGTAAGATGATGAATGACAGCCCGGTTCAAAATTAGGTCAAATTGTTCATTTTTAAGACCGGTGTCAGCAGCGTCTCCCCATACAAAGGTAGTGTTTGGTTCGTTCTCACAATATTTACGGGCGGTTTTGAGCATTTCTTTCGAAAAATCCAAACCGACTATTTCCTTTGCACCCATTTGGGCTAGGGCCTTTGTATAAATGCCTCCCCCGCACCCTAAGTCCAACACCCTTTTGCCTTCAATATCTACATGTGATAATAAAAGATTTTCCCAAAGTGGATCCACATCACGATTAGTATAGGAGAGCCTTACTGCTTTGGAATGAAAATCGACGGCCATAGAGCCACCTCCAGTAAACACAAACTTTTGATTATTATATAATTCGTTGGTAATTAAATCCATCCTACTTTGTGATTAAAAATAAATGCCCTGTGTACAAACAACTCCTACTGGATTTTTCATAGAATACAATATAATGAAATTTAGAGTTTGATGTATAGGTTTCGTTAGATTAGGAAAGACTAAGCTAACGGAGGTGGAGAGAATATGGGAAACAGAGGAACTTATGAAACTTGCGGAGTTTGTGGAGTAGAAAAGCAGAAAGGTATTCATTTATACACACTGTATATCTGTTGTGAATGTGAACAGAAAATCATTCATACGGAACCTTCTGATGCAGCGTATCAGTATTACTTGGATAAATTGAAAAATATGAAACAAACAAAATTATATTCATAGATAAACAAGCTCTTATTCCTTGGGGATAAGAGCTTGTTTATTTTCAGAGACAGCCGCTGGGCTTTTCTTAATATAACGGCAAGGGGAAGGGATGTTATACTGAATAAAAGTAGGATGCAAGGAAGTCATACAAGAATAGGCCGCAAATTATATCTTGTTACAAAACAACCGTTTCTTGGAAATAGTTTTTTCGATAAAGGATGACGTTAATGAACCAACATATAACTCCGTTATTCGGAGCTTTACAAACTTTTTCTCAACAACAGCCAATTTCCTTGCACGTACCGGGCCATAAAAATGGTGAAGTTTTCGCTGATAAGGGTTTGGAGGATTTTGCTCAATTGCTCCGATTGGACGTAACGGAGCTGACTGGATTAGATGACTTGCATGCACCAACCGGTGTCATTAAACAGGCGCAGGATCTAGCAGCAAATTGGTTTGGTGCTGAGGAAACGTTTTTCCTGGTAGGCGGGAGTACCGCTGGCAACTTGGCAATGATGTTGACGGCAGCAAGGCTTGGCAGGAAAGTACTTGTACAGCGTAATTGTCACAAATCCATTCTTAATGGACTGGAATTAAGCGGGGCAGAGCCAGTATTCATTGCTCCGGCTTACGATGGAAGGGTTGGGCGTTATACTGCTCCTGAGTTGGACACAATCAAGCAGGCAATGGACCAGCATCCCGATGTTGGCGCCATTGTCCTGACCTATCCAGATTATTTCGGTACGGTTTTTGATCTTCCATCCGTGGTGGAGATGGCCCATCGGCGAAATATTGCTGTACTGGTGGATGAAGCGCATGGGGTCCATTTTTCTCTTTCAGAAAAATTCCCCGCTTCTGCGTTGGAGTCAGGGGCAGATCTTGTCGTCCAGTCAGCTCATAAGATGGCTCCGGCACTGACGATGGCATCTTTTCTGCATATCAAGTCACCTGTAATTGACAGAGAGGATGTTGCCCATTACTTGCAAATGCTTCAATCAAGCAGTCCATCGTACCCCTTAATGGCTAGTCTGGACCTGGCACGTTACTATTTGTCCGAAATCAAAGAAAAAGCGTTAACTTCCATCCTTGAAAGTGTGAACCGGCTGCGCAATGCACTTTCCACTGTCGGGGAATGGGAAGTACTTCCAAGTCAAATCGGATTAGATGACCCGTTAAAAATCACGCTGGAAGTAAACGAGCGTTGGTCTGGCATCCAGGTTGCTAAACTGTTCGAGGAAGAGGGAATATATCCCGAACTTTCTACGGAAAATCAGGTGCTTTTCCTTCACGGTCTTGCTCCTTTTCAAGAATGGGAAAGGCTGCAAACAGCAGTAGAAAAGATTTCTGGACGATTAAAATTCCTTCCCAACCGTGATACAATAGGAAGAGTACAGATTGAACAACAGCAAATCCATTCATTGGAGGCTTCTTATCAAGCGATGAACCGGATGAGGAAAGAATTCATTGGATGGAACGAGGCGGAAGGAAGGATAGCAGCACAGGCAGTCATCCCATATCCGCCAGGCATTCCATTGCTGTTAAAGGGAGAAAAAATAACATCAGTCCATATAAAGATGATAAACTATTTAATAAAACAAGGAATAAACTTTCAGAATCATCATATCGAACAAGGCGTGTATTGTCTGAGATAGGTACAGCTCTAAAGGAGAATGAATGTGCAAGGATACTTTATAACGTTTGAGGGCGGTGAGGGAGCCGGAAAAACCTCGGTTCTAAAAGAAATAGAGAAGAAACTGACGGAGGAGGGCTATTCGGTAACAGCTACGCGGGAGCCAGGCGGAATAGAGATAGCAGAAAAAATCAGGCAGATTATTTTGGAACCTTCCCATACAGCCATGGATGGAAAGACAGAAGCATTGCTATATGCAGCGGCCAGACGCCAGCATTTAGTGGAAAAAGTGCTTCCAGCACTCAAAGAAGGCCGCATTGTGTTATGCGATCGGTTTGTCGACAGCAGCCTGGCTTATCAAGGATATGCTCGTGGGCTGGGAATGGAAGAGGTATACCAAATCAACCAGTTTGCCATCAGTGACTGCATGCCGGACCTGACATTGTTTTTTGATATACGTCCGGAAGTTGGTTTGCAGCGGATCGCAGAAAATGTTTCACGTGAAAAAAACCGCCTGGATTTAGAAAAACAACAGTTCCATGACAGTGTTTATCAGGCTTATCGAATACTTTTGGAAAAGTTTCCGAACAGGATTTCTCCCATCAATGCAGAAAACGACTTAGCCGCTGTAACAGAAGAAGCTTACCAGAAAATTGTTTCTTTTTTGCGTTAAAGAGGAATGATATTATCCTACAAGCAAGGGGTTAAGGTGGACCCTTAGTATGCGGATCGCTTTGTGAACAGGCTTGCTTGTTTAATAAAATAAAATGAACGTAAAGGAGAGAAGGTAAATGAAGCTGATATTGGCAGTAGTACAGGATAAGGACACGAATCGTCTGACAGATGCTTTGAGGGAAGGGAATTACAAAACGACCAAGTTATCCTCTACCGGTGGTTTCCTGAAGGAAGGGAACACCACATTGATGATCGGTTGCGAGGATAAAGATGTCGACGGAGCGCTCGATATTATCCGCAATAACTGCAGCCAGCGTGAACAGATGGTAGCTCCGATTTCACCGATGGGTGGAAATGCGGACTCTTACATTCCACGCCCCATCGAGGTTGAAGTCGGCGGTGCGACTGTCTTTGTATTACCGGTGGAATCTTTCTTTCAATTTTAGGCAAAAAGAGGAGAAGTAATGAAAATATCACAAGAGATGCGTTCAAAAGTGGAGGCATCACCGAAAAATATCCCTCAAACAGTCAGGGGAAGCAAGAGTTTTGGAACCTTGGTAGAATCACAAAGCCATAAGCTAAAAGAGATGGAATTGCAAAAATTAATGTCTGATTTGACCGCTCAAGGGGAAAGACTGGCGCGTGCCAGGTCTTTCCGCGATTTAGCGAAGTACAAACGAATGGTGAAAAACTTTGTCAAGGAAGCTGTGCAATATGGGATGGAATTAAAACATTCCCACAGCTGGAACATGGATGGAAACAACCGAAAGCTCACAACAGTGGAAAACATCGATGAAAAGCTGGTGGAGTTGACGGAAGGAGTACTGGAACAGGAAAAAAAGCCGATTGATATTTTAGGCCTGATTGGAGAAATTAAAGGGCTGCTGGTGAATTTATATACTTAAGGTCAACGAGTAGGGATGAAAGAAAATGAAAACATGGTCTGATATAGCTTCCATACAACCATTGGCAGCCAGGATGCTGACGAATAGTCTGGCGAAACAACGTGTTTCTCATGCTTATTTATTCCAGGGAAACCGGGGAACAGGGAAAAAAGCCATCAGCATGGTGTTGGCGAAGAGTATTTTTTGCCGTCATAAAAATGGTCAGGAACCTTGCCAGCAATGCAAGGATTGCCAGCGTATAGAGTCCGGCAACCATCCGGATGTGCATTGGATCATTCCGGATGGCCAATCTATCAAGAAAGAACAAATCCTTCACTTACAAAAGGAGTTTACGTACACGGGATTGGAATCGAATCAGAAGGTCTATATCATAGAAGACGCAGAAAAAATGACAGCCAATGCATCCAACCGGCTGTTGAAATTTTTAGAAGAACCAAGCAAACAGACAACGGCGATGCTTCTCACATCTAACAGTCAGGCCATTCTGCAAACGATTCGTTCCAGATGCCAAATCATGGCACTAAAGCCTTTGAATCCAGCCAACTTGCAGAAGCAGCTGCAGGAAGAAGGGTTATCTTCTTCCAATGCGAGATTGATTTCCGCACTTACCAACAATGTCACCGAAGCACTTGAAATAGGCCATGATGACTGGTTTGCTAATGCCAGAAAGATAGTGGTACAATTAACAGAAGTACTCCAGTCGAAACCGGAGGAAGCCATGTTGTTCATCCATAATCAATGGATGCCTCATTTTAAAGAGAGACAACAAATGCAAAGAGGCCTGGATTTATTATTGTTATGGTTCAAAGACATTGTGTACAGCTTTGTCGACAACGAGGACGCTGTCATTTTCATCAATGAAAAAGACAAGCTTTCTCAAGCCTCGCTGCATTGGTCGAAACAGGAGACGACCGATGCTTTGCAGCGGATACTGGAGGCCAAAAGAAAATTGGAACAAAATGTGCATCCGGCTTTGGCGATGGAGCAGCTTACACTTCATTTGAAGAGGTGAATGACAGATGGTAGAAGTGATTGGCGTCCGTTTTAAAAAAGCGGGTAAAATATATTATTTCGACCCAGCCGAGAATATCATTTCCAAAGACGATTATGTTATTGTGGAAACCGTCCGGGGAATTGAATTCGGCAAAGTGGTCATTTCCAACAAACGGGTGGATGAGGAGGATGTTGTTCTTCCGTTGAAAAAGGTCATCCGTTTAGCAACCGAGAAGGATAAATTGTCGGTGGTGGAAAATCAGGAAAGTTCGCATGAGGCACACCGGATTTGCGAACAAAAGATCCGGGAACACAACCTGGATATGAACTTAGTCGAGGTCGAGTACACCTTTGATCGGAATAAAGTCATTTTTTATTTCACAGCAGACGGAAGGGTCGATTTCCGCAACCTGGTCAAGGATTTGGCGTCTGTTTTCAAAACAAGAATAGAATTACGGCAAATCGGGGTGCGCGATGAGGCGAAATTGCTGGGCGGTGTCGGACCATGCGGGCGGATGCTCTGTTGTTCCACCTTCCTTGGCGACTTTGAGCCTGTATCGATCAAGATGGCAAAGGACCAGAATTTATCTTTAAATCCGGCGAAAATATCTGGTCTTTGTGGACGTTTGATGTGCTGTTTGAAATATGAGAATGACGAATATGAAACAGCGAAGAAAATCCTGCCTGACTTAGGGGAGAAAATCACTACCGGATACGGCGCAGGAAAAGTTGTCGGATTGAATATTCTGGAACGACTCGTCCAAATCGAAATTCCCGAAAAGGAAAGAGTAATTGAATATACAATCGATGAGCTCATCGAAGAAGGAGTCATATCTACGCAAGCCACGGAATGATGGGGTGGAAAGACGCGTGAATAAAAAAGAGGTTTTTGAACAAGTCACAGATATGGAAGAGAAAATCGGTCAGCTTTATCAGCAGTTGGGAGATTTGAAAAATTACTTAGCGGAACTGCTGGAAGAAAATCATCGCCTCGCAGTGGAGAATCACCATTTGCGCAATCGATTGGAAAGCAGTACCGAACAAGGAGAACAAAAAGAAACGGGCAAGAGCAGCAGCTCTGAAGTACCGGTTGGCGAAGGCTATGATAATTTAGCACGTTTATATGAAGAAGGGTTTCATATTTGCAACGTTCATTTTGGCAGTCCGCGCCAGGATGAAGACTGCTTGTTTTGCTTGTTATTTCTAAATAAAAGCAAATAGAGGGTCTGGCGTTCTAGCAGCCGGACCATAGGAAACAGGACTGAATTCAAGGGATTTCTTTGATTCAGTCCTTCTTTTCATACAGCATGATTTTATAACGGGTAGGTGAACGGCTATCCGGCTAAAGGAAGAAAGGATTTGGAAACGTGGAAGAAGTTGAATTGAAGAACGGGGAGAGACTTGACTACCTATTGGCAGAAGAAAACATGAAAATCATCCAGAGTCCAGAAGTGTTCGCCTTTTCTTTGGACGCTGTGCTGTTGGCTGACTTCACCTATGTACCGGTGAAACAGGGAAACATTCTCGACTTATGCACTGGAAACGGGGTCATTCCTTTACTCTTGAGCAAGCGGTCCCGCGCCCATATTACCGGTGTGGAAATACAGAGCAGGCTGCACGATATGGCAGAGAGAAATGTCTTGATCAACGAGTTGGAAGACCAGATAGACATGGTCCACGGTGATTTGAAAGACATGCCATCAAAATTCGGAAACGGTCCTTTTGATTTGGTCACTTGTAATCCCCCTTACTTTCAAACACCTAAGGAAAAAGAGCAAAACAGCAATGAGTACCTAACGATTGCCAGACATGAAATTTACTGTACGTTAGAAGATGTCGTGGCATCATGCAGTAAATTGGTCAGACCTGGGGGGAAAGTGGCGATGGTACACAGGCCAGGTCGTCTGGTGGATTTGCTGACTTTGTTTCGAAAATACAAAATCGAACCAAAAAAGCTTCGATTCGTTTATCCGAAGGCAGGTAAAGAAGCCAACATCCTTCTGATTGAAGGGACGCGTGATGGAAAGCCCGACTTAAAGATGCTTCCGCCTCTTTATGCATTTGATGAGCAAGGGAACTATACGAAAGAACTTGGGGAGATCTTGTATGGAAAACGATAAAACGCATATGGTTTACATGCTGGAATGCAAAGATGGGACACTCTATACCGGTTATACAAATAATTTGAAAAAGCGCCTCACGATGCATGAGAATGGCAAAGGGGCTAAATATACCAGGGGCAGGGGGCCGTTTCAGCTGGTTTTCTGTCAGTCTTTTTCCACGAAGGAAGAAGCCATGCATGAAGAATATCAAATAAAGCAGCTTTCACGTAAACAAAAGGATAAACTGATTAAATCTTTTACAGAAGGGCATGATGGGAGATGAACATCCAAAGCAGTTTTCAAGGGACTTTCCCCGGAGGAACCCTTTACTTGGTTCCGACACCTATCGGCAATCTTGATGATATTACACTGCGAGCCTTACATACTTTGAAGACGGTGGATTTTATTGCAGCCGAGGATACAAGGAATACCAAAAAATTAATGAACCATTTCTCGATCGAAAAACCGTTGATCAGTTATCATGAACACAACAAGCAGGCGAGAGAAGCGGGGTTGTTGGAAAAACTACTGGATGGTAAAAATATCGCCTTGGTGAGCGACGCCGGAATGCCTGCCATTTCCGATCCAGGTTACGAAATGGTAAACGCAGCAGTGGAACACAATTTACCAGTGGTCACACTCCCTGGCGCCAATGCAGCCTTGTGTGCCTTGGTGGGTTCCGGACTTTCGCCACGGGAGTTTTATTTTTATGGTTTCTTACCCCGGAAGAAAAAGGACAGAGAAGCAGAACTTGATTTGTTGCAGCACATCAGAGCCACGTTACTGTTTTATGAATCACCGCATCGGTTGAAAGAAACGTTGAAGTCGATTGGTGATCAACTTGGAAACCGCAGGGTTTCGCTGGCAAGAGAATTGACGAAACGATATGAAGAATATATTCGTGGGACAGCCCAGGAAGTGCTGCAATGGACAGAAGAAAAGCAATTAAAGGGAGAATTTTGTATTGTAGTCGAAGGCGGAACAGCGACTGCGCAGGCTGAATCAGTTTGGTGGGAGGACTGGACACTTAAGGAGCATGTGGCTTATTACATGGAACAAGGAGAAAGCAGCAAGAATGCAATCAAACAAACAGCAGTCGACAGGAACATGCCCAAACGCGACGTTTATCAAGCTTTCCATGTCGAATAAAAAAAGGCCTCTATGCAAACATAGGGGCCTGGCATCTATTACTTATCCAAACGAGATTGTATTTCTTTCAGTAACTCCTGTGCGCCTTCAGGGCTCAACACCAACTTGCCATTTGCTAATGACAGGTTATCATCAGAGATTTCTCCCGTGATGTGGCAGGTCATGTTCGGCTTGTATTTCTTCAGAATGATACGGTCATCATCCACGTAAATCTCCAAAGCATCTTTTTCGTTGATACCAAGTGTACGACGAAGCTCGATTGGAATGACAACGCGACCTAATTCATCCACCTTACGAACAATTCCAGTAGATTTCATAAAATTTTCTCCCCTCATTTCGTCAGAATTCGACAAGTATTTAGCAATAGCGTACCAGTGATTTACATAAGTGTCAATTAATTTTTTCTAGAAAATGACTATTTTGTCTAAATACTAATATATTACCCTTTTTAAAGGGATACCAATAGGCGATTGGACCGATAAAATACCCAGAATTTGCATAAAGAAGCCCTCTGCAAGCCTGCTTTTTTCGACAAAATTCGACATTAACCCTTTGAAAATTCGACAAAATGATGTGCCGACTTTTTACAGGACAGGATAATATCCTCAGGTTCTTGCTTATTTGAACGATGTTCAGAATGGAAAAAATCCTGTAAAATAGTCTACAATGTAAACATACTGGTTTTTATTCATCAATTCGGTAAAACCTCGAGCGGTATGTAGGTTCGTAGGAAATACCGGTGAAAATAATGAAGAAGGTTTGAAAGAGGAGGTTCCCCGGATGACAAGGGAAAAGAAGACTTTTTATATCACGACGCCGATTTACTATCCAAGCGGAAACTTGCACATAGGGCATGCTTATACGACGGTGGCCGGAGATGCGATGGCCCGCTATAAGCGGTTGCGCGGTTATGATGTCATGTATTTGACAGGGACGGACGAACACGGTCAGAAAATTCAGAAGAAAGCTGACGAAAAAGGGGTTTCCCCTCAGGTATATGTCGATGAAATCGTCAGCGGCATTAAAGATTTATGGCAACGGCTTGATATCTCTTACGTCGATTTTATTCGGACTACCGAAGAACGGCACAAACAAACGGTAGAGAAGATTTTTGCCCGTCTGCTGGACCAGGGCGACATTTACTTAGATGAATACGAAGGATGGTATTGTACTTCCTGTGAATCTTTCTTTACAGAGCGGCAGTTGGAAGATGGGCATTGTCCGGACTGTGGCGGGCCGGTAGAAAAAGTGAAAGAAGAATCCTACTTCTTCAAAATGAGTAAATATGTAGACAGGCTGTTGGCCTACTATGAAGAAAATCCTGACTTTATTCAGCCTGCAAGCCGGAAAAACGAGATGATCAATAACTTTATTAAACCAGGCTTGGAAGACTTGGCTGTATCCAGGACTACGTTCGACTGGGGGATCAAGGTACCTGGAGACCCGAAACATGTCATTTATGTCTGGATCGATGCACTGTCGAATTATATTACCGCTCTCGGGTATGGAACGGACGATGATGAGCGCTACCAGAAATACTGGCCGGCAGATGTCCACCTGATGAGTAAAGAGATTGTTCGTTTCCACACGATTTATTGGCCGATTATGCTCATGGCTCTGGATTTGCCACTTCCGAAAAAGGTTTTTGCCCACGGTTGGATTCTTATGAAGGATGGGAAGATGTCGAAGTCAAAAGGAAATGTAGTCGACCCCATCCAATTAACCGATCGTTACGGTTTGGATGCGTTGCGCTACTACCTGCTGCGTGAAGTACCGTTTGGTTCAGACGGGGTGTTTACCCCTGAAGGATTCGTCGAAAGAACCAACTATGATTTAGCAAACGATTTGGGCAACCTGCTCAACCGAACAGTAGCAATGGTTGATAAGTATTTTGACGGGGTACTTCCTGCTTTTAAAGCTGGCGAGGACCAGTTCGATGTGCAGTTGGAGAAATTGGCTGGAGAAACAGTCGAGAGAGTAGAAGAAGCCATGGAAAACATGGAATTTTCGGTTGCCTTGTCGACAATTTGGCAGTTGATCAGTCGAACCAATAAATATATCGATGAAACACAGCCATGGATTTTAGCAAAAGATGAAGCGAAAAAGGAGAGGCTTGGCAATGTAATGGCCCATTTGGCAGAATCATTGCGCAAAGCGGCTGTGCTGTTAAGACCATTTTTGACAGAGACGCCGGATCGCATTTTCAGCCAGATCGGTATTGAGGAAGAGGCCTGCAAAGAATGGGAAAGCTTGAAGCAGGATGGACTGATAGCACCAGGTACTAAAGTACAGAAACAAGATCCGATTTTTCCTCGTCTTGATGCGGAAAAAGAAGTGCAGATTATCAAAGATATGATGAAAAAGCCGGAAGCGAAGGAAGAGAAAAAGGATTCCAAAAAAGCGGAGGCAGAAGAAATCACTTTTGATGAATTCTTGAAGCTTGACTTGCGTGTTGCCGAGGTGGTCCGTGCCGAGAAAATGGAAAAAGCGGACAAACTGTTGAAGCTGCAACTTGACCTTGGCACGGAACGGCGTCAGGTTGTTTCTGGTATCGCTGAACATTACCGTGCTGAGGATTTAGTTGGCAGGAAAGTGATTTGTGTGACGAATCTCAAGCCGGTCAAGTTGAGAGGCGAGTTGTCCCAAGGGATGATTTTGTCAGGTGAAGACGAAAGCGGAAAGCTTTCCCTCGCCACTGTAACAGATGATCTTCCCAATGGTTCAAAAGTAAAGTAGTACTGAATCTTTTTCATAAAGGAAAAAAACGCTTATCATGAGAGATGGATAGGCGTTTTTTCCGTAATGGAGAAGAAAAAATCGGAGAAAGAATTACCAGGAGGTTAGGGTAACATGCTGTTTGATACACATGTACATTTAAACATCGATCAATTTGATGAAGATCGGGAGGAAGTAATGCGACGCGCCAAAGAAGCAGGCGTCGAATATATGGTGGTTGTCGGCTTTGACAGGGAAACCATTCCGAAAGCATTGGAATTGGCTGAAACCAATCCAACTATATATGCGGCCGTTGGGTGGCATCCAGTAGATGCCATTGATATGAAGACGGAAGATTTAGAGTGGATCGAAGAATTGGCGAGTCATCCGAAAGTTGCCGCTATCGGGGAAATGGGCTTGGATTATCATTGGGATAAGTCACCGAAGGACATCCAAAAGGAAGTACTTCGCAAACAAATCAATCTGGCGAAACGTGTCGGGTTGCCGATCATTATCCATAACCGGGAAGCTACGGAGGATATTATTGAAATTTTGCGGGAAGAAAATGCTGCAGAGGTTGGCGGAATCATGCATTGTTATAACGATTCTGCGGAATATGTCCAGGAATGTCTGGATATGAACTTTTACATTTCTCTTGGAGGACCGGTTACTTTTAAAAACGCCAAGGATCCTAAGGAAGTAGCCAAGATTGTCCCCCTTGACCGGTTGCTAGTGGAAACAGACTGTCCGTTTCTTGCCCCCCACCCGAATCGCGGCAAACGAAACGAACCGGCCTATGTCAAACTGGTCGCAGAAAAAATTGCCGAGCTGAAAGAACTTTCGTTCGAGGAAGTTAGCGATGCAACTACAAATAATGCCTTTAATTTGTTTAAAATAAAACCATAGCTGCCTGCGATTGCGGGAGGATTGCCGCTAAGTGCCATTGTTTGTTCGGATATGTCGTAATTTTTGAGTTTAAAATTGGATAAGCAACGTTCATAATGAGAGAGCCAGTACTAGTCTGGCTCTCTTTTTTTGCTCCCCGATAGACAACGATTCACAGGGAACACCGGCAATAGCTATACCTGCGCAGGGATGGCCAGAAGAATGAAGGTGATATGCCAAGTTTGCCGGTATATGGGACATGGCATAATCAATTAAGGAAAGGACAGCATTATCATACATTACAATTTGATTAAATGCCGTCTGTCTCTGTTACTTACTTTTAATATATTTGAAACATTGGGCGAACATGCATCTTTCGTTGTTGTAATAGCGGGGTTTGGGGGACTTTTGTACCTTGACTGGACGGTTTGACAGGTAAAAACGTTGTTTATATAATACAACGGGTATAAAGGAGGCAAGCGAGCATGAAATTAATTTCACAGCTATTGTCCGCTTTTAGAACGAAGTCAGTCATCTATGCAGCCAGCGTTGCGGTACTGTTATTAGCGGGTATTTTTACATTTCAAGTAACGAAAGCCCAAGTTTCTGTGAATGCAAACGGAGAAACCACGACCGTTCGTACACATGCTGATACTGTAGGCGACGTTCTAGAAGAATTGAACATCGAATTGGGAGAATACGATAAGCTCTCCCACGACCCAGACGATAAACTCACATCGGGAATGGAAATCAACTACACAAAGGCAATCGACGTAGTAATCACTACTGATGGAGACGATAAAACATATTACACAACTGCTGAAACTGTCGGGGATGTTTTAGAAGAAAACAATATCGACATCAGCGAACATGATCAAGTAACTCCCGCACTATCTGAATCGGTATCGGAAGGATTGCAGGTGGACATTGCCAAAGCCTTTCAAGTAACGGTCGATGACGGCGGTGAGAAGGAAAAGTATTGGACAGTCGGTACCACCGTGGAAGATTTATTGAAACAGGAAAAGATCGAATTAGGTGAGCTTGACCGAGTCAACATGAAATTGGAGGATGAAGTCAGCAAGGATGCCCCTATCGAAATCACGCGTGTAGAAAAAGTAACCGACATCGTCAAAGAAAAAACCGATTATTCCATTGTGACCAGGCAGGATGACAACCTTGCAAAAGGGAAGGAAGAGGTTGTTTCTTCCGGGGAAGAGGGGCTTGTTGCCAAACATTTCGAAGTCACGCTTGAAAACGGAAAAGAAGTCGACCGGAAGTTGATAAAAGAAGAAGTGGAGAAAGAAAGCGAACAGCGAATCGTAGCAGTGGGGACGAAAGTCGAAAAGCCGGCTGTAACGACTACCGCTGCAACATCTTCTTCAGACACTGTCTCCCGGGGCGGCGATGGAAATGGTTCTTCTAAAACGTATTACATGCATGCCACAGCATATTCTGCCAACTGCAGCGGCTGTTCAGGCGTCACAGCAACCGGAATTAACTTGAAGGATAACCCGAATGCCAAGGTGATCGCTGTCGACCCGAATGTAATCCCATTAGGAAGCAAAGTATGGGTGGAAGGTTACGGCACAGCAATTGCAGGTGATACAGGCGGGAACGTATCCGGCAACCGAATTGACGTTCATGTATCTTCACCAAGCGAAGCACACCGATTCGGCAGCAAAAAAGTAAAAGTGAAAGTACTCGATTAATGATAAAGCAGGGCTTGTCTTCCAATTCAGAGGCAGGTTCTGTTTTTTTAATACTTTTTCCAAAGACCGCAGCCCGAATACACTTCGCTTTCTGCGGGTGGCTGGTGAGCCTCCTCAAGCTATTGCTTTGCAGGGTCTCTCCTGGGCCTTCTATCGAGGGCACTGAAGAACTGATAGTCTATGTAAAGTATAATTATAAAAAACGGTCTGTGTAGAATTTAACTTCCATACAGACCGTTTTTTGTCTAATTCAAGAGGTTTGCTACCGTCTATTCCTTCATTAGTTTAACTTTTCGCTTCATATTAACTGTGAAAATGACTTCGACAAGACGTTCCGAATAATCCAGCTCAGCTTCAAGCGTATCTTCGGTTGGTTTCTCAGGAAACTTTTTCTTCATGGATTCATCGAAGGATTAAATCATTTTACGAATGTTCAAGGATGAGAGACTTCGATTGAATCAAGCCTTTCTCAAGAGCTACCTCTTTTATGTATTCATTCCTTTCATTGTACAAGAAAAAAGAGTGACTTTCTTTTAGAAATCAAAAAAATCACTTCTTTTTCTTTTACCCTCTGTTTATTCCGCGGTGAGCGTTCGGTGGTGACGCCTGCGGGAACAGCGCGAGCCGAAGATCCACTTGGTCAAGTGATCTTCTTGACCAAGTTAGCTGAGGCCGTGCCCGCGGCAAGCATCCACCGATAAGCGATTCGTGAGAATCAACAAGAAAGGACTTTTTCAGTGGCCTCGCCTTCTATCCCCCAGGAGTCTACGTGTATTCGGGCTGCTCGGTGTATAAATTTTAAATTCTTTTTGACGCAAGCTAAGCCCCTATATCCCATTGGAGCTGCGCTTTATAACTTAGTGTTTATAAGAAGCAAGGACGAGCAGGCTTGGCTTTATTCGGGAAACAAATTAAGATAGAGTAGTTATAGATATAAACCGTTCAGATAAGCGGAGGATGAAGATGAAAAAGTTGAAGGTGAAAGAAATCATTGTAGTGGAAGGAAAAGATGACACAGCAAAAATCAAACAATCGGTGGATGCAGATACTATAGAAACCAATGGATCAGCAGTCAACCAGTCAGTCATTGAACAAGTCCGGCATGCCCAAGCAAAACGAGGCGTTATTATATTCACAGATCCAGACTATCCAGGGGAGAGAATCAGACACATTGTGTCAAATGCCGTGCCAGGCTGCAAGCATGCGTTTTTGACACGCGCCGAAGCAAAGGCCAAGCATGATAAAGGCCTGGGAATAGAACATGCTTCAAAAGATGCGATACGTCAGGCCCTGGAAAGTGTGTATGAAATAGCAGAAGTCAGCGAGAGCGACATGGATAAATCCGACTTATTCCAATATGGGCTCCTCGGTGGAAGCAAAGCGAAAGAGCGTCGGGAAAAGTTGGGGAATGCCCTGAAAATTGGTTATGCTAATGGGAAACAACTGCTAAAACGACTACACATGTTCCAAATTTCCAGGCAAACGTTCATTGATAGCATGGAAAAAATCTTGAAGGAGGAAGAGGATGAATAACCAAAAAGCAATCGCGACTCCTTTAAAAACAAAAGAAATCTTGGCAAAGTATGGTTTTTCCTTTAAAAAAAGCCTGGGACAAAATTTTCTGATTGACGTGAACATACTAGAGAGAATCATCGCGTATGCAGGCATCGATAAACATACAGGCACGATAGAGATTGGCCCTGGAATGGGTGCGCTGACCGAGCAGCTGGCCAGACATTCCAGTCAGGTGGTGGCTTTTGAAATTGACCAGCGGCTCGTGCCGATTTTAAAAGAAACGTTAGGTGATTATGATAATATCACCATCATCAATCAAGACATTTTACAGGCGGATATTACCCGAGTGATCGAAGAAAATTTTCAAGAAGGACAAAAAATCAAAGTAGCAGCCAATCTCCCGTACTATATAACGACACCCATTCTCATGAAACTGCTGAGGGAGAAACTGCCTGTGGAAAGCTTTACCGTCATGATTCAGAAAGAGGTAGCCGACCGTATGGCAGCCAATCCGAACACAAAAAGCTATGGTTCGTTGACGATAGCCGTCCAGTACTATACGGAAGCAACGATTGCGATGACTGTACCGAAAACAGTATTCATGCCGCAACCAAATGTGGATTCCGCTGTTCTGCATTTGACTGTCAGAGATGAGCCGCCTGTTGAAGTACAAAATGAAGATTTTTTCTTTGACTTGGTCCAGGCTTCTTTTGGTCAGAGACGAAAGACGTTAAGGAACAATCTGGCCCGACATTTCTCCGATCGTTTGACGAAAGAAACGATAGAAACACTCTTGGAACAGGCGGATATAGACGGAACACGGCGGGGCGAGTCTTTGACGATGGCTGAGTTTGCCCGTTTGGCCAATATGTTTTATCAAAAGGTTGGACAGGCGGGATAGCTGCCTGTAGGGCGTTAGACACATCTTTTTATTCCTCACATAGTCTAGTTAGTAACGAATGGTTGCCTATCCGGCTATGATGAGGTGAAAGCATGAATGTTACTACTGGAGAATTAGTTACCCGCAATTCCTATCATAACGATATACTATTCCGGGTCATCCATATAAAGGAGAATTATGTTCTCCTTCATGGGGAAGATGTGCGATTAGTGGCGGATGCCGATCAAGAGGATTTGCAGATCGTAGAAAAAAGAGACCTGGAGCGCTACCGAAAAAAGGAAAAAGAAAAAGAGGATTATTCCTATCGTTTATTTCGACAGGACTATCAGCTGATGAAAGAAAAGCGAGAATATGAATCCACAGAGGGATACCAGCAGGATTCCAGTTATTTTCAAATTCCGGCCCGTGTCTTGCATTTGGATGGTGATCGTCTTTACTTGAAGAAATGTATCGATGTGTATCAGCGCATCGGTCTTCAAGTCCATGGTGTCCATCTCAGCGAGAAAGACATGCCGTTGGAAATTGCCGGTCTGGTAAAAAAAATTCAGCCGGATATCATCATCATTACCGGACATGATGCTTATTCAAGGAACAAAGGGATCAAAAGCGATATTTCTGCCTATAGGCATTCCAAATATTTCGTCGAAACGGTACGGGAAGCAAGACAGGTAGTCCCCCACTTGGACCAGTTGGTCATTTTCGCAGGGGCATGTCAATCACATTTTGAGTCTTTGATCAGAGCGGGGGCCAATTTTGCGAGCTCTCCTTCCCGGATCAATATCCATGCCCTGGATCCTGTCTATATCGCTGCCAAAATTGCTTACACACCGTTTATGGATAAGGTCAGTGTCTGGGAGGCCCTCCGAAACACCATGACAGGAGCAAAAGGACTCGGAGGTGTGGAGACCAGGGGATTGCTGCGAACCGGAATGCCTTACTTAAAAGAAGAAGAAACAGAAAATTATTGAGCGTTTTAATAAGCACTTCTGCACATTTGTGGTAAGAAGTGTTTTTTATTTACATAATTTATCGGTATTTAGATAAAATAAACAGTAATTAAGGGAAAAGCGATTTTTCTTGTTGACAGTAATTTTGTTATGCTGTTATAATATAAGATTTTATTTGACTTAAGAACAAGCTTATGGTATAGTAAAAACAGTGAGGTGGAGTGCATTGGCTAAAACATTGGTGGAAATTAAACAAGGTTTAGACGGGCAAATTGGTAAACGCCTGAAGCTGAAAGCAAATGGCGGAAGGAGAAAAACCATTGAACGGTTTGGTACGCTGGCTGAAACGTATCCCTCGGTATTTATTGTCGAGCTGGATCAAGACGAGAATGCGTTTGAGCGAGTGTCTTACAGCTACGCAGATGTATTGACAGAAACTGTAGAGTTGAATTTCATCGATGATATGAGCAAGATGGTCGTTGGGGAGCAGTAAACATTCGTTTACTGCTTTTTCTATGCCCGAATTTGCTCTTGCCTGTAAATGATTATTAGCCGTAATAGCCTGTATTCCGGCTAATGGAAGCCTGCGCTTTTGTCAACTCCGAAAGCTGCAGAAGGAAAGGGCCCTGGAGAGATGCCGTGGCCGCAAAAGCGCGCATTCCTGTTTTTGTTTATAAATTTTCCCATAATTGCACACAAAAGAAAGGTGTAGCCTGTTGTTTCAAGGATACACTAGGAATGTCGTAAAAAGCTTACTTTGAAAGGGGCTGTTCTTTCATGGGCAGGCGCAGAGGAATCATGTCAGACCAGTTGAAAGAGGAAATTGCAAAGGAATTAGGTTTTTACGACACGGTGCAAAAAGAAGGCTGGGGTGGAATCAAGGCGCGTGATGCCGGAAATATGGTCAAGCGTGCAGTTGAGATGGCCGAACAGCAGCTTCAAAGGGACAAATCCTGAATAAAAGGGGTTTGTCCCCTTTTTATCATCAGTATGAACCAGGCGTCAGTATCTTGGCGGTTAAGCATTATGATATGATACTATTTATAAAATAAATATCAATAAAAGCAGGTGGTACGATGCAATTACTTGAAAAAGCACCGGCAAAAATCAATTTGAGCCTGGATGTTCTCTATAAACGGCCAGATAATTACCATGAAATCGAAATGGTGATGACCACGATTGATTTAGCGGACCGGATAGGGCTTACGGAACTTCCTTCCGATAAAATAATCATCGACTCTGAAAACCAATTTGTCCCGAACGACGAACGGAATCTCGCATATCGGGCAGCGAAATTGGTGAAGGATACATATAATGTAAAAAAAGGGCTGAACATTTTTATTGAAAAGAACATTCCGGTAGCAGCCGGACTAGCAGGAGGAAGCAGCGACGCCGCAGCCGTCATCCGCGGATTGAACAGGCTATGGCAGCTTGGCATGTCTGTAAAGGAAATGGCGGATTTAGGAGCCCGGATAGGTTCTGATGTTTCTTTTTGCGTTTATAACACAACCGCTTTGGCTAAAGGAAGAGGGGAGTTGATTGAAGAACTTCCGGCACCGCCATCCTGCTGGGTTGTGTTGGCCAAACCGGCAATCGGTGTTTCGACACAAACCATTTATCAAAACTTCTCTCCGGACGGTGTGGACCATCCAGACACAAAGGGAATGATCAAAGCGCTAGAAGCTGAAGACTTTGACGCAATGTGCAAGAAAGTCGGAAACGTCCTTGAGTCAGTCACCCTGCCGATGTATCCGGAAGTAAGACAAATCAAACAACAGATGGAACTAGCAGGTGCTGATGCCGTATTGATGAGCGGCAGTGGCCCGACTGTCTTCTCCCTGGCCCATCAGGAATCACGTGCTTATCGTATATATAACAGTCTAAGAGGATTTTGTGATGAAGTTTATGTTGTAAGGATGCTTGGGTATCATCAGCTACTTGATTGAATACGTACATAAGTGTTATGTTTAAGGAAAATATTCGGTTTTTGAGGTGCAAACATGAAAAGAAGTGACCGTTTGGTGGCAATGACAAATTATTTGGTTGAACATCCGTCCCAGCTTGTCTCCCTCCCGTTTTTTTCAGCGGAGTTCGATGCAGCCAAGTCTTCCATCAGTGAAGATTTGGCAATTATAAACCAGAACCTTCAAAATTTGGGGATTGGTTATTTGGAATCCGTATCAGGGGCTGCTGGAGGAGTTAAATACATTCCGGAGTATTCCCAAGAAAACAGTGAGCGTTTCATCGACCAACTGTGCGAAGAACTGGAAGATCCGAATCGGCTGCTTCCCGGCGGTTATTTATACATGAGTGATATCCTGGGAGAACCATCCAAAGTAAGAAATATCGGCAGGTTGTTTGCCAGTGCATTTGCCAGTTCAGAGATCGATGTAGTCGTGACTGTCGCCACCAAAGGCATTCCGCTGGCCTATGCAGTAGCTGCATTTTTGAATGTTCCGGTGGTAATTGTCCGACGTGATCCAAAAGTGACAGAAGGTTCGACTGTGAGCATTAACTATGTTTCTGGTTCTTCGAGGAAAATCCAAACCATGGTCCTTTCGAAACGAAGCCTTCAAGAGGGCGCCAGGGTTTGTATTATCGATGATTTTATGAAAGCTGGCGGAACGGTCAATGGGATGAAAAATTTAATGGAGGAATTCCGTGCTGAAGTAGCAGCAATCGGTGTCCTGGCCGAGGCGGAGGACGAGGATGAAGAAAGAGTCGTTACAGAATACACGTCGCTTATCCAAATCACCAATGTCGATGTCAAAAACAGACAGATCGAGGTTCACCGCGGCAACTTGTTTTCCTGAGTATGGTTCATTTCAGAATCGGAAATAAGTGGTGCGATCCACCCGTCATTGCTTGAACGAAGTCGCCGATCAATGTGTTTTTTTTACATGGAACAGCAATGCGCCCAGTGCATATCGATTTTTTATTCACCAATTTATCTTTTCCCGAAAAAATAAACATCTTTTTTAAAAAAATTTTTAAAACAGGCAGGATTTATTCTTATTTTGTTGAATTTATGGTAATAAGTTCTATAGGGAAAAGGTGGTGAAACATAATGGAAGTAACAGACGTCAGATTACGCCGCGTTAATACCGAGGGAAGAATGCGAGCAATTGCTTCTATTACGTTGGATCAGGAGTTTGTTGTCCATGACATTCGCGTCATAGACGGCAACAACGGGTTATTCGTAGCAATGCCTTCTAAACGTACTCCTGATGGGGAATTTCGCGATATCGCGCATCCGATTAATTCTAATACCAGAGGAAAAATTCAAGACGCTGTATTAGAAGAATATCACCGTGCCGGAGAAGTGGAAGTAGAATATGAAGAAGCGGGTGCTTCTTAAAGCTTGGGAGCAGCAGGGGTCTAATCTTCTTAGATTAGGCTTCTTTTTATGTTTAAAATCGAGAGTTCCTTCTGTTGAACAACCGGAAAAACTTTTTGACTCTATCAAGGGACTTTAGAAAGATAGGCATAACGCTTGGAAACCACTGCCCGGATACAGGGGCTCTCTATTGAAATGCCTTGTGTTTTAAGATATATTCATAACTGGATAAATTATATCAGAAGAGACGCGAATCGATAGCCGGAAGGAAGAATATTCCAGGACTTGCGGCCGTTTTTTTTCGCACCTGCAGATAAAAACAGGGATGAAAATGGAGGTTTCTACATGACCAAAAGGTATGCCGTTGTGTTGGCAGCTGGGCAGGGAACAAGGATGAAGTCGAAGCTTTATAAAGTGTTGCATCCAGTGATGGGACGCCCGATGGTACAACATGTTGTAGATCAATTAAATAAGCTGGATTTGGAAAAGCTAATAACAGTAGTAGGATACGGAGCTGAAAAGGTACAAGATCAGCTTGGCGAAAAAGTGGAATTTGTTATTCAGGAAGAACAGTTGGGAACAGGACATGCTGTACTTCAAGCGGAAAACCTTCTTCAGGACAAAGAAGGAACGACAATAGTCGTCAGTGGTGACACGCCGCTACTGACCAACCATACATTAGAAGCCTTGATGAACCATCATGACAGCGAAGGTGCGAAGGCCACCATTTTAACGGCAGAAGCTCCCGATCCGACGGGATATGGACGTGTGGTCCGAAATGAAAACGACAATGTCGAAAAAGTCGTGGAACATAAAGATGCTTCGACTCAGGAGCTTGCAATCAGTGAAATAAATACTGGCACGTACTGTTTTGATAATCAGGCCTTATTCGCCGCCTTAAAGCATGTTTCGAATGAAAATGCCCAAGGTGAGTATTATTTACCGGATGTACTGGAAATCTTGAAGCAGAGCGGAGAGAAAGTCAGTGCATTTCAAACGGATACTTTTGATGAAACGATCGGAGTAAATGACAGAGTGGCACTCTCTCAGGCAGAGAAACTGATGAAAAAACGGGTTAATGAGCAGCATATGAGAAACGGGGTTACCATCACTGATCCAGAAAACACGTATATCGCCCCCGAAGTAGTTATCGAACAGGATGTAGTGATTTATCCTGGAACCATCTTGAAAGGTAATACGGTAATTGAAAGCGACGCAGTAATTGGTCCGAATTCTGAAATCGAAAATTGCACGGTAGGTACTGAAACGGTAATCCGTCAAAGTGTCGCGAAGGACAGCGAAATCGGAGCACGCGTGCAAGTCGGCCCCTTTGCCCATATTCGTCCGCAAAGTTCGCTTGGTGACCAGGTGAAGATCGGCAACTTTGTAGAAGTCAAAAAAGCGGCCGTAGAAGAAAACAGCAAGGTTTCCCATTTAAGCTATATTGGCGATGCGGAGATCGGCAAGGGCGTAAATATTGGCTGTGGCACGATTACGGTCAATTATGACGGCGAGAATAAGCACTTGACTAAAATAGAGGATGACGCGTTCATCGGATGTAATTCCAATCTGATTGCGCCTGTTACTGTCGGCAAGGGTGCTTACGTTGCCGCTGGTTCTACCATCAACCAAAATGTTCCGGAAGAAGCACTCTCCATCGCCCGGGCCAGACAGACGAACAAAGAAGACTATGCCAAGAAAATAAAAAAACCGAAAAAAGATTAATGGAGGGCTTATCAGATGGCAACTGGATATAAAGACTCATCACTGCGGGTATTCACATTAAATTCCAATCCGCATCTGGCGGAACAAATAGCTGCCCATATTGGAACGGAATTGGGTAAATGTTCGGTCTCGACCTTTAGTGATGGCGAGGTGCAAATCAATATCGAGGAAAGTATTCGCGGGTGCGATGTCTATGTCGTTCAATCGACAAGCGAACCGGTCAACCAGCACTTAATGGAACTGTTGATCATGATCGATGCGTTAAAACGGGCTTCTGCAAAGTCCATCAATATCGTCATTCCATACTATGGTTATGCAAGACAAGACCGTAAAGCACGGGCAAGGGAGCCAATCACGGCCAAACTCGTTGCCGATTTATTGCAAACGGCAGGGGCTTCCCGGGTTATCACGTTGGATTTGCATGCCCCACAAATTCAAGGATTCTTCAATATTCCTGTCGATCAACTAGTTGGTGTGCCAATTCTGTCCGATTATTTCCAAGAAATGAACCTGGATGATTTGGTTATCGTCTCTCCAGATCACGGCGGGGTGACCAGGGCACGTCAAATGGCTGATCGTTTGAAAGCGCCAATTGCCATCATCGATAAACGGAGACCTCGGCCCAATGTTTCCGAAGTAATGAATATCGTCGGAAATATTGAAGGGAAGACGGCCATCTTGATCGATGATATTATCGATACCGCAGGGACCATTACGCTTGCCGCCAATGCTTTAATTGAAAATGGTGCAAAAGAAGTGTATGCTTGTTGTACACACCCAGTTCTTTCTGGCCCCGCTATAGAAAGAATTGATCAATCGAAAATCAAGGAACTGATTGTAACCAATACGATTCCACTAAAAGAAGAGAAACAAATCGAAAAAATATCGCAGCTATCCGTTGCTCCATTAATCAGTGAAGCGATCATTCGCGTACATGAACTACAGTCTGTAAGTATCTTGTTCGATTGATAGTATTGCTTAACTAGTCCTGCCTGTTTTTAAGGCAAAAGAAATTATTGAGGACACCGGACTTCTTCCATAGAACAAACAGCGAGAATAGGACCCCAGGAAGTAATCAACTTGTTTTGCCCAATGTTTATGATGTTTACGTATGCCGGTTAGCGGGAAATAATGACAATTAGATTGTTTTTAATTTCAATGGAGGGTGATTAACTTGGCAGTAACTCTTAAGGCAGAGAAACGGGAAGATTTAAAAAAATCACATACAAGATTGATTAGACAGCAAGGGCTGGTTCCTGCTGTTGTATATGGGAAAGGAAAAGAGCCAAAAACAGTGGCTGTGAATAGTATAGAACTGCTTAAAACTGTTCGTGACGAAGGGCGTAACGCGATTATTTCTTTGAGCGTGGACGGGGATTCGGTTGATGTCATGCTGCATGACTATCAAGTGGAACCACTGAGGGACGAGCTGATTCATGCAGACTTCTATGCAGTCAATATGTCTCAGGAAATCGATGTGGAAGTACCAATCCATTTGGAAGGTGAAGCCCAAGGCTCCAAAGATGGAGGTGTGCTGCAACAGCCGCTCTACAATTTGGCTGTCCGCGCCAAGCCGGGTAATATCCCTGAGGAAATCGTCGTAGATGTTGCAAATCTGCAGGTTGGCGAAAGCATTACCGTTTCTGACTTATCTGCAAACGGTGACTATGAAATCACCGAAGATGAGGGCACTACCATCGTCTCTATTTTGACTCCTGATTCGGGTACAGTAGAAGAAGAAACCGACGAAGAGCAAACGGAGCCGGAGTTAGTCGATGCGGAGAAGAATGAAGAGGAAGAATAGGTTAAACCCCAAGAGCATGAGGGTATAAGCACAGTGCCAAAAAACCGAACGATTTCGTTCGGTTTTTTTGTTTTTTTTCCTAAACTTGCTTAGCAAAGAGTAAATCGTCCAACTCTTCTCTTATGAATAGGGTAAATCCCATTTTCGCTTTAGCCTCATGCTGTGTGGAAAGCTAAAACACGCCTGTAAACAACAGGATAAAAGGGGTTCTATCAGAGGGCTACTTAACATTAAGAAACCGAGCAAATTTTAACTACTAATCGAATTCGCTCGGTTTTTGCTTTGGTGGCCATCCTTTCATCCCGGCATTTTTTTCATAGAAACGATCTGTTATTCAATTATGAATGAGGATGTCCGCTTTCTCCAAAGCTTGACATGCTGCACTCAACTTTTCCTCCGAATCTGCTTCTAGAGTATGCAGATGGGTCCCATCCGTAAGCTGGGAGAGATAGGCAGCGTTTGTTGATTGAATTTTATCAAGGAACTGATCTACTTCATGTCGGCTGCTTACCATAATGGAAGCAGTCAAATCGCCGTAGACTGGATGCTCAATACGGACATCTTTTACTGTCACCCCATGGTCTACCAACAGATATAACTCCTCTTTTGTTTGATCTGGCTGGTGGATGCAGGCGATCACCCGTTTGTGCAAGGAATGATCAGGCGTATCGCGTATATATAAATATCCTTGACTTGTTGCCATGATCGGCTCATTTTTTGCTTTCAACAAAGAGATATCCTGGACAATAACTTGTCTGCTGACGGCTGTTTTTTCTGCAAGTTCACCACCGGTAATCGGCTTCTTAGCATCTTTCAACCACTTCAAAATTGCCACCCGTCTCTTTTCTCCTGTCAGCTTTTGGTTACTCCCCATCTTCCACACTCCTTATCGTTACACTACTGATTTGTCCTTATTGTGTAATAAAGAAATCTGCTAGTAAAGCATTAAGTATTTTTGCTGCCTCGGTAATTTCAGCGTCTGTTGTTTCCCGGCCGAATGAAAAACGGATGAATTCGATGGCCTGATCATCGGTCCTGCCAATTGCTTGCATTGTTCTGGAAGGATCCTGCTGCCCGCTACTGCACGCAGAGCCGGTAGAGACAGCCAACCCTCTCCTATTACATTCCAGCATAACGTATTGTCCCTGAACTCCTGGAAAGCGGACTCCAACAATATGGGGAAGTTGCTCGACTGCACTGCTTTCTATTTCTACATCGACAGGCATATTTGAAAGTAATTCGATAAACTTGGAGCGAAGCTGTTTATACCGCTCTTGATTGACTGGCATTTCATCCTGAAGCAGTTCTGCCGCTGTAACGAACGCCGCGATACCCGGGACATTGACAGTTCCTGGGCGGAATCCTTTTTCATGCGTGGTGTTTGGCAGTAAAGCTTTGTATGGTACAGTCGGATTGATATAAACCGCTCCGACTCCTTTGGGTCCATAAACTTTATGACTCGAAACAGAGATGCTATCAATCGGAAGATCAGCGAGCGTTAAAGGCAATTTGCAAAATGTTTGGACACAATCGCTATGAAATAAGATGCCTTTTGAATGAAGCAGATTGCCAATTTCATTAATTGGCTGAATGGTGCCTATTTCCCCGTTTCCGTGTTGTATGGATGCCAAAATGGTTTCTTCGCGGATAGAGGCTTTCAACTCCTCCAAATCGATCAATCCATGCGAATCTACCGGCAAATAGGTCACCTCATAACCGAGGGTTTCCATACGGGCAAAAAAATGCAGAATGGATGAATGCTCGATGCTGCTGGTGATTAAGTGATTTCCCTTATGAGCATTCGCTTCTATCAAGGATTGCAGTGCAAGGATATTCGATTCACTGCCTCCACTGGTAAAATAGATGCCATCCTTATCAGCTAGTAGAAGCTGCCCTAATTGATTTCGGCAATTTTCCAAAAGCCGGTTTGCCTGTGTGCCGGCATCATGTAAACTGCTTGAGTTGCCAAAAAAATGTTTTGATGCTTCCATGTACATTTGCAATGCTTCTTCACGTGGGGGGGTTGTGGCGGCGTGGTCCATGTATATCATCTTTTTTCTCCTTTCTTTTTTAAGGAAGTTCTAAATTGCGGGAAAAATGACACGTCGAATCTCTGCGTTAGCTCCCCTTTTCCGGTACTCACGTATTAAAAGCATACGCTCCGTTCCTCAAAGCCTCGCTGCCTGGATCTTCTTGGTCCTTTTTGTCCTCATTTCGAACATCGATTGAGGAGGAAGTTCTAAATTGCGGGAAAAATGACGCATCGAATCTCTGCGTTAGCTCCCCTTTTCCGGTACTCACGTATTAAAAGCATACGCTCCGTTCCTCAAAGCCTCGCTGCCTGGATCTTCTTGGTCCTTTTTGTCCTCATTTCGAACACGAATTGAAGAGGAAGTTCTAAATTGCGGGAAAAATGACGCATCGAATCTCTGCGTTAGCTAGCTGGTCCGTTCTTCGTGTATCAAAGGCATACACTGCGGTACTCCCCCCGTCGCTGCCTGGATCTTCTTGGTCCTTTTTGTCCTCATTTCGAACACGGATTGAGGAGGAAGTTCTAAATTGCGGGAAAAATGACACGTCGAATCTCTGCGTTAGCTCCCCTTTTCCGGTACTCACGTATTAAAAGCATACGTCAGCTGGAGTCTACGTGTATTTCCTCCGCTGAGAATCTACTTGCTCTGTATTTGACAGTGATAACCTGGAAAATGTCCGAGCGCCTTGATTTAGCGCCTCATTTCCAAAGCATTCAAAAAGTCAAAAATCATATAATTTCATTGTTTCTTTTCCAGTAGTCAAGAATCACGAGGAATATACTCTATCTACTCCAGCAGCGTAATTTGACTTCTGCGGAGGTGTGGCCGTGCCCGCGGAAAGCGAAGTATGCTGCCGGAGTACATTTAAGCCCCCCTCCCATGTCTACAAAATCTGTAGTCGTTTGAAAACTATTTAAATAAATTAAACAAAGCTCTTGTCATTCATTAAATAATATGTAAATATAGGTGTCAAGACACATAGATATACATATTATGTAATGATGTTGTCGGAAGATATTAATATAGGGGAGACGCGACGATGCCTCATACGGATGTAATAATCATTGGCGGCGGTTTATCGGCATTGATAGCTGCCAGGAAGTTAAGCAAGCATAAAAATGTGATTATTTTCACAAAGTCTGCGAAGACCTCAAGCAACTCATACATGGCCCAAGGCGGAATTGCAGCAGCAATTGGCAGGGGGGATGACTGGTCCAGTCACTTCGAAGATACAATGGCTGCAGGCTGCCATTATAATGATGGCGACCAAGTCCGAACGCTTGTCCAACAGGGACCGGAATATCTGAAACAACTCATGGAAGCAGGACTGGAGTTCGACCGTGAGACGGATGGCCAAATGGCCCTAGGGAAAGAGGGAGCCCATTCCCGGCGTCGCATTCTCCATGCCGGCGGTGATGCGACTGGAAAAGCAATGACAACGTTTCTGTTTCGGGAAATCCAAAGCAGCGTCCAGATAATCGAGCAGGAGATGGCTGTTGATTTGGTCATCGAGCAGGGACGGTGCCGAGGTATAAAAACAATCCATAAAGATGGATCGGTAAATTTCCACCTTGCAGAGCATACCATCATCGCAACGGGCGGGGTTGGCAGCCTCTACAAATATACATCCAACCATGCCTCTGTGACAGGAGACGGAATCGCGATGGCTTACCGAGCCGGTGTTGAACTGGTAGATCTGGAGTTTATTCAGTTTCATCCGACCATGCTGTATCGACATGGCGAAGTGCTCGGACTTGTTTCCGAAGCTGTCAGAGGGGAAGGGGCCTGCCTGATAAATGAAAACGGCAGAAAAATTATGGACCATATACATCCGCTTGGTGATTTAGCACCGCGTGATGTGGTGGCCAGACAGATTTTCAACCAAATACAGCAAGGATCGGAGGTTTTTTTGGATATTTCGCCGGTAAGTAATTTTTCAAACCGTTTTCCAACGATTCATCGACTTTGCCAAGAAAATGACCTGGATGGTTCTACTTTACTCCCTGTGATTCCCGGCTCCCATTTTTTAATGGGCGGAATCAAAACAGGGAGAGGAGGAGAAACATCACTGCCAGGATTATATGCTGTCGGAGAGGCCGCCTGGACCGGTGTTCATGGAGCAAATCGCATTGCCAGCAATTCGTTGTTGGAAGGGATTGTATTTGGTACTTTAACAGCAGAAAATATCCTATCTAAATCACCATCTTCATTAGTGAGTCATCCCGTTTTCCCAAATCACCACGCAGCAGCAGGGAAGCTTCCAGAGAAAGAGGCTATCCGCCGGATGATGACGGAATATGCAGGAGTAGAGCGGGATCAGCAAGGGCTGGTGAAATTGAAAGCATGGCTGGAAGAATCCTTCGATCCCTATGCGGTGAAGTCGATTGACAAGAGAGAGACCGCAGAGAAGGTCAATATGATGACTGTAGCCTGGCTGATTACCACTTCTGCTTTATCGAGAAGGGAAAGCCGTGGCGGTCATTACCGAACCGACTTTCCTTTTTCCAAATCGGAGTGGGGGAAAAAGAGGATAATCCGCCGATTGCACAAGCAAGCCGCGGTGATTTAGGAGGGACTGAAAAGTGAACAATATCAAACTACAAGAACTGCTCCGGCAATTCTATTTGGAGGACATCGGCGATCAGGATTTGACGAGTACGGCAATTTTTCCCCTCCATCAAACAGGGACGGCAACATTTATTGCAAAGCAACAGGGAGTACTGGCAGGACTATCGATTATTGCAGAGGCGTATCGCCTGTTTGACCCTTCAATCCGTGTCAACCTGCTGAAACGTGATGGTCAATCTGTTCTGCCCGGCGAGAAAATCGCAGAGGCGGTGGGGCCAGTCCGCCATCTCCTCACGGGAGAAAGAGTCATTTTAAATTTACTGCAGCGGTTGGGCGGTATTGCGACAAAAACGAGGCAAAGCGTTGAAACATTGGGCAGCAGTCATACCAACATTTGTGATACTAGGAAAACGACTCCAGGCCTGCGGATGCTGGAAAAATACGCAGTAAGGTGTGGAGGGGGCAAGAATCACCGCTTCGGTTTATATGATGGAATCATGATCAAAGATAACCATATTGCTTTTTGTGGATCGATCACCAATGCAGTGAATGCAGCTAGAAGCCATGGAGGACACATGGTGAAGTTGGAAGTAGAGACGGAAAACAAAGAACAGGTGATCGAGGCGGTTGAAGCGGGAGTGGATGTGATAATGTTCGATAATCGTTCTCCTCAGGAAGTTGCAGAGTTTGTCAAGATTGTACCCGACAGGATCATTACCGAAGCATCTGGCGGAATAACCGAAGATCGGCTGGCTGCATACCGGGATACAGGAGTTGATTATATCTCGCTTGGCTATTTGACTCACTCGGTCAATGCGTTGGATATCAGCATGCTTGTAGAAAATCAATCGACAGGGAGGAAGCCGCGATGAAAATGTTGGACGTACTTCAGCACACCCAAAAACAAGTATTGCCGGAAAAATATAAGGAATTCACGGAGATGGAGATGACCGAAAGGGTAAAAGAAATAAAAGAAAAATTTGGAGACAGGTTATTTATCCCAGGCCATCATTATCAGAAGGATGAAGTAATGCAATTTGCCGATGCGGCAGGTGATTCTTTACAGCTGGCCCAGTTGTCTGCTGCAAATCCAGCCGAATACATCGTGTTTTGCGGAGTGCATTTCATGGCGGAAACGGCAGATATTCTGACGGAGGATTACCAGCGAGTAATCCTTCCAGATATGCGGGCAGGCTGTTCAATGGCCGATATGGCGGACATCCATCAAACCGAACGAGGCTGGAAAATCATGCAGGAGACATTCGGTGATAGCATTGTCCCCTTGACCTATGTCAACTCGACAGCGGCCATAAAAGCGTTTGTTGGAGAAAATGGAGGGGCAACCGTCACCTCGTCAAATGCCAGTCATATGCTCGAATGGGCCTTTACCCAAAAAGAAAGGATCTTGTTTTTGCCTGATCAGCATTTGGGAAGAAATACAGCATATGATCTTGGTATCCCGCTGGAAAACATGGCGGTGTGGAATCCGATCCTGTATCGATTGGAATATGACGGGGAAGTCGGTGATATTCAGGTTATTTTGTGGAAAGGGCATTGTTCCGTCCATGAAAATTTTCGCGTACCGAACGTCGAACATATCCGTAAAACACGCCCGGACATGAAAGTCATTGTCCACCCTGAATGCAGCCGCGAGGTCGTCGAGCGTTCTGATTATGCAGGATCTACTAAATTTATCATCGATACGATTTTCGGGGCGCCAGCTGGTAGTAAGTGGGCGGTCGGGACGGAAATGAACCTTGTTAAAAGGCTGATGCACCAGCATCCTGATAAAGAAATTATTTCCCTGAATCCGCAAATGTGTCCGTGTTTGACAATGAATCGGATTGATCTTCCCCACCTTTTATGGGCGCTTGAATCATTGGAGCAGGGAGTTATCGAAAATCAAATAAAAGTGTCTTCCGACATTGCGGAAGGGGCAAAGCTTGCCCTGGACCGGATGTTGGCCAGAGCATAGGGAGTAGTTTTTGATCGGGCGTCAAAAGGGGGAGGACCTTTTTGGGCGCCTGCTTTTTATGCAATAGAAAGTTCCGTTGGGAATGCTGTCCAGTACAGCGCCTGCCCCCTCGGGTCTTAAGACTATCTTCTGTGTGGCAAAAATACGGCCGCTCCGATATGTTTAAGCTGATCGGGAGCCCACATGGTGAAGGTCATGCAGGGCGTTGTTACAGGACGGTGATAAATGTAGCCAGTTCTCTTTTATACAAATGCCTCCGCTTTTTTTTATTGCTTTATTTTTGTAGGTAAACTAAGTACAATAAGGAGGTATCAACGTTAATCATGGATAGAAAGACGTGAATGCAATGAAATGTATCGTAGGACTGGGGAATCCAGGGAAAAAATTCGAGCAAACACGCCACAATATAGGGTTTATGATTATTGATGAACTTGCCAGAAGGCATCAAATCAAGTTAAAAAAGAAAAAATTCAATGGCCTTTATGCACTGGAATCGATCAATGGTGAGAAAGTAGTGCTGCTCGAGCCACAGACTTATATGAATTTATCAGGCGAGTCGATCAGACCGCTTGTTGAATACTATGAAATCGATTTAAGCGATATCGTGGTTATTTACGATGAATTAGATTTGCCCCAGGGGAAAATCCGTCTGCGTGAAAAAGGCGGTCATGGTGGTCATAATGGCATACGTTCCATTATTGATCACTTGGGGACGAAAGAGTTTAAGCGAATCCGTGTAGGCATCGGGCGTCCATCCACCCCGATGCCAGTGCCGGACTATGTCCTCGGAGCATTCAGTAAACAGGAGCAGCAAACCATGGACCAAGTTGTCGAAAAAGCAGCGGATGCTTGTGAAGCTTGGCTGGAGAAGCCCTTCTTGGAAGTCATGAATGAATTTAATCGCTAATTCATAGACTGAATTGACATAGGTATAGAAACCTTCCTTACGGAAAAACTGAAAGTGTACGTATAAAACACTTTTTTCCAGAGGAGGTTTTTCGTATGTCGCTTGTTTATCAGTGCAAGCATTGCGGCAATGAAGTGGGCAAGTTGAATCAGCAAGAGCTTGACGAGCAGCAATTAGGTTTTGATACGCTTAGTCAGGATGAGAAAAGGGAAATGATCCAGTATCAGGCTAATGGAGATGTCCATATTAAAACAATATGTGAAAATTGCCAGGCATCCTTGGAGCAACATCCTCATTACCATGAATTGGATCATTTTTTACAGTGATGAACATATTCATCAATAAGGATGGTGCGGGGTTTCCCTCGTGTTTTCGGAGGGAAGCTGTCCACGCACTTCATAGTCGTCAGGTGAATTATTGGAGGTAAAAGCTTTGGTCGTCAGCCAAGGCGTTTTTGTACTTATCCGTAAAATATACTTAACTGTGCATAGGAATAGTAGGGGGAGGCATCATGCAAGGATTAAAACAATATTTAAAGACACAAGACGATATACATTCGGTATTGTCCGGTGTCGAGGCAGGGCTTAAGGAGCAGCTCGTTTCCGGCTTGACTGGATCGGCGAGAGGCATGCTGGCATCATTGATCAATGAAGCTTCCAAAAAGCCGATTTTACTCGTGACACACCAATTGATGCAGGCTCAGCAGCTTTATGAGGACCTGCTGGAAATGTCGGAACGGGATTCTGTTCATCTTTATCCGGTCAATGAATTGATTGCTTCGGAGATTGCTATCGCCAGCCCCGAACTGAAAAGCCAACGAATCGAAGCGTTGAATCAGTGGATGAACAAGGAATCTGGTATTTTGATAGCACCTGTAGCTGCATTGAAACGGATTTTGCCTCCGGCATCCTATTGGAAAGACTACCAGCTGCATTTTCAATTAGAAACGGAAATCAATATCGAGAACTATCTGTCCTCCTTGTTCGAAATGGGATATGAACGTGTCGACATGGTTTCCACCCCGGGAGAGTTCAGCTTGCGGGGTGGAATTATTGACATTTATCCAATTACAGAGGCAAATCCCATTCGTGTGGAATTGTTTGACGAGGAAGTCGATTCCATCCGCTTTTTTGACGCAGAAACCCAACGGTCGTTGGAAAAAGCAGAGCAGGTGGTCGTAGGACCGGCTACAGAAATGTTATTGCGGCCTGAAGATATTGCAACAGGGGCAGACAGACTTGAAGAAGAACTGGCCATATCCTTGAAAAAGTTTAAAAAAGCAGAGGATAAGGAAAAACTGGCTGCTGCGGTCAATCAGGATTTGGACCGGTTAAGGCAGCAGGAACGTTTTCAAGAAATGTATAAATATATCGGTTATTTCTACCAGGAACCTGGTAGTTTATTAGATTACCTGCCTGAGAACGGGTTGATCATTTTAGATGAAATGAGCAGAATCCAGGAGACGGCCAACCGGCTGGATGAAGAGGAAGCAGAATGGCATCAGAGCTTGTTGGAACAGCAGCAGATGGTGCATAACCTGACTATTTCTTTTGATTGGCATGATACGTGGACGAAAATGAAACAGCCCCGCCTGTATATGTCTGTATTCCTGCGCCACATTCCTAATACGAATCCGCAAAATCTGGTGAATGTATCCTGTCGAGCCATGCAGCAGTTCCATGGGCAAATGAACTTATTGAAAAATGAATTTACCCGCTGGCAAAACAACGACTTTTCCATTATTATCTTTGCTCCGAACGAACAGCGTGCGGAAAAAATCGAAGCAGTCCTTTCCGATTATGAGATGGAAGCTGTACGGGCATCAGGAGATGTGCAATTGCCGCAATCCAAGCCGCTTATCATGGTGGATAACATAAGCAGCGGATTTGAACTGCCGATGCATAAAGTGGCTATATTGACAGAGAGTGAATTATTCAAGAAGCGAACCAGCAGGCCGAAAAGAAAACAGAAGATTTCCAATGCTGAGCGGATTAAAAACTATCAGGAACTGAAAGTGGGGGATTACGTCGTCCATGCCAATCACGGGATTGGCCGGTATCTTGGAATTGAAACACTGGAAGTGAACGGGCTTCATAAAGACTTCATGCTCCTTAAGTATATGGGAGATGACAAGCTGTTCGTCCCGATCGATCAAATCGACTTGGTTCAAAAATATGTCGGTTCGGAAGGCAAAGAACCGAAGCTGTACAAGCTTGGCGGAAGTGAATGGAAAAAAGTAAAAAGCAAAGTCCAATCCTCTGTTGAAGATATCGCTGACGATTTAATTAAGCTGTATGCCGAAAGAGAGGCGACCAAGGGCTATGCTTTTTCTGAAGATACACTGATGCAACGGGAATTTGAAGATGCGTTTCCTTATCAGGAAACAGAGGATCAACTCCGTTGTATTGAAGAAATCAAAAAAGATATGGAACGGCCGCGCCCGATGGATCGTCTGCTTTGCGGGGACGTGGGTTATGGGAAAACCGAGGTTGCCATAAGGGCGGCGTTCAAAGCGATTGCCGATGGAAAACAGGTGGCCATCCTGGTGCCGACGACCATTCTGGCCCAGCAGCATTATGAAACAATCATGGAACGTTTTCAGGGGCATGCTGTCAACATCGGGCTGTTAAGCAGATTCCGGACGAGGAAACAGCAAAAAGAAACATTGGAAGGCTTGAAAAAAGGATTGGTCGATATTGTCATCGGCACCCATCGCCTGCTTTCCAAGGATGTGGAATATAAAAGTATCGGTTTGCTGATTGTGGATGAGGAGCAGCGATTCGGGGTAAAGCATAAGGAAAAAATAAAAAGGTTGAAAACGAATGTCGATGTCCTGACCTTAACAGCAACACCAATTCCACGGACGCTTCATATGTCGATGCTTGGAGTACGGGATTTATCGGTCATCGAAACACCTCCGGAAAATCGGTTTCCGATTCAAACCTATGTCATGGAATACAACCCGGTCTTTATCAGAGAAGCCATTGAAAGGGAAATGTCACGCGGTGGACAAGTGTTCTTTTTGTACAACCGGGTCGACAACATTGAACGGATGGCAGAAGAAATATCGGCGTTGGTGGAAGATGCCCGGGTCGCATTTGCGCATGGTCAAATGAATGAAGCGGAATTGGAAAATGTGATGTTCTCCTTCCTGGAAGGCGAGTCGGATGTCCTCGTCAGCACGACGATTATCGAGACAGGTGTCGATATTCCGAATGTAAATACGCTGATAGTTTATGATGCAGACAAAATGGGGCTTAGTCAGCTTTATCAGCTGCGTGGCAGAGTGGGAAGGTCCAATCGCGTCGCCTATTCCTATTTCACCTATCAACAGGATAAAGTGCTGACAGAAGTTGCCGAAAAAAGATTGCAGGCAATCAAAGAATTTACAGAACTAGGTTCCGGTTTCAAGATTGCCATGCGTGATTTGTCGATTCGCGGAGCAGGAAATCTGCTCGGTGCCCAGCAGCATGGTTTCATTGATTCGGTCGGATTCGACATGTACTCGCAAATGCTGAAAGAGGCAGTCGATGCCAGAAAAGCCGGGAAAACAGTGGAAGAAGCGAAGCCATTCGAAGTGGAACTCGATTTGGACTTGGACGCTTACATTCCTGACAGCTATATCGATGATGAGAAACAAAAGATCGATATGTATAAGCGATTCCAGGCCATTGATTCCCAGGAGGATATCTTTGACTTGAGAGAAGAACTGCTGGATCGGTTTGGTGACTATCCAGAAGAAGTCGGCAACCTTTTCCATGTGGCGACGATTAAGAGCGGTGCCAAGCAGCAGCGTGTGCAATCGGTCAGTGAGAAGAAGAATAAGATTGAGCTGTTGGTAGAGGAAGACACCAGCCAGCAAATAGATGGAGCGAAGCTGTTCGAATTTGCCAACCATTATGGACGGATGGTTCAACTGGGTACCGAAAATCGCAACCTGAAAATGGTATTACAATGGAATCGGGAAACCAAACCGCGCCGTTATGAGATCGTCGAAGAACTGATTTCCGGACTGAAAAACACAAAAAGGGAATAGTAGAGCGGAGACGCGGTTTAAAGGCAAAATGTAGAATATTTATGTATAGTTATTAACCGGTGAATCATACTAAAGCCACAACTGGTTATTTCTGCTTAATGTTACCGATGGTGGAAAGAGAACCAGAAAGATCATCAAAGAAAGTGAGGCTACACAGCAGATGAAAGCAACAGGAATTGTGCGTCGAATTGATGATTTAGGCAGAGTAGTGATTCCGAAAGAAATCAGAAGAACATTAAGAATTCGTGAAGGGGATCCGTTAGAAATATTTGTCGACCGGGATGGAGAGGTGATCCTGAAAAAGTATTCACCGATCAGTGAGCTAGGCGATTTTGCAAAAGAATATGCAGACGCTCTATTCGATTCTCTAGGATCTCCCGTACTTATTTGTGATCGTGATGAATTTATAGCCGTTGCCGGAGAATCCAAAAAAGAATATTTAAGTAAAAACATCGGTTCGCAAATGGAGAAAGCAATGGATGAGCGAAACCTGGTGACAGAAAAGGATGCATCAGTCGAGTTGGTGGAAGGAAGAGAGGAAAATATCGCTTCCTACGTGCTCAGCCCGATTATTGCAAACGGCGATCCGATTGGTTGTGTCATGGTCATGTCGAAAACAAAGGGCGATTTAGGTCCAGTGGAGCAAAAGGCAGTAGAAACTGCAGCCGGTTTTCTGGCGAGGCAGATGGAGTAGAAAAAAAGCACGTTGTGTGTGGAAGAGGGATTGGCATAAGGAGTGTTCCTTGTGTCAGTCCTTTTTGTTTGATGGGAAAAGAACTTTGGAAGGGCATGTATAAATAAAATTCCTTGTAAAAAGGCTTTCATGGCTTTACGATAGACAAAGGAAAAGGGAATTGCAGGAAAACAGGGAGAGGAAACCATGGAACAGCTTATTATCGATAAAGTCTTGAATAATAATGTGGTTACTGCCGAGCACGAAACCTATAAAGAGGTTGTATTGATCGGCAAAGGCATCGGGTTCAACCGGAAACCGGGGGATCGCATATCTGTCGACAAGGCGGATAAAACATTCTTATTGAAGGATGAGAAGGAAAAGGAACAGTACGTTAATCTGCTCCCGTATATCGATAAAGAATTACTTGATTTCATGAATGATATCATGTTGTTTATCGAAGAGAGAATGGGGAAACAACTCAATGAGCATATTCACGTAGCGCTGACGGACCATATTGCTTTTGCAGTCAACCGTGCAAAAAAAGATATGAACTTTTCTAATCCCTTCTTGTTTGAAATCGAAGCCCTTTATCCGAAGGAGTACCAGGTAGCCGTCGAAGTGGTGGAGAAATTGAAAAGGCAGACAAATGTCGATTTTCCAGAAGGGGAAATAGGATTCGTCGCCTTGCATATCCATAGTGCTGTGACGGATAAGTCCCTCCGTGATATTAATCAGTATCACCAGTTGATCACCACCATGATTGAATTGATCGAAGACAATCTGGAGATCAAGCTTCTCAAGCAGGACGTCAATTACTTTCGCCTTATTCAACATCTGCATCGCGCCATTGACCGCGTGCATAAAGGGGAAGCATTGGGAAGAGAAAAAAAGTTGGCGGATATGTTGAAAAAAGAATATCCCGTATGCTATAATCTTGCTTGGAAGTTAGTAAAGGTCATGCAAAAACAATTACATCGATCCGTGGATGAATCAGAAGTCCTTTATTTAACGATTCATTTACAGCGCTTAACCAATAAATCCTAATCATTACGTGTAACTGATTCGATCAGGCATGAGTATGAAGAGATTTTCGGGTTATCTTAAGGGATAAGTATATCCTTTTTAACCTGAGTCTTGAATACTCATGTCTTTTTTATTTGTCTTCCTGAAAACGTTTTAGGAGAGATTGGTTAGCAAAAAATCATTATATTTAGGAGGTATTATGATGTTCAAAAATGCTTTTGGCACGTTGCAAAAAGTCGGTAAAGCATTAATGCTTCCGGTGGCATTGCTTCCGGCAGCAGGTATTTTACTTGCCTTTGGTACGAGCTTTGCCCAGGATACCTTTGTAGACAAGGTTCCTTTCTTCGGCACACCATGGGTGCAGGAAATTTTGGCCGTCATGGCTGAAGCGGGTGGCGTCGTGTTTGATAACCTGCCGTTGCTATTTGCAGTTGGTGTAGCCATCGGACTTGCCGGCGGGGATGGAGTAGCCGGACTAGCGGCAATCATTGGTTACTTAATCATGAATGTCACCATGGGGGTTTTTGGAGATGTCACACAGAAAATGGCAGAAGATAATCCCGCGTATGCCATGGTGCTTGGTACACCAACCCTTCAGACCGGCGTTTTTGGCGGGATAATAGTTGGTTTATTAGCCTCGTATATGTATAGGAAGTTTTTCAATATTCAGCTTCCCCAGTTTTTGGGCTTCTTTGCCGGAAAGCGATTCGTACCGATTATTACCGCTTTTTCAGCTTTGATTCTAGGAATTATCATGTTATTCATATGGCCATATGCCCAAAGCGGACTTAATGCATTGTCGCACTTTATGCTGGAAACAAACAGAACGTTGTCGGCATTTGTGTTCGGTGTGATTGAAAGGGCGCTGATTCCATTTGGTTTGCATCACATTTTCTATTCTCCGTTCTGGTTTGAATTCGGTTCTTATACCAACGCGGCCGGTGAAATTGTCCGCGGTGACCAGACTATTTTCTTTGAGCAACTGAAAGACGGAGTCGACGAGTTTACAGCAGGAACATTCATGGTCGGTAAATTCCCGTTCATGATGTTCGGTCTTCCGGCAGCCGCACTGGCAATTTATCATACTGCTAAGCCGGAGCGTAAGAAAGTAGTAGCAGGTATCATGGGATCTGCAGCACTTACCTCTTTCTTGACAGGTATTACGGAACCATTAGAGTTCTCTTTCTTGTTTGTAGCACCGGTATTGTTCGGAATTCATACGATTTTTGCCGGACTATCGTTCATGACAATGCAATTATTGAATGTGAAAATCGGGATGACCTTTTCCGGTGGGTTGATCGACTTCATCCTGTTTGGGGTCATGCAAAATAAAACTCCGTGGTGGTGGGTCATCATCGTCGGTCTGGTTCTCGCGGTCATCTACTACTTCGGATTCCGCTGGGCAATACTTAAGTTCAACCTGGCAACACCAGGACGGGAAGATGAGGCGGCTGACGAAGACGATGGAGAAGAAATCGGAGACCTGCCGTACGAAATTCTTTCTGCTATGGGTGGAAAAGAAAACATCACCCACTTGGATGCTTGTATTACCCGTCTGCGCGTCAGTGTCGACGATAAAAATGAAGTGGATAAAAACAGATTGAAAAAGCTGGGTGCCTCTGGTGTTATGGAGGTAGGTAATAACATCCAGGCGATTTTCGGGCCAGTTTCCGACAGCTTGCGTGGTCAAATGCAGGATATTATAGATGGTAAAACACCGAGATCGAAAGAAGACGTTTCACAAATCATCGATAAAGCAAAAGATGCAGAAAAAGCACCTGTCGACCTGAACAATCTTGAATTTGCCAGCCCGTTAAGCGGGGAAATTCTATCCATTACGGATGTCCCTGATCAAGTATTCTCAGGTAAAATGATGGGGGATGGCTTTGCAATCAAGCCGGATCAGGGAACAATCGTATCGCCTGTGAACGGGAAAGTGTTAAATGTTTTTCCGACCAAGCATGCAATCGGCTTGCAGGCAGATAACGGAACAGAAATCCTTATCCATATCGGGATAGACACCGTGAAGCTTAAAGGAGAAGGATTTGAGGCGAAAGTACAAGAAGGTGACTTTGTTGAACAAGGCCAGCCATTGATGGAAGTCGATTTGGACTATATTGCTGAACATGCAGAATCCACCATCACGCCAGTCGTATTTACGAATTTGGAAGAAGGTCAGGAAGTTAGTTTGAAGGCTTCTGGCAAAGTGGACGCAAAAGAAAAAGATATCGTCACGATTCAATAATGGATAGAAGGAAAGACTCTGCCGCGATTACCGGGGCGGAGTCTTTTTTTGGTCCTAGGTCCGCAATGGGAGGGAGTTGCGAATTTTCTATTCATATTCTTCGCCTTTTACCTGGACAACGGTTGAAGAAGTCCCTATCTCTGTGGATATGGGAAAAGATACCGCTGTGCTATAATAGCAGAAGAATTTCAATGTTGGGCAACAGCTATAATATGTGATATGAAGGACGAAATAATGAAAGAAATACAACCTACAAAGCAAATGTTCAAAGGAGCTATCCTGCTTACTGCTGCAGGACTGATCAGTAAAATTTTGAGTGCTGGATACCGCATTCCCTTGCAAAATATAACCGGAGATATGGGTTTCTATATTTATCAGCAAATTTATCCTTTTTTAGGAATGGCTTTAATGTTGTCTTTATATGGTTTCCCGGCAGCAATCTCCAAATTGGTGGCAGAGGAAAGAGAGCGTGATTCTCCGCTTTCCTTCCGTTCTTTTTATGTGCCCGTCACCGTGTTATTAACCACCATCAATTTTGTATTGTTCGCCGTGCTGTTTGCTTTAGCCCCTCAGATGGCCGATGCCATGGGGGACAGTCGGTTGACAACCCCTCTACGGATTGCATCCCTGCCGTTTTTACTTGTTCCGTTTTCCTCTATTGGCAGAGGAGTTTTCCAAGGTCAAAATGATATGAAGCCGACCGCTGTCTCACAGGTAGCTGAACAGGTGGTACGAGTGACGGTCATTTTAGTTGCAGCGTTCATCATGATGAACAAAGGAGATAATTTGTATGAAGTCGGGTCTGGAGCAGCCGCAGGGTCATTGTTGGGGGCATGTGCCGCTGTACTGGTACTGTTGGTGCTGTTCCTTCGCCAGCGCCCTTGGCAGCTTTCTCGATCTGCTTCTTCTGTTCCCTGGAAGAAGTATATCCGGACGATTCTGCTCTATGGTATGTTTATCTGCATAAATTACATGATGTTTTTGCTGATCCAATTTGCTGATGCTTTTACACTGGTTCCGAATTTACAGGAATATGGAATGACCCGGCAGCAGGCGATGGAATGGAAAGGCGTTTTTGACAGAGGCCAGCCGCTAGTTCAATTGGGGACAGTGTTAGGTTCCTCGCTGGCTCTGGCACTGGTGCCTACGGTAACAAAAAAACAGCTGGAACAGCGGCCAAATGAACTGGCCGAACATGTGAAAAGTACCTGGAATTTCAGTTTGCTGCTTTCAGCCGGGGCAACCGCGGGTTTGATTGCTATATTTCCTTACGCGAATGTTCTATTATTTGAGGATAATACCGGGACAGGCAGTCTGCAAATTTTAGCGCTGTCCATCTTATTTACTTCACTCGCCCTGACCCTTTCTTCGATACTGCAAGGATTGGGGGATATCAGGCTGACAGCGGGTATTGTCTTGCTCGGTGTGTCTTGCAAATGGTTGATGAATGAGTTGCTTGTGCCGCTATGGGGGATTGCCGGAAGTGCTGCTGCAACCGTGGCAGGGGTCACGATCATTTTGTGTTTGAATTACTGTCAGTTAAAGCGAAGACTTCCAGATCTACGCCTGCTTCAGTTAAGGTGGTCTTCTTTTGTCTTCTCGCTTGCCGGCATGGTCTTATTTCTTTATGGATTGCACAAAACCCTCGGGGGGCTGATTATTGGAGGGCCAAGAGTAGACTATGTAGCTTATACGCTCATAGCCTGTTTCGGCGGGGCGGCTATCTACGTCTGCTTGTTGATCAGGCTCCATGCATTTACCGACAAAGAATTGGAAGCACTGCCGTTGGGCAATTATTTAACCGGTTTAAATAAAGGAGGAAATAAACATGGCTAACAACGTTGAAATCATTGGTTTGGGGGCAGGCGATATCAATCAGCTCCCTTTAGGGATTTATCGAAAACTGCAAGAACAGGAGGGGAAAGTCTATGTGCGGACGCTTGATCACCCAGTAATCGATCAATTAAAACAAGAGGGTGTGTCGTTTGATTCTTTTGATGAAGTTTATGAAAAGAATCAGGATTTTTCTTCCGTGTATCAAGAAATTGCGGAAATGCTGGCGGAAGCTGCCGCGGAGCAAGATATCATCTACGCAGTCCCTGGGCATCCGATGCTTGCGGAAAAGACAGTTCAGTTACTTCTGGAAAACGATAATCTCCATGTGAGCGTGACCGGCGGCCAAAGCTACTTGGATGCCCTTTTTACTACGTTGCGTATCGATCCTATTGAAGGTTTCCAGTTTGTTGACGGCACCTCCTTTAAAAGAAGTGTGTTGGAATACCGTCATCACCTTGTTTTTTGCCAGGTGTACGATGCGTTTATTGCCTCGGAAATAAAGCTGACACTGTTGGAGGATCTTTCTCCGGAGCATCCTGTTACAATCGTGGAGGCTGCCGGCAGCAGCCAGGAAAAAGTGATTACCATCCCGTTGGTGGAACTGGATCAGTCATCCCGTTTGAGCAATTTGACTAGTGTTTATGTAGCACCTGTACCGGATACAGAATTGAACCACCAATTTTTCCGGTTGAGGGAAGTGATTGCACAATTAAGAGGTCCAAATGGGTGCCCTTGGGATAAGAAGCAAACACATCAATCGCTGCGGCAGTATTTATTGGAAGAAGCTTATGAGTTCATCGAAGCGGTTAATGCCGAAGACGATGATGCCATGATCGAGGAAATCGGGGATGTCCTGCTCCAGGTAATGCTGCACAGTCAAATTGGAGAAGATGAAGGATTTTTCACCATCGATGACGTAATTAGTACATTGACCGAAAAAATGATTCGCCGTCATCCGCATGTTTTCGGAGAAGCCGTTGCCGATACAGCAGAACAAGTGATGGATAACTGGCAGAAAATAAAAGCGGAAGAGAAGCAGGGTGTGCCATCCTTGCTAAGTGGAGTTCCAAAAGAATTGCCGCAGCTTACCGCTGCCGAGGAACTGCAAAAGAAGGCTGCAAAAGTGGGATTTGACTGGGGCAGTTCAGAGCCGATTTGGGAGAAACTCCATGAAGAACTGGAGGAGTGGCGAGAGGCGGTCGAAGAAAAAGAAACCATGGAAATCGAAAAAGAATTTGGAGATTTCTTATTTGCTATTGTGAATCTTGCCCGCTATTATAAAATCAACCCGGAACTTTCTTTAAACCGGACGAATACCAAGTTTCGCGACAGGTTTGCCTATATAGAAAAACAAACGGCTTTAAGCGGTAAGAGTATGGGCGATATGACCCTCGAGGAATTGGATCATTATTGGAATGAAGCAAAGAAAATGGAATAACAATATATAGAAGGAAGTGACGAAGCTAGATGCGATTAGATAAGTTTCTTAAAATATCAAGGTTGATCAAGCGCCGGACATTAGCCAAGGAGGTCGCCGATCAAGGACGAATCACGATAAACGGCAATCAGGCTAAGGCAGCTTCGAATGTGGCAGTAGGAGATGAATTGACGATTCAGTTCGGCCAGAAGCTATTGACCATCCAGATTGATTCCTTACGGGAGGTCGTGAGGAAAGATGAAGCTGCTTCTCTGTATACCGTAAAAAAAGAAGAAGCAGTAAACTAAAAAAAACAGCAGCCCTCCGGAAAAACCGGTGGCTGCTGTTTTTATTTTTAGTTAGTCTTCCAATGCATCGACCACTTTTTCGGCAGTGCTTTTGCTTGATTGTGGGTTTTGACCTGTCACTAAATTTCCATCACGGACAGAATGATCTGTCCAGTTTTTTGCTGCTTCAAATACTGCCCCTTTTTCACGCAGTTTCGTCTCGAGCAAGAAAGGCATGTGTTGGTCCAACTGCATTTCTTTTTCTTCGGCGTCGGTAAATGCGGAAACCCTTTTGCCTTGTACAAGCGGTGTGCCATCTTTGTAGGTGACATTCACGAGTCCGGCTGGACCGTGGCATACAGAACCGATGATATTACCTTGTTCTGCGAATTGCTGTAGAACATACAAGAGGGTTTCATTGTCCGGAAAGTCGAACATCGTGCCATGGCCACCCGGAAGGAAAATTGCGTCGAAACCTTCGGCGTCTTCCTTGCTGAGCTTGGCGGTATCCTTTAACACCTCTTCGGCCTCTGTCCAATCAGGGCTTTTTTCGTCAATGCTGTTAGGGTCCAGGGCTACTTCCCCGCCAGAAATACTGGTGACTTTCACTTCATATCCCTTTTCTTTAAATACTAAGTAAGGGACAGCAAATTCCTCCAACCATAATCCGGTTTTATGATCATCTGTTATAGTTGTGTGATTTGTTACCACCATTAGAACCTTTTTCGTCATCATGCCAACCTCCTAATACACTTACTTTTTCTAAAACAGGTTTATCTTATACGATGGAATCCTTTTCACCCAAATTTTTTGCTCTCTCGATTTTTCGGGCTGGGGACGGAGGTTTCATCCTCTTGTTTGTGGTAGACTATCGACAACTAACAAAAGGAGCGTGATGTTTTATGAGCATGGTATCGCTAATGACCAAAACAAGCAGCCAAACAATCAAGGAGGATGCAGCTGGCTAGCAGGCAGTCCTCCCAATAACAGGAGGAAATTATTTGTACAATTTACAAGCACTTGGATACAGGGAGTTTTTTGCAGGACAGCATGGCAGCAAGGAAGGGAAGGTTGGCCGGATTGCGACGGCTTCCAATGGTATTTATAAACTGTTTGCCGAAGATGGAGAGCTTAGGGCGCATTTGAGCGGAAGGTTTCATCATCTCGCAGAGCATACAAGGGATTATCCTTGTGTCGGGGATTGGGTACTATTTCAGGCGATTGACGGGGAAGACAAGGGAATCATCCATGAAGTGTTACAAAGGAGCAGTTTGCTGTCAAGGCATGCTGCCGGACCAAAACAAGAAGAGCAGCTGATGGCCGCAAATGTCGATACCGTTTTCCTGGTCAATGCGCTGAATCAAGACTTCAATCTGCGCAGAATGGAACGTTATCTCATGCAAGTTTATGAAAGTGGCGCTTCCCCTGTATTTGTTCTGACAAAAAAGGATTTGTGCGAGGATAAGGAAACGGATGAAAAGGTCCAGGCTGTAGAGGAGATCGCATTCGGCGCGCCTGTCCTTGCAATTGATGCATTACATGAAGAAAGCCTGACGTCCTTAAATGGATACCTTCATGAGGGGAAGACCGTTTCTCTGCTCGGTTCATCAGGTGTCGGAAAGTCAACGTTGATCAATCGGCTGCTCGGCCGGGAGGTGCAGAAAACCCAAACGATCAGGGAAGAGGATGCGAAGGGTCGCCATACCACGACCCATCGCGAACTATTTCTGCTTCCAAAAGGCGGCGTGATTATCGACACGCCTGGTATGAGGGAGCTGCAGCTTTGGTCCGGAGAAGATGCTGCCGGTGAAACCTTCCAGGATGTCGAAAGGCTGGCTGGACAATGCAAGTTTCGGGATTGCCGGCATGAACAGGAACCGAGTTGTGCCATCCAAAACGCGATTGAATCCGGCGAGCTTTCAGCTGATCGTTATAAAAGTTATGTAAAATTGCAGCGTGAAGCCAAATTCCTGGATTTGAAAGAAAAATACGGAGCACATCGTGCAGCCAGAATGCAGGTAGAAGGTTTGAAAAAAGGGACATGGTAAGCAACATTTATGGAAAAGTTCTGTAAGAGAATTCATGCAAGTACTGCAACTAGAGAGAATATAATAAAGGACGGAACATCCCGATTTTAATGGAAGGCTGTCTGTAATAGTCTTAGATGTGGAAGTTCGATTCGACATAATGTCTTCTTCAGCTTATTTACCTTTCAGTTGAAGAAGACATTTTTTCATATAACTCCCCGTCCATATACATAAGGATTTTCCATATCCTGCTGATGGAAAGGTTAAAGTAGATGGCATATTCACACTATCAAGGCTTACCACCGCATCTTCAAAAAAGGTACTTGGACCAGATATTAACAGGCTTCTTCGTCCCCTTTTTTATTGTATAGAAAATTAAAATTCACCTTTCTGTTGATAATGGGTGAAACAGACACGTCCAGCTCCAGCGCCTACCCCCTCGAGGTCTTAAGTCCACCCTCTGTGTGGCAAAGAGCGTCACGCCGAGGCTGTTCTTAAGCTTGTCGGGGGTGAGCAAGGCGCTTGCGCTTTTGGTCTGGCTTTTACTTCGACTGGTTTATTGTAGATGTTTTCTTTTCCGAAATAAAACCAAAAATATTTCTGACCCTCTTCGGCTATAATGGGAAATGGTCCGGTAAAGCCGACCGTATCTTTGTTTCCTACAATCTCGTAAGAACCTTCTTCACCACTTTCATATTCAACTGAATAATTAAAAGTTGAAGACATGTCCCAGTCATCTTCAGCCTTTGCCTTCTCATCCTCATTAGTGCTTTCTCGTACTTCATTTTCTTTCGAGGATTCATCATTTGGGTGAGAAGTACAAGCGTTCCATGTCCCTATTGTCAGAAACAGAGATAAAAACAGGATACGTTTTTGCAAACAGCACACACCCTTTCCCCATTTATTTGTAATCATTTTACCAAAATAAAAACTTTGTAAGCGGAAATTGTGTACATGACACCTTTTCTTAGCATTTTTGCCCAGGCTTACGTACGTAAGAGGGAATATTTAAATGTACTTCTATTTAAAAGTCTAATAAAACTCGGAAAAACTTGCACCTGTAATAGGTAATTTGTCTGGACGTGTTCTATGCCTGTCCCTCCTTTCATACACTTATAACGATAAAGGGAGGGCTGTACAATGAATTATTATGAAAAAGATCCTTCAGTTCGTGCTCCTCAGGCGGAACACCATATCAAAATGAATAATAGAAGGAATTTGGAAATAACGGGTGTCAAGGAAGTCGATAGCTTCGACAATGAAGAGTTCCTTTTACAGACAGTCATGGGTTACTTGATTGTCCGCGGAGAAAACCTTCAGATGAAAAACCTTGATGTCGGAGAAGGAAATGTTGCGATCAAAGGGAAAATCTTCGAGCTTTCTTATTTGGACGAACATAATGGAGAGAAGGCTAAAGGATTCTTTAGCAAGCTGTTCAAATGACTCTCTCTGTCCAATTCGCCGCGATTTTAATCATGGTGGCGGGAGGGATATACATTGGTGCTGCCATTGATACCTTCCGCCGGTTTGAAAGAAGTTGGAAGCACCGTGTTCTATTTTCTTATGGAATGGAAATCGGGTTTTGGCTGCTCCAGACATTGATCCTATTTTATTTATTATACAAAGTAAATCAAGGAGAATTGCGTTTTTATATTTTTTTGGCGCTTTTGTGCGGTTTTGCGACTTACAAGGCACTATTCGAGCATCTTTACCGCCGTTTGTTGGAACAAGTGATCCGTTTCATCGTCGCGGTTCATCGTTTTTTCACCCGTTTATTCAAAAGCTTGATCATCCAGCCGATTATTTGGCTCTTCCGTCTGTTGCTTATGCTTCTGTCCGGAATCGGAGCAGTTTTATTATGGCTGCTTACGGTAATAGGAAAGATATGTGTGTTCCCATTCCGGCTTCTTTTTAAAATGATATGGATGCTGCTTCCGAAGCCAGTAAAAAAATACTTACACAAACTTGCAGGATTTTATAGTAGAATAAAGAATATGTTAAGAAAATGGCGGCAGTTTATGCACAAAAGAAGGAGGTAGCTGAGTAAGTGGCAAGAAGAGAAAAATCCGTGGCAAAAATTGATTCTCCTTATATGAAGCAATATGATGCCCAAGTAGAAAGACAAAAGAAAAAAAAGAAGCGACTTTTCCGCCGATTGCTGCTATTCTCTATCGTGGTAGTTGTCGTTGTAGGCGGATTGGCAGCCTACCAGGTTAAACAACGATCGTTATATGCAGAAAAGCAGGAGCAGTATCAGAAGCTGGAAAGGAAAATGACTTCTCTTAAAGAAGATGAAAAAGACCTCCAGGAAGAAATCCGGTTACTTCAAGATGAAGATTATGTGTTGGAAATCGCCAGGACGAATTACTTTTTCTCAAATAAAGGAGAAATAATCTTCGAACTTCCGGAGGAGGAGCCATCTTATTGACACGCATTTTACAGCTTATATATAATATATAAGTAGGATACTTTTAAAATTCTAAGGAGGAGCATTTTTTTTATGTCAATCGAAGTAGGCAGCAAGTTGCAGGGTAAGGTAACAGGAATCACTAATTTTGGGGCTTTCGTTGAACTGCCTGGTGGTTCAACCGGCTTGGTTCATATTAGTGAAGTTGCCGATAACTATGTTAAAGATATTAATGAACATTTAACGGTTGGAGACGAAGTAACGGTTAAAGTCATTAATGTCGAGAAGGATGGCAAAATTGGATTGTCGATCAAGAAAGCAAAAGACAATCCGAATGCCGGGCGCCGCAAAAATAATCATAAAAGTAATAATAACCGCGACCGCACGGAAACTTTTGAATCCAAAATGAACCGTTTCTTGAAAGATTCAGAAGACCGTTTGGCTTCTATCAGAAAGAATACCGAGTCTAAACGCGGAGGTCGAGGTGCAAAAAGATAAAACTTGCTGTCTATCGAGAGAGCTGTTAAATGAACTCTGTTACTAATATAAAAAACGGATGCCATGCTTGAATGTATGGCATCCGTTTTTATTATTAGGGTTTTTGTCTCCTATCTTGTTGCATGTTAGTCGCCGTTGATAGAAAATGCGCAGTAACTGTAATGTCCTATTCAAAAAACGTGCTAACCAACGCTTCGGTAGCATACTTCGCTTTCCGCGGGCACGGCTTCAGCTAATTAGGTAAAGAAAACCGCTTTACCTAGTGGATCTTCAGCTCGCGCTGTTCCCACTGGAGACTACGCATGCTACCTACGCTAAGAAGCATGGTGTTATCGCAAACCTAGAGACTTTTTCTTTGAGTTCCAACAAGCCATCTTAAAGCTGTTCCTAGCGAAGAAAATACCCGAAGACTCCCGCGGGAGTAAAGGCCTCGGTGAGATCCCGCAGAGCGTCAGCTCGAGGAAGCTCACCAGCCGCCCACGGAAAGCGCAGGGTATTTTCGCAGCGTCGAATTCCAACTCCACAAAAGTAAGAAGTCAGGAAGACGCATCCAAACTATGTCGCAGTTTACAGGTTTTATGAAAAAACGGGGTGCTTTGAGAAGCCTTATTATACATAAAAAAAGGCGGCCCAAGGGCCACCTTTTCTGTGTGATAGCGGCGGAGGGGATCGAACCCCCGACCTCACGGGTATGAACCGTACGCTCTAGCCAGCTGAGCTACACCGCCACAAAAAATAGAAAAACATTTTGTCCTCTGTTGTTGAGGCACAAGTGATATAATACAATAGCATTACGAGACTGTCAAGAAAAAATAAGAAATGTGTTTTTTAAAAGGACTGAAAAGCAAGAGCAGCACACGAAGAGAACGGGGGAACCGAAGGATGATTTGCTTAGTAAGGCATGGGGAAACGGATTGGAATTTACAAGGGCGGTTACAAGGAGAAACGAATATTCCTTTAAATGAAACAGGGATCCAGCAGGCAAAGGAATGCAGGGATTATTTTAAAGATATGCACATGGACAGGATTATAACAACACCTTTGATAAGAGCGCAGAAGACTGCAGAAATTATCAATGAAAACTGGCAGAAGCCGATTGAAATCATGGAAGCTTTCAAAGAAAGGTCCTTTGGAGAAGCAGAGGGGATGCCCATGGAAGAACGGAACAGGCTGTATCCTAACCGGAATTATCCCGGTCAGGAGCCGCTTGATGCATTTCGGGAACGAGTCATGAAGGGCATCGAGGAGGTTTCCAAAAAGTATATGGAAGAAGAATTATTGCTGGTAGCCCATGGGGGAGTAATCAATGTAATCTTGTCCACTGTCTCGAATGGAAAAATCGGGACAGGAAAAACCAAATTGATCAATGCGTGCATTAGTAATATTGAATTATTGAAAGAAGGATGGAAGGTTCACAACTATAACCAAATTGATCATCTTTCCCACTATACAAGTAAATAACGACATCCTTTTTATTCTGAAAAAGAACTTGCAGGGAGAAAAGCATGGACACAAAAGCAAAAACCGAACGATTGAATCGTTCGGTTTTATGGTGGTCACTATGCTTTTGTCGTGAGCCCCGTTCTTACTTTTGAGGAGTAGGAGTTTGGTTAGCCGATACTGCTGATTGGATTGACTCCTTATTCTGTTCTGCTTCCATTTCGTCTGCCGGACGTACTTGCTTTAAGAAAAAGGACAAAGCAAAGCCGATTACAGCAAACACGGTTGCAACCATGAAGGAATCATTGATCCCTTCGATTGTAGCGTGCTGGAATGCATACATTTGCTGGTTTGCCGCATCGTTTGGCAAGAAATCTCCCATGTGTGCTGTACGCTGATTACTCATAACCGTTACAAGGAATGCTGTACCGATTGCACCGGAAACTTGCCGCAATGTGTTCGCCATTGCAGTTCCGTGAGAGTAATAACGTCTTGGCAGCTGGTTCAAACCAGCGGTCATGATCGGCATCATGATCATGGAAATCCCGATCATCCGGGCACTGTAGATAATCATCATGTGCATATAGGATGTAGAATCCGTTAAGTCGGTGAAAAAGAATGTCATGACTGCCGTAATTGCCAAACCGACCAGTGCCAGCGGGCGGGCCCCGATTTTGTCGAAGAGCTTCCCGGTGATCGGTGACATGATCCCTGAGATAATTGCCCCCGGAAGCAAAAGCAGACCGGATTCCAGCGGTGTAAAGCCGCGGACAATTTGTAAATATAAAGGAACAAGAATCATGGAAGCGAACATTGCCATGGTCACGACCACATTGATAATGGTGGTGAGCGTGAACATGTTGTATTTAAAAACCCGGAATTCAAGCATCGGATTGCTCAACCGAAGCTGACGGATCACAAAAATTATCATCGCCACACCGCCTACTGCAAGGGAAGCAATGACTTCTGTTTCTCCCCAGCCGTTGTTTCCTGCTGTACTAAAGCCATATAACAAACCGCCGAATGCGAAAGTAGACAGGATGATGGACGATATATCCACTTTGGGATTACTAAGCTTCGTGACATTCCGCAATAAGAAGAATGCCAAAATAACATCGATCACTGCGATGGGCAATACGATAAAGAACAATAATCGCCAAGAGTAGTTTTGTACAATCCAACCGGACAATGTAGGCCCGATCGCCGGCGCGAACATCATCGCCAGACCGATAAGACCCATGGCGCTTCCCCGTTTTTCCAAAGGGAACAGGCTCAGAATGACATTTGTCAGAAGAGGCATCATAATCCCGGCGCCGGCCGCTTGTACGACACGTCCGATCAAAATTAAAAAGAAACTAGGTGATATCCCGCAGATCAACGTACCTAGCGCAAACAAACTCATCGCTGTCAGGAATAATTTACGGGTGCTGAATTTCTCCATTAAGAAAGCTGTAACCGGGATGAGAATTCCGTTTACCAGCATAAAGACGGTGGTCAGCCACTGAGCTGTGTTTTCCGTAATATCCAAGTCTACCATCATCACAGGCAGGGCGATGTTCATTAATGTCTGGTTAAGAATAGCCACGAATGCTCCAAGCACCATAATAAAAATAATCGGCCCTTTCGCAACTTGTGACGCTTCTATAAAAGCTGTTCTATCTTTCACTTTCATTCATCTCCGTTATCTGAAATTTTAGTTAAAATAAGACTGTGCAGCTCGACGAGTTTTTCAACGTCCTGGTCGTTTATCTCTTTTAGACCTTCCATTCTTTCCAGGTAGCTTTTATACGATTCCTTTTTCTTTTTCACGCCCGCCTCGGTAAGCGTCAAAACAATGGCACGGCGATCTTGTTCTGATCTGGTTCGTTCTACGTAACCAGCCTTGACCAATCGTTCGACAGTACCGCTGATCGTGCTTTTGCTATTGTTTAATTTATTGGCTATTTCGACAAGACCGAGCTCAGGCTGTTCCTCCAGCAACTTCATGATCTGCAGTTGCAGAGTGGTAACCCCTAAATCATTGGCATTGTGCCACATCTGTTTATAGAAGGCTTTGCTCACTTCCCGGAAAGAAGTAATGATGCTTTCTATTTTTTTGTTTTCCTGCAAATCTACCTCTCCTTTACGCTATCCCTTCCTGCAATTAAGAGGGCATTTTAGTTCACGTACGAACAATTAGCGCAAGAACTATTATAATCTTTTTAGAGGAAAAAGCAATAGAATAAAAGCAAAAAATAAAAGTAAACGCCTTCATGACGGCGTTTACCATAGGGGTAGGAAAATCAAGGTCCTGCAAAGGATTGTGTTTGTATATGCTTATGGTTCGAGAAAAGGAGGTTCAAGAAACCCCAAATTGCAAACGGATAAATCGACAGCATGTTGAGAGCTTGTTTAGATTTTATGTTGAAAATCGCTCTCATCACTGGAATGACGTCGAAGACTTTTTTTGATTTGACCCGTTGTTTTGACAAAAAAAAGAGACGGGATGTGTTTAAATAAACAACACGAAGGAGTGGTGTTAATGATGGAGACGGCTGAAAGACAGCAAACGAAGCCAATATCATATAAGAAGGCTTTGGAAAATGCAAAGCGTAAGATGGGAGATAAGACGAAGTTATTGTTATTGGAAAAAGGATGGCTGCTCTTGTTCGTCGGTTTCTTGCTAGGACGAGCTATTGTGTTATCTACTATGTCGCCCTTTGCCCTTTCATTCCTCGCTTCAGTTTGGTTTGTTCGAAAGGACAAGTCCTTTCCTGTCATGTTGGCAGTTCTGGCGGGAGCATTCAGTTTAGGGTTGCATCATGGATTGTTCACCCTCATGGCAATGATGATGTTCATTTTCACCGCAGCAGTTTTTAAAAATGTCAAGCACCAACAAAAGCTGCTGCCGCTGCTCGTGCTTATATCCAGTATGATGCCACGGGTATTCAGCTTTTCCTTGTTAAACCAACTGACTGCCTACGAATGGATGCTTGCCGTGGTGGAAGGGATCCTTGCTGCTGTGCTTGTTCTTATATTTATGCAAAGTGTGCCTTTATTATCACCAAAAAGGTACAAACCTGCTCTGAAAAACGAAGAAATCGTCTGCATGATCATTTTACTCGCTTCGATATTGACCGGAACCATCGGGTGGGAGATTCAGGGGGCATCAATCGAACAAATAACTTCCCGCTATTTGGTGTTGCTGCTTGCCTTTGTCGGAGGTGCTGCCATCGGATCGACTGTTGGGGTGGTGGCAGGATTGATTTTAAGCTTGGCCAACGTTGCAAGTCTTTACCAGATGAGTTTGCTTGCTTTTTCCGGTCTGCTTGGAGGGTTGCTGAAGGATGGAAAGAAGGTGGGCGTCAGTATTGGTCTGATTGTCGGAACCTTGCTCATCGGGATATATGGAAAAGGGGTCGAGGCGTTGCTCCCATCCCTGTTGGAAACGTTCATCGCCGTGCTTTTGTTTATTTGTACACCTCACAGTTGGGTGAAAAGGCTTTCCCGCTACATACCTGGGACGATGGAACATTCCAAAGAGCAGGAACAGTATATGCAAAAGGTGAGAGATGTCACAGCCAACCGAGTGGAACAGTTCTCCAACGTTTTTCAGGCGTTGTCTAGAAGCTTTGTTCAACAGCAGCGGACACCGCCGGAAGAAGAATATATAAAAGAAACGGATTATTTTTTGAGCAATGTTACCGAAAAGACATGCCAATCCTGCTTCAAAAAGGACCGCTGTTGGGCGGCGAACTTTGATAAAACCTATGGTCTGCTTACAGAAGTGAAAAATGATATGGAAACGGGTGGAGGCCCTAATAAAATATTGCAGCGGAATCTGGAAGATCATTGTGTCAAATCTGCAAAAGTAATAGAGACGATGCGTCACGAGCTATCCTTTTATGAGGCGAATCAAAAATTAAAAAAGCAAGTGAGCGAAAGCAGGCGGTTTGTGGCTGACCAACTACTGGGCGTGTCGGAAGTCATGGACGATTTTGCCAAGGAAATCATGAAAGAACGGGAGAACCATGAACAACAGGAAACGGAAATAGCTGCAGCCCTTAAACAGCTGGGCATGGAAATTGAAAAACTCGACATTTTCAGTGTAGAAAAAGGCAATATCGATATTGAGATGCATCTTACCTTTTCCCAATATCATGGCGAAGGTCCAAAGTTGATCGCTCCGATGCTGTCCGACATTTTACAGGAAACAGTGGTGGTCAAGGAAGAAGACATCTCGCCGTTTCCTAATGGAGAATGCTTCCTGGCGTTCGGATCTGCTAGAAAATATGCAGTCGAAACAGGGGTGGCCCATGCTGCCAAAGGAGGCGGATTGGTATCAGGGGACAGTTACTCCACAATTGAACTTGGAGCAGGAAAGTATGCGTTGGCGATTAGCGATGGCATGGGTAACGGGGAACGGGCTCATGAGGAAAGCACAGAAACACTCCGTTTGCTTCAGCAGATACTGCAATCCGGGATACAAGAGCAAATCGCCATCAAGTCCATCAATTCCATTCTCTCACTGCGAACGAGCGAAGAAATATTCTCCACGTTGGATTTGGCAGTCATCGATTTACATGACGCAGCGGTCCGGTTTTTGAAAATCGGATCAACCCCCAGCTTTATCAAAAGGGGTAATACGATGCACAAAATCGAAGCGAGCAATTTGCCGATTGGTATCATTCGCGAGTTTGACGTAGAGGTCGTCACGGAACAATTAAAGCCGGGCGATGTATTGATTATGATGAGTGACGGGATATTTGAAGGGCCCAAGCATGTAGAAAACGTGGATGTTTGGTTGAAAAGAAAAATCAAAGAAATGGAGACAGATAGTCCGCAGGAAATCGCCGATTTGTTATTGGAAGAGGTAGTTCGCAACCGCGCGGGAGAAATAGAGGATGATATGACTGTTTTAGTGACAAAAGTAGATATCAATAAGCCGAAGTGGGCAGCATTTCCTGCATATCAGCAACATGCATGAAATGTTTTGTTCCTTTTCACAGGTATATTTTTCCTCCAAACGTCGAAAATGGTGATAATGAATGCAAATGAATCCGCCCCAGTCAGAACTAAACATATACCAGTAGGATGGATATTCGAGGAGGAGTAGTTTTATGAAAAAAGGAACATTAAAGCAAATCTTGCTGATTACCGATGGCTGTTCCAACAAAGGAGAGAACCCTTCGGCAGTAGCAGCCTTGGCTTTTGAACAGGGCATTACCGTGAATGTGATTGGCGTATTGGAAGATAGTCAGACGGAACACGACAGTGGACTGCAAGAAGTGGAGGATATTGCGCTGTCTGGTGGCGGCGTCAGCCAAATCGTCTACCAACAAGTTTTGTCAAAAACAGTACAGGCCGTTACCAAACAAGCTATGACACAAACACTTCAGGGAGTGGTCAATCAGGAATTGCAACAAATCCTGGGTCCAAATCAAAGTCTGGAAGATTTACCCCCGGAACAAAGAGGGGAAGTCATGGAGGTTGTCGAGGATCTTGGCGAGACGTGCGATTTGGAAGTGCTTGTCCTGGTAGATACGAGTGCAAGCATGACGGACAAGCTTCCGACGGTTCAGGAAGCATTGTTCGATTTATCAGTCAGCCTGAATGCAAGGATTGGCAGAAATCGGTTCTCAATCTATGCTTTTCCGGGTAAGAAGACTGCAATAAACAAAGTGTTGGACTGGGCACCGCGGCTCGATTCTATATCCTCTGTTTTCCCTAAGCTTACTAGTGGCGGTATTACACCGACAGGACCAGCTTTGAAAGAGGCGATGTATCAATTTGGCAAGAAAAGCTTGCTAAGGAGCTTTAGAAATGAAAATCGATCAGACGTCGAAGAAGCGTGAGCATCCTCTCCCTCCAGGAACGATTATCTCGGGAAAGTGGCATAGAAACCAGTACAAAATTGTTAAAAAGCTGGGAAACGGAGCAGTAGGCACCGTTTATCTTTGCGATCATCAAGGAAATCGGGCTGCATTAAAAATAAGTTCCAGTGGTTCCTCCATCACCACCGAAGTGAATGTTTTGAAAACCTTAAAAAAGGTCCAGGGAAACGGCAGCCTTGGACCTTCTTTGTTGGATGTCGATGATTGGCTCCATCCTTCTGGTGCCAGATACTCTTTTTATGTCATGGAATATGTAAACGGTCAAGGGCTTGGCACCTTCATCCGTTTGAACGGAGATGATTGGCTGGGTACTTTCATGATGCAGCTGTTAGGAGATTTAGAGCACCTGCACCGATCAGGTTGGGTGTTCGGCGATTTAAAGACGGAGAACTTGCTGGTCGCCTCCTCTCCGCCAAGAGTCAGGTGGATCGATGTAGGCGGAACGACACAAATCGGTAGATCCATTAAGGAATATACGGAATTTTATGATCGAGGCTACTGGAATATGGGCAGTCGAAAGGCAGAACCATCCTATGATTTGTTTGCTTTGGCCATGGTGATGCTGCATGTTTATCACCCGGGGAGATTCGACAAAGGCAATCAACCGGAAAAAACTTTGATGAACAAACTAGGATCAACCAGGCAGTTGAAAAGATTCCAGGTTCCACTGAAAAAGGCGCTTAAAGGTACCTATACCTCCAGCAGTCAAATGAAACAAGAGATTGCCACCCTTCTTATGTACCGGCCGCAAACTTCCCCGAAAATGACCAGGGCAACTGCCAGAAAAGTGACTACAGCCAACCGGGATCGGTCCCTGTTGGAAAGCATCAGTATTTTAATTGCTGCAGGTCTGTTTTATTTATTTCATATTTTGTTAATCTAAACCATACCGCCTCTTTTGCAGTACAAAATCGGAAGTGATAGGATTAAAGTGGTTTGGACGAACAAAAGCGGAAGCGACCGGTCAACGGCGCAGGGAGTGGACTGAGCCGAAGGAGATAAAGGAAACACTGAGCGCAGCGAAGATGTTGACTTATTGACGGAGGTGAAGGAAGTCTTCGAGCCGTTGGGAGCTGGAGCTGGACGAACAAAAGCGGAAGCGACCGGTCAACGGCGCAGAAATTAATGGTTAGCCGGTAATGGAGTGGGGAATATGGAAACAAAAGTGAAAGAGTTAATTAAAAGAGAAAAGCTGCTTCATGAGGGGGCTACTGTTCTGGTGGGTGTCTCAGGGGGACCGGATTCACTCGCTTTGCTTCACATTTTAGCTTCGATGAAAGAAGAATGGAACCTTCGGCTGATTGCATTGACTGTTGATCATGGTTTAAGAGGGGATGAATCAAAACAGGATGTTGAATTTGTAAGAGGGATATGTAATTCGTGGAAGATCGAAATTGTTGAAACCTTTTTGGATGTGCCGGCGTATAAGAGAAAGGAAGGCACAGGCACCCAGCTTTCGGCGAGAAATCTGCGATATCAGTTTTTTGCCGAACAAATGGAAAAGTCCGGAGCTGAGTATCTTGCTTTGGGCCACCATGCCGACGACCAGGCGGAATCTGTTCTGATGGGTTTAACGCGGGGTGCGAATATTTCGGCATTGCAGGGTATCCCGATCAAGCGATCGTTCGCCGGCGGGATTATCATACGTCCTTTCATGAGTTCCTCCAGGGCTGAAATCGAGGATTATTGTGTGAAGCATGGGATGGTACCGAGAAGGGATCCTTCCAACGAAGAGGACGATTATACAAGGAATTATTTCCGCTTACACGTCCTCCCGCTTCTCAAAGCAAAAAATCCAAACTTCTTACAAACTGTTCGCAGGCTGAGTGATGCAGCAAGAAGCGATGAAACTTATTTGACCGAGCAGGCAGAAAAACTTGTCCTTGCCCATGTAGAGTTCACAGAAGGTGATAAACAGGCGGCGTTTCAGATAGAAACCTTTGCCAAGTTCCCCATTGCTTTACAAAGGCGAGCCTTTCATCTAATATTGAATTATCTATACGATTCGACTTCACCTGACCTTTCATATGCCCATGAGGATCGATTCTTCAGCCTGATTTCAAGCAGTAAAGCAAACGCATCGGTAGATTTGCCCTTAGGATTGAAGATCATCAAGGCATACCATTCAATTACGTTTTCTTTTGCGGCCGAATTCGGCGGCAGCTATTACATAGTTTTGCAAGGCCCGGGCAGTGTCGAACTGCCTGACGGATCCATCCTGTCTGCTTCGGTTGTCTGTGAACCCTTGGAAGATTCCCGCTTTGCCATTACATATGATTTAGCCGGAATAAACTGGCCGTTGTCCATCCGTTCCCGAAAACCTGGAGATAAAATGAGGGTCAAAGGAATGAAAGGGACAAAAAAGATCAAAGATATCCTTATTGATGAAAAAATACCGATTGGCTTAAGAGAGGGTTGGCCGGTAGTCGAAGATGGAAAAGGCAATATTTTATGGCTGGCTGGATTAAGAAGTGCGGTTCTGCCTTCCGGTGGTCATGAAGGCAAATTTCTGCGGTTGCATTACGAGAAGAACAGTAACATCTAGGAGGATCAGGAATGAATAACGATATCGAAAAAGTTCTGATTTCTGAAGAAGAAATCAAAGAAAAATGCCAGGAGTTAGGGGCACGTTTAACAAAGGAATATGAAGGGAAATTCCCATTGGCAGTCGGGGTGCTGAAGGGCGCGATGCCATTTATGTCAGATATACTCCGGGCAATGGATACTCACCTTGAGATGGACTTTATGGATGTTTCCAGCTACGGAGGAGAAACCAGATCATCCGGGGAAGTGAAAATCGTCAAGGATTTAGATACAAAGGTCGAGGGTAGAGATTTACTGATAATAGAGGATATCATCGACAGTGGATTGACGCTCAGTTACCTGGTTGATTTGTTTAAATACCGGAAGGCCAACTCGATTAAAATCGTTACACTCTTGGACAAACCCGAAGGCAGGAAGGTAGATATCAAGGCCGATGTTGTCGGATTCCATGTGCCGAATGAATTTGTGGTAGGCTATGGGTTGGACTACAAAGAGAAGTATCGCAATCTTCCTTATGTAGGAGTATTGAAGCCGAAGATTTACGGCGGTGAATAATCTTGTTTGATTGACAGGTATGACTGTCGAAATATTGACATATCTTAAAAGGGTAATCAGTTGTATTGGTCCTTTTTCATATGGTACTATTTACTATAGTTTTCTCGCTTGGGAGGAGGTAGGCAATGAACCGAATTTTTCGTAATGTCATTTTTTATTTCCTGATATTCCTGGTGGTAATCGGAATTGTCGGAGTATTTAATGGACAGAACAATCAAGAAACAGAATATAATGTCAATGAGTTTATGCAGAAATTGAACAATGGTGAAATTTCAGATATGACCATGCAGCCCTCTAATGGTGTTTATCGTATAACTGGAGAATTAACCGGCGAAGAAAACGAAACATTCATCACCAATGTTCCGGATAATCCTGACATCGTTGCCGGTATTACCGATACAGCAACCGACCAGGGGATACTGAATGTTGAAGAAGAGGAGCAACCAAGCGGATGGGTAACATTCCTTACCACGATGATTCCGTTTGTTATTATATTTATCTTATTCTTCTTCCTGTTAAATCAGGCGCAGGGCGGCGGCAGCCGAGTTATGAACTTCGGTAAAAGCAAAGCCAAGCTGTACAGCGAAGAGAAGAAGAAGGTCAGATTTAAAGATGTTGCAGGTGCCGATGAAGAGAAGCAGGAACTGGTAGAGGTCGTGGATTTCTTAAAGGATCCTCGTAAGTTTGCCAATATCGGGGCAAGAATTCCGAAAGGGGTTCTGTTGGTCGGCCCTCCGGGTACAGGTAAAACCTTGCTGGCACAGGCCGTTGCCGGAGAAGCTGGCGTGCCTTTCTTTTCCATCAGCGGTTCCGACTTCGTGGAAATGTTCGTAGGTGTCGGTGCTTCTCGTGTTCGTGATTTGTTTGAGAACGCTAAAAAGAATGCACCGTGTATTATTTTTATCGATGAAATAGATGCAGTCGGCAGACAGCGTGGAGCTGGTGTCGGCGGTGGTCATGATGAACGTGAACAAACATTGAATCAGCTTCTTGTCGAGATGGATGGTTTCGGGGAAAACGAGGGCATTATCATAATCGCCGCCACAAACCGACCGGACATTCTCGATCCAGCCTTATTGCGTCCAGGGCGTTTCGACCGGCAAATCACTGTCGACCGGCCTGATCTTAAAGGCAGGGAAGAAGTACTGAAGGTTCATGCCAGAAACAAACCGCTGGATGATTCCGTTGACCTTAAAACGATTGCCATGCGGACACCAGGATTTTCCGGTGCCGATTTGGAAAACCTGCTTAATGAAGCGGCGCTTGTTGCTGCGAGAAGCGATAAACCGAAAATCGATATGCTTTCCGTAGATGAAGCAATTGACCGTGTCATTGCAGGACCTGCCAAGAAGAGCAGAGTCATTTCCGAGAAGGAACGAAATATTGTTGCCTACCATGAGAGTGGTCACACCATCATCGGAATGGTACTGGATGATGCAGACATGGTCCATAAAGTAACAATCGTACCACGCGGCCAGGCTGGTGGATATGCGGTCATGCTGCCGAGGGAAGATCGTTACTTCATGACAAAACCGGAATTGTTGGATAAAATCACCGGACTGCTAGGCGGCCGGGTTTCGGAAGAAATTATATTCGGCGAGGTCAGTACCGGAGCCCATAATGACTTCCAGCGTGCCACTAGTATAGCCCGTAAGATGGTTACCGAGTATGGCATGAGTGATAAGATCGGCCCGCTGCAATTTGGCAGCTCGGGTGGACAGGTATTCCTGGGAAGAGATATGCAGAACGAACCAACTTACAGTGATGCAATCGCTTATGAAATCGACCAGGAAGTACAGAACTTCATCAATCAGTGCTATGCACGTGCAAAAGAGATTCTGACGGAAAACAAGTCCAAGCTCGAGTTGGTAGCTAAAACCTTGCTGGAAGTGGAAACACTCGATGCCAGCGAGATAAAATCGTTATTTGAAGAAGGAAAAATGCCTGACAAAGTAGTTTCCGAGCAAGATGGAAATGTACAAGACCAGGATGAGAATTCCGAAACGAAGGATATGAAAGTGAATATCCAAACAAAATCAGAAGACGAAGCTTCTCATGACAATGCAGAAGACAATGCTCCTGACCAAAATAAAAATAACGATTGATAATTACGCCCTCTTTGAAGTGAGACAAAGAGGGCGTTTTTCTATACAAAACGGTTGGGCGCCTGTCAGGAGTCGAATGATGTGTATATGTCTACGAAATCGATTATAGTAAGTGGGTACGTGAATTTCTCTGCTGGATTCTGGTTTTTGTTTTAAAAGTGGGGAATACAAATACCGTACTGGTTTTAAGTATAATGAACAATCACCTATAAGCGGTGGGATATACAGACAGGGCTCGTTTACTGGCCCTTTTTTGGCTGGTTTGCCTGGTGAATGATTTGAGGTAGAGTTTCGTATGGGGCCCGTGGGTGGTGGTGACGGACCGCTTCCATCCCATCTATTCGGCCTTTAGTTCATTTGGTTTTTTAGCCGGACGCAAATATTTAAGCTTTAAAGGAGAATGATGCAAGATGAGTGACTATTTAATCAAAGCAACAGCTTTTAACGGGACAGTGAGAGCATATGCTGTTCAGTCCACAGAAACGGTTGAAGAGGCCAGAAGGCGTCATGACACATGGGCGACAGCTTCTGCCGCATTGGGGAGAACTATTACCGTTACCTCCATGATGGGAGCGATGATGAAAGGGAATGACAAACTGACAGTCAAGCTCGAAGGCGACGGACCGGTGGGCCCGATTATCGCTGATGGCAATGGACAAGGGGAAGTTCGAGGGTACATTACTAATCCGCATGTGGATTTTGATTTAAATGCAAAAGGAAAACTGGATGTAGCTAGAGCTGTCGGAACGCAAGGAAGCTTGAGCGTGGTCAAGGACCTCGGTTTAAAGGAGCACTTCACAGGCCAAGTTCCGATTATTTCGGGAGAGGTGAGTGAAGATTTCACTTATTACTTTGTGAATTCCGAGCAAATCCCATCAGCAGTAGGAGCAGGTGTTTTGGTTAACCCGGACCATACCATTCTTGCCTCGGGCGGATTTATCCTGCAAGTGATGCCAGGCGCAGATGATGGCACAATCGATCAATTGGAACAACGAATCAATAGTATCCCGCCTATTTCCAGCCTCATAAGGGACGGAAACACACCGGAGGAAATTTTAGAGAAATTGATCGGGACAGAAAACCTGAAAATCCATGAAAGTCTGCCTGTCCAGTTTAAATGTGAATGCTCAAAAGAAAGAGTGGAAAACGCTCTGAAAAGCCTTGGAGAGGAAGAAATAGATCAAATGATCAAGGAAGACGGCGGAGCAGAAGCTACGTGCCACTTCTGTAACGAACAGTATCATTTTTCAGCAGAGGATTTAGAGGTTTTAAAAACAGAAGAACAATAAAGAAAAGGGAGGAGCAGGAAAGGCTGCTTCTGCCTTTTATTATTTGCATCTATAGGACGTGTAGAAGGGTTTGTTGGTTCTTTTTCATAAGGAATGCGGGTATATGATTTGCTTTATATGAATAGTGTTAATTATCTGTCTATAGGTGGCGGATTAGTTGACTTTTAGCAGTGTATTCATTACATTGAGTATAAATCCAACAAATATAGTGGGAATTGGGAGTGGTAAATAATGAAGGTAGCGCAATCCATAGCAGAATTGATCGGCAATACTCCGATTGTAAAATTGAATCGGACGACAGATGAAGATAGTGCAGAAGTATATGCCAAGCTGGAATTCATGAATCCTGGAAGCTCTGTTAAGGACAGAATTGCCCTTGCGATGGTAGAGGCTGCTGAGGAAGAAGGCCTTATAAAAGAGGGAGATACACTGATCGAGCCCACTAGCGGTAACACTGGAATTGGGCTGGCGCTGGTAGCCGCAATCAAAGGCTACAAAGCCATTCTGGTCATGCCTGATACGATGAGTATGGAGCGGCGCAATCTTTTGCGCGCTTATGGGGCGGAACTAGTGCTGACTCCTGGAGCTGAAGGAATGAAGGGTGCGATTAAAAAGGCGGAAGAGCTTCAAGAGGCGAACGGTTACTTCATGCCGCAGCAATTTAACAATGTGGCAAACCCCGCCGTTCACGCACGCACAACCGGCAAAGAAATTGTTCAGCAAATGGGCGATCAGCTTGATGCCTTTATTTCTGGTATAGGAACCGGCGGTACTATTACCGGTGCCGGCAAAGTGTTGAAGGAAAAGTATAAAGACATTAAGATTTATGCCGTGGAGCCAGAAGCTTCTCCGGTTCTATCGGGCGGTAAGCCTGGCCCGCACAAGATACAAGGTATCGGAGCAGGTTTTGTTCCGGAAGTCTTGGACACCGATGTTTATGATGAAGTCATCCAGGTTAGCAACGAGGATGCTTATGCTACGGCAAGGGAAGCTGCTAAAAAGGATGGTTTGCTTGGCGGGGTTTCCTCCGGAGCAGCTATTTATGCAGCAAAACAGGTTGCCAAAAAACTTGGAAAAGGTAAAAAAGTTCTTGCGGTCATCCCTAGTAACGGGGAAAGATATCTTTCTACACCGCTTTACCAATTTGAAGATAACGAATAAGTACCAGTCAGCGCCTCCGCTAAGTCATGCGGAGGTGCTTTTTTTGAAATGGGTGCTCGTGCTTTTCTTTGGTCGACTCTCATCGCTCGCGGCATGAAGAATTTCCTTATTTGCGGTAGAATAGGAGTAGATACATACAGTCCGTGAGAAAGAAGGAATACTTATGTCTTTTATCTTAAACACCAAAGTGAAGCAATATAACATGAGCAAGCAAACATTAGTAATGGGAATATTGAATGTAACTCCGGATTCTTTTTCCGACGGGGGGAAGTACAGCGAGGTTGCCGCAGCTGTTGAGCAAGCGGTTTTAATGGAAAAAGAAGGGGCGGATATCATCGATATAGGCGGAGAGTCGACCCGGCCTGGTTTTACCCCTGTAGCTGTCCAGGACGAAGTCGATCGAGTGGTACCCGTGATTCAAGCAGTAAAAGAAGCAGTTGACATTCCGATTTCTATTGATACTTATAAATCAGAGACAGCAAAAAGAGCTTTGGAAGCAGGGGCCTCGATACTGAACGATATATGGGGAGCCAAAAGGGATCCGGAAATGGCGAAGGTGGCAGCTGCTTTTGATGTACCGATTGTTCTCATGCATAATCGCGATAACACGGATTATGGTGATTTGATTGAAGATATGAAAAAGGACTTGCGAGAAAGCATTACTGTTGCCTTGGAATCGGGCGTTAGGAAGGAAAATATAATTCTTGATCCAGGTATCGGATTTGCCAAAACGTCGGATGATAATTTAGTAGTACTGCGCCATCTTGATCAATTCAGAGAACTGGGTTTTCCTATGCTATTGGGAACATCTCGTAAATCGATGATTGGTAAAGTGCTGGACGTCCCTGCACCGGAAAGGGATGCAGGGACAGGTGCGACAGTTTGCTACGGTGTTAGCAAAGGGGCTGCAGACATTGTCCGTGTCCATAATGTCAAGATGATTAAAGATATGACTAGAATGATGGATGCGATGATGGGGAAAGGAGACAACGGAATTGGATAAAATATTTTTGAATAAGATGGAGTTTTATGGCTATCACGGACTTTTTCCCGAGGAAAGAAAGTTAGGGCAACGTTTTTATGTCGATTTGACATTGGAAGTCGATTTAAAAGCAGCCGGTGAAACGGACAGCATGGACGCGTCCATTGATTATGGGCAGATTTATCAAATAACCAAAGCGGTTGTCGAAGGAGAAGCAAAACAACTGATAGAAAGTGTCGGCGAAAAAATTGCCGCGGGTTTGCTTGAAAGGTTTGCCAGATTGCAAGCTTGTAAGGTGAAAGTCATAAAACCGGATCCCCCTATTCCGGGACATTATGACTCAGTGGCAATTGAAATTTACCGGGAGCGTTCCTGATGAATACGGCCTATGTGGGTCTGGGGTCCAACATCCAGCCAAGGGAAACTTTCTTGACCGAATCCGTTCAAGCGTTGGAAGACCATCAGCAAATTATCGTGAAAAAAAAGTCGGACATTTATGAAACCCTGCCAGTTGGTTACACGAAGCAAGACAACTTTTTGAATATGGTGGTGGAGTTAAAAACAGACCTTTCTGCCTGGGAATTGTTGGAGTACTGCCAGTCTATCGAAAAAGAAAAGGGAAGAAAAAGGGAGGTGCGCTGGGGTCCCCGTACAATAGACCTTGACATTTTGCTTTATAATCAAGAAAATATTAAAACAGAGCAATTATTTGTACCTCATCCGAGAATGCACGAACGAGCTTTTGTACTTATACCTTTGCAGGATGTAAATCCAGACGCAATTATTCCTACTCAAAACAAAAGTGTTTCAGCAATTCTTGATGAGCTGCCGACAACGGAGAAAAAGGGAGTTGCGCGATGGCTGGGAAAGAATGGGGAAGAAGGGTAAAGGCATATCGAAAGCTGAAAGGATATACACAAGTCCAGTTTGCCCGAAAGCTTGGTGTTTCGGTATCTGTAATAGGGGAAGTAGAGCGGGGGACTCGCATGCTGAGCGATGAACTGCTCCGCCAGATTACGGACGTGCTGGAGATTTCTGCTCAGGAGCTGGCACCTGAACAGGATAAACATAAGTACAGACATCCAAAAACAGATGTCCATGTTTAACATAGGTATGATTCTTTTGGCCAAAGTTGATCCGTAACAGTGTTCCAACGTTGACACTTTGCAGCACCTTTTCTATACTGAAAATAAAGAGAAAATGCTGCCAGTGCTTTGCTGGCAGTTTTTTCATTATCGTTATAATACAACAGAACATCGTCTTCTACTGTATAGCAGTATGGCGGCCGGGTTATGAATGAGAAATAGAGGATAAATAACAAATGGAGTGAGACCAATGACAGAAGAGTTGAATGACCAGCTGCAGGTACGCAGGGAAAAATTGCAGCATTTACAAGAACAAGGCCTGGACCCATTCGGTACTAAGTTTGAACGGACTCACCTGGCCGAGGAAATCAAACAAGCATATGATGGCTTTTCCAAAGAAGAGCTGGAAGAGAAAGAAGCAGAAACCACCATCGCCGGCCGGATTATGACAAAGCGAGGGAAAGGAAAAGCTGGCTTTACTCATATTCAAGATCTTAGTGGTCAAATACAATTGTATGTCAGAAAAGATAGAGTGGGCGAGGAAGCATACGAATTGTTCACGACTGCGGACATCGGTGATATTATCGGTGTTACAGGAACCGTGTTTAAAACCAAAGTCGGGGAGTTATCTGTCAAAGCAAGCGAATTTCAAATGTTGACCAAATCTTTGCGCCCGCTTCCGGATAAATTCCATGGGTTGAAGGATGTTGAGCAACGTTATCGTCAACGTTACTTAGACTTGATCACCAACCCGGAAAGCAAGGAAACATTCCTTACCCGTAGTAAAATCATTCAATCAATGCGCAGATACTTGGACAGTAATGGCTTTTTAGAAGTAGAAACGCCGATGATGCACGGCATTGCCGGAGGTGCATCTGCGCGTCCGTTTATAACACACCACAATGCGTTGGATATTCCTCTGTACATGAGAATCGCAATAGAGCTGCATCTGAAGAGGCTGATTGTCGGCGGCATGGAAAAAGTATATGAAATCGGCAGGGTATTCCGTAATGAAGGTGTCTCCACCAGGCATAATCCGGAATTCACTATGCTGGAGTTATACGAGGCATATGCTGATTTCCATGACGTGATGTCATTGGTTGAAAACATGGTAGCGCATATAGCGAAAGAAGTGCTGGGTTCCACAACTGTCAAATATGGAGATAATGAAGTGAACCTGGCGCCGGAGTGGACAAGGCTTCATATGGTGGATGCCGTTAAGGAGTATACGGGTGTGGACTTCTGGAAGGAAATGAGCGATGAAGAAGCAAAATCGTTAGCCAAAGAGCATGGAATCGACATTAAGGACAACATGACTTTCGGACACATTGTCAACGAGTTTTTCGAGCAAAGGGTGGAAGAAAAGTTGATCCAACCTACCTTTGTATATGGACATCCCGTGGAAATTTCTCCACTTGCCAAGAAAAACCCTGAGGACGACCGTTTCACCGATCGATTTGAGTTGTTTATTGTAGGTCGAGAGCACGCAAATGCTTTCTCTGAGCTCAATGATCCAATAGATCAAAGGGAACGTTTTGAAGCGCAGGTAAAAGAAAAAGAACAAGGCAATGATGAAGCGCACGAGATGGACGAAGATTTCCTGGAAGCGCTGGAATACGGAATGCCGCCGACAGGCGGATTGGGAATCGGCATCGATCGGCTTGTCATGCTGCTTACAAACGCGCCATCTATCCGCGATGTTCTGTTGTTCCCTCAAATGAGAAATAGAGAGTAGTACCAAAAAGGCAGGTTGCTAACGGCGACCTGCTTTTTTCTATCTTGTTACTTTCAAAGTGTTTCCATTAAATCCCTTGTATTCTTCTCTTGATTTACGATAATAATCATGGTAAATTATTAAACGTTGCGTTAATCGCTAACTCATTTACACAAAGCCGAAAACAATTATTGACTTTGTTGCTGATAATTGTTATAATAATTAAGTTGCCGTTTTAATTGAACGGTAATCAGGCGAACAAGCATTATAAAAAACTCTTGACTTTTCATTTGAGAAACGATATAATGTTTAAGCTGCAGATGACGACGCAGCTGTCAATTTGATCTTTGAAAACTGAACAAAACAACCAGTATGTCAAGCAAGATATACAAGCTAGTTTTTGAACGAGCAAGCAAGCTCAACTATTATGGAGAGTTTGATCTTGGCTCAGGACGAACGCTGGCGGCGTGCCTAATACATGCAAGTCGAGCGCGGGAAGCAGGCGGATCCCTTCGGGGTGAAACCTGTGGAACGAGCGGCGGACGGGTGAGTAACACGTGGGCAACCTGCCTGTAAGATCGGGATAACTCCGGGAAACCGGGGCTAATACCGGGTAATACCTTTCTCCGCATGGAGAAAGGTTGAAAGGC
>NZ_JBEWYY010000017.1:0-66046 GCF_041366435.1 Sediminibacillus sp. JSM 1682029
CCTGCAGGCCTGGTGGCAATAGCGGAGAGGCCACACCTGTTCCCATGCCGAACACAGCAGTTAAGCTCTCCAGCGCCCATGGTAGTTGGGGCTTTGCCCCTGCGAGAGTAGGACGCCGCCAGGCAAAACAAAAACACCCTTGAATGAGTTCAAACTCGCTCAAGGGTGTTTTTTTATGTTATGTGAATACCCGGTTTTCAGGAAATGGAGAATACGAGCAAAAGTTGACTCTATATTGAGAGTATATAAAGCATAAAGTTTTATGGCAGAAAACGGGTTCATTTATTGAAATCGCTATTTTTATGGATGGAGCTTTCGGTAAAGAAAAATTGAATTGAAAAATCAAACCACCACCTTTGGCAGAGGAGCAAAGTTTTCCCAAAGAGCCGACTGAATTTAAAATAGAAACAATCATTCCCATTCCTTATCATTACATAAGATAAGAGAAAGCCTGATTTCGATTTGCCAGTAACGGGTACTAAATACACAAGAAGAAGGGGGAAGTCGAGTGCAATTATCAAGTTTGATTCATGAAGATTTTACACTAATGGTAATCCGTTTATTTGTAGCCTTGCTGCTGTCAGGCTTAATAGGATTTGAAAGAGAATGGAATAACCACGCTGCAGGATTCCGGACCCATATTTTAGTAGGGGTGGGTTCTTGTTTAATGATGCTTTTATCCATATATGGTTTTGAAACCTTTATGGAGAAATATGATAATGTCCGTTTTGATCCTGCACGTATCCCTTCTTACGTGATTAGCGGAATAGGCTTTTTGGGTGCCGGTACAATAATGGTGCATGGAATCAACATCCGTGGTTTGACGACTGCAGCTTCCATTTGGGCAGTCGCCGGACTTGGCCTGGTGGTGGGAGCGGGGATGTATAGCCTGGCAGGAGTAGCGACGTTCATCATCCTGCTTAGTTTGGTACTCTTGCAACAAGTAGAAAGACTATTTTTAAACAAACGGGCAAATCTCCATTTTGAATTAATTGTTGAGGAAGGTTTGAAAATTGAAAGCCTGCTCCGTATTTTTGAAAAATATCAATCGAAAATCGAAAAGATGGAAGTAGAAAGAGCAGAGGACGATGCAAGGAGTTTGTTTATCGAACTGGAAAACAAAACTCAAATTGATAAGTACGAATTGATTGAAGAGATGTCTTCTCTCGAACACCTAAAAAGAGTAAAAGAGATTTGAAGGAATTATCCCTTAAAAGAAGAAGCTTTATAAAAGACAGGGTAAAAAAACATTATATAGAAGTTTATCCACTATTTTTAAGGAGAAGATATTTACTGAACTTTTTTATTTGCATCCCAGGAAAAGATGAGTATAATAAAAGTAAAGTCAAAGATAGTCAAAGTCAAAGCTGAGGAGGGGAGGGCAAATGAGTAACATATCTGATGTAATCGAGCGTTACTTAAAAGAAATTCTGCGAGAGAATAATAAAAATGCAGTGGAAATCAAAAGAAGTGAAATAGCGAACCAGTTCCAGTGTGTACCCTCTCAGATAAATTATGTGATTAAAACCCGCTTTACAGTGGAAAGGGGCTATATAGTCGAAAGTAAGCGCGGAGGCGGAGGGTATATTCGCATAATTAGAATTGAAAATGAAGATAAAGCGAAATTGATCGATGATATTATGAAAATGATCCAACCTGCGGTAACACAGCAGGCCGCTGTGGATATATTGGAGCGAATGCTGGAGGAAGAGTTGATCACAAAGCGTGAGGCAAAAATGATGGCAAGTGCCATCGATCGAAGCACTCTTGCCTTTCAACTGCCAGTTCGTGACGAGATCCGGTCCCGCATTATGACTGCAATGCTTTCAACTTTAAAATATTAGGCAAAAGGGGGAGTTGGCATGGAGTGCCAAGAATGCCATGAACGTCCAGCTACCTTGCATTTTTCCAAGATTGTGAATGGTAATAAAACTGAAATACATGTCTGCGAGTATTGTGCGAAAGAAAAAGGGTATATGGGATACGAAGATGACGCATACTCCCTGCACAATTTATTATCTGGTTTGTTTAATTTCGACGGAGCATCGGGTCTTAATGAACAGCATGCGAGCAGTAGACCTTCCGAACAAAGGCTCACCTGCCCAAAATGCGGCATGACTTACCAGGAGTTTGCCAGAGTCGGCAAGTTTGGCTGCGCAGAATGTTATCAAACCTTTTCTGATCGACTAAATCCTGTTTTCCGCCGGGTTCATAGTGGAAACACAACCCATCATGGAAAAATACCTTCCAGAATTGGGAGTGGTATTCAGCAGAAACGGAAGTTAGGCGAGTACCGTGAACAGTTGAAACAATTAATTGCAAATGAAGAGTTTGAAAGCGCTGCTCAAGTGAGAGATAAAATTAAACAATTGGAAAAAGACCTCAGCCGTGACGGGGAAGGTGAGGATGAATGAGCTTACAGCAATTTATGAATGAGGCGATCAGTCCTTGGATGAAGGAGAATGGACCGGATAGCGACATTGTGATGAGCAGTCGTATTCGCCTGGCCAGAAACTTTGAGCAAGTCCCCTTCCCGATCATTGCCAGTGCCGATGAATTGGAGAAAGTGCTTTCGTTTTTTCAGAAGGAGTATGAACATCAGTCTTTTTCCAACTATAACGATTTGGCGCTCGTTAAAATGCGGGATTTGAAGCCAATAGAAAAAAAGGTTTTAGTTGAAAAACATCTCATCAGTCCCCATTTGGCAGAAAACGATGAAGAGGCTGCAGCCCTGATATCGAGCAACGAGCAAGTATCGGTAATGGTAAATGAAGAAGATCATATCCGGATTCAGTTATATTTTCCGGGTTTTCAATTGGAAAAAGCACTTGAACAGGCATTTACCTTTGACGATTGGCTGGAAGAAAGAATCAATTACGCATTCGATGAAAATCGGGGTTACTTGACGAGTTGCCCGACAAATGTCGGAACCGGAATGCGAGCTTCGGTCATGATGCATTTACCGGCATTGGCTCTAACTCAAAAAATCAATCGGATGATTCCGGCAATCAGCCAGCTGGGCCTGGTGGTAAGAGGCATATATGGAGAAGGAAGCGAAGCCATCGGGAACATTTTTCAAATTTCCAATCAAATCACCCTTGGAAAATCGGAAGAGGACATTGTCCAAGACTTGCGGAGTGTTGTCAACCAACTGATCGATCAGGAACGAAAAGCCAGACAGTTACTGGTCGAACAATCGGAATTACAACTTGAAGACAGGGTTTTCCGATCCTACGGCATCCTCCAGCACAGCAGAATCATCGAATCGAAAGAAGCGGCAAAATGCTTGTCGGATGTACAGTTGGGTATTGACGTAGGTTATATCAAGGATATCTCGAAAAGCATTCTGAATGAGTTGATGATATTGTCCCAACCTGGATTTTTGCAGCACTATGCTAAAAGAATGCTTTCAGCAAAAGAAAGGGATGTACTAAGGGCTTCGTTGATCAGAGAACGGTTCAAACTGGAAAATTAATTAATGTAAGGAGGAAGACCTGATATGATGTTTGGTCGATTTACCGAAAGAGCGCAAAAAGTTTTGGCCTTATCCCAGGAAGAAGCGGTCAGGTTAGGGCATAACAATATTGGTACAGAACATATTCTATTAGGATTGGTTAGAGAAGGGGAAGGCATTGCCGCCAAGGCATTAAGCTCTCTCGGACTCGAAACGGAAAAAATCCAGGAAGAAGTAGAACAATTAATCGGACGCGGACAAAAAGTGTCACAGACGATTCATTACACACCGCGGGCCAAGAAAGTCATTGAACTGTCCATGGATGAAGCCAGAAAGCTGGGGCACTCATATGTAGGAACAGAACATATTCTCTTGGGACTCATCCGGGAAGGGGAAGGAGTCGCTGCAAGGGTTCTGAACAACCTTGGAGTCAGCCTGAACAAAGCCAGACAACAAGTATTGCAATTGTTGGGCAGCAATGAATCGGCAGCAGGCCAACACGGCCGTAATGGCTCCCAATCAACTGCCGCCAACACACCGACTTTAGATTCCCTGGCACGGGATTTGACTTCGATTGCCAAGGATGGCAATGTCGATCCGGTTATCGGACGGGGCAAAGAGATTGAACGGGTCATTCAGGTATTGAGCCGTCGTACCAAAAACAACCCCGTATTGATAGGGGAACCAGGTGTCGGTAAAACAGCCGTGGCTGAAGGGCTTGCCCAAAAAATCGTGAACAACGACGTTCCGGAAATATTGCGTGACAAACGGGTCATGACATTGGATATGGGAACAGTCGTAGCCGGTACAAAATACCGCGGTGAATTCGAAGATCGTTTAAAGAAAGTAATGGAGGAAATTCGCCAGGCCGGCAATATCATTTTGTTCATCGATGAACTCCATACATTGATCGGAGCTGGCGGTGCAGAAGGCGCTATAGATGCTTCCAATATCCTGAAACCATCTCTCGCACGTGGAGAATTGCAATGTATCGGAGCGACAACATTGGATGAATACCGGAAGTATATTGAGAAGGATGCAGCACTGGAACGTCGTTTCCAGCCAATCCAAGTAGATGAACCGACAATGGATCAATCCATGCAAATTTTAAGGGGATTGCGTGATCGCTACGAGGCCCACCATCGTGTCACCATTACAGATGAAGCCATCGAAGCTGCCGTCACGTTATCGGATCGTTATATCACCGATCGCTTTTTACCCGACAAAGCCATCGATTTAATTGATGAAGCGGGCTCTAAAGTGCGCCTGCGCTCATATACTGCTCCGCCAAATCTGAAGGATTTAGAACAAAAGCTGGAAGAAGTTCGCAAGGAAAAGGATGCAGCGGTTCAAAGTCAGGAATTCGAAAAAGCAGCATCATTAAGAGACAGCGAACAGCGTTTAAGAGATGAATTGGATCAAACAAAAGAAGAATGGAAGGAGCAGCAGGGTCAAGAAAGCTCGGAAGTGACGGTCGAAGACATTGCCAGTGTTGTTTCAACATGGACGGGTGTCCCGGTTTCCAAGCTTACCAAAGATGAAAGTGAACGGCTGCTCAATATGGAAGAAGTGCTGCATGACAGGGTAATCGGTCAGGAGGAAGCGGTGAAAGCTGTTGCAAAAGCCATCCGTCGTGCCAGGGCCGGATTGAAGGATCCGAAACGCCCAATCGGTTCCTTTATCTTTTTGGGACCTACTGGCGTCGGTAAGACGGAATTGGCACGTGCCTTGGCTGATACGATGTTCGGAGATGAAGAAGCAATGATTCGTATCGATATGTCCGAGTATATGGAAAAACACTCGACATCCCGTCTTGTCGGTTCACCTCCTGGTTACGTCGGTTATGAGGAAGGCGGCCAATTAACGGAAAAAGTACGAAGGAAACCTTATTCCGTTGTGCTGCTTGATGAAATAGAAAAGGCACATCCAGAGGTCTTCAATATTCTTCTTCAGGTACTGGAAGATGGAAGGTTGACCGACTCCAAAGGGAGACTGGTCGATTTCCGAAATACCGTGCTGATTATGACTTCCAACGTAGGTGCCAGTGAATTGAAGCGAAACAAGTATGTCGGTTTCAACCTCGGAGACGAAGATCAAGGCTACAAAGGGATGAGGGATAAAGTGATGGATGAATTGAAAAAGGCATTCCGTCCTGAATTCCTCAATCGGATTGATGAAACGATCGTCTTCCACTCTCTGGAAAGAAAACACATGAATGAAATTGTCACCTTGATGGCAAATGAACTACAAAAAAGGCTGGCAGACCAGGACATTGAGTTCACCTTATCTGACCAAGCGGTGGAAAAAATTGCTAATGAAGGGTTCGACCCGGAATATGGTGCACGCCCGCTTCGTCGTTCGATTCAGAAGAATGTCGAAGATTTACTGTCCGAAGAATTGCTGAAAGAAAAAATTCAAAAAGGGCAAAAAGTCAAAATCGACGTCAACAAAAATGATGAGTTCACCGTTACTGCACAATAAGAAACGCTGTCGGCTAGAGAAAAGCGGAAGGTTCAACCCCTTCCGTTTTTTCATTTCAAAAAAGGTAAATAAATAAAAATTCGGCGGCCATACTGCCATTGCTTCTTAAAAATTCAGCGAAAAAACTTGGGAAAATACACACCCTTCGGAACTTTCGCAGGTGTTCTTGGAGGCTCCGGCGTTTTTTGTGTTTCCAAGGGAAGGGATATTTTTTAATAAATTGATAGAAGTCTGTAACTTGTTCGTTATCTCATTCGTATACAATAGGTGAGGAGAGATTATTTTGGCAAAACGAAAGACAAAGTATGTATGTCAGGAATGTGGATATGAAACCCCCAAGTGGATGGGGAAGTGCCCCAGCTGTCACAAGTGGAACACATTTGTAGAGGAGATGGAAGGATCTTCTTCCTCGAGGCATACATTCCAAGTACCATCTGGATCCAAAACAAAACCAGAAAAAATTACTGCTATCCAATCAGAAGAAGAACCACGGGTTACAACAAAAATGCCGGAGTTCAATCGAGTGCTTGGCGGAGGGATAGTACCTGGCTCGCTGGTTCTGATTGGCGGGGATCCCGGGATCGGGAAGTCGACTCTCTTACTGCAGGTATCTTCCCAGTTGGCAAGAAAACAAATGAATGTATTGTATATATCGGGTGAGGAATCGGCTCGTCAGACTAAGTTGCGGGCGGACCGGCTTGGCGTAACATCGGACAACCTTTACGTGCTCGCCGAAACAAATTTACTGGATATATCCAATCAAATCGAGCAATTGAACCCGTCATTTGTGGTGATTGACTCGATTCAGACTATCTATCGGGAAGAAGTCACCAGCGCTCCCGGCAGTGTTTCGCAAGTGCGGGAATGTACGAGCGAACTCATGCGTATAGCTAAGAGTAAAGGAATACCCATTTTTATCGTCGGCCATGTCACCAAAGAAGGATCGATAGCCGGGCCTAGACTCCTTGAACATATGGTGGATGCCGTCCTTTATTTTGAAGGGGAACGGCATCATACTTTCCGTATCTTAAGAGGGGTGAAAAACCGCTTCGGAAGCACGAATGAAATGGGTATCTTTGAAATGAAAGAGGAAGGCTTGCGTGAAGTGAGCAATCCATCGGAAATTTTCCTCGAAGAACGCTCGCAAGGTGCAGCAGGATCAACCGTGGTTGCTTCCATGGAGGGAAGCAGGCCGGTACTCGTGGAAATCCAGGCACTGATATCTCCCACCAGTTTTGGTAATCCAAGGCGGATGGCCACAGGCATCGATCACAACCGCGTCCCGCTTTTGATGGCTGTTTTAGAAAAACGGGTCGGTCTGATGCTGCAAAATCAGGACGCCTATGTGAAAGTTGCTGGAGGGGTGAAATTAGATGAACCCGCCATTGACCTGGCAGTAGCTGTCAGTATTGCATCCAGCTTCCGTGATCAGGTATCCAGACCGGATGACGTGCTGATCGGTGAGGTGGGACTTACCGGTGAAGTAAGAAGGGTAGCGAGAATCGATCAAAGGGTCCAGGAGGCAGCGAAGCTAGGATTCCAGCGGGCAATTATTCCAGCGAAAAATCTTGATGGATGGACTACGCCGAATAATATTGAAATCGTCGGGGTGAATACAGTTCAAGAAGCCTTAAAAGTGACGCTGGGAGGAAACTAAATGGAATGGCAGGGAAGAAAAGAAGCGAAGGTTATTGAGGCAATGCTGAAGTTTGTAGCGCCTGGTACTCCTATGAGACAGGGCATTGATAATGTATTGAGAGCAAACACAGGGGGCCTGATCGTCGTCGGAAGTCCCGATAAACTCAAAGGGGTTGTCGATGGCGGATTTGCAATAAATGCTTCTTTTTCCCCTGCGAATCTGTATGAATTGGCGAAAATGGACGGGGCCATCCTTCTCAGCGAGGATGCGTCGACCATTCTTTATGCAAATGTTCAACTGATGCCGGAACCGACCATTCCTTCCAAAGAAACGGGAATGCGGCACCGGACGGCTGAACGTGTTGCAAAACAGACAGAAACGCTAGTGATTGCCATTTCAGAAAGAAGAAACGTCATCACTCTATATAACGGCGGTATCCGTTATGCGCTGAAAGAAATGGGCGTTATTTTAACGAAAGCGAATCAAGCGATGCAGACATTGGAAAAATATAAAATCGTGCTTGATCAGACCTTGACCAATCTAGGGGCACTGGAATTCGAAGATTTGGTGACATTAACAGAGATCGTGCAAGTCTTTCACCGGATAGAAATGGTGCTTAGAATCAAAACGGAGATACTTAAATATATTACAGAGTTGGGAACGGAAGGGCGTCTTATTCAATTGCAGCTGACGGAGCTGGTTGCAGATATTGAAGTGGAGGCTGCCCTCATTATAAGGGACTACAGTACGGATTCAGGATTGTCTCCTCAAGAAATGCTGCTAAAAATGCAGGAGGTAGTTTCGGCAGAGCTTACCAGCGAGGAACAAATCATCAAAATGCTGGGATTTAGTCTCGACTCTAAACGCGATGCTATCATTTATCCAAGGGGATACCGGGTTTTAGCCAAGATACCGCGTCTTCCTCACGTAATCATCGATTATCTTATTGATCATTTCGGAGTACTGAACGAAGTAGCCAATGCGTCTACTCAAGAGCTTGTTTCCGTCAATGGGGTCGGGGACGTGAGGGCAAAAAAAATCAAGGACGGGTTGAACAGGCTACAGGAGCAGCTTTTCATCGACAGACATATTTAAGATGGATTGACTATGGTTTGTCACTGTGATAAAATCAATATTTTTGCTCATTTGACTGAATTTGTCAAGTATGTTACTTTGAATTTAGAAATCTGCCTAGAAAGCCAGTCGGCGAAAAGGCGGGTACATTCCATTAGAAAATGAGTTATGGAATACTAAGAAACAATTATTCGGGGATAAATTTTATATACTTGGAGATACTGACTCATAGGAGGTGACCTTGGTGCTGAAAAGAATTGTACAGCTGTTCATCATTATAGCTGGCGGTACTATTGGATATTTGTATATACCAGATTTATTGGATTTGACGGACATTACGAACGGAAACTGGGTTGAGTCACCATATGCGGGTCTAGTATTTGGGGCAATCATTTTATACTTACTATCGTTTTGGGTGGTAGATTACATCGTGGACTTTTTGCGATGGGTTGAGGAGACGCTTGTCAAAGCTCCAGTCGGAGACTTGCTGTTCGGAAGTCTCGGATTGATTCTCGGACTTGTAATAGCCTATTTAATCACCATACCAATTTTGGATATTGAGATTAAGCTTGTTTCCCAGGTATTGCCGATATTTGTGACATTTTTATTGGGATACTTCGGTTTCCAAGTCGGTTTTAAACGACGCGACGAATTTTTGAACTTACTGACGATCGCTAGGAAGGAAAAAGAGAAGACGGAAATAGAAGATAGCGATAAAGAATCGAATCTGCAAATGCCAAAGGTGAAAATCCTTGATACCAGCGTGATTATTGACGGTAGAATTGCAGATATCTGTCAGACCAACTTTTTAGAAGGCACGGTATTGATTCCACAGTTTGTATTAGAGGAACTGCAGCATATCGCTGATTCGTCGGATGTCTTGAAACGAAATCGGGGCCGGCGCGGGCTTGACGTTCTCAATCGGATGCAGAAAGAGCTGCCTGTAAACGTGGAGATTTATGAAGGGGATTTTGAAGAAATCCAGGAAGTGGACAGCAAGCTTGTCAAGCTTGCTAAAGTAATCGACGGGGTTGTCGTCACCAATGACTTCAACCTGAACAAAGTGTGTGAGTTCCAGAACGTACAGGTATTGAATATCAATGACCTGGCAAATGCCGTGAAGCCGGTCGTCCTTCCGGGTGAAGAGTTGACTGTACAGGTCATTAAAGACGGGAAGGAACAAAACCAGGGAGTTGCCTATTTGGATGATGGAACGATGATCGTCGTGGAAGAGGGCAAGGAGTACATTGGCAAGACGATTGAAGTGTTAATCACCAGTGTCCTGCAAACTTCTGCCGGCCGAATGATTTTTGCGAAACCAAAATTACTTGAAAAAGCATTATAAAAAAGGTATAACTTATAGAGGAAAACAAAAGTGATAACAGTTCTGTTATCGCTTTTGTTATGAGGGGACTTAAAAAGGCTCCTAGTTCGGAAAACAGTGTAGTGGACAGAGAACCGACTTTGATGATGTCGACATACATAAGAACGGATTGAACAGGGAATCTTCCCTAGATTAAAACTAGGATGATACAATAATGAGGAGTTATCAGGCTATTATACTGGCAGCTGGCCAAGGGAAGCGGATGAAGGCCGGAGAAAACAAACAGTTCATCCACATAAGTGGAAGGCCGCTGATCCTTCATACGCTCGATGTTTTTTTGCGGGATACTTGGTGTACTGCGATTACGTTGGTAGTGAATCCAAAGGAAGAAGAGCGGATGGAAGAGCTGCTGAAATCAGTCTCCTCCCAAAAGGATATCCGCCTGGTAAAGGGTGGAGAAGAACGCCAGCAAAGTGTATTTTCGGGTTTAAAAAGCATGGAGGGATACACCGGGATGGTGTTTATTCATGACGGCGCCCGACCATTCGTGTCCATCGACCATCTTCACGAGCTAGCTGAAACGACGATGGAAAAACATGCGGCATTGTTGGCGGTGCCTGTAACGGACACTATTAAGCAAGTGGTGGATGGGCGTTTGCGGACACTGGACAGAAAAACGCTCTGGGCGGCACAGACTCCGCAAAGTTTCGATTTCGAATTGATTTACCAGATTCATCAGCAGGCAGCAGAACAAGGGCTTCTTGGAACGGACGATGCTTCATTGGCTGAGTATTTCGGCCATCATGTGGGAATCGTACAGGGAAGCTATCATAATATTAAAATCACCACTCCTGAAGACTTGGGGAAAGCACAAGCCTTTTTTGGGAAGTAAGCATAATAACGAGTAAAGGGGATAACGGTCATGTTCCGTGTAGGACAAGGTTTCGATGTCCATCAGTTTGCCGAAGGTCGTCCTTGCATTATCGGCGGAGTGGACATCCCGTATGAGAAAGGGCTTCTGGGCCATTCCGATGCCGATGTATTGCTACATACCATTGCGGACGCATGCTTGGGGGCAATAGGGGAAGGAGATATCGGCAAGCATTTTCCGGATACGGATCCGTCATTTAAAGACGCGGATTCTGAGCGTCTGCTGACACATGTATGGCAGTTGGTCGGGGAACGCGGGTATAAACTGGGCAATCTAGATTGCACGGTCATTGCGCAGGCTCCCAAAATGGCGCCGTACATTGAAGCAATCAGGAGTAACATTTGCCGGATATTGGAAGTGGATATATCGCAAGTGAATGTAAAAGCGACAACTACGGAAAAACTAGGGTTTCCGGGAAGAAAAGAGGGAATTGCTGCGCAGGCCGTCGTGCTGTTGCATAATGATCAACAATAAGCGGTATTAGTGGTAGAATGGGTACAGACGTGAATGCTTGATTATTAGCAGTGTAAGAATAGATTGGTTAACAAAAGGAAGGAGCTCGGCAAGATGACGAACGAAGTAAGGGTGCGCTATGCGCCCAGCCCAACCGGACATTTACATATAGGAAATGCCCGAACGGCTTTATTCAACTATTTATATGCCCGTCATCTGGGCGGTAAATTCATTATCCGTACGGAAGATACGGATGAAAAGAGAAACGTAGCGGGCGGTGAAGAAAGCCAGCTAAGTTACTTGAAATGGCTCGGGATAGAATGGGACGAAGGTGCCGACATTGGCGGGGATTATGGTCCTTACCGGCAGACGGAACGATTGGATTTATATCAAAAGTACGTAGATGAACTGCTGGAAAGAGACCTTGCATACAAATGTTATATGACGGCTGAAGAACTGGAACAAGAGCGGGAAGAACAGCGTGCTAACGGACAAGTCCCGAAATACTCCGGTGCCCACAGCAATCTTTCAGACGAAGAGATTCAGCAATTTGAAGCGGAAGGTCGCCAGCCGAGCATCCGTTTCCGTGTGCCGAAGAATGTTACGTATAAATTCAATGATATCGTCCGCGGCGATATTTCGTTCGATTCCAGTGATTTTGGAGATTGGGTGATCGTAAAGAAGAACGGGATCCCTACCTATAACTTCGCTGTGGCAATTGATGACCATCTAATGAAAATTTCCCATGTGCTTCGCGGAGAAGAGCATATCTCCAATACCCCGAAACAAATGATGATTTTCGATGCGTTTAATTGGGAACCGCCAAAGTTCGGTCATATGACGTTGATTTTGAATGAGAACCGCAAGAAGCTGAGTAAGCGGGACGAACATATCCTGCAATTTATCGAGCAATATAAAAATCTTGGTTATTTGCCGGAAGCATTGTTCAATTTTATAACACTGCTGGGCTGGTCCCCGGTTGGAGAAGAAGAATTGTTTACCAAGCAGCAATTCATCGAAATGTTTGACCCGGATCGTTTGTCGACATCACCGGCGATTTTTGATCCGCAGAAATTGAAATGGATGAATAACCAGTACATCAAAAATATCGATTTTGATCATGTTGTGAAGCTGACGTTGCCTCATTTAATTCACGCAGAAAGACTGCCGGCAGAGATGGATAAAGAACAGGAAGACTGGGCGCTGGAATTGATCGGGCTGTACAAGGATCAGTTGAACTATGGAGCGGAAATCGTGGAATTGACTGAGTTGTTTTTCCGTGAAGAAATTCAGTATAGCGAAGAAGCCCTGGAAGTCCTTCGGGAAGAGCAGGTTCCAGAAGTGTTGTCTGTTTTCGCCGATAAGCTTGAAGCGAGTGATGAGTTCACACCGGACGCAATCAAAGCTGAAATCAAAGCGACACAAAAAGAGACAAAACAAAAAGGGAAAAAATTGTTCATGCCGATCCGTGTGGCGACAACCGGCCAGGTTCATGGACCGGAACTGCCTAATTCGATTCATTTGTTAGGGAAAGATACTGTACTGGCGAGACTGCGTTCTGCCGTTGAACAAATCAGTGAGTAAAGCTTCACATTTTCTTTGATTTGTAATATAGTAATACTACAAAATCGAGCGTTGAAGAGGAGAAGTAAAAAACGGCAGGCTTAGAAAGAGAGAATCACCACCGGCTGAAAGTGATTTTAAGCTTCCGTTTTCGAAATGCACCTCTGAGTCCCTTATTGAAACGAGTAGGTAAGGGCGGCTGCCTGCCGTTAACCAGGAACTTGAGTTGGGGGATATTTCCCCAAACAGAGTGGAACCGCGCTTAAGCGTCTCTGTGTATCTATACACAGAGACGCTTTTTTTAAAGATAAGAAAGTTATATAGCGCCTGCCTCAGGGTCTTAATCCAACCTTCTGTGTGACAAATGACCGCCGCTTCAAGGTAGTCTTAAGTTTGTCGGTGCCTGCACGATGCGGGTCATACAGAGGATGTCGCGGGTATAGCCAGAACTCTTTTAAACAGTCGCTTGTGCTTTTTTTACTAAGATAAGGAATGAGTTCTTTCCATTTATGAGGATTCAGAATCAGGGGATGATTCAACAAGAAGGGAGGCGGTCTTACGTGGGTTTTTTCAGGATGCTGAAAGAGGATATTCTAGTCGTGTTTGACCAGGACCCGGCTGCCCGTACTTATTTTGAAGTGGTTTTAACCTATTCAGGATTGCATGCCATCTGGGCGCATCGGGTGGCGCACGCTCTTTATAGCAAGAAGTTTTACTTTATTGCCCGGGTAATTTCACAATTCAGCCGTTTCTTGACAGGGATTGAAATTCACCCTGGGGCAAAAATAGGAAGAAGATTTTTTATTGACCACGGAATGGGTGTGGTGATCGGAGAAACATGTGAAATCGGTGATAACGTTACAATTTTCCAAGGGGTTACCTTAGGAGGCACGGGAAAAGAGAAGGGAAAAAGACATCCAACGATTAAAAACAATGCTTTAATTGCAACCGGGGCAAAAGTGCTCGGTTCGATTGTCATTGGTGAGAACTCCAAGGTGGGGGCTGGATCGGTGGTCCTCCATGATGTTCCAGACCACTCAACAGTTGTTGGGATTCCCGGACGAGTGGTTATACAAAATGGGGAACGCGTACGAAAAGACCTCGATCATCATAAACTGCCTGATCCCCTTTCGGAAGTGATGAAAGATATGGACGCTGAAATAAAGGCTTTGCGCAAGGAATTGGATGAATTAAAAGGAGTGAAAAGTCATGACGATACAACTCTATAATACATTGACCCGGCAAAAGGAACCCTTCGAAACCATTGAAGAAGGAAAGGTGAGAATGTATGTCTGCGGTCCAACTGTTTATAACTATATCCATATAGGGAATGCACGGCCTGCCATTGTATTCGATACAGTAAGAAGGTATTTGGAATATCGTGGATATGCGGTCAACTATGTGTTGAACTTTACGGATGTCGACGACAAAATAATCAAAGCCGCAAATGAGCTTGGGGAAGAAGTGCCGGAGATATCGCAGCGGTTTATCAATGCCTATAAGGAGGATGTCGGTGCTCTGGGTGTTAAGCAAGCTGACCATCATCCCCGCGTAACGGAAAGCATGGAGGAGATTATTGATTTTATAGCCTTGCTTATAGAGAAAGGGCATGCATATGAAGCAGACGGTGACGTGTATTTCCGCACCCGCTCCTTTGACAATTATGGAAAACTATCCCACCAGTCGATCGACGAGCTTCGATCAGGCGCCAGAATCCAGATAGGGGAGAAAAAAGATGATCCCCTTGACTTCGCTTTATGGAAACAGGCGAAATCAGACGAAATTTCGTGGGATTCTCCCTGGGGCAAGGGCCGGCCGGGGTGGCATATAGAATGCTCGGCCATGGCCAAGAAATACCTGGGAGACACCATTGACATTCATGCAGGCGGACAGGATCTGACTTTCCCCCATCACGAGAATGAAATAGCTCAATCGGAAGCCGGCAATGATAAGCAGTTTGCGAACTATTGGATGCACAATGGTTACATCAATATAGATAATGAAAAAATGTCCAAATCCCTAGGGAATTTTGTGCTGGCTCATGACCTGATAGAACAGCATGATCCCCAGGTAGTACGATTCTTCATGTTGAGCGTCCACTACAGGCACCCGATCAACTTCAGCGAGGCATTGCTGGAGAGTGCAAAAAATAGTCTGGACCGGATCAAAAATGCCTATTTGAATCTGGAGCATCGCAAGCAATCCAGCACTAATCTTGACGGAAACGAGGAAGAATGGCTGGATAAAGCGGAGGGCTATCAGAGAAGATTCATCGAGGAAATGGACGACGACTTCAATACGGCCAATGCCATAGCTGTATTGTTTGATATAACGAAAGATGCCAATGTTTACTTGCAGTCCAAACAAACTTCCGAACGGGTCATCAACAGACTGATGGAACTGTTGGAACAGCAGACAGACGTCCTTGGCATACGGTTGAAACAAGAAGAAGAATTGCTGGATGAAGAAGTAGAAGCATTGATCAAGCAAAGGATTGACGCAAGAAAGAACCGTGACTTCGCATTGGCGGACCAAATCAGGGATGATTTGAAGGAACAAGGAATCATTCTCGAGGACACCCCCCAAGGCACGCGGTGGAAGAGGGGCTGAGCATGGCGGAGTTCGACGTGAAACAAATGAAGAGCCTGACGCTCGCTTACATGGGTGATGCCGTTTACGAGATTTATGTAAGGCATCACCTTATCAGCAAAGGAAACGTAAAACCGGATCAGTTACACCGGTCGGCGGTCGCGTTTGTCTCCGCGAAGTCGCAGGCCAAAGTGATTAACGATTGGCTGGAGAAGGATTGGCTATCCACGGAGGAAGAGGGTGTCGTCCGGAGGGGGAGGAATGCCAAATCCGGAACGGTGCCTAAAAATACTGATGTCCAAACCTATCGATATAGTACTGCTTTTGAAGCGTTGTTGGGCTATTTGTATTTGAAAGGAAATACAAATAGGCTGGAACAATTAGTGGCGGCGGCCATAGCATTCGTAGAAGGAAAGGGGTTGATCAATAATGGCTGAAGAATGGATCATTGGCAAAAACCCGGTTACTGAAGCATTGAGATCCGGGCGTTCGATCAATAAAATTATGATCTCAGACCAGCTGCAAAAACAGGCAGCACATAAAATTCAATCACTTGCCAAGGAGAATGGCGTGACAGTGCAGCAAGTCCCGAAACGAAAGATAGATCAACTGGTCGAAGGCAACCATCAAGGTATAGCGGCAGCCGTTGCAGCTTACTCCTACAGCAGTCTCGAGGATTTATTCGCGGCAGCCGAAAAAAAGGACGAGCCTCCTTTTTTTATGATATTAGATGAAATAGAAGACCCGCATAACCTAGGGTCTATTCTCCGTACCGCAGATGCTGTCGGAGTTCATGGGATTATCATTCCAAAACGCCGGTCGGTCGGTTTGACTGCAGTGGTGGCAAAAACTTCGGCTGGAGCTATTGAGTATATTCCTGTCGCCCGCGTCACCAATATTGCGGCCACCATCGAGGAATTAAAGGAACGTAACGTATGGGTAGTCGGCACCGCTGCTGACGGATCAGAGGACTACCGGGAAATGTCGGCAGATATGCCATTAGCGCTTGTCATCGGCAATGAAGGCAAAGGGATGAGCAGGCTGGTGAAAGAGAAGTGCGATTGGACAGTAAGGCTGTCGATGAAGGGAAAAGTTTCCTCGTTGAATGCCTCTGTTGCTGCGGGTCTGCTTATGTATGAAGTTTTCAGAAAACGGAATCCGCTTGGTGAATAACGATGGATGTATTAGTGGTGGATGGATACAACATCATCGGTGCCTGGGATGAATTGAAAAAATTAAAGGATCATGACCTGGCTCAGGCCCGTGATCTTTTAATTGCAAAGATGGCAGAGTACCAAGCATACAAAGGAATACGGACCATCATCGTGTTCGATGCTTATTATGTACAGGGGCTGGCGAAAAAGCAGCAAAATTTCAAGGTGGAAGTGATTTTCACGAAAGAAAAAGAGACCGCAGATGAATGTATCGAGAAATTGATCAAGCAATTGAAAAATGTAAAAACACAAGTTTATGTCGCTACTTCGGATTTTACGGAACAACGGACCATTTTTGCTCAGGGGGCACTCCGCAAGTCTGCCCGCGAACTATATATCGAGATGCAGAATATCGAAAAAGAAATAGAAGAAGACCTGCAGTCCTATCGCAATATCCAAACTTCCACCAAGATTCCGATTCAAAAAGATGTTTTGGAAGTGTTCGAAAAATGGCGAAGAGGCGGACATTAGTCGACACCTGTTATTGACGATTGTGAAACGCTTACTGTATAATATTGCTATATTCACGGCAGTATAGTCGGGGGGAATCCTGGGTGACCATCACACACACGGAGACAGACGATCAGGAACTAGGCTATGAGAAACTTGAAGACGATGAACTGATTGAGTTGGTTCATCAGGGACAAACCTATGCCTTGGACTATTTGATTACGAAGTACAGAAATTTTGTCAGGGCAAAAGCCCGGACCTACTTTTTAATCGGGGCGGACCGGGAGGATATAGTTCAGGAAGGCATGATTGGTCTCTATAAGGCGATTCGTGACTACAAAGGGGACAAGCTTTCTTCTTTTAAAGCATTTGCTGAACTATGCATAACCCGTCAAATTATCACTGCAATCAAAACAGCCACCAGGCAAAAGCATATCCCATTAAACTCCTATGTTTCATTGGACAAGCCTATTTATGATGAGGAATCAGACAGGACACTCATGGATGTGATTGCCGGATCAAAGGCCGTCGACCCGCAAGAATTGATTGTGAATCGAGAGAAATTCGGTGACATGGAATATAAAATGTCAGAATTGTTAAGCGAATTAGAACAACAAGTGCTCAGTCTGTATCTGGACGGCAGGTCCTATCAAGAGATTTCCGTCGAATTAAAACGACATGTAAAATCGATCGATAATGCCCTTCAGAGGGTGAAGCGCAAACTGGAGCGTTACCTGGAAATCAGTGAGTTGAGTTTATAAACGTGACGTTGACAGGCTCCTGTTCCCATGCTACATTTGTATGGTGAAAAACCCTGAAACGGGGTGATAGGATGGGACGAAAAATAGTACTGGCCTGTGTTGACTGCTTGAGCAGAAACTACAGTACAGATAAGAATAAAACAGAGAATGCCGAACGGTTGGAAGTTCGCAAGTTTTGCAAAAGATGTGGAGCTCATACCCTGCATCGGGAAACGAAATAAGCAAAAGCCGGTCTATTGGCCGTAAGTTTGGGGGTAAAGCATGAAACTTATCACATTCTTTAAAAATGTTTCCAGGGAAATGAAAAAAGTGAGCTGGCCAAAAGGCCGGGAACTAACCAGCTATACAATTACAGTTGTGTGTACCGTTGCGTTTGTAGCAGTCTTTTTTGCTTTGATCGATTTGGGAATTACGGAAATTCTTAATCTATTGTTTGAATAATCATTGGTAGTTTATGCTATAATATAGTTAATCATACTTTTACCAGCAAAACCCGTGAACTGCGGGTTTTTTAAATTGGCAAAAATAATCAGTTTTCAATAAGGGAGGGAAGGGCAAGGGGATTGTCCTGAAATCATGGAAAAAAATTGGTATGTAGTCCACACTTATTCCGGCTACGAAAACAAAGTGAAGACGAATCTGGAGAAACGTTTGGAATCAATGGGAATGGAAGATAAGATTTTTCGAGTGCTTGTACCAGAAGACGAGGAAACAGAAATCAAGAACGGGAAAAAGAAGGTAGCTAAAAAGAAAGTATTTCCGGGTTATGTATTAGCGGAAATGATCATGACAGATGATTCCTGGTACGTAGTGCGCAACACCCCGGGAGTGACCGGATTTGTAGGCTCGACAGGTGCAGGCTCCAAACCCATCCCTCTCTTGCCTGAAGAAGCAGAGTTCATATTGAAACGGATGGGGATGCAAGAACAGGTCACCGAAGTGGACTTTGAAGAAAAAGAAAGCGTCCGCGTAACTGACGGGCCTTTCACGAACTTTACTGGCACCATCGAGCAAATTGACCTCGACAAGCAAAAAGTAAAGGTGCATGTAAACATGTTCGGCAGAGAAACTCCTGTAGAACTAGAATTCTCCCAAATCGAAAAACTATAATAGATGACGTAAGTAAATCGCAGGATTCCAGAAGGCGATGGCTGTTTGCCTGGTATCGTCATTGATCCCGGCTTGAGCTGGGAAGAACAGGTATTCAAACAACCCCTTGCATTTTGTTCGCAAAGATGCTAGAATTTTTATGTTCTTTATGCCCGGTGTATAAAGATATACGTTGAGTGGGAGGGGAAGACCCTATTACCACATCACGGACTTTAAGGAGGTGTGTCTCGTGGCTAAAAAAGTTATTAAAGTTGTAAAACTTCAAATCCCTGCAGGGAAGGCAAACCCAGCACCGCCAGTTGGACCGGCATTGGGTCAAGCAGGTGTAAATATCATGGGATTTTGTAAGGAATTCAATGCCCGCACGCAAGACCAGGCTGGCATGATCATTCCAGTAGAAATCACGGTATTTGAGGACCGTTCATTTACATTTATCACAAAAACTCCGCCTGCTGCTGTGCTTCTTAAAAAAGCAGCTGGGATCGAAACGGCATCAGGTGAACCAAACCGTAATAAAGTCGCTACTGTCAAACGCGACAAAGTAAAAGAGATTGCGGAAACCAAAATGCCAGATCTAAATGCTGCTAACGTGGAAGCGGCTATGCGTATGGTTGAAGGTACAGCGCGTAGTATGGGAATCGTTATCGAAGACTAATCCCACAGCGACTCTGATGAGTGAAGAAGGTTGCGATGATGGCGGAAGTGCCTTTCGCAACCTTTTTGTAGGACAGGGATTAAATCGTGATTGCTTCTGTGGCAATCATGTAGCGCGAGCCCGGCTGCCGAAGACGGCCGGTGAAGCTCGTTCCGCTTTTTAAAGTGGGAGGTATAACCGTTAAAACCACAATCAAGGAGGAAAAAATAATGGCTAAAAAAAGCAAAAAGCAACAAGAAGCTTTGAAACTTGTTGACCGTTCAAAAGCTTATGAAATAAAAGAAGCAGTAGAGCTAATCAAGCAAACCGCCAAGGCTAACTTCGATGAAACAGTAGAGGCTGCGTTCCGTTTGGGCGTTGACCCTAAGAAAGCGGACCAACAGCTTCGCGGTGCAATGGTACTTCCACACGGAACTGGTAAAACTCAGCGCGTTTTGGTTTTCGCAAAAGGCGATAAAGCCAAAGAAGCTGAAAACGCTGGTGCCGACTATGTAGGAGAGCAAGACTTGATCAACAGAATCAACCAAGGCTGGTTCGATTTTGATGTTGTTGTAGCGACTCCTGACATGATGGCTGAAGTTGGTAAACTTGGACGCGTGTTGGGACCGAAAGGCTTGATGCCGAACCCTAAAACCGGAACGGTGACTTTCGAAGTCGAAAAAGCAGTTCAAGAAATCAAAGCCGGTAAGGTAGAATACCGTGTAGATAAGTCTTCCAACGTTCATGTGCCAATCGGAAAAGTATCTTTCGATGAAGCTAAGTTGATCGAGAACTTTGAAGCAATCACGGATACCTTGGTAAAAGCAAAGCCGCAAGCGGCAAAAGGTATTTACATGCGTAATGCTTCCGTTGCATCTACGATGGGGCCTGGCATCAAAGTAGACGTTTCTAGCTTCGTTCGCTAAAAAGTCTATTGACTTGTCATGAATGTTTAGCTATAATGTACAATGTTGCATAAGTTAAAGTAACTAAATATAAACGTTGTACCGTAGACAGCAGGTGCTGAACAAGCTTAATGTCCTGCCGAGGTGTGTGAATAGAAAACAATCAGTTGAATGATTGTTTCATCGAAAACAAAACCTCCATGTCTGCATGGAGGTTTTTTCATGTACTGACATAGGATCCCACGGTATGATGAAAAGTCAATAGGAGGTGGAACAATGTCCAAAACAATTGAGCACAAAAAACAAGTTGTAACGGAAATCGCCGACAAGTTCCGCGAAAGTAAATCAACAATTCTTGTCGATTACCGCGGTCTTGACGTTGCCGAAGTTACTGAACTTCGTACACAATTGCGCGATGCCGGTGTCGATTTCAAAGTGTACAAAAACACGATGACTCGCCGTGCTGCGGAAGAAGCGGAGTTGGCTGATTTGAACGAAACATTGGTTGGGCCGACAGCTATTGCATTCAGCACTGACGATGTAGTGGCTCCTGCAAAGATTTTGAACAACTTTGCCAAAGAACATGAAGCGCTTGAAATCAAGGCGGGTGTCATCGAAGGAAGCATCGCATCCATTGAGCAAATCAAGGAGCTTGCCGACCTGCCGAACTACGAAGGTATGCTTTCTATGCTGCTTAGCGTACTTCAAGCACCTGTCCGCAACTTCGCTTACGCTACTAAAGCAGTTGCAGAGCAAAAAGAAGAACAAGGCGCGTAAGCCGGTACTTGTTTGCAGAGATTTAACGAGAAGCGTTTAAAATAAAACTAATTATCCCAAGGAGGAAGAAACATGTCTAAAGAACAAATTATTGAGCAAATCAAAGAAATGACAGTTCTTGAATTGAATGACCTTGTAAAAGCTATCGAAGAAGAATTTGGAGTAACTGCTGCTGCACCAGTTGCTGCTGCAGGTGCTGCTGGCGGCGGAGAAGCTGCTGCAGAACAAACTGAATTCGATGTTGTGCTGGAAAGCGCTGGATCTTCTAAGATCAAAGTTGTTAAAGCAGTACGTGAAATCACTGGTCTTGGCCTTAAAGATGCAAAAGATCTAGTTGATAACGCTCCAGGAGCAATCAAAGAAGGCGTTGCTAAAGAAGAAGCTGAAGAAATGAAATCTAAGCTTGAAGAAGCAGGCGCTTCTGTTGAATTGAAGTAAGGAATAAACAAGCCCGCCTTTACCGGCGGGCTTTTATTACCTTTAATGGGTCGGGTTTCTGCTCCGGGAAGTATGAAACACCTACACACCGGTTGTGCTTGAAAAGGTGTGAATGGTCGAATGAGTTTGTGCCCGGCCGTTATATCCTCTGAACCATTTTATCTAAGAAAAGCAGGTGCTTACCATTATGACTGAGCATTATTATTCAAGAAAACCAACCTCAGAAAGTGATCCGAAATCATGGCATTACAAACTGAGAGGTTTTGACTTTTCTTTTACCACTGATCACGGAGTGTTTTCCAGAAACGAGGTAGACTTCGGCTCCCGTACTTTGATTGAAGGCTTTACGGAACCGGCGGTCACAGGCGGGTTTCTTGATCTTGGCTGTGGCTACGGGCCGATAGGCTTGGCATTGGCGAAAGCTTTTCCGCATCGTCATATCACCATGAGTGATGTCAATGAAAGGGCGATCGACTTAGCCAGAAAAAATGCAATAAACAATCAGGTGGAAAACGTAGAATTTAAAATAAGTGATCGTCTCCAGTCCTTCCAAAACGAAATGTTTTCAGCTATAGTAACCAATCCCCCTATCCGTGCAGGGAAGAAAATAATTTTCGATATGTTTGAAGAGAGCCATCGGGCGTTGCTTCCGCAAGGAGAGCTGACTGTTGTCATTCAGAAGAAACAGGGGGCTCCTTCTGCGCAAAAGAAATTGGAGCAAGTGTTCGGCAATGTCGAAGTGGTTATGAAAAACAAAGGTTATTACTTATTAAAATCTATAAAACAATAAGTTGCCGCCGGTTTTGTGCCGGAAATTTTATTATTGACTCGCCGTACCTGTTGTGGTAATATTGAAAAATGCCAATAGGCGACTTCCCTTGTCAAGGATTATTTTGCTTATTCACGTATAATCTTTTTTGATAAAGGAAAGAATGGTGAAATCGGATAATTTTTCCTGTGGTTTCAAGAGAAATAAGGGAAGAATCATGTCGTTTTACCACTTTAAAAAAATTTAAATTTTTTTAAATGTCGCAGTATGCTTTCCAGCGGCAACAGGCAAACTGCCGGAAACCCGTTTCTAATCTAACGTTAGATGGATGGAAAATGTGATACAACATTCGCTAGCTGCGAATGTCTCAATAAAAATCTTGTGAACGATTGTTTTTGATTTCACAAGTTTGTTCGGTATGTTTACCGGACAATTTTGCGCTTATCACCGAATGCTCGTTTTACTGCTGAACAAGAGGGGTGTGATGGTGCGAAATCGCTTCACCTTAAGCTCGGCGAAAACGATATTGTTTTATTTTCAAGCATTATTGCTTTCCAGGCAGCAATGGTTGAATCTTGTTTTTTGCCGACAGTCTTGACGGTGGGCAGCGTTTTTTCTAATTCTTGATTTGAGGGGTGAATCAGTTGACAGGTCAACTAGTTCAGTATGGACGACACCGCCAACGCAGAAGTTATGCACGTATTAGTGAAGTACTAGAATTGCCAAACCTTATCGAGATACAAACAGCTTCCTATGATTGGTTTTTGGAAGAAGGTTTGCGCGAAATGTTCCAGGACATCTCTCCGATTGAAGACTTTACAGGGAACTTATCCTTGGAGTTTGTGGATTACAGCTTGGGTGAACCTAAGTATCCTGTCGATGAATCGAAAGAAAGAGATGTTACCTATAACGCTCCTCTTCGTGTTAAAGTCCGGTTGCTTAACAATGAAACTGGCGAAGTGAAAGAGCAGGAAGTGTTTATGGGAGATTTCCCATTGATGACCGATACTGGTACCTTTGTGATCAACGGTGCCGAACGGGTAATTGTATCCCAATTAGTTCGTTCACCAAGCGTTTATTATAATGTAAAACATGACAAGAACGGGAAAAGGGGTTATACAGCAACTGTAATTCCGAACCGTGGAGCCTGGCTTGAGTTTGAAACTGATGCCAAGGATGTTGTTCATGTTCGTATCGACCGTACAAGAAAGCTTCCGATTACGGTTCTTTTGCGTGCGCTCGGATTTGGTACTGATCAAGAGATCATTGATTTGCTTGGCGATAATGAATACTTAAAAAACACATTGGAAAAAGACAACACGGAAAACAGCGAAAAAGCGTTGCTTGAAATATATGAACGGCTGCGCCCTGGCGAGCCGCCGACAGTCGATAATGCCAAAAGTCTGCTTGTATCCCGCTTCTTTGATCCGAAGCGATACGACCTTGCGCACGTGGGCCGTTACAAAATGAACAAAAAGCTTCATATTAAAAACCGTCTGTTCAACCAAGTCCTGGCTGAAACCCTCGTCGATCAAGAAACAGGGGAGGTCTTGGCGCAAAAGGGCGACACAATTGACCGCAGGCTGCTTGATAAACTCCTTCCTTATTTAGAAGGAACAGAAGAAAACACCGGGGATCAGATTCTGGAACCGCACGAAGGTGTGCTGGAAGATCCTATAAAAGTACAAACGATCAAAATCGTTGATCCAACTGACCCTGAAGGTGAAAGAACATTGAATGTCATCGGCAACGGCAATGTGGATGATAGTGTCAAAAACATTGCACCTGCTGATATCCTGGCGGCGATCAGTTATTTCTTCAATCTGTTGCACCAAGTAGGCGGCACTGATGATATTGATCACCTTGGAAACCGCAGGTTGCGTTCTGTCGGTGAGCTTTTGCAGAATCAATTCCGGATCGGTTTATCCAGAATGGAGCGTGTGGTTCGGGAACGTATGTCGATTCAGGACACCTCGTCCATTACACCGCAGCAGTTGATCAATATAAGGCCTGTTATTGCCTCCATTAAAGAATTCTTTGGCAGTTCCCAGCTTTCCCAGTTCATGGATCAAACGAACCCGTTGGCGGAGTTGACCCATAAACGTCGTTTGTCTGCTTTGGGACCGGGCGGATTGACCAGAGAACGTGCTGGAATGGAAGTTCGTGACGTTCACTACTCCCACTATGGACGTATGTGTCCGATCGAAACGCCGGAGGGTCCGAACATCGGACTGATTAACTCCTTATCTTCTTATGCGAAGGTAAATAAATTCGGCTTTATTGAAACGCCTTACCGCCGTGTCGATTTAGAGACGGGCAGGGTGACGGAGCATATCGATTACCTGACTGCCGACGAAGAAGACAACTATGTAGTAGCACAGGCGAATGCTCGATTAAACGAAGACTGGTCGTTTACCGACGAAGAAGTAATTGCCCGTTTCCGCGGGGAAAACACTGCAGTTCCTCGCGACCGGATTGATTATATGGACGTTTCTCCAAAACAGGTTGTATCTGCTGCAACAGCATGTATTCCTTTCTTGGAGAACGATGACTCCAACCGTGCTTTGATGGGTGCGAACATGCAGCGACAAGCTGTGCCGTTGATGCAGCCGGAAGCACCGAGAGTCGGGACTGGAATGGAATATGTGAACGGAAAAGACTCCGGAGCCGCTGTCATTTGTAAACACGAGGGGATCGTCGAGCGGGTAGAAGCAAAAGAAATCTATGTCCGTCGTATTTCCGAAGTGGATGGAAGACGAGTGGAAGGCGACTTGGATCGCTACCGTTTGCAGAAGTTCATTCGTTCCAACCAAGGCACTTGTTACAACCAAAAACCGATCGTAAGCGTCGGCGACCACGTCACCAAAGGTGAGGTGCTTGGTGACGGACCTTCCATGGAAGATGGGGAACTAGCGCTGGGACGAAATGTCTTGGTCGGTTTCATGACATGGGAAGGGTACAACTACGAGGACGCCATTATCATGAGTGAGCGTCTGGTGAAAGATGATGTATATACTTCTATTCATATTGAAGAGTATGAATCAGAAGCACGTGATACAAAATTGGGACCTGAAGAAATTACACGCGATATTCCGAATGTCGGAGAAGACGCACTGCGCGACCTTGACGAAAGAGGGATCATCCGTGTCGGTGCAGAAGTCGAAGATGGTGACTTGCTGGTAGGTAAAGTTACACCTAAAGGGGTAACAGAATTGTCGGCAGAGGAACGCTTGCTCCATGCTATCTTTGGTGAAAAAGCACGTGAAGTGCGCGATACTTCCTTGCGTGTCCCTCATGGTGCCGGCGGTATTGTATTGGACGTGAAGATTTTCAACCGGGAAGACGGCGATGAACTTCCTCCAGGTGTAAACCAGCTTGTCCGTGTATATATCGTCCAAAAACGTAAAATTCATGAAGGGGACAAAATGGCAGGTCGACATGGTAACAAAGGTGTAATTTCCAAAATCTTGCCTGAGGAAGACATGCCATTCCTTCCAGACGGAACACCTATTGATATTATGCTGAATCCGTTAGGAGTACCTTCCCGTATGAATATCGGACAGGTACTGGAGTTGCATCTAGGTATGGCAGCAAGACAACTGGGCCTTCATGTAGCTACCCCTGTTTTCGATGGTGCCAGGGAAGAAGATGTTTGGGAAACACTTGAAGAAGCCGGAATGCCGCGGGATGCGAAGACAATCCTTTATGACGGCCGTACCGGTGAACCGTTTGACAACAGGGTTTCTGTCGGTGTCATGTATATGATCAAGCTTGCCCATATGGTAGACGACAAACTGCATGCCCGTTCTACTGGTCCTTATTCACTCGTTACGCAGCAGCCTCTGGGCGGTAAGGCTCAATTTGGCGGACAGCGTTTCGGTGAAATGGAGGTGTGGGCATTGGAAGCCTATGGTGCTGCTTATACCTTGCAGGAAATACTGACAGTGAAGTCAGATGATGTTGTCGGACGTGTGAAAACGTACGAAGCAATCGTAAAAGGCGACAATGTTCCGGAACCAGGTATTCCTGAATCATTCAAAGTACTGATCAAAGAGTTGCAAAGTCTTGGCATGGACGTGAAGATGCTTTCCGCAGATGAGGAAGAAATTGAGCTTAGGGACATTGAAGAAGACGATACTCAATCCGCAGACAACCTGAATATTGAAGTGGAAGAAAGCTAATTCCACTTCTTGTTCACTCAGTCTGTACTTAGGTTAAAACCTGGATACTAAAAGGGAGGTAGGCCCCTTGCTAGATGTAAATAATTTCGAATTTATGAAAATAGGTTTGGCTTCACCTGATAAAATTCGATCTTGGTCTTTTGGTGAAGTAAAAAAACCGGAAACCATCAACTATCGAACGCTGAAGCCGGAGAAAGATGGATTGTTTTGCGAAAGAATCTTTGGTCCTCAGAAAGACTGGGAATGTCATTGTGGTAAATATAAACGTGTCCGCTATAAAGGCGTAGTTTGTGACCGCTGCGGTGTCGAAGTTACCAAAGCAAAAGTCCGGCGTGAGCGGATGGGGCACATCGAGTTAGCTGCCCCAGTTTCTCACATCTGGTATTTCAAAGGAATTCCGAGTCGTATGGGTCTTGTCATGGATATGTCCCCACGTGCTTTGGAAGAGGTTATTTACTTTGCGGCATATATTGTTACGGATGCTGGAGATACGGCACTAGAGAAAAAACAATTGCTTTCCGAGAAGGAATACCGTGCATATCGTGACAAGTACGGTCAGTCCTTCCAAGCGCAAATGGGCGCTGAAGCAATCCGCAAACTTCTCCAGGATATTGATTTAGATAAAGAAGTCGACCAACTTAAGGAAGAATTGAAAACGGCACAAGGACAACGACGCACACGTGCGATCAAGCGTCTGGAAGTATTGGAAGCCTTCCGCAACTCCGGAAACGAGCCTTCCTGGATGATATTGGATGTATTGCCGATCATCCCGCCAGAGTTGCGTCCGATGGTACAGCTGGATGGTGGGCGCTTTGCCACTTCCGATTTGAATGACTTGTACCGCCGTGTGATCAATCGGAACAATCGTTTGAAACGCCTGCTTGATTTAGGCGCGCCAAGCATCATTGTTCAAAATGAGAAGCGCATGCTTCAAGAAGCTGTCGACGCATTGATTGACAATGGACGTCGCGGCCGTCCGGTTACTGGACCCGGAAACCGTCCGCTCAAGTCGCTTTCCCACATGTTGAAAGGGAAACAAGGCCGTTTCCGTCAAAACTTGCTCGGTAAACGTGTTGATTATTCCGGCCGTTCCGTAATCGTTGTGGGACCGCATTTGAAGATGTATCAGTGCGGACTACCGAAAGAAATGGCAGTGGAACTGTTCAAACCGTTCATTATGAAAGAGCTTGTCGAGAAAGGGCTCGCCCATAATATAAAATCGGCAAAGCGCAAAATTGAACGATTGCATCCGGAAGTATGGGACGTTCTTGAAGAAGTAATCAAGGAACATCCTGTTCTGTTGAACCGGGCGCCAACCCTTCACAGATTGGGAATCCAGGCATTTGAGCCGACGTTGGTTGAAGGAAGGGCGATCAGGCTCCACCCGCTCGTATGTACAGCGTATAACGCCGACTTTGATGGTGACCAAATGGCTGTACACGTTCCGTTGTCTGCCGAAGCGCAAGCCGAAGCGCGTATCCTGATGCTTGCTGCGCAGAACATTTTGAATCCAAAAGATGGCAAACCGGTTGTTACGCCATCTCAGGATATGGTACTCGGTAACTATTACATTACGTTGGAGCGTAAAAACGCAGTAGGCGAGGGGATGGTTTTCAGAGATCTTAACGAAGCCTTGATCGCTTACCAGAACGGTTACGTCCATTTGCATACTCGAGTTGCCGTAAGTGCAGCTTCTTTAGGCAATGAAACATTCAGCGAAGAACAGAAAGGCAAGTTGATTATCACTACAGTGGGTAAACTGATCTTCAATAACATGCTTCCTAATTCGTTCCCGTATATGAACGAACCAACACAGGAAAACCTGGAGCTTCGTACACCAGAAAAGTACTTTGTGGATAAAGGGGCAAATGTGAAAGAAATCATTGCCGAGCGGGAGATCATTTCTCCATTCAAAAAAGGCATACTGGGTGACATAATCGCCGAGGTATTTAAACGGTTCAAGATCAGCGAAACATCGAAAATGCTTGACCGCATGAAAGACCTAGGATTCAGCTATTCAACAAAAGCCGGAATTACCGTCGGTGTTTCCGACATTGTCGTACTGGCTGAAAAAGAAGAAATACTTGATGAAGCCCAAGGCAGAGTTGATAAAGTCTTGAAACAATTCCGCCGCGGTCTCATAACCGAAGAAGAGCGATATGACCGAGTCATTTCCATTTGGTCACAGGCTAAAGATACTATTCAAGATAAGCTGATGAAGTCTTTGAATCCACGCAACCCGATTTTCATGATGAGTGATTCCGGTGCCCGTGGTAATGCATCTAACTTCACACAGCTCGCCGGTATGCGCGGACTGATGGCCAACCCGGCAGGACGAATCATTGAATTGCCGATCAAGTCAAGCTTCCGTGAAGGATTGACGGTACTTGAATACTTTATTTCCACTCACGGTGCCCGTAAAGGTCTGGCTGATACAGCGTTGAAAACAGCTGACTCTGGTTACTTGACCAGAAGACTTGTCGATGTAGCCCAGGATGTCATTATCCGGGAAGAAGACTGCGGAACAGATAAAGGTTTGACCGTACAGTCGATTACAGAAGGTACCGAAATGATCGAACCGTTGATCGACCGTCTGATCGGAAGAACTTCGTTCCAGGTTGTCCGTCATCCAGAGACACAAGAAGTGCTGGTCGATAAGAATGAGGTCATCACAGAGGATACTGCCAAGCAGATAGTAGATGCTGGCATTGAACATGTGACGATCCGGTCCGTCTTTACTTGTAACACCAAGCATGGAGCTTGTAAAAAATGCTACGGCAGAAACCTTGCTACCGGAGACGAAGTGGAAGTCGGTGAAGCAGTCGGTATTATCGCCGCCCAGTCTATCGGTGAACCAGGTACACAGCTTACAATGCGTACGTTCCACACTGGTGGTGTAGCAGGAGACGATATCACCCAAGGGCTGCCGCGTATCCAGGAGCTTTTCGAAGCGCGTAATCCGAAAGGTCAAGCAGTTATCAGTGAGATCAAGGGAACGATCCAGGATATCAACGAGATCAAAGACAAGCAGGAAATCGTTGTACAGGGTGAAGTGGAAAACAGAACATACACTTCTCCATATGGTGCACGGTTGAAAGTCGCTGTCGGTGACCAGGTAATAGCCGGTCAGGAACTGACAGAAGGTTCGGTTGACCCGAAAGAGCTTCTGAAGGTTCAAGGCATCGACGGAGTACAACAGTACTTGCTGAAAGAGGTTCAGAAGGTTTACCGGATGCAAGGTGTTGAGATTGGCGATAAACACGTCGAAGTGATGGTTCGACAAATGCTTCGCAAAGTCCGTGTTTCCAATGCAGGGGACACCGATGTGTTGCCAGGTTCACTGCTTGAGATCCATCAGTTCAGAGATGCCAACAAAAACGTATTGCAGGAAGGCAGGCAGCCGGCTGTCGGCAGACCTGTCATTCTCGGTATTACGAAGGCGTCCCTTGAGACAGACTCCTTCTTATCAGCTGCATCCTTCCAGGAAACAACACGTGTCCTTACCGATGCCGCTATTAAAGGAAAACGAGATGAATTACTCGGCCTGAAAGAAAATGTCATTATCGGTAAGCTTGTACCAGCGGGTACCGGCATGCCGACATACAGAAAAATACAGGCTGAATTGGATGAAGTGGAAGAACCTGTTGATGTGCAACAGGCAGAAGAAATAACCCATTAATTACTTTGTAAAGACAAGGTATAGCAGGGAAGCTGACAGGAAACGGCAGATTATCGCAATCTGCCCGTTTTCCTGCCTCTATATAAAAAATCCTTCCAAATTAAGTTGACATTGAAATTCCAGGATGATACTATATTTGAGGTGCTTCCGTTTATCCTTGTTACTTTGGAGGATAGCTAATGTCTTATGATAAAGTGGCACAGGTTAAAACTGGTTTGATAATAGGAACCAAGCAAACATTGAAAGCCATGAAAAATGGTGAAGTAAGGGAAGTAGTTATTGCAGATGATGCTGATCTGCAAATAACAGAGAAAGTGTCGCGTCTTGCAAATGATTTGAGCATCCCATGCAGCAGGGTGGATTCCAAGAAGAAGCTAGGCGAAGCATGTGGCATAGATGTAGGTACAGCGACTGTGGCAATCAAGCAATAAAGTTTTGGCGAATCGTAGTTAATCGCGAAAACTTTGTTTTTTGCCTCAAAATGAACCACCTGGATATGTGGTATTACAGAATGAAGTTGAAAGGAGGAAAAACAAATGCCTACAATTAATCAATTAGTACGCAAAGGCCGTGTGAGCAAAGGAAAAAAATCCGACTCACCAGCATTGAACAAAGGGTACAACAGCTTCAAGAAAACCTTGACTAATCAATCTTCTCCGCAAAAACGCGGGGTGTGTACTCGTGTTGGTACTTTGACACCGAAGAAACCAAACTCTGCACTTCGTAAATACGCTCGTGTGCGTTTGACAAACGGTATTGAAGTCACTGCTTACATTCCTGGTATCGGACACAACCTTCAAGAGCACAGTGTAGTGCTTATTCGCGGAGGTCGTGTAAAAGACTTGCCAGGTGTACGTTATCACATCGTCCGTGGAGCGCTTGATACAGCCGGAGTAGAAGGCCGTGCGCAAGGACGTTCGAAGTATGGTACAAAGAGACCTAAAAAATAATGCAGCAATTGCTCATTCTTAAATAGATAAACAGAAAGGAGGAAATCATATGCCACGTAAAGGACCAGTAGCAAAACGTGATGTATTGCCAGATCCGTTACACAACTCTAAGCTTGTTACTCGTTTGATCAACCAAATCATGATTGACGGACAACGAGGTAAAGCTCAGAAGATTCTTTATAAAGCATTTGAACTTGTACAAGAACGCAGCGGCCAAGACGCCATGGAAGTTTTTGAACAAGCGATGAAAAATGTTATGCCAGTACTTGAAGTACGCGCACGCCGTGTGGGGGGTTCTAACTACCAAGTACCTGTAGAGGTGCGCCCCGAACGTCGCCAGGCGTTAGGCCTACGTTACATTGTCAACTACTCCCGTCTTCGCGGAGAAAAAACAATGGAAGAACGCCTTGCAAACGAAATCCTTGATGCTTCAAACAACACAGGTGCATCTGTCAAGAAACGCGAAGATATGCACAAAATGGCTGAAGCCAACAAAGCATTCGCTCATTACCGCTGGTAATCTAAAAACTAAACATTATATCAGGAAGGAGAAAGATGCATGGCTAGAGAATTCTCCTTGGAAAAGACTCGTAATATCGGTATCATGGCTCACATCGATGCTGGTAAAACCACTGCTACCGAGCGTATTCTTTTCTACACAGGACGTATCCATAAAATTGGCGAAACCCACGAGGGTGCTTCTCAAATGGACTGGATGGAGCAGGAACAAGAGCGTGGTATCACCATTACTTCTGCTGCAACAACTGCTCAATGGAAAGGTCACCGTATCAACATCATCGATACACCAGGCCACGTGGACTTCACAGTCGAAGTAGAACGTTCCCTGCGTGTACTTGATGGTTCTGTAGCAGTTCTTGATGCTCAATCTGGTGTGGAACCACAGACAGAAACCGTTTGGCGTCAGGCTACAACTTACGGTGTTCCTCGTATTGTATTTGTAAACAAAATGGATAAAGTAGGTGCAGACTTCCTTTATTCCGTTGGAACACTGGGCGACCGTCTGGGAGCAAACGCTCATCCAGTTCAATTGCCAATTGGTGCAGAGGATAATTTTGAAGGAATTATCGATCTGATTTCCATGGAAGCATATTACTACATGGATGACCTGGGTACCCGTGCGGAAGCACGTCCGATTCCGGACGAATATAAAGAACAGGCTGAAGAATATCGCACCAATTTAGTTGAAGCAGTAGCTGAGCTGGACGAGGAACTTATGATGAAGTACTTGGAAGGCGAAGAAATCTCCAACGAAGAGTTGAAAGCTGCTGTTCGTGCCGCTACGCTAAGCGTTGAATTCTATCCTGTTTTCTGTGGATCTGCCTTTAAAAACAAAGGGGTACAGTTGCTGATCGACGGTGTCATCGACTACCTGCCATCACCAACTGATGTACCTCCGATCGAAGGACATGTACCACAAACAGAAGAAAAAGTTGTCCGTAAATCCGATGACAATGAGCCATTCTCAGCATTGGCATTTAAGGTTGCAACCGACCCTTATGTCGGAAAACTGACTTTCTTCCGCGTATATTCCGGTACATTGAACTCCGGTTCTTATGTACGAAACTCTACGAAGGATAAGCGTGAGCGTGTAGGTCGTATCCTGCAAATGCATGCCAATTCCCGTGAAGAAATTTCAACCGTTTATGCCGGCGATATCGCTGGTGCTGTCGGACTGAAGGATACTGGAACAGGGGATACACTTTGTGACGAGAAGTCACTGGTAATCCTGGAATCCATGGAATTCCCTGAGCCGGTTATCGATGTAGCTATCGAGCCGAAGACAAAAGCAGACCAGGACAAAATGGCTGTTGCGCTAGGCAAGCTGGCTGAAGAGGATCCAACTTTCCGTACAGAAACAAACACGGAGACAGGCCAAACAATTATTTCCGGTATGGGTGAACTTCACCTGGACATCATTGTTGACCGTCTGAAACGTGAATTCAAAGTTGAAGCTAATGTTGGTGCTCCACAGGTTGCTTATCGTGAAACTTTCCGTGCTTCTGCTGAAGTAGAAGGTAAGTTTGTAAGACAGTCCGGTGGTAGAGGTCAATACGGCCACGTTTGGGTCAAATTTGAGCCAAACGAAGAAGGCGCCGGCTTCGAATTTGAAAACAAAATCGTTGGTGGTACTGTTCCTCGTGAATACATCCCTTCCGTAGAAGCTGGTATCAAGGAATCTATGGAAAACGGTGTGTTGGCAGGATATCCATTGATCGACGTCAAAGCGACCTTGTTCGACGGAAGCTACCATGACGTTGACTCTAACGAAATGGCCTTTAAAGTTGCCGCATCAATGGCACTTAAGGCTGCAAAAAACAAATGTCAACCAGTCATTCTGGAACCAATGATGAAAGTCGAAGTTACGATTCCGGAAGAATATATGGGAGACATCATGGGTGACGTAACATCCCGTCGCGGACGTGTTGAAGGTATGGGCGCTCGTGGTAATACACAAGTCGTAAATGCTTTCGTACCGCTTTCCGAGATGTTCGGTTATGCAACGGCGCTTCGTTCCAACACACAAGGAAGAGGTCAATATACGATGCACTTTGACCACTACGAAGAAGTACCGAAGAGCATTTCCGAAGAAATTATCAAAAAAAATGCTGGTGAATAATTGATTTTTTTCTGTTCATCGCGTATAACTTGTATTGTAAGCTTAGAAACGACTTCTTGGTTGTTTCTAAGCGGCAAATACATTGATTATAAAATCAACACTTTTACTTACTTAAAGGAGGAAATATAAATGGGTAAAGAAAAATTCGATCGCTCCAAAGACCACGTTAATATTGGTACTATCGGTCACGTTGACCACGGTAAAACTACTTTGACTGCTGCTATTACTACAGTACTGCACAGCCGTTCTGGTTCTGGTACTGCAATGGCATACGACCAAATCGACGGTGCTCCAGAAGAGAAAGAACGCGGAATCACTATCGCAACTTCTCACGTTGAGTACGAAACTGAAAACCGTCACTATGCGCACGTTGACTGCCCAGGTCACGCTGACTATGTTAAAAACATGATCACTGGTGCTGCACAAATGGACGGAGCTATTCTTGTAGTATCTGCAGCTGACGGTCCGATGCCGCAAACTCGTGAGCACATCCTTCTTTCTCGCCAGGTTGGTGTACCGGCAATCGTTGTATTCTTGAACAAAACAGACATGGTAGACGATGAAGAACTTCTTGAGCTAGTAGAAATGGAAGTTCGCGACCTACTATCTGAGTATGACTTCCCTGGTGACGATGTACCTGTAATCAAAGGTTCTGCTCTTAAAGCTCTAGAAGGTGACGAAGAGTATGCAAACAAAATCTTCGAACTTATGGATGCTGTTGATGAGTACATCCCAAGACCAGACCGTGACACTGAAAAACCATTCATGATGCCAGTTGAGGACGTGTTCTCTATCACTGGTCGTGGTACAGTTGCTACTGGCCGTGTTGAGCGCGGACAAGTTAAAGTTGGTGACGAAGTTGAAGTTATCGGTCTTGCTGAAGAAGCAGCTAAAACAACTGTAACTGGTGTAGAAATGTTCCGTAAGCTTCTTGACTATGCAGAAGCTGGCGACAACATTGGTGCACTTCTACGTGGTGTGGCACGTGACGATATCAATCGTGGCCAAGTTCTTGCAAAGCCAGGTTCTATCACTCCACATACAAAATTTAAAGCAGAAGTCTATGTCCTTTCTAAAGAAGAGGGTGGACGTCATACTCCATTCTTCGGTAACTACCGTCCGCAGTTCTACTTCCGTACAACTGACGTAACTGGTGTTATCACACTTCCAGAAGGCGTAGAAATGGTTATGCCTGGTGACAACGTAGAAATGAGCGTAGAACTTATTTCTCCAATCGCTATCGAGGACGGAACTAAGTTCTCTATCCGTGAAGGTGGCCGTACAGTAGGCGCCGGCGTTGTTGCTTCTATCCAAGAATAAGTTGGAACAATGAAAATTAAGCAGACAGCTAAAAGCTGTCTGCTTTTTCGTTATTATGAAGATGCAACGAAATAGAGACAAACGTGTAGCTGTCAAAACAGCAAAATCGAGAGATGATCAAAATCTCGAACATTTCGAATTCGACCGCCTTTTTTCTATAAGGTACCAGCTTGACCTGACAATTAATAAAGATTAATGACCTCCTCTGTGAAAGAATGGTGTAAAAATTCCGCTCCGGCAAGGGAATTCGCTTCTAACGGCAGCTTTCTTCTTGAATGGTATCGTTGCATATTGAAAACTACATTAAAGGATCTGTTTTATCCCGTGGGAAGAATATAGTTAGCTTTTGTCGTGATTAGCTCTCAGAGATTCTGACAGGATTGCTTTCTTACCAACTACCAATCTGCCAAGAAAGTTTTGATAAATCGAGGTTAGAGAACCGTGACCCGACGAAAGCAACATACAGAGATTCCTCTGTAGAAAACCCTGCATAAACATTTCATGGAAGGCGCTGGATTTGTACGCAGCGAATCGAGGATCAAACGTCAGAATGAAAGGAATTTTAACCAAGGATAATTTTCTTGTTTCTCTTTTCATCCATTGTATAGTCAATCATAAAGGAGTTTATGTTATGTCCTTGTTATTTTTTCGTGTTTCAAACACGGGATAACGGTAAGAACGCTTTTGGATTCAAGTGGAGTTGTTTCCATAATAAATAATTCGGTCCAGCAACTTTCGCAGTTTTTCATTTTATTACCACCAAAAAACAGGAATAATACCTTGAAAACAGGGGTGAACCTCCTGTATAATACGGGAAGTGCCGTTGAAACTGCACCTTAAAGGAACTTTTCAAAAGAGAAGGGTTGTACTTGTTTTGAAACAAGTGCTTTCGCGTTATTTTTTCGAAAGGCTCCTTTCTTCACATTTAAGGTTGCAATGACCGCTATTATTCTATATAATAAGTAATGTTGGTCATAAAAGGCGATGATGCGGAAGGTTGTTGGCACACCCGGCCCCTTTGCCATGGCGGGGATGCCAAGGAATTTTCGCGGAGAATGTCTATTATAAAATGGGCGAAAAAAGGAGGGAAAATAATGGCAAAAGAAAAGATTAGAATTCGTTTAAAGGCGTATGATCACCGTATCCTGGATCAATCTGCCGAGAAGATTGTAGACACAGCGAAGCGTTCTGGTGCTAATGTATCCGGACCAATCCCGCTTCCAACCGAAAAATCAGTGTACACAGTACTTCGTGCCGTACACAAATACAAAGATTCTCGTGAGCAATTTGAAATGCGCACACATAAACGTCTTATCGATATTGTAAGTCCAACACCGCAAACGGTTGACTCGCTAATGCGTCTTGATCTGCCGTCTGGCGTGGACATTGAAATTAAATTATAAAGAATTCAAAGATATTAGGAGGTGTGACGGATGGCGAAAGGAATCTTAGGTCGAAAAATCGGCATGACACAACTTTTCAGTGAAGAAGGAGAATTGACTCCTGTAACTGTAATTCAAGCCGACCCGAACGTTGTTCTTCAAAAGAGAACACTTGAGAATGACGGATATGAAGCAATTCAATTGGGTGTAGCTGATCAAAAAGAAACAAAGGCGAACAAGCCGGCAAAAGGGCATGCTGAAAAAGCAAACACAACTGCTAAGCGCTTCATTCGTGAAATCCGTGATGCTAACCTTGACGACTATGAAGTAGGCCAAGAGGTTAGTGTTGAGATTTTTCAAACTGGAGACAAAATCGATGTTACTGGAACTTCTAAAGGGAAAGGATTCCAAGGTGCAATCAAGCGCCATAATCAATCCCGCGGACCAATGACCCACGGTTCTCGTTACCACAGAAGACCAGGTACCATGGGTGCCATTGACCCGATGCATGTTTTCAAAGGCAAAAAACTTCCTGGACAAATGGGCGGAGAGCAAGTAACACTTCAAAACCTTGAAGTAGTAAAAGTCGACGCTGAACGCAACCTTATTCTTGTAAAAGGTAATGTGCCGGGAGCGAAAAAATCATTCGTTAAAATCACGAGTGCAGTTAAGGCTAACTAATCATAAACGAAGGGAGGATATGTCATGCCTAAAGTAGCACTTTATAACCAAGGCGGATCACAAGTCGGCGATTTAGAACTTAATGATGCCGTTTTTGGTATTGAACCAAACACACACGTTTTACACGAAGCTGTTGTTATGCAACGCGCTTCTTTACGCCAAGGAACACACGATGTAAAAAACCGTTCTGAAGTACGCGGTGGTGGACGCAAACCATGGCGCCAGAAGGGTACAGGACGTGCCCGTCAGGGATCCATCCGCTCTCCGCAATGGGTAGGCGGCGGAACTGTATTCGGCCCTACACCACGCAGCTATAGCTACAAACTACCGAAGAAGGTACGCAGATTGGCGCTAAAATCTGCTCTTTCCTCTAAAGTGAACGAAGAAAGCCTGGTTGTCCTTGATAGTCTTGCATTCGATGCACCGAAAACAAAAGAAGTGGTAAACGTACTTTCTGCTCTTAATGTAGATGGTAAAGCATTGATCGTAACTGCCGATCAGGACGAAGTTGTTGCACGTTCTGCTAACAACTTGCCAAACGTGAAGGTTTTGACTGTGAGCGAAGTTAACGTACTTGACTTGCTTACGCATGACAAGCTGATCTTGACAAAAGAAGCAGCTGAAAAAGCAGGGGAGGTGCTTGCATAATGAAGGACCCACGAGATATTATTAAGCGCCCGATAATCACGGAACACTCTGCTGACTTGATGGCAGAAAAGAAATACACCTTTGAAGTGAACACCAAAGCCAACAAAACAGAGATAAAAGACGCTGTTGAGTTGATTTTTGATGTGAAAGTAGAAAAAGTCAATACAATGAATCTCAAAGGTAAATTCAAGCGGATGGGTCGTTACGGTGGATACCGTCCAAACCGCAAGAAAGCCGTTGTGCAATTGACAGAAGACAGTAAAGAACTTGAATTCTTTGAAAGTGTATAAATAAAACCTATTAAAAAAGGAGGGAAACAAGATGGCGATTAAAAAGTATAAACCAACTTCTAATGGTAGACGCGGCATGTCCACTTCCGATTTCGCTGAAATCACAACCGACAAGCCGGAAAAATCCCTGTTGAGCCCGATTCACAAACGTGGCGGTCGTAACAACCAGGGTAGATTAACAGTTCGTCATCAGGGCGGCGGCCATAAGCGCCAATATCGTATCATCGATTTCAAACGCGACAAAGATGGAATACCAGGACGCGTTGCTACAATCGAATACGATCCAAACCGCTCCGCAAATATTGCATTGATCAATTATGCTGATGGTGAAAAGCGATACATCCTTGCACCTAAAGGCCTGACTGTAGGTACTGAAATTATTTCTGGACCAGAGGCTGACATCAAGCTTGGAAACTCGCTTCCACTGCAAAACATTCCAGTAGGTACTATCATTCATAACGTAGAATTGAAGCCTGGCCGCGGCGGACAACTAGCCCGTTCTGCAGGAGCTCAAGCTCAAATTCTGGGACGTGAAGATAAATACGTATTGGTACGTCTGGTATCTGGTGAAGTACGCCTAGTACTCGGCACTTGCCGTGCTACAATCGGACAGGTAGGAAACGTAGAACACGAATTGATCAATGTTGGTAAAGCAGGACGTTCTCGCTGGAAAGGCAACCGTCCAACTGTTCGTGGTTCTGTAATGAACCCTAACGATCACCCACACGGTGGTGGTGAAGGTCGCGCACCTATCGGTCGTAAATCACCAATGTCTCCTTGGGGCAAACCTACGCTTGGTTACAAAACGCGTAAACGCAACAAGCCGACGGATAAATTCATCGTTCGTAAACGTAAAAAATAACGGGATTGAAAGGCGGGAGATAAACCCCGTCTGTCAATCGCAAAGGGAGGTTTATGTATGGGTCGCAGTTTGAAAAAAGGACCTTTCGCAGATGACCATTTAATGAAAAAAGTCGAAAAATTGAACGAAGACAACAAGAAGCAAGTTGTGAGAACTTGGTCTCGCCGTTCAACTATATTCCCTAACTTTGTTGGTCATACCATCGCTGTATATGACGGTCGCAAACACGTACCGGTATATGTCACCGAAGATATGGTCGGACATAAATTAGGTGAATTCGCGCCAACCCGCACGTTCAAAGGGCATGCTGGCGATGACAAGAAAACAAAACGCTAATGAGAGGAGGCACTCTTGATGCAAGCTAAAGCCGTTGCGAAATCTGTTCGTATTGCTCCTCGTAAAGTTCGTTTAGTCGTAGATTTAATTCGAGGAAAAAAAGTCGGAGAAGCCGTTGCAATTCTAAACCATACACAACGCGGTGCATCACCAGTTGTGGAGAAGGTATTGAAATCAGCTATCGCTAATGCTGAGCACAATTATGAAATGAACCCGGATGATTTGGTAGTATCTGAAGCATTCGTAAACGAAGGCGTCACACTGAAACGTTTCCGCCCTCGTGCAATGGGTCGTGCTAGTCAAATCAATAAAAGAACCAGCCATATCACTGTGGTTGTATCAGAACAGAAGGAGGGATAATCAGTGGGTCAAAAAGTTAATCCTGTAGGACTTCGTGTCGGCGTCATCCGTGACTGGGAATCCAAATGGTACGCTGGCAAAGATTATGCAGATTTGTTACATGAAGACATAAAAATTCGTGAATATATCGAAAAGCGTCTGAAGGATGCAGCCGTTTCAAGTATTGAAATTGAACGTGCAGCCAATCGCGTGAACATTTCTATTTCAACTGCAAAACCAGGAATGGTTATCGGTAAAGGCGGTTCCGAAGTAGAAGCATTGCGTAAATCTTTGAATGCTTTGACTGGTAAGAGAGTTCACATCAACATCGTTGAAGTGAAAAAAGCAGATCTTGACGCTACGCTGGTAGCTGAGAATATCGCACGTCAATTGGAAAACCGTATTTCTTTCCGTCGTGCTCAAAAACAAACGATCCAACGCGCTATGCGTGCGGGAGCCAAAGGTATCCGCACTCAAGTTTCCGGTCGTCTTGGTGGAGCCGACATTGCCCGTGCAGAACATTACAGCGAAGGAACTGTACCACTTCACACACTTCGCGCTGACATTGACTATGGTACTGCTGAAGCAGATACTACGTATGGTAAACTTGGTGTCAAAGTGTGGATCTATCGTGGAGAAGTCCTTCCAACTAAAAACAATCAATAAGGAAGGGGGAACGCATTATGTTAATGCCTAAACGTGTAAAATATCGTAAACAACACCGCGGCCGCATGACAGGTAAAGCGAAAGGCGGCACGACTGTTGCATTTGGTGAATATGGACTACAAGCTTTAGACGCTTCTTGGATTACTAGCCGTCAAATCGAGGCTGCTCGTATTGCAATGACCCGTTATATGAAACGTGGCGGTAAAGTTTGGATCAAAATCTTCCCGGACAAACCTTATACTGCTAAACCTCTTGAGGTTCGGATGGGTTCCGGTAAAGGTGCCCCAGAAGGATGGGTCGCTGTAGTAAAACCAGGTAAAATCATGTTTGAAATCGCCGGAGTTTCTGAAGAAGTGGCACGTGAAGCATTGCGTCTTGCTTCTCATAAACTGCCGATCAGAACGAAATTTGTAAAACGTGAAGAAATTGGTGGTGAAATCAATGAAGGCTAATGAAATCAGAGAATTAACCACTGCCGAAATTGAACAAAAAGTTAAATCTTTAAAAGAAGAACTGTTCAACCTGCGTTTCCAACTAGCCACCGGCCAATTGGAAAACACCGCACGTCTTCGTGAAGTTCGTAAATCAATCGCACGCATGAAAACTGTTGTACGTGAAAGAGAACTAAGCGTTAATAACTGATAAACCTGAGAGGAGGTTAGCCTCACATGAGTGAACGTAACAATCGTAAGGTCTATAACGGCCGTGTAGTATCAGATAAAATGGATAAAACCATTACAGTATTAGTCGAAACCTACAAATTCCATAAGCTTTATGGAAAACGTGTTAAGTACTCGAAGAAATTCAAAGTGCATGATGAAAACAACCAAGCGAAAATCGGAGATGTTGTACGCATCATGGAAACTCGTCCGCTTTCAGCTACGAAGCGTTTCCGTCTAGTTGAAATTGTCGAAGAAGCGGTTATTATTTAATAAAGTTCGCTCGGAAGGATTCCGAAGGGAGGTTCAAGCAGTATGATTCAACAAGAAACTCGTTTAAAAGTTGCAGATAACTCAGGAGCACGTGAAGTGCTTGCGATTAAAGTTCTGGGCGGTTCAGGCCGTAAAACTGCCAATATCGGCGATGTGATCGTTTGTACGGTGAAACAGGCAACACCAGGCGGCGTTGTTAAAAAAGGTGAAGTCGTACGTGCTGTCATCGTCCGTTCTAAAAGCGGAATGCGCCGTAAAGACGGATCTTACATTCGATTTGATGAAAATGCAGCGGTAATTGTACGTGACGATAAAAGTCCACGCGGTACTCGTATCTTTGGACCGGTAGCACGTGAATTGCGCGATGCTAAATTCATGAAAATCGTTTCCCTAGCTCCAGAAGTACTATAAGCGAATTAAAAGCCTTGTAAGGAGGTGCAGCAAGCATGCATGTTAAAAAAGGTGATAAAGTTCAGGTAATAGCTGGCAAGGATAGCGGCAAACAAGGCACTATTCTCGAAGCATATCCGAAAAAAGAGCGCGTGTTGGTGGAAGGCATCAACGTCGTGAAAAAGCACGCAAAACCTTCTCAGGATAACCCGCAAGGCGGAATTCTTAACCAGGAAGCACCAATTCATGTTTCCAATGTAATGCCGATCGATCCGAAAACCGGCGAACCAACTCGCGTTGGACATGAAGTGCGCGACGGCAAGAAAGTCCGTATAGCTAAAAAATCCGGTGAAGCATTAGATAAATAAATCAGCGGTGAAAGGAGGGCTACTCGATGAACGAATTGAAGAAAAGATACCAAGAGGAAATCGTTCCTTCATTGGCAGAAAAATTTAATTATGAGTCAGTAATGCAAGTGCCTAAAATAGAAAAAATCGTAATCAACATGGGTGTGGGTGATGCTGTTCAGAACACGAAAGCGTTGGATAACGCCGTGGAAGAACTATCGCTGATCTCCGGACAACAGCCAGTGGTTACAAAAGCAAAGAAATCAATTGCAGGATTCCGTTTGCGTGAGGGAATGCCTATCGGGGCAAAAGTAACCCTTCGCGGTGAGCGCATGTACGAATTCCTTCAAAAGCTGATCGGAGTATCATTGCCACGTGTGCGTGACTTCCGTGGTATCTCCAAGAAAGCATTTGACGGACGCGGTAACTATACGCTTGGAATTAAAGAACAATTGATTTTCCCGGAAATTAATTATGATAAAGTCAACAAAGTTCGCGGTATGGATGTAGTTATCGTAACCACTTCTAATACTGACGAAGAAGCACGTGAACTTTTAGCTCAGCTTGGCATGCCTTTCCAAAAATAAGCATTAGAGCTAACACAAGGAGGGAAAATTGTGGCTAAGAAATCAATGATTGCGAAACAAAAACGCAAACAGAAATTCAAAGTACAAGAGTACACACGGTGCGAACGCTGCGGACGTCCACACTCTGTATTGCGCAAATTCAAACTTTGCCGTATTTGTTTCCGTGAACTTGCCTATAAAGGTCAAATTCCTGGTGTCAAAAAAGCAAGCTGGTAATCCCCGATCAGGGAAGGAGGTAATGAATAATGGTTATGACAGATCCAATCGCAGATATGCTTACTCGTATTCGTAACGCCAACATGGTACGCCATGAGAAGCTAGAGGTGCCTGCTTCTAAGCTTAAAAAAGAGGTTGCAGACATTCTGAAGCGTGAAGGCTTCGTACGCGATTACGAATTTATCGAAGATAACAAACAAGGTGTTCTACGTATTTTCCTTAAATACGGTGCTAATGAAGAAAGAGTCATTTCCGGGCTGAAGAGAATCAGTAAGCCAGGATTGCGTGTCTACGCTAAAGCCGACGAAATACCAAAAGTATTGAACGGACTTGGCATCGCAATTGTTTCTACTTCAAAAGGCGTTTTATCTGACAAAGAAGCACGTGCGCAAGCAATTGGCGGCGAAGTGCTAGCATATATTTGGTAATTTATTCAGACAAGATAGGAGGTGCTTTGAATGTCTCGTGTAGGTTTTAAAATTTTGGAAATCCCAGAGGGTGTGGAAGTCAAATTAGATGGAAACACCGTTACAGTTAAAGGTCCTAAAGGAGAGCTTTCCCGTACTTTCCACCCGGACATCGAAGTGAAAATCGAAGATAATGTTCTTACTGTAGAGCGTCCTAGCGACAGTAAAGAGCATCGCGCCCTGCATGGTACTACCCGCAGCTTGATCGGCAATATGGTTGAGGGAGTCCATAAAGGATACGAAAAGAGCCTGGAGATTAATGGTGTAGGTTACCGTGCTACGAAGCAGGGCAACAAAGTAGTCATTAACGCAGGATATTCCCACCCAGTGGAAATCGAACCACGTGAAGGAATCGAAATCGACGTTCCTGCCAATACAAAAGTTACCGTAAAAGGTATCGACAAAGAATTAGTCGGAGCTGTAGCGGCTAATATCAGAGCCATTCGTCCGCCTGAACCTTATAAAGGCAAAGGTATCCGTTACGAAGGCGAATATGTACGCCGTAAAGAAGGTAAAACTGCAAAATAAGGTAGGTTAGGGAACAGAAAGGAGTGACCTAGATGATCACAAAGCCCGACAAGAACGTTGTGCGTAAAAAGCGCCACACTCGTGTACGTAAAAATCTGTTCGGAACAGCTGAACGTCCGCGTCTGAACGTTTACCGTTCAAACAAACACATCTACGCACAGCTTATCGATGATATGAACAGCAAAACGTTGGCAAGTGCATCTACTGTAGACAACGATCTAAACCTGGAAGCAACAGGTAATGTAGAAGCTGCTCAAAAAGTAGGCGAATTGCTTGCTAATCGCGCAATCGAAAATGGACACAAGAATGTGGTGTTCGACCGCGGAGGTTACTTGTACCACGGCCGTGTAAAAGCATTGGCAGATGCTGCTCGTGAAGCAGGTCTTGAATTTTAATCGAAAAAGGAGGGACATATATTGCGTACTAACATTGACCCGAACAAATTAGATATCGAAGAACGTGTAGTTACTATAAACCGTGTCGCAAAAGTAGTAAAAGGTGGTCGTCGTTTCCGTTTTGCTGCACTAGTCGTTGTCGGCGACAAAAACGGTCATGTAGGATTTGGCACTGGTAAAGCTCAGGAAGTACCAGATGCAATCAGAAAAGCAATCGACGATGCAAAGAAAAATCTAATAACTGTACCAATCGTAGGAACAACCATCCCCCACGAAATCACTGGCGGATTTGGCGCAGGAAGCATCCTGATGAAACCTGCTGCAGAAGGTACCGGAGTTATCGCAGGCGGACCTGTCCGTGCGGTACTTGAACTTGCTGGTATTGGTGATATCCTATCCAAATCACTTGGATCCAACACACCAATCAACATGGTTCGCGCCACAATCAATGGATTGAGCGAGCTGAAGCGTGCAGAAGATGTTGCCAAACTACGTGGTAAGTCAGTAGAAGAACTGTTAGGATAAGGAGGGAAATCACATGGCTAAAAAGTTAGAAATTACCCTCACGCGCAGTGTCATTGGCAGAAGTGAAGGCCAAAAGCTTACAGTCAAGACACTTGGCTTGAATAAAATCCGTCAATCGGTAGTCCGTGAAGATACTCCTGCCGTCAGAGGCATGATCAATAAAGTATCTCACTTAGTATCGGTAAAAGAAGTATAATTAACGAAAAGCGCAAAGAGGAGGTGCTCGCATGAAACTTCATGAATTGAAGCCAGCAGAAGCTCGCAAAAAACGTAATCGTGTAGGCCGAGGAATGTCTTCAGGTAATGGAAAAACAGCTGGGCGCGGACATAAAGGACAGAAAGCTCGTTCAGGCGGCGGTACTCGTCCTGGTTTCGAGGGCGGCCAAATGCCTTTGTTCCAACGTCTGCCTAAGCGTGGATTTACCAACATTCACCGCAAAGAGTTTGCGATCGTAAATTTGGATACTCTGAACCAATTTGACGAAGGCACAGAAGTTACACCTGAGCTTTTACTTGAAACTGGTGTTGTCAGCAAGCTAAAAGCCGGCATTAAAGTTCTTGGAAATGGTAATATTGAAAAGAAACTTACCGTAAAAGCTCATAAGTTCTCTGCTTCAGCTAAGGAAGCTATTGAAGCAGCGGGCGGTCAAACAGAGGTGATTTAATGTTCCGTACAATCTCCAATTTTGTGCGCGTGGGTGACATTCGTCAAAAAATCGTATTCACCTTGTTGATGCTGATCGTATTTCGGCTTGGTACGTTCATTCCCGTACCTTTTACCAATCGTGATGCCATCGGTGATATGAATGAACAAAGTGTGTTTGGATTTTTGAACACGTTTGGCGGTGGGGCTTTGCAAAATTTCTCCATCTTTGCTATGGGGATCATGCCTTACATTACCGCTTCGATTATCATGCAGTTGTTACAAATGGATGTTGTACCTAAATTCACTGAATGGAAGAAGCAAGGTGAAGTAGGGCGTAAAAAATTGGCCCAGTTCACGAGATATGGAACGATAGTTCTTGCTTTTATCCAGGCTGCTACCATGTCTATCGGGTTTAACGCTATGACGAACGGAATGCTGATAGTAGATCCTGGTTTTGGCAAGTTTGCAGTTATCGCGCTTGTTTTAACAAGTGGAACCGCATTTCTTATGTGGCTCGGTGAGCAAATCACAGCCCATGGCGTAGGAAATGGGATTTCGATCATAATATTCGCCGGTATTGTTGCGGCAATTCCGAACGGCGTTAACCAAATATTTGAACAGTACTTTGGCGGAGATGTCGGCGATGATCTGTTTATCAACATAGTCATTGTCGCTTTAATTGTGTTGGTGGTTTTGGCAGTGGTTGTCGGAGTCGTTTTCATCCAGCAAGCATTGCGTAAAATCCCGATTCAATATGCCAAACGTTTAGTAAATCGTTCGCCAGTCGGCGGCCACTCTACTCATTTACCGTTAAAAGTAAATGCAGCTGGAGTAATCCCGGTTATCTTTGCTGTCTCCTTTATCGTGGCACCGAGAACCGTGGCCGGATTCTTTGGAAATGACGGCATGGCGGGAACGATTCAAACCATTTTTGACTATACACAGCCAATAGGAATGGTGATTTACGTAGCCTTGATCATTGCTTTCACTTATTTCTATACATTTGTTCAAGTGAATCCTGAACAAATGGCTGAAAACCTGAAAAAACAAGGCGGATATGTTCCTGGCATACGCCCGGGTAAAAATACCGAAACGTATTTGACCCGTGTTATGTATCGACTTACTTTTGTAGGAGCTTTGTTTTTAGCAGCCGTTTCTGTACTTCCACTAGTCTTGGGCAGTCTTGCTAATCTGCCACAGACAGTACAAATTGGCGGAACAAGCCTCTTGATTGTTGTAGGAGTTGCCTTGCAGACGATGAAACAACTAGAGAGTCAGCTTGTAAAACGCCATTACAAAGGCTTTATCAAGTGAACCGGTCATGCTGTCCTTGCTGGTGCCTTGCATGTTTAGCATGACAGCAAACCGAGTTTCTTTAGAAGAAATGAGAGCGAGGGGAAAGTCATTGAATTTAATCCTGATGGGACTGCCAGGTGCCGGTAAAGGGACACAGGCAGAAAAAATAGTTGATAAATATCAAATCCCTCATATCTCAACAGGAGATATGTTCCGTTTAGCTATTAAAGAAGGAACGGAGCTCGGTAAGCAAGCAAAATCTTATATGGATCAAGGGGAGCTTGTCCCTGACGAGGTCACCATTGGTATTGTCCGTGAGCGGTTAAGCAAAGATGACAGCCAAAAGGGCTTCCTGTTAGACGGTTTTCCTAGAACGATTGCCCAAGCAGAGGCTTTGGAAAATCTTTTGGCAGACATGGGAAAATCCCTCGACTATGTTTTACACGTAGAAGTGCCAAAAGATCAACTTATCGAGCGGTTAACTGGCAGAAGGATTTGTCCGACTTGTGGAGCTACTTATCATGTTCAATTCAATCCGCCGCAAGTAGAGGGGATTTGTGACCGTGATGGTTCAGCATTGATCCAACGGGATGACGATAAACCTGATACAGTTAAAAAACGCCTTGAAGTGAATGTAGAACAAACACAGCCAATGCTTGATTATTATCAGGAAAAAGGGTATCTCGCTGAAGTCAATGGAGACCAGGATATCGATTTGGTATTCCGGGAAATTGATGAAAAGCTGCAGAACCTTTCTAAATGATATTGGCAATACATCCTGTGAAACGCGAGATGCTGCCGATGGATAAGACACATCAAATCGGCGAATTGCGTTAAACTGAGTATATCGGTGCCGGATTTGGATAATATTGCTGAAAGGTAGATTCAGCAAGGTGATGCAATTCCAGTGCATACAAGGTATAATGGATTTCGCAGGAGATTTGCGCATCAGTTATTGTCGAGCTTGTGCAAGGAACGCCGGATAACCGGAACTGTCGAACGGCTTAATGTGCTGAACGAGTTGAGTCCGGGAAACACACATCCTATCATGGCGATTCGGCTTGGATGTATCCTGTCGATAGAGTCGATAGCGATACGAACAATCTGCTGCTGGTAACAAAGATGCCTTATGAAATAGGTTTATAAAAGGCAATGCCAGGTGTCCGCCTTTCTAATATATCGCATGCCGATCCAGGCATGGTCCTTGCCATTTAACCAATGGTGAATGCAGGATAATCAAGTGATTTCTTGCAGATGATTGGACAGTTGTCACCCAAAATGGTAAAATGTGTGCTCACTTTGAACACACCTTTGCCATCGCAAAAGAAGGTTTTCAAATATTAACAAAAGCCTAAGTGAAGGTGATTGTGGTTGAGTGAATCAGAGTCGAGTCCGCGAATAGGTCAAGTTGTTCGTATTGCACGGGGACGGGAAGCGGGTCAATATGCGATTGTCATCCAAATGCTTGATGATCGATTTGTCTTGCTTGCTGATGGAGAAAAAAGAAAATATGATCGGCCGAAGAAGAAGAACCTGCATCATATTGAATTAATGGATTATATATCTCCAGAAGTCCAGAACAGCCTTCTAGAAACTGGTCGCGTAACAAATGGTAAGCTGCGTTTTGCTCTATCAAAATTTGTCAATGAAGTAGTGACTGATTTGAAGAAGGGAGATCAACTCGATGGCGAAAGACGATGCAATTGAAGTGGAAGGAACCGTTACTGACACGTTGCCTAATGCGATGTTCAAAGTTGAATTAGAAAACGGTCATACTGTTTTAGCTCATGTCTCTGGAAAAATTCGTATGCATTTCATCCGGATTCTTCCTGGAGATAAAGTGACGGTTGAGCTTTCCCCATATGATTTAACAAGAGGACGTATCACGTACCGTTATAAATAAATGCTCCGATCCAAAAGGAGGTATGGATGATGAAGGTAAGACCATCTGTAAAACCGATTTGTGAAAAATGTAAAGTTATTCGCAGAAAAGGCAAAGTCATGGTAATCTGTGAAAACCCTAAGCATAAACAAAAACAAGGCTAATTTAAAGGAGGTGCACGTATCTAATGGCACGTATTGCTGGTATTGATATTCCGCGTGATAAACGTGTAGTGATTTCTCTTACCTATATTTATGGTGTTGGTAAATCAACTGCAAAAGAAGTATTGAAAGAGGCTGGAGTTTCAGAAGATACACGAGTTCGTGATTTAACCGAGGATGAACAAGCAAGAATCCGTCAAGCAGTAGAACGGTTCACAGTAGAAGGAGATCTTCGCCGTGAAGTATCCCTGAACATTAAACGCTTGATCGAAATCGGTTCTTATCGTGGCATCCGCCACCGCAGAGGGCTTCCATTGCGTGGACAAAGAACGAAGAACAACTCTCGTACTCGTAAAGGCCCACGTCGTACAATCGCTAACAAGAGAAAATAAGCTAAAGGAGGTTAGTTAATCAATGGCAAGTAAAACAAATACACGTAAACGTCGTGTGAAAAAGAATATTGACAGTGGTATAGCTCATATCCGTTCGACTTTCAACAACACTATCGTGACCATCTCGGATGTTCAAGGTAACGTTGTAAGCTGGAGCAGCGCTGGCGCTCTTGGTTTCAAAGGCTCCCGTAAATCTACTCCTTTTGCTGCCCAAATGGCTGCTGAAGCTGCTGCGAAAGCAGGTATGGAGCACGGTTTGAAAACCTTGGAAGTAACAGTGAAGGGTCCTGGTGCTGGACGTGAAGCGGCAATCCGTTCACTTCAAGCAGCAGGTTTAGAAGTTACAGCTATTCGTGACGTAACGCCAGTTCCTCACAATGGCTGCCGCCCACCAAAACGTCGTCGTGTTTAATTTATCCGTATATAATTTGTCACCCTGTCTATAATGGGTTATGATAGCTAAAAATGCAGGAGACCAGAGGATCGTTGATCTAACCTGGTTACCCTACAGCATCGCAAATGACAGAAAAGCATACGAGTTGCATAGTGCAGAGAACGGTAACTGCCTACCTGGGGAATTTCGGTTAGACCGGTAACGTCTAACCGGGGTTTCGACGTTTTGAAGGAGGGTTTTAATTAATGATTGAGATTGAAAAGCCAAAGATTGAAACGGTCGAGGTGAGCGATGACGCTACCTTTGGCAAGTTCGTCGTAGAACCGCTTGAACGTGGATATGGTACTACACTAGGAAACTCCTTGCGTCGTATCCTTTTATCCTCACTTCCCGGTGCGGCTGTGACATCGATTCAAATTGATGGAGTGCTTCATGAGTTTTCTACCATTGATGGAGTAGTAGAAGACGTGACAACCATCATTTTGAATTTGAAAAAATTGGCTCTTAAAATCTATTCCGATGAAGAAAAGACATTGGAAATCGATGTTCAGGGCGAAGGAAAAGTTACAGCTGCCGACATTACTTATGACAGTGATGTGGAAGTATTGAACCCGGATCTTCATATTGCTACATTGGGAGAAAACGCTCATTTTCGCATGAAGATTGCAGCTGAACGCGGCCGCGGTTATCGTCCGGCAGAAGCAAACAATCATGAAGATTTGCCGATTGGTGTCATTCCGGTAGACTCGATTTTCACTCCGGTGGAACGAGTGACTTACCAAGTGGAAAATACGCGTGTCGGCCAGATCACCAATTTCGACAAATTGACGCTGGATGTATGGACTGATGGAAGTATACGACCTGAAGAGGCTGTTTCATTGGGCGCCAAGATTTATACGGAGCATCTTAATATTTTCGTAGGACTTACTGATGAAGCACAAAGTGCGGAAATCATGATCGAGAAAGAAGAAGATCAAAAAGAAAAGGTTCTTGAAATGACAATCGAAGAATTGGATTTATCTGTCCGTTCTTATAATTGTTTGAAGCGTGCCGGCATCAATACGGTACAAGAGCTTGCTCATAAGTCGGAAGAAGATATGATGAAGGTCCGCAATCTTGGACGCAAATCATTAGAAGAAGTAAAACATAAACTAGAGGATCTTGGTCTAGGATTACGCAAAGAAGATTGATAAATGAATAGACACCTTTAGATATTTCGAAAAAGGGAGGGATAATCCATGGCTAGAAAACTAGGTCGTACAACTGATGTGCGTATGGCACTACTTCGCAACCTTGCCACAGACTTGATTATTCATGAACGATTGGAAACTACTGAGGCGAAAGCAAAAGAACTTCGCTCTGTTGTTGATAAAATGATTACGCTTGGTAAGCGCGGCGATCTTCACGCCCGTCGTCAAGCAGCTGCATTCCTATACAATGCAGAAGCAAACGAAAACGAAGATGTCATCCAAAAGCTATTCTCTGATATCGCTGCACGCTATGAAGAGCGTCAAGGCGGTTACACTCGAGTCCTTAAGCTGGGACCTCGTCGTGGAGACGGTGCAGAAATGGCGATTATCGAGTTGGTTTAACTTTAAAAGCAATTGCTTGAAGGGCAGGACAGAATCTCTTCCATGAGGTGAATCCCGGCCCTTTTTTGTTTTATATTCATTTAGCAGTCTATGGCGTTATGTTCGCTTATTCCCTTGGGGGTCTGTCCCTCCTGTGCATAGCGAAGAACTGCCACGGAGAGGCTGCGCTTGGTTTTTCGGGCATAAACACGTTTGGCGCTTTCTTTAGAAGCCGATGTGAGTTGGTTCGACAGTTTGTTATTTCCGGGGAAATATTCGTCGAACAGCCTAAGGGGGGATGAAGATGGGGAAGAATGTATTGAAATTTGAACACGTCTGGTTCCGTTATGGAGAAGACTTGCCGTGGGTACTGCAAGATGTCAGCTTTGAAATCAGCAGGTCTGAATGGGTGGCGGTGATTGGTCACAATGGGTCTGGAAAATCGACGATAGCGAAATTGATGAACGGTCTCTTATTTCCACAGAAGGGCAAAATTCTGATCAATGGACTGGAAATAAATGAAGAAACCATATGGGAAATCCGTAAGCAAGTTGGAATGGTCTTCCAAAACCCGGATAACCAGTTTGTCGGTACCACAGTCCGGGACGATGTGGCTTTCGGATTGGAGAACAGAGGGATACCCAGAGAAGAAATGATCAAACGGCTAAAAGACAGTCTTGCAGCAGTAAGAATGGAAGGCTATGAACTACATGAACCCCATCGCTTATCCGGCGGTCAGAAGCAACGCGTGGCGATAGCAGGTGTTTTGGCCGTTTCCCCACAGATCATCATTTTAGATGAAGCTACTGCCATGCTTGATCCCAATGGTAGAAAGGAAATAATCGAAACAGTAAAAACGGTAAAAGAACAAGATGATGTATCGCTTGTCACCATCACACACGATCTGAATGAAGTGACGTTGGCAGATCGGGTGCTCGTGATGAATGAGGGGAAGGTATGGATGGAAGCTTCCCCCAAAGACATCTTCGCCAAGCGGGATGAACTAAAAGAAATAGGTTTGGATATACCTTTTGTTACCAAACTCGCTGCTGAATTAACTGATCGGGATGTTATTCTTGATTCAGAACCTTTAAACCATGACGAGCTGCTGGAGGAACTATGGAGATTTCATTTAAACAGGTAAGCTATACGTATCAACCCAATACACCATTTGAACACAGAGCCATCAATGACCTGAGTATGGATGTCTCTTCAGGATCTTTCACCGCCATTATCGGACACACAGGATCGGGAAAGTCGACATTGATTCAACACTTAAACGGTTTGTTGAAGCCTTCATCTGGGGAAGTAGTCATCGGTTCCTATCGCCTGCAGCCAGAAGGTAAGCTCAAGGGGATCAAAGAACTGAGGAGCAAGGTGGGGATTGTCTTTCAATATCCGGAACATCAATTGTTCGAGGAAACGGTTTTCAAGGACATTGCTTTTGGCCCTTTGAACTTTGGTGTTGATCGTCAAGAGGTCGAAAAGCGTGTAGGCGAGGCAATGTCAGCTGTCCAGCTGCCGGAAGAGTTGCTTGTCCGATCGCCTTTCGAGTTAAGCGGGGGACAAATGAGGAGAGTAGCAATAGCAGGGGTGCTGGCTGTTCAGCCCGAGCTGCTTGTTTTGGACGAGCCTACAGCCGGTCTTGACCCGAAAGGACAAAAAGAAATGATGGATATGTTTCATCGCCTTCATAAACAAAAAAGTTTGACGACTATTTTGGTCACCCACAGTATGGAAGATGCTCTGGCCTATGCAGATCATGTCATCATTCTAAATAAAGGGGAAAAATATTTGGAAGGCAAACCTGAAGATGTTTTTACCAGACAAGCAGACCTCCGAAAGGTTCAACTCGATGTTCCAGAAGTCATCCAATTCATAACAAAAGCGAAAGAAAGATTTCAAGCGGATCTCTCCTATCACGGACAGACCATTCAGGAATTAGCGGAAGAGTTGGCGTTGATCGTGAAAGGGGTAAGTCGATATGAATAATGCCTTTATTATAGGTCAATATGTCCCAGGAGAATCCATCGTCCATCGTTTAGATCCGCGCACCAAAATGATCATCATTTTTTTATTTGTCATCGTGGTGTTTTTTGCAAATTCTGTCTGGAGCTATGGGCTATTGACCGTGTTTTCCCTGCTGTGCGCGCTTACAACCCGCATTCATTTTTCTTATATACTTAAGGGACTGACCCCGGTATGGTTTTTGATTGTTTTTACGCTGCTGCTGCATTTAATCGTCACAAAAGAAGGGGAAGTTCTCTTCCGTGTTTTTTCCTATCCGATTTATTCTGGGGCTGTTGCACAAGGAGCTGCCATATCGTTGCGGTTTTTCCTGTTAATCATGGTTACCTCGCTCCTGACTTTAACGACGACTCCGATCGAAATCACCGATGCCATCGAAAGCTTGCTCCAGCCATTGAAAAAAGTAAAGTTTCCTGTCCATGAGCTGGCATTGATGATGTCGATTTCTCTCCGATTCATTCCCACTTTGATGCAGGAAACAGAGAAAATCTCCAAGGCCCAAGCCTCAAGAGGAGTGGATTTCCGGACGGGAACCGCTAAAGAGCGGATACAGGCAGTTGTACCATTATTGGTTCCATTGTTCATCAGTGCTTTTAAACGGGCAGAAGAGTTGGCGATGGCCATGGAAGCAAGAGGATATCAAGGTGGCGAAGGAAGGACAAAGCTGAGAGAATTGAAAACCGGCCGGCTGGATATCAGCGTATATGCGCTGTTTGCTTTTGTGGTTATTTTATTATTTATCATACGTGACTAAGAAAGTGGGTTTATAAGACAGTGGGACGGATAAAATGTACTATTAGCTATGATGGAACTGGGTTTTCTGGATATCAAATCCAACCGAATGGACGTACTGTACAAGAAGAAATAGAAAAAGCGTTGACGAAAGTCCATAAAGGCGACTTCGTTAGAGTAGTAGCATCAGGACGAACCGATGCCGGTGTCCATGCAAAAGGTCAGGTCATCCATTTTGATTCCGATATTCAGATGCCGGAGCCCAATTGGAAAAAAGCTTTAAATGCCTTGCTGCCAGACGATGTGCGAGTAATCAAGGCGGAGAAAGTAAAGGATGCGTTTCACTCACGCTATGATGTAAAGGAAAAGGAGTACCGTTATTTTGTATTGAATGCAGAGGAAAACGATGTATTCCAACGGCACTTTTGCTGGCGCAGGAACGGAGAATTCGATATCGAAGCGATCCAGAAAGCTTGTGCACAGTTAGAAGGCAGGCATGATTTTTCTTCTTTCTGTTCCGCTAAAACAGACTTGCAAGGGGATAAAATCCGCACGATTTATCAGGCTGGTTGTCACAGGGATGGAAACATGATCATTTTTTCCTTTAAAGGCAGCGGTTTTTTATACAATATGGTGCGAATTTTGGTGGGAACATTGCTGGAAATTGGCAAAGGGAAAAGACCGGCTTCTTCGATCCCGCAAGTGATTGCCGCTGAAGACCGCAAAGCCGCCGGTGAAACAGCGCCGCCGCAAGGTTTGTTTCTATGGAATGTCACCTATTCGGAAAGTGAAAAAAATCCATTATAAAACAACGGTTCCTAGTGTAACATTTCCTTGACATCCCTCCTTAATTGTTATAGTATGATTAATGGCATTTTATTTCTATACCACGATTAGCCCCGGAAAGTTAATTCGTGTAGAATAGATGAAATACGCAATCTGCCCAGTCCATTCGAGTAAGGAAGAACAGAAAACGACAAGTGGAGTTATCGTCCTGATTCCGTGGATTTGGGAAGTCGAAGTTAGATAAAAGATTATGGAAATTGAAATTCAGGAGGTACTGAACATGCGCACAACTTTCATGGCGAATGAAAATAATATTGAACGCAAGTGGCTTGTTGTGGATGCTGAAGGACAAACGCTTGGACGTTTGGCAAGTGAAGTTGCTGCTATTCTTCGCGGCAAGCACAAACCAACATACACACCGCATGCTGACACAGGCGATCATGTAATCATCGTAAACGCAGAAAAAATCGAACTTACTGGTAACAAGCTTAATGACAAAATGTATTACCGTCACTCCAACCATCCAGGTGGTTTGAAGCAGCGTAATGCGAACGAAATGCGTACGAAATACCCTGAGCAAATGCTCGAACTTACAGTGAAAGGTATGCTTCCAAAAGGCAGCCTTGGCCGTAAAATGGGTAAGAAATTGCACGTATTCCGTGGCCCGGATCATAATCATCAAGCACAAAAACCTGAAGCATACCAGCTTCGCGGATAATTAAAAGGAGGTAAACGATAGTGGCACAAGTACAATACTACGGCACCGGACGCCGTAAAAGCTCAACTGCACGCGTGCGTTTAGTACCAGGGACTGGACGTATCGTTGTCAATAAACGTGACGCTGAAAGCTATTTCCCATACGAAACACTTCGTACAATCATTAAGCAGCCTCTAGCTGCTACAGAAACAGAAGGAAGCTACGATGTACTAGTAAACGTAGACGGTGGAGGATTTACCGGCCAAGCTGGCGCAATCCGCCACGGTGTAGCCCGTGCTTTGTTGGAAGCAGATCCAGAATACCGCTCTGCTCTTAAAAGAGAAGGCTACCTTACTCGCGACTCCCGCATGAAAGAACGTAAGAAATACGGTCTTAAAGGCGCTCGTCGTGCACCGCAATTCTCGAAGCGTTAATATTTCGAAAAGCAAAGGCTCTCAACCATATTTGGTTGGGAGTCTTTTTTTGGGCTCTGCACTATCTGTCGGGTATTAGAAAAATTCCACAAAAAATTACAAAAAGCTCCTATCTCTACCGTTGAATTGTTCAAAGAAACAAAAGAGCAGATAGGTGGTGTGTGTACATGTCTCCAACAAAGTTTTAGATAAAGGATTTATAACATAGTTGTATAATGTATACTTTAGAAGCAAAAAAGATAGAAGCCATAAAACACTTACAATGGGGGAGGGGAATATGACACATACCATAAAATGTATTCAACTGCATAAGGAGTTTAAAGGTGACGGTGTAAATACAATCGCTCTTAATCAAGTGAATGTGGAGTTCAAAGAAGGAGAGTTCGTCTCTATTGTGGGTTCATCTGGATCAGGCAAGTCCACTTTTTTAAGCCTGGTCGGAACATTGGATAAACCATCAGGGGGGACTGTGCACTATGGAAAATTAGACTTGAAAGGGTTTAATTCAAAAGAATTAGCTGATTTTCGATTTGAGAATATTGGGTTTGTTTTTCAACAGTATCACCTATTGCCTACTCTGACGGCTCTTGAGAATGTGATGGCCCCGTTGTTATCCCGGAAGGTTTCTTATGATAAAAAGGAGCGGGCGAAACAATTACTGGAAGAGGTAGGACTTGGAGATAAAATGAATTCTCTCCCTTCCCAGCTTTCAGGAGGGCAGCAGCAGCGTGTGGCTGTAGCCAGAGCTTTAATCCATGAGCCGCATTGGCTGTTGGCGGACGAACCTACCGGCAACCTGGATACCAAAACAGGCGAAATGATTTTTGACCTGCTCCTCCGGCTCAATAAGGAGAAAGGCTGTGGGGTCATTTTTGTCACCCATGAATCAGCCCTGGCTGTGCGTGCTGATCGTATGATCGAAATGAAAGATGGCAGCATCATAAGGGATACGGGGGTATCCGGCCTATGATACGATTGATTTGGAATTCCTGGTGGCGGAATAAGGAACGATTCATTTTGCTGCTGATCGGTGCATTGATTGTAAGCATCGGATTAAGTTACCTGGTGGGAACGACGCAAGCAAGTCAAGGAACCATCGTCGATGAACTGCAGAAACGCTGGAAGTCTTCTTATGATATAGTCGTCCGTCCTCCAGGAAGCAGAAGCGTCACAGAAGATAAACAGTTACTGGAACCTAACTATCTCAGTGGGCTGAGTGGAGGAATCTCCCTCGATCAATATGAAGCAATCCGCTCCATGCAAGAGATAGAAACAGCTGCTCCAATCTCAATGATGGGGTATGTCGATTATGGCACGACACTTGCAAAAGTAACTTACAACGAACCTGGCATATACCGATTACATATGCAAAACGCAACGACAAACGGTGTCAATACCTATGAGGACGAGAACACGCTATATTTCACTATTGGCAGGTGGCAGGCTCCGCAAGGCACCCAGCAGGAATATGGGGTAACAGGATTTAATGGAGAGCTGGTCAACAGTAATAATATCCTGGTTGCAGGAATCGATCCTGAAGCGGAAGCCCAATTAACAGGATTGAATGATGCTATTTCGGATAAAACGGAGCAAACCAGGAGATTTTTCAACAATAAATCATCTGTAACAGTCAAAGATATCGGGGGAGGGCTGCAAAACATTCAAATCCCTGTCCTGTTGAGCACCGAGTCGTTTGTCGAAGGAACTTCCACTTATACCATTGAGAGAATCGAGCAATCATTCCAGCAAGATGAACAAGAAGAAGTCATGAACCAGGTCAAGGAGCAGGGAGGAAAGCAATACCTCGACGACCTGGAAGCAAATCAGATCGATCACTTTACCTTCACCTCAGAAGAATCCCACCAAAAAACCATCGAGCTGATCAAAGGAAACAATGAGCATAACGAGGCATCACTCGATTCGTTCAATTGGATGGCGTTCCGGCCGTCCCCCGTCACTTACCGTGAAGTCAACAGTCCGTTCGGAGAACGCTGGCCATTTGCTTATCAGGTAAAACCCTACGCCGTTCCTGCGGATAGTCCGCTGGCACAGAAGCATGCCTACCGTCCTATTACCATGTTTTCCGAAAATAGTGAAGGCTGGCCCCGTCTTGAACTCGATTTCCAGGGAGTATTTGACCCTTCCCAATTGAACCTGTCCAAGGATCCACTGAACGAACTCCCCATGGAAACTTATTTTCCTTCAAGCGCAAAATGGGTCATGGATAGTGAGAAGAACCCTATCAACCCTCCAGAGACGATGAAGCCATTGAACAATCCTTATGGTTTTTTAACGAAACCTCCGCTTCTGCTGACCACCATCGAGGCTGCTTCTCAAGTGCTCGGAGATGAACCGATTTCGGCAATCCGCGTAAAAGTGCGGGGAGTCGATGAGATGTCCGATTCGAGTGAACAAGTGTTAGACCGAATTGCCAGTGAAATTGAAGAAAAAACCGGTTTGATCACGGATATCACCTTGGGATCATCCCCACAGCCAGCAATTACCCACATTCCTGCTTCTGGTGAGCAGGAGAGCCTTGGATGGGTCGAACAGCCGTGGATTAAGCTTGGTTCTTCAATTTCCATTTTCAAAGAGTCAAGGATGGGCTTATCCGGTGTTATCGCCAGTGTCATCATCGTAGCTATCGTATATGTATTTGCCTCCAATATTATGATGATGTATGCACGTAAAAAGGAGTTTGCCCTATTGCTTGCTGTAGGGTGGCGACCGAAGCAACTAAGCTTTCTGTTATTTATAGAAGCTCTTATCCTTGGGAGCTTTGTGTCTTTAGTCAGCTGGTTGATTCTCGGAATCATTTACGTCACGAACGATGTGCAGACCTCCATATGGAGACTGCTGTCCATCGCCATATTCGGGCTGTCGATTTACTTGTCGGGTTCATTCATTCCAAGTATTCTCGTACGGCGAATTTCTCCATATGAAACGATTAAGAGAGGAGAAGTGACAGCAAAGAAAAGACATAGCTTTCAAGCCTTCACGAGCTTCGGAATGGCAGCTAATCAATTGATGACCCAATGGAAAAGAGCGTTATTATCCATTGTATCAATTGCACTGCCGACTGCTATGTTGATCTACTTTTTATTCATCACCTTTCAATTACGTGGGACGATGTACACTACCTGGCTGGGTGAGTTTGTAGCCATGGAAGTTGGTGTCATGCATTATATCGCGATGGGGGTAGCGCTGCTGATTGCTATCCTGACGACGGCGGAAATCATGTGGCAGAATGTTGCCGAGCGTCAGTCGGAATTCGCTGTCCTGAAAGCATTGGGGTGGAGGAATAGTACGGTACAGATGCTTGTCCTTTGGGAAGGGGCTATCACTGGATTGCTAGCCGGAGTGTTCGGCCTTTGTCTATCCCTTGTCGTTATTACGATTAGTTACAGCCAATTCCCGGCTGAATCTGTCTTCTTTTTCACGGCTACGCTTTTGATTCCTGTCTTTACCGGTATTGTTGGAGCCACCCTTCCTGCAATGAAGGCGGTTCAATTTACGCCAAGTGAAGGTTTTCGTGGAGGAGTTTCAAATACCAGGCAGACAGAAAAGGCATTCCGTTATGTATTTAGTATTGGCGGGGCTGCCCTGGCTGGCGGAGTGGCCGCCATCATGATATTTGCCATTCCAGACAACCCACAGGTCCAGTCCAGCAACACGTCTACTAATGATGTCGATGGCACAGCAGGGTCACTTGAGGTTTCTGCCCCTTCTGATGAAGAGATGATGGAAGAGGAGGACGAATCCGTTCAAGCCGAGAATTTCATCGAGCAAGAAAAAGAGACTGCTTATAAAACATTGACAATCGGGGAGAAAGTGTTTGAAGCGGAGGATAAAGAAGTTGTGGTAGAACGTGTTGACCCTCCAGCGGCCCTTAAGACAGAGAAAGAATTAATTACACTGCGGATTTCCTATCATAAGAAAGCGGGAGAGGGAAGTGTTGTTTATAAACCACAAACATTCCCGCTGATAAATAAGAATGGAGAGTTTTTCAATCCTATCGAATTCGATGAAATGACGGAATCGACATGGAATGGAATTAGAGTCAAAGGAATAACAAAAGTGATTACAGAAGCCACGTACGAGATTCCCGAAAGAAGTGAAAATATTGCATTTAAGATGTACGGGAGTTGGACACCTGGAAATATCATAATTGAATTAGACTAGCTAAATAGAAGAAATAGAAGTAGAGAAATTATATTACTTAAGGTAAGAAGTACGCTCTTGAGGGTATCGTCGTGCACCGCAATTCTCGAAGCGTTAATATTTCGAAAAGCAAAGGCTCTCAACCATATTTGGTTGGGAGTCTTTTTTTGGCCATTTCACTGCCGCTATCTGGTTACGCTCGTAAAACCTGTCATAAACATCCGACTTGTCCCATATAGTGGACAACAGGAAGATGTTTAGGAGGCCGGGGAGCATGAAAAAATACATAAAAGCAGCGTTATGGATGTTAGGTGTCGTCCTGTTGGTGCTGTTAATTCAATATCCGATTCAACAATCAACCGATTCGTGGGATTCATGGGCATTGCCATTGTCAGGAAAAGTGATTGTGCTGGACCCCGGCCATGGCGGTCCAGATGGCGGAGCGGAAGGAAGCGACGATACACAGGAAAAGGATATCGCCCTGCGTGTAGCAAAGAAACTGCAAAATTACTTGCAGCAGGCCGGGGCCCTTGTATTCTTGACGAGAGAAAAAGACGAGGATTTGGCTGCCAAGGAAACAAGAGGTTTGTCACGAAGAAAGTCGGAGGATATCCGTAATCGTGTGGAATTCATTAAGGATAAGGAAGCGGACTTTTTCGTCAGTATTCATCTGAATGCTCTTCCTGCTACCCAATGGTCCGGAGCGCAAACTTTTTATTACCCTTCTGATGGAGCGAACGAGCGGTTGGCGACATTAATTCAGGACGAAATCAAACGTAATCTGGAAAATACCACACGGGAGGCACTTGGGTTGAAAAGCATGTATTTATTGAAGCATGCCGAAGCTCCGGGAGCGCTAGTGGAAATTGGTTTTTTATCGAATGTGCATGAACGTGAACTTTTAAAAACAGACGATTACCAGGGGAAAATGGCAGCAAGCATTTATGAGGGCATTCTTCGTTACGCAACAGAAGACGGAGAAGATAAATAATAAATGGGTTACCCATCCTGAAAACGTATTACTTAGCATCCCGTACAGATATGTTATACTAGCATTGTGGGAAAAGGACAGCGATCAAAGGATGGTGACACAATTTGCTTACCCAAGAGCAGGTTTTAGAATTATTAAATCCAATCGAAGACCCGTTTTTACATACAACGTTCGAGAAGACTGGCGGAGTAATGGAAGTACGCATCAAAGAAGAAAAGAAGCATGTCAGTGTGAAATTAGCGATTGCTAAAACAAACACCGCTGAACAAATGCAGCTCCAACAGGAGATCGTCAACGTATTAAAGAAAGCGGGTGCAAACACAGTCGGACTTCGTTTCGAGCAGCTGCCGGACGAAGTGATTGCGAAGTACCAGCCTGCAGCGGATGAGGAGAAATCGAATTCTCTGCTAGGCGGGAATGCCAACACCAAATTTATTGCGGTGGCCAGCGGCAAAGGCGGTGTCGGAAAGTCTACGGTGACCGTTAACCTGGCTGTGGCATTGACCAGACTTGGCAAGAAAGTCGGCATCATCGATGCTGATATTTATGGATTCAGCGTACCGGACATGATGGGGGTAGAAGAACGTCCAGTCGTGCGGGGCGAAAAAATCATTCCTGTAGAAAGGTTTGGTGTCAAGCTGGTATCCATGGGATTTTTTGTGGAAGACAATTCTCCCATCATTTGGCGTGGACCGATGCTGGGAAAAATGCTGACAAGCTTTTTCAAAGAAGTAGAGTGGGGAGAGCTTGATTACTTGCTGCTCGATTTACCGCCAGGAACTGGAGACGTTGCTCTGGATGTCCATTCCATGCTTCCTTCCTCGAAGGAGATCATTGTGACGACTCCGCATCCTACCGCGGCCTTTGTTGCAGCAAGAGCCGGGCAAATGGCCATGCAAACCGAACATGAAATCATCGGGATTGTAGAGAACATGGCTTATTTTGAAAGCAAGACTACCGGGGAAAAAGAATATGTATTTGGAAAAGGCGGCGGAAAAAAACTGGCTGAATATCTGAAAACAAAGGTGATCGGCCAGCTGCCACTGCAGCAGCCTTATGAAGAAGAGGATGTATTTGCCCCTTCCGTTTACCAGGAAGATCATCCGAACGGGAAAGAATACCGCAAAATTGCTGCAAAAGTGATCGACAGCTTCGAATAAATTTTTAAAAAAAGAGAGCAGTCCTTTTCTGGACTGCTCTTTATGTTTAACAAGAGAAGGATCAACCTCCGCCTCCGCCCCCATCGGATCCCTGCCCAGAGCCCTGTTGTCCACCCTGGCTTTGCCCGCTTCCGCCGCCACCGCCGCTCTGATCTTGTCCAGAGCCTTGTGATGGTTTCATTTCTTCTGCTGCTTTTAAAATTATCTCGCTCATTTGGGCTTTGAACATAGGGGAATCCATCGTTTCCTGTATTGTTTTTTCCAGATGCTCGCGGAATTGCTGGCTTTTCATGGCACTTACCATCTGCTCAGTCATTTCCGGGTTTTGAAATAACTCGATCATTTGTTTTTGGAACGACGAATCACTCATCAAGCCTTTTAATACATCTTTGTGCTGGTCCTGGATGGCTTTGGAAAACGACTCGACAAACTTCGGGTCGTCAAACATTTTTGTCCAGTACTTTTTTCCTTCTTCTGAAGTTAAAGCTTTTTCGACGGAGTCTTTTACTGTATTTCCTTCAATCACATAGGTCTTCTGCATTTCCTCATCGGAAAGTACTTCCGTGATGGCTTTTTTACCTTCGTCCGTCTTCAATATATCGGTAACCATTTTCTTGGTTGTATCATAGTTGCCTTCTTCTCCGCTCGTGGTGTTACCACCGCCACCACATGAGCTTAACAGGAGAAGGGATATACATAGTAATAAATGTGGCATGAGTTTAAACACACAGGATCCACTCCTTTTATTTGCACTCACTTAGTCTTAATATGGTTAGAAGCAGAAAAATTATGTATTGCTGAAGAAAAAACGGGGGATTCATGATAAAATACGTTAGGGACAAGGTATATTAATTAGGAGGATATCGAGTGAACAGTAGAAATTGGGTTCGCATGTTTTTAACTACCCTGCTGGTTGGAGCTGTTTCCACCCTGGTGACCAGTTTTTTTGTAAAAGCCGGTTCTTATGGGGAATATCTTCAGCCGGTCGACCTTTTTGAACTATTAGGTTTAGTAATATTCTTCACCGCCCTCGGACTGGTATTCAGTTTGATCAGCCAAATGGGGTTCTTTGCTTATTTGACCATCAACCAATTCGGACTGGGAATGTTCAGGAGACTTTGGCTGCCGATCCAGGTAGTGCTGATTCTCTTCACTTTGTTTGATTTAATTTATTTCCGTTACAAGTCTGCTGACGGGGAAACATCCATCTTTGTCTATTTGCTGGTGGCTGCTGTATTGTTCGGGTACAGCTTGATAATAGCCAGAATCAAAGCAAATGAAACCAATGCCAAGGCGTTTATCCCGGCGTTGTTTTTTATGTTTGTGGTCACTTCCATTGAATGGGTGCCTGGTTTGCGGTCGACTGGGAGCGATTACGAATGGTTGATGATTATTCCGTTATTATTATGTAACACTTATCAATTATTATTGCTCCATCGGATCACCAACCAAAAAGCGGCAGAGGAAGGAAAGGAATTAACTTCTGCAGCCAATCCTGTGAAAAAACAGAATAAAAAACAAAAAAGCAAGCGTAAATAATAAACGCTTGCTTTTTTTCAAATATTAATCAATTGTTTTGGACTTTGCTTCTATCCTGGAAATCAATTCTGAAATGGTGACATACTGAAAGCCCTTGTTCTTTAATCCGGGAAGCAGTGTTTTCAATGCTCCTGGAGTCTGTTTGACGGAATCGGATGCATGGAGAAGGATAATGTCTCCGTTGGTTGTATTTTTCATCACCTCGTCGATGATTTCTTGTTCCCCGGGATTTTGCCAGTCATGCGGATTTACGTTCCACTGAATGACGTCGAACCCCAACTCTTCGGCCATTTTCAGTATTTCTTTGTCAAAATGGCCGCTTGGTGTACGAAGCAGCTTGGTATCGGGGTATCCAAGCTTGCGGAACACTTCTTTTGCATACAATAAGTCTTTTCTTACTTGTTCCTTCTCTTGCTTCAAGTAGCTCTTGTAACGATATCCCAGCATGCCGATTTCGTGTTTCTCTACAATTTTGTCAACGATTTCCGGATGCCGTTCAGCCCATTCGCCACTCAAGAAGAAGGTGGCTTTTACTTCATGCTTGTTCAATTGTTCCAAGATCGGTTCCACTTTTTCGTTTCCCCAGCTAATATTGAAGGTAAGGGCGATATTTGGATCCTGTTCACTCCCTTTACTTAATGCGGCCGGACTTTCCTTCGTAGAAAAAACAGATAAACTACTTTCATTGTCCACCCATATAATAAATGCAGAAAAAAGTGCCGCCACTACGATGAAGGCCCAGCGCTTCCATCGGTTCACTTTCATGACATAAAAATGTTCCATTGCTCCCCTCCTTTAGGACTTGCTTTATTTTATGATGGACAACGTCCGTTCATGAACCAAAGGGAAAGAAGATTTTCCATCCATAAGTTTTTGAATTTTCCGTTTGTAGGCGGCCTATTATAAAAAAGGGAAGGACGGGTATCATAGTAGAACATTTATACACTTATTGGGGGCGATTGAATGGTAGGACTGTTAGTCGACGAAAGAGAACGGAAGGAAATGGAGTACCTCATAAAACGGGAGTTGGAGGAACTCTTATTGGATATGCAGGATGATCGGATTGATCATATAGTGAGACGGGCAATGAGGGAACGTTACCGTATTCTCTTTCAATTGTTTCGCAAGGTTGCTGAGGATAAGGAGTGCAGAAAGTACATATTGAGTTGAGAAGGACGATTAACACCCATTCTCTTTGTGGTATAGTCATGGTAATGGATATTATCAGCATGGAGGGTGGTCATGATGGAGATAGAAGCAATCATTTATGACTTGGACGGCGTGATAACCGATACAGCGGAATATCATTATTTGGCTTGGAAAGCTCTGGCAGACGAATTGAATATCTCTTTTGATCGTTCCTTTAATGAACAGCTAAAAGGATTGAGCCGAGTCGACTCTTTGGAGTTAATTCTTCAGCAAAGTCATCAAACTTATACAGCAGAAGAAAAAAGACAATTGGCGGAAAAGAAGAATGAACACTATCAGGAACTTATACAAAAGGTCAGCCCAAACGATTTATTGCCTGGTGTAGAATCATTTATGAAAGAAGTAAAACAAGCTGGCATAAAAACGGGTCTTGCATCCGCAAGCAAGAATGCACAGACTGTCATTGAACGATTACAGGTGACAAACTTACTGGATACGGTGGTTGATGCTGCCAAAGTGGAACGGGGGAAACCTGACCCCGAAGTGTTTGTGACTGCAGCGAAGCAACTTGGGGTTCCTACAGCGCATTGTGTCGGTATTGAGGATGCAAGTTCTGGTGTAAAGGCAATCAAAGCAGCGGGGATGTATGCTGTTGGAATCGGGAAAGAGAAGTATCTAGCGGAAGCGGATTGGGTCATACCCGATACCAGTCATTTGGGTTTGAATAGTCTGGAGATGAAAATCAGCGAGGATAACCAAGCATGATGTACGGGGGCCAAGTCTTTAAAAGGGAATAGGCAGGAAGCCTTTAAAATTTACTATTGATAATCAAATGGTGATGTGGTATATTATTTTTTGTTGCAAGTCAGCGCTAAATGTCTGTGTTCAACATTAAAAATATTTTGTTCCAAAAAACATTGACACTTACTTGTAACCATGTTATATTATATTTCGTCGCCAAAAACGACACATTATAATTTGATCTTTGAAAACTGAACAAAACAACCAGTATGTCAAGCAAGATATACAAGCTAGTTTTTTGAACGAGCAAGCAAGCTCAACTATTATGGAGAGTTTGATCTTGGCTCAGGACGAACGCTGG
>NZ_JBEWYY010000018.1:0-46214 GCF_041366435.1 Sediminibacillus sp. JSM 1682029
CCCATCATTTTAAATGAGTAAGATCCCTCAGAGACGATGAGGTTGATAGGTCCGAGGTGGAAGCGTGGTGACACGTGCAGCTGACGGATACTAATCGATCGAGGACTTAACTTAAAACAAAAAGCGTAGCGGGCTTGGTCAGATGCGACACGCATAAGCCAGTCACCGAAAAGCCCTGCTTTATGGGCTTGTAGGGGAATGACTTATGACGCGAGCATCTAGCCCGCAGAGCTGGATTGAAACAAAAAGCGGAGACGACCGTTAAGGTCCGACTGGATAAGTAAGACCGCGAAAAGGCTGGTTTTCAGCCTTGTAGAGGAATTGCTTACACAGCGAGGACCTGGGAGTCGGAGCTGGATTAAAGCACTAGCACGTGTGAAATTCGTTGATTGTCTTCCTTCTTATCTAGTTTTGAAGGTACACTTTTCTTAATTAATCACCGAGGAAGTTCTGTTAAGCCCGTTCACGTCCTGTGAACAACACAGAACGACCTGCATCCTGCAGGCCTGGTGGCAATAGCGGAGAGGCCACACCTGTTCCCATGCCGAACACAGCAGTTAAGCTCTCCAGCGCCCATGGTAGTTGGGGCTTTGCCCCTGCGAGAGTAGGACGCCGCCAGGCAAAACGAAAACCCCCTTGAATGAGTTCAACCTCGTTCAAGGGGGTTTTCGTATGTCTTTCTTTCCCTTATGCTTAACTGCAGCTCCGGCTTATAGAAGGAACAGCCTGACAGTCAGTAAGTGCTAGCAAATAAAAAACACAAAATCAATAGTTCATTTTTACTAAAATCAAGCTTAACCGTTTAGCCTGTTTAGAAATGCGGAATAACGTTACCAAATACAAAATAAGGAGGTATTTTTATGGAACACGGAAAAGCCCTTGGCATGAAAGCGTTAATGGTTTTACCTATCATGTGGATTGTTATGACGTTGATTTTTGACGTCTCTTTCTGGAGTACTACTGTATTGGGGATTATTTTAATAGCAGCAGCATATGCTCTTGGTGATATGATGGTATTTCCGCGTACAAGCAACATGATGGCAACTGCAGCTGACTTTGGATTAGCGCTAATAGTGCTTTGGATCGGACTTGCAGTCATCGGAGCAGAAAGTACCTTTTTACCGGCATTGATCACAGCGATTGTAATAGCCGCAGGTGAATGGTTCTACCATAAATGGTTAGCGAAAAATAACATGGCGACAATCAGAGAGAGACACAGGTTATCTGAAAGTCATTAATAATGAAAGGTAACAAAACATCATAAATAGAGCGATACAGCAAGCCCTCCGCAATCACGGAGGGCTATTTATATGGCCCCATCATGGTTGAAACACGGACAACGAAAATGCTGCGAAGCTCTACAGTAAAAGGAGAAAAAGAGAAGCAACCCCTTCTCATGGAAATAAACGCATTGTTTTGGGAATTCGACAGGAAATGATAAAATTGACACAGTAGCAGTGTCGTTTAGCATTACTGCCAATGAAGGGGGACGGACGATGAATGGCTCCGTTTTGGAAAAACATTCGCGTTATACATGCATCCCATCAAGGACATTCATCATTTCACAAGGATAAAGGAGCAAGAGGAAATAAATCGTTTGGAACAAATGGTGGATGAGAGAACGGAAACTTTATCCACACTTGTAAAAGAAATCTCGTCTCCGTTGATTCCGGTTTTAGATGGAATTGTAGTGATGCCGCTGATAGGTAAGTATGATGAAGCAAGAGCCGACGATTTGCTGAGCAGAACAATGAAAAACTTACCGGATTATCATGCGGATTTTTTGATCCTGGATGTCATTGGATTGGATGACGATTTGGATGCGTACTCCATTTCTCTTTTGCAAAGTTTGACACAATCCACCGGGTTGCTCGGAATGAAAAGTGCAATTGTCGGTATTTCGCCGAACTTGAGCATGAAGTTGATCGAGGCAAATGTAAACATGAAAGGGTTAAATTGTTTTTCAACATTGAAACATGCGATTCACTTTGCGCTGGCACAGGAAGGCAAACAGATTATTGGGTAAGGAGAGAAACGATGAGTAAAATGAAAATCGAAATGACGGAGAGTCAGTACCAAAAGTTGACCGAGCTTGTTTATTTAGGAAATTGGCTGGTGAATGCCCATCGGAATGAAGAAGTTTCCCACTATGAAGAGCTTGAACAATTCGTTTATAAAAACGCAGGATCAACGGATATTATCTATGACAAGGAAGATGATTTTTATCATCTCAAAGCAGAACTGGAGGAAAAGCTCCATCGTTATATAAAGGAATATGAAGACTATAATTTTTGGGAAGAACTGACTTATCGACTGGCCAACCGTGACTTGCTGCGTGAGCTTGGGCCGAAAGGAAAACTTGAACAAAAGGACATCGATAGAAGACTAAAAATCGCAGAAGGATACGAGAACGAATTTATCAAGAATGGTTTGAAAAATATGACTGTCGAGAAATCCATTTAGTAAAGGCAGCGCCCTATTAGAGTGCTGCCTTTCATCATCGACTATTCACTTGCCTCTGTCGTATTAAAAAACATTTTCTCATCTTTGTAGGTAGGTGTTTTTCCTTTCTCGCGATGTTGGTCCTTTCCCATTTTTCCGTCTGACTCATAGCTTTGTTTATACGTTTTCTTGTCTTTTTCCAACATAAAAACTCCTTTTACTTATAGCATGGCTTAGTCTATTGCTCGTATTCAAACTAAAATGGAAAGAAAGGGAGCAACGTCTATGTTAAAACCTATTCCAGATCATTTACGGACAAATTTGAAGGTCTTGTTTGTAGGATTCAATCCGAGTATAAAGTCTTCTGAAACAGGTCATCATTACGCCAACCCCAACAACCGTTTCTGGACAATCCTGTATCGTTCCGGTCTTACGCCTGTCAAGTTAACCGCAGAGGAAGATGATCGCCTATTGGAATATGGGTATGGGTTAACGAATATTGTCGCAAGACCTACAAAAGAAGCGGCGGAAATAACGAAGGCAGAATATCAGCAGGGAAGGATGGATTTGCTGGATAAAATCACCCGTTATCAGCCCGGCGTTGTATGTTTTGTCGGGAAGGGTGTTTATCAGGAGTTCAGTCAGAAGCGGCAGGTTTCTTGGGGAATGCAGGATAATCCTGTGAGCAACAGTCATGAATTCGTAGCTCCATCTTCGAGCGGCCTGGTCAGAATGAAACTGGACGAAATTACAGCGATTTATCAAAAGTTGACAGAAGTAGTGAAGAAAGGGGATGACCATCCATGGAATTAGCTATCGTTACTGGAGCTTCACGCGGTCTTGGCGCAGCTTTGACTAAGCGCCTTTTGCTGCAGGGAATGAATGTCATCGGTATTTCCCGGAAGGATAATAAGGAACTCCGGGAAACTGCTGAACAATACCAGGAGCATTATCATTATTACACATGTGATTTGGCAAATATCCAGGATGTTGAAAAGGTTTTTAAACAGGTAGCGGACAAAGCATTTGATGGCACCTTCGAAAAGGTGTTTTTAGTTAATAACGCTGGTGTAGTGAGTCCGATCGATACTGCGGGCAATTACGATGTGTCCGCTTTAACCAACCATATCCAAGTTAATCAACTGGCTCCTATGACAACGACAAGTTTACTGATAGCCGAAGCCGAAAAATCGTCTATTCCATTAGTTGTAGTCAATGTCACTTCTGGTGCAGCGAACCGTTCTGTTTATGGGTGGAGTGCGTATAGCAGTACAAAAGCTGCAATCAACCGGTTCACACAAACGGTCGCTCTCGAACAGAATGCGAAAGAAACCGGAAACAAAGCCGTGTTGTATGATCCTGGAAAAATGGATACGGACATGCAGGGAGCAATCCGCTCATCCAGTGAAGAACAATTTCAAGATGTAGAACAGTTCAAGCAATTGAAACAAGAAAATCAGTTACGTGGCGCAGAAATTGTCGCAGACCATCTGGTTTCCGTGTTAAACCTGGGAGTCCGGCTGGAAAGTGGAAAGATATACAGTATCAAGGACGCTGAATAATGCTGCTGGCAGCAATATCATGCTATGGAAGTGCGAAGAGCTTATCAAGCCACATAAAAGGTTCTCTGTCAAACGGGGCGGTGTGATTTTTCACTCCACGCTCTCTTTATCGAAAGGCTCACTACAAAAAATAGCTATTTTCCTGAGGCCGCAGAGGAAATAAACTCTCTTTCCGCGGACGAACGCCCGATCCTCCTCGCAAAGCCTGCTTGTGGGGGCTCGGCTGCCCGTTTTCCGCAGGAGTCTAGCTTATTTCCTCTGCTATACTATTTCGCTCTATAGAGCCTTTTTTACCGTGTGCTGCCATAAAATTTTATGCTTTATCGTTAAAAATCTTTGCTCCCAAAGGAATCTCGTTTTAAAGCCTTTATCGTATTGTTTATTCTTCCGATATCCTCATTACGAATGACTGTAACATCTCTTGTTTCGACCACCAGATTGTTTTACTTGTACGATGAGATGCCTCTATATGTGAAGCACATAGCGATTCCAGACATTCTTCCAGACCTTTTCCGGCTGTCTTCTTTTAAACCATTCATCCAACCGGTGTGTTAATGCATAAACTTCTTTTAAACGCGGATGAATCTGTAGAAGCTTTCCCACCTTTTGTCGCCCTTCTTCTGACAGTTTGGAAGGCTTAAGGCTTCGGTGGCCACACGGTGGTGGTGATGAAGAACCTTCCATAGGAAGTGGCGAATTATTCAGCCAGTATCCCTTTAAACATAAGCACAAAGAAAATAGCAGCTAAGTAAGAAATTTTTTATCATGAAGGTTTGAAAGCGATTCAAGTAAGGAAAAAGATTGATAGGACATATTGGCAGTTTTTTGCTGCGAAAACCCTAGTACATCATGAAATAGGAGCGAAAAAATTTGAAGAAAGGAGATATACATGGCACTTAATGTTGCGCAAAAATTGATGAAGGATCACTTGGTATCGGGAAAGATGGAAGCGGGAGAAGAAATCGGACTGAAAATCGATCAAACTTTGACCCAAGACGCAACAGGCACTTTGGTTATGCTTGAATTGGAAGCCATGGGGATAGATAGGGTGAAAACGGAAGCCTCGGCTCAGTATGTCGATCACAATCTTATCCAAGTGGACCATAAAAATCCGGATGACCATCTATTTCTGGAAAGTGCAACAAGAAGATTCGGAGTCTATTTCAGCAAACCGGGAAACGGTGTGAGCCACCCGGTTCATATGCAGCGGATCGGGAAGCCGGGAAAGACCATGGTAGGTTCCGATAGTCATACTTGTGCTGCAGGATCGATAGGGATGCTGGCGATGGGGGCAGGTGGCATGGAAGTCGCACTTGCCATGGCCGGTCAGCCCTTCTACGTGAAAATGCCGGAAATATGGGGTGTGAAGCTTACTGGTGAGTTACCGGACTGGGTCAGTGCCAAAGATGTCATTCTGGAATTATTAAGAAGGCACGGTGTAAAAGGCGGCGTTGGAAAAATTATTGAGTTTTACGGGCCGGGAGTCAGTCAACTTGGGGCGATGGATCGCCATGTGATTGCCAATATGGGGGCTGAATTAGGTGCAACTACTACTGTTTTTCCATCTGATGAAGAGGTGCGTAAGTTTCTGGAGATGGAAGAGCGAGGTGAAGACTGGATTGAACTAAAAGCCGATAAGGATGCTTCCTATGATTTAGAGGAAGAAATTGATTTATCGAGTTTGGAACCATTGATTGCCAAACCTTCCAGTCCGGGAAATGTGGTCCCTGTTCGAGAAGTGGCGGGCGAACCTATCTATCAGGCGTACATCGGGTCTTCGGCAAATCCTGGCTACCGGGACGTAGCGATTGTGGCAGAAATTGTGAAAGGAAAACAAGTTTCCAACAGTGTCTCCCTGGATATCAACCCGGCATCTCGACAGCTTTTATCTGATATGACAAAATCCGGTCTATTATTTGAACTGATTCAGGCTGGAGGCAGGCTGCACCAGGCTGGATGCAATGGATGTATAGGAATGGGACAGGCTCCCGCAACCGGTAGAAACAGTTTGCGGACTACCCCGCGGAACTTCCCGGGGCGTTCGGGCACCAAAGAAGACGCTGTATTCTTGTGCAGTCCGGAAACGGCAGCGGCTTCGGCATTAACAGGGAAAATCACCGATCCACGCGACTTGGAAATGGAGTATCCGAAGGTAGAACTTCCCGAGCAGCCTACAATTAATAATGAATTGCTGGAAAAGCCGCTTCCCTTGGAAGAGGCCAGAAAAACAGAGCTTGTAAAAGGGCCTAATATATCGAAGATCCCTGAATTTGAAGCATTGCCGGACGAGATGGAATTACCTGTTTTGTTCAAGGTGGGGGATGATATCTCGACCGATGAAATTTTAGCAGGTGGCGGCCGTGTCCTTCCTTATCGCAGTAATTTGGAGGAAATCAGCAAGTTCACTTTTGAAATTTTGGACGGTACCTATTATGAGCGGGCGATGGAAACCAGAGAAGCCGGCGGTCATGTCATAATCGGCGGCAGCAACTACGGTCAGGGTTCCAGCCGTGAACATGCTGCGCTTGCACCACGTTATCTGGGACTTCGCTTTGTCATAGTGAAGGATTATGCGAGGATTCACTGGCAAAATCTCGTCAACTTTGGTGTCTTGCCGTTAGAGTTTGTTCATGATGAAGATTATGACATGCTCGAACACGGAGACGTGCTGCGCGTGAAAAACCTGCATCAGACATTGCCGGCTACGAACGCATTGGAGGTCGAGGTGAAAGGGAAAGGACCGATAGAAGCTAAACACTCGCTATCTAAACGTCAAATCGATGTCATGCTTCATGGCGGACTGATCAACTGGGTCAAACAAGGGGAAGCTAAAAATAGTTAGGTATGTTGAAAAAGTCGAAATATCATTTTATAAAAGATATGGCTGCTCCAACAGGGAAAATCAATGGGGCAGCCTTTTTTTATTGTCCAAGAAGCAATCAAATGAAATGGTAGATAATAATGTGCAGTTCCGGCGCATCCCCCCTGATTTCTGTGGCAAAGAACGAAACGCCAAGGCTCTTCTTAAGCTGGTCGGAGGGTGATGTGTGTCATGCAGGTGTGGCGATGGACACAATTAGCTTAGGTGATGTTTCAATCAAAGCGGCAGGGCGCATCCGGGTCTGCGGCATCCTTGAATAATTGGAAAATTTGTTTTTGAGTATTTCGTCCGGGTGACAAGGGCGGCAGCCGGTCTTCATTGAAAAACTCGGCACGGCTTGTTTCCAATCCACCCGTGGGCCTCCCATTCAGCAATTCGCATTGAATAAACAATTTATATACGTGATAAGGCATCGGCGGGTGATCGTGCTGGACGGTATCATAAACGGCGAGCATCCGGACTGGCTTTACTCTTAATCCTGCCTCTTCCAATGTTTCCTTGGCAGCGACTTCGCCGGGAGTGAGCCCGACATCTCCCCATCCACCGGGCAGAGCCCATTTTCCATCTGATTTTTCCTGAACCAGTAAAAGTTTCCCTTTTTCCAACACGACAGCCCTTATATCCACTTTAGGGGTTTGATACCCAGTTTCATTTGTGAACAAGTCTGTTAATTTAACATAGGGAATGTCTGTATGGCCGGCGACAATTTCTTTGCTGATTTCACGCAGGCGCTGAAAACGCTCTTGGTCATATACATCGCGAGAATATGCTAGACCGGCCTGTGCCAATGCCTGGATTTCCTTCGCCCATGTTAGCCATTTTGGTTCCATGTCTGTTCCTCCTGTCGATTTCAATTTTATAAAAGCTATTCAAAACGTTCCATTCGAAAATACTGCGGAAGAACGGCTTCCCACCTCTCCTCGGGAGGCAATGTGTTATTCTATCGCTTTGAATGTAACCTGAGGTTTCCGAGGAGCACACTTCCGCCTCCTTGCAGGTTAAAGCACTTGTTATACTGGTCAAATACCCAAATTCGATAAACGCCCTTCCGACTTCAGAGAAGCAACATACGCTATAGTACATCGGAAAAAGGAGGGATTGTTTAAATGAGTGGAGGAGCAGGTTACGGATATGGTTCCGGTTTTGCGTTGATTGTTGTCTTGTTCATCTTGCTTATTATTGTCGGGTCATCATGGTTTGGTGGTGGCGGTGGCTACGGCTACGGCGGATACTAATAAGCTCGACCGGTCCATTTAGATAAACCTAATCAACACAGGAGAGCTTCCAGTTGGAAGCTCTTTGTTTTGCTTTGATCATCATTTTTCACTTTTAGAACTCCTTTGCAAAGACAGCTATGCTTTTGTTTTCATTCAAGTCCCGACGGTCCAAGGTCATTTTTTTCATTTAAAAGAAAACAGACCATGTGTATTTCATCGACATATTCATTTTCCTGTTTGATTGCATTTTTTTCTACTCCGTAACACGTAAACCCCGCTTTTTTATATAAATGTTGAGCTGCAAGGTTATCAGCTACTACACTGAGGCCAAGTTGTTCTATGCCGATTTCCGCTGCATCCTGCTTTGCTTTCTTTAACAATTCATATCCCACTCCATTCCCTCTGGCTGATTTGGTCACGTACATCGCCAGAATGTCTCCCTTGTGAGCCACTTTCTCCTGTTCTTTTCGCAGCATGGTGACAACACCGACAATTTTTCTCTCCATGTACGCACCATATGTATAATTAGAAACAGCTTCGAGTCTTTTGGCTGTCGAGTCAACTGGATTCTCCTTTGCTATGGCAGCTTGATATGTAGTCAAAAATGCCCCAGGGCTTTCACGCAAAGCCTCCAGCCTCAACTCCCAGTATTCTGCTGCATGTTCAGGGCCAAGTCTGTGTACTTCCAATCAAATTCCTCCTGTAGTTACTAGAATAGATTTTCAGTTTACCATAGCATCCCAGAATGTTGTGAATATTTAACCACCTTTTTTGGAACGAATCCTGTAACGAGTGACAGAATTTCAAGGACAGGTTATTTTACGGAAATGGACCGTCATGATAAACTTTATAAAGGATGAAATCGTACGATGGCGATAGTTAGCGCATTCCACGCTCCTTTCATATACTGCTTATGCAGTTGATTCGGAAGATGATTTACCTGCCGTTTCCCTCATGATAAAATAGATGATGCAGAAAGGAAGTCATAGATGATTACACGTAAAAGCAATCGAGAAATCGAAATGATGCAGGAGGCTGGCAAGCTGCTTGCATCCACCCATAAAGAAATAGCGAAGAGAATGAAACCGGGCATAACCACCATGGAAATAGAGAAATTCGTCGAGGCTTATTTGGCTGAACATGGCGCAACTGCCGAACAGAAAGGCTATAACGGTTACCAGTTTGCCACATGTGCCTCGGTCAATGATGAAATCTGCCACGGCTTCCCTCGCGATGAGGCACTGAAAGACGGTGACATTGTGACGATTGATATGGTGGTCAACTTAAATGGCGGGCTTGCCGACTCGGCTTGGACGTATGCCGTCGGCGATGTTGACGAGAAAGGGAAACGGTTGATGGAAGTCACCGAAAACTCTCTCTACAAAGGAATAGAAAAGGCGCAGGCGGGAAGCCGGATTGGAGATATCGGCCATGCCATCCAAACGTACGCGGAAGCAGAAGGCTTTTCTGTTGTACGTGATTTTACAGGTCATGGTATTGGACCGACGATACATGAAGATCCTCATATTCCCCACTTTGGCTTGGCAGGAAAAGGCCCGCGTTTAAAAGAGGGTATGGTTATCACAATCGAACCGATGCTGAATGAAGGCACCTGGCACAGTCAAATGGACAGCAACAATTGGACCGCACGGACAACCGACCAAGGGAGATCCGCCCAGTATGAACATACTGTAGTAATTACCAAAGAAGGTCCGAAAATCTTGACCAGTCAGGATGACATCTAAGAGAAAGCAGCACTTGCTTTCTCTTTTTTGGCTCTGGCGGAGTGGGTTGCTTTGACTTATTTGATAAAGGGGGAAATTGTGTGAGAGTTATTTCAATTTGTCCGAGCAATACAGAACTGCTTGATTATTTAGGCAAAGTGGATACCCTGATTGCGGTAGATGATTTTTCTGATTATCCGGAACGGGTGAAACGGTTACCAAAAGTCGGTCCCGACTTATCAATCGATGTTGACAAAATTGCCGGATTGGAGCCCGATTTGGTTTTAGCTTCCCTCAGCGTACCAGGCATGGAAAAAAATATCGAAGCGTTGGACAAACGGCGTATTCCTTACATTATTTTAAACCCGAATTCATTAGAAGAAATCGCAAATGACTTGGAGTCAACAGGCATAGCAATTGGGGAAAAGTCCTTGGGAAAACAGAAAGCTGCGGAATTCAAAAATGAAACCGCTTCCTTTAAAGCGGGGACTGATTCCTCCTATCGTTCGTCTCTTTATTGGGAATGGTGGCCAAAGCCGGTTTTTACACCGGGTAAAGAAAATTGGCTCTCGGAAATCAGCGAGCTGGCCGGTGCCAGGAATGTTTTTGAATCGGAAGCGGGGGCAAGTGTACAAACGACCTGGGAAGAAGTAAGGAGCAGGAACCCAGACCATATTTGTCTGGTCTGGGTTGGTATTCAGGAACAAAAGATGCGTCCGGAATTAGTCAAAAAACGTCCTGGTTGGAAAGAGTTGGACGCTGTCCGGCAAAACCGGATTCATGTACTGCCGGAGTCACTGTTCTGCAGACCGTCGCCACGACTGCTGATCGGACTGGAAAGACTGAATAAAATGCTGGCGAAAGCCTGATTCCCTTAACGATCTCCTTTTATCGCCAAGGTCAGCACGGGGCAAAGCATGCAGAAAAACGCAAATGGCAGGTATGTCAATACGGACACTCCCAACACATCTGCCAAAAAGACACCGCAGACGCTCCATGGTACGAGTGGATTGATGACCGTGCCGGCGTCTTCCAATGTTCGCGACAACTTTTTTCGGGCAATTCCCTGTTCATCATATATTTTTTTATAAGCCTCTCCAGTCAAAAGAATCGATAAATATTGCTCGCCAATCAGGATGTTTGCCCCGATTGCTGTCAACACAGTGGTCAGTGTCACTCTGCGTAGACTTGTCAGTTTGGACTGAATCGATTTTAACAAAGAGGGAATGATGCCAGTTACAAACAGCAGACCACCTAACCCCAGAGCTAAAAGGACGAGGGAAATGGTCAAGAACATGGATTCCATCCCCCCTCTGCTCAGAAGGCCGTCGACTGTTTTGATGCCGGTATCAGCCATGTACCCGGAGTACCAGGTTTTCCAAATCTCCAGCCAATCCATGGTTCCGCTAAAGCCCGCGAGCAGCGTCGCAAGCAGACTGCTGGCGGCGATAGTCAGGAATGCCGGAATTTTAAACAAAGTAAGTACCACCAGGAGGAGAAGCGGGAGCCAGGCATACCAGTGCAGCAATCCAGAACCGGAAAGCCCCTGCTGATATTGTTCAAGTTGAGTCCCGCCTATCTGGCGGTTGGGCGATAGAAAAACAAAAATGATGAAAGTGATCAAAAATGCCGGCAGGGTTGTCCAGGCCATGTTCCGGATGTGTTGAAAAAGGTCGACTTGGACGATGGTTGAAGCAAGGTTGGTAGTATCCGAAAGTGGTGACATTTTATCTCCGAAAAATGCTCCGGATACTATCGCCCCTGCCGAAACTGCTAATGATAAGTCCATTGCTTCGGCCATGCCGATAAAAGCCACGCCGATTGTAGCGCTTGTCGTTAAGGAGCTCCCCAAGGCAGTGCCAATCAGGGCCGTAACGGCAAAAGCAATGGCAAAAAACCAGGTGCCCCCGATGAGCTGGATGCCTGTATTCATTAACACTGGTATAGTGCCGCTTACCATCCAGCTGCTGATCAGGACGCCAATCAGTAAAAATAGAAATACGGCGCCGATACCTGTCCGTGCCCCTTCAGCCATTCCTGACTGCAAATCGACAAATGGAATTTTCTTTAGAAGACCGTAGGTTATTACAGTCATGACAGCCAGAATAAGAGGAATGTGCGGAACTGTTTCTAATTTGATAATAAATAAACCAATAATGGCGATGACCAATACCAGCAACATGGCGGCTTCCTGCCATGGCGGTGTCTGTTTGGGATTGATTTGAAACATAAGCATACTCCTTTTGTAGTTTTCAGCTTTTATCTTTTGGATTTCAGGGAGTTTTCTACCCGCGAGGAGACGATAAAAATAAAAAAGCTCCATCCCTGAAAGGGACGAAGCTTTTTACTCCGCGGTACCACCCTAATTGATGAACGAATCCATCCAGCTTTTAAAACTGCCGCTTCTTGCGATCCTGTAATTCAACTTTACCCTGCCCGGGCTTTCACCAACCGCCCGGTCTCTATCGACTGACAGCAGTAAAGTCTACTTCGGAATCTGCGGAAAACTTTTATGGTAATCTGTTTCCGTGAATCATACAATAAAGCTTGTATCACTGTCAACGCCTTCTTAAGTGGAAAATAGTTGAAACTCTTTCTATTTAACTAGCAATCCGGTATAATGAATGAAAAATTTTTTACACCGGAGGGCGGCACATGTCATTAAAAGCAGTAGTAAGAACAGAGGAATCTGCTCGTCTATATATGGTCCGGAAAGGGGTAGCCAGAGGGGTGCCGATCATGCTTGGTTATTTACCAGTTGCACTTACATATGGTGTATTGGCAAAACAGGCCGGGATGACGGTTGCCGAGATCACTCTGATGAGTGTGCTCGTCTTCGCCGGTGCAAGCCAGTTTATGGGGGCCGCTATGATAGCGGCAGGCACCGGTGCCATCGAAATAATCATTGCTACGTTTGTGTTGAACTTCCGTCATTTTGTAATGAGCTTCTCATTTATGAACCGCCTCCGTTTCATCGGCTTGCAATGGAAGGTGCCTCTTTCACTGGGTTTGACGGATGAAACTTTTTCGGTCGCCTCGATGCACACAGAGGAGGCCAAGCAGGAAAAAGGGATGTATTTTTACGCGGCATTAATGATAACTGCGTATTCTGCATGGGTGGCTGGTTCGTTTTTAGGCGGGGTTCTAGGTGACGTCATCCCGGCAGTTTTGAGCCAGAGTATGGGAATCGCTTTATATGCGATGTTTATCGGATTGCTTTTGCCCAGTGTCAGGAAGGAATTGCGGGTCGGTTTGATAGCAGTCATTGCGATGCTCGTCAATGCCTTTAGCAGTCAATTCATCAGTGATGGCTGGGCGATTGTATCAGGAACGCTTATAGGCGGGCTGTGCGGCGTCTTTCTGTTAAAGGAGGAAAAGCAATGATTTTGTTGATCATCCTTGGCATGTCACTCGTTACCATGATTCCGCGAATATTGCCTGCATACATTGTCGATAAGATCCATTTTCCAGAATGGATGAACAGATGGCTTAATGCCATCCCCTACGCAGCATTGGGAGCATTGATTTTTCCGGGAATATTGACAGTGAAACCCGATCAACCGCATATAGGATTGGCTGGCGGCGCTGTGGCTGTCATTTTGGCCTTCCTGGGTCTTAATATCATTCTTGTTGTTATCGGTGCCATTGTGACTGTCTTTCTTCTGACAATATAAAAAGGAGGAGGGCGTGGATATCCAAGATTGCCCGATATAGCGGAAAGTATAGATACAGAAAGAGGGGAAAAAGGATGTACCATATCAGAAAAGCTGAATTAGAGGATGCTGAACAAATTGCCAATGTGCATGTGAACAGTTGGAAATCAACGTATTTTGAGCTGATTAATGAAAAAGATATGTCCAATATCACCTTCGAAAACCGGAAAGCCTTGTGGGAGACGATTTTAAAAATGCCAACCTCCGGCCAAGTCGCTTTGGTGGTGGAAAATACTGACGGTGAGATTGTCGGCTTTGTGTCAGGAGGCAAAGAACGGACGAAACGATTTGGCTTTGATGGGGAAATATATGCTATTTACTTACTGGCAGATTATCAACGGCAGGGGCTTGGGACCCGGATGCTGGCTGCATTTACGGAAGAAATGGTAAAGGAAGGGTATCAATCCATGCTGGTGTGGGTGCTTACCCAAAATCCCTCGAGCAGATTCTATGCGAAACATGGGGCGCGTCAAATTGAGAAAGAAGATACAACCATCGGTGAAGGTACTTATCAGGAGTCTGCTTTCGGTTGGGAAAATATTCAAGGGCTGTTGAAAAAACTGCAAAGCCTGGAACAGCGGGGTTGAAAAAGTTACTGCACGGCCAAAGCAAAAAACCGGGCGAGTTCAGAGCCTAAGCTTCGAACTCGCCCGGTTTTTTCATTTTCCGCTAATAATTTATAGTTGAGCTTTTTAACCTTCTGCTTAGAATAATAGTGCCATCACAGCTACATAGTCATAGGCTATCCATCTGTGATGGCATCCGGCGCAGGCTCAATATGGATATGGGCATGATTGACGTCATGTTTTTCCTGGAGCAAATCCTCTATTCTCTCGGTGATTTCATGACTTTCTTGTACGTCGAGAGAAGGTTCTACGTATATCGTTACTTCCACCAAGGTCTGGTTGCCATGAAGACGGCCTTTGATGTCTTTTACTTCTTTTACCTCTTCATCACTGGCTATGCTGTTTTTTATCGTCAGCAGTTCTCCTTCATCGAAACCATCTGTCAAAGTATGTGTGGCGTCCCGGAAAATATTCCATGCCGTTTTGCAAATGATGACGCCGACAATCAGACCAGCAGCAGGATCCAGCCAATACAGACCGAACTGTGCTCCGGCAATCCCGACGAAGGCTCCAATACTAACCAGTGCATCTGATTTATTATCCTGCGCTGCCGCATGAAGAGAAGAACTGTTTATTTTTTTGGAAAGCCGTAAATTGAATCGATAGACTGCGAGCATAACCAAGGCGCTGCCCAAAGCTGTCCAGGCGGTAATCATGCTGGGCTGAGCCAGGGAATGGTCGATGATTTTCTGAATCGTATCGAGAATGACCTGAAATCCGACGGTAACCATAATGAAGGCTGCAACCAGGGATGCAATTGTTTCAGCCCGGAAGTGACCATAATGGTGGTCTTCATCAGGCGGCTTTCGAGAAATCCGCAAGCCGATTAATACGGCAACGGAAGCAACGACATCTGTTGTATTGTTAAGCCCGTCCGCTCTTAGGGCATCCGAGTTTCCGATAGAAGCGATGATTAACTTGGAAAGAGCCAAAATCAAATAAGCAACGATGCTGATCCAGGCTCCCCGTTCGCCTCTTTTTAAATTTTCATATTGACCCATGAAATAATTGCCTCCGCTTCCTGTCGCTTTTCCAGCAAACATAGCTTATCAAATCAAACTTCAGTAAGTCCAGAGAAAAAAAGCTTGCTCCAGTCACTATAGTTGACCCCAGGCAATTTAGTTTAATCGGTGAAACGCCGGTGCTTAGAATTGTCCAGACTGCATAAGATTAATTGTACACATTTAAGGGTAAAGAAATACAAGGAATCATCTTATTAATCTTTTTATATCAAGGGAGTGAGAGCATGTATCAAGAAACGGTAATCATAGAAGGTTTAGTGGATGGAATGCGCTTCTCCAAACCAATTTCACTCTCCTACAATCCTCAACAGGAAACCATCGAAGAGGCAATCATCAATTTTTATAACAGTCAAGCTCGGACCTTCGATGAACTTGCTGTCCAAAGAGGCTGGGGCGAGTGTTATTGGACATTTCCTTCATACAGTAAAGTAGTCTAATTGGAGGCACGACCTTATTGGTCTGCCTCTCTTTTTTTGCTGTGAACAGAACTGGAAAAAGTTCTTCCGTCCCGGTCACGAACATGAAAGGGAGGCAGAGGATCGGGAAAAACGCACTTCATCTCAGCCGGATTTATAGCATTTTACGAGTCAAAGATAATATAAAACAGCTTACCATTTGCTGGTATGGGGTATAAAAAAGTGCATACTCCTGTAAGAAAGGAGAATACTAGCAGGTAAAATGGAAAGGAGAATGTATCATGGTGAAAATGGCAATTTTTTATTATAGTTCTACGGGGACCAATTATCAATTGGCACAATGGGCCGAAGAGGCAGCAAAGGATGCAGGTGCGGAAGTCAGAGTCAGAAAGATCAAGGAACTTGCACCAGAAGAAGCGATTGCCCAAAATCCGGCATGGAAAGAGCATTATGAGGCAACCAAAGATGTGCCGGAAGCGACCAATGATGACCTCGACTGGGCTGATGGATTTATTTTTAGTGTGCCAACCCGATTCGGGAATGTTCCTTCCCAGGCAAAGCAGTTCTTCGATCAGGCTGGAGGATTATGGGCTCAAGGAAAGCTTGTCAACAAGGTAGTAAGCGCCATGACATCAGCTCAAAATCCGCATGGTGGACAGGAAGCAACGACGTTGAATCTATATACGACTATGTTCCATTGGGGAGCAATCATCGTCGGTCCCGGCTATACGGATCCGGTGACGTTTGCTGCCGGAGGGAACCCGTATGGCATTAGTGTCAGTGTCGATCAGGACGGCAACATGGTAGAGGATGTAGAGGCAGCTGTGAAGCACCAGGCAAAAAGGACGGTTGAAGTGACCAAAAAAATTGCAGAATAAGTAAAAGTCCAAGGGAATGTCCTGTCAACAAAAATTGCAGGACATTCCCTTTCTTAAGGACTTCGATTGAACAAAGGTTAAGACCAGGATGCTATAAACTAGTTTTCCCTTATTTATGGAAAAACACTTTTTCTCCATGAAGGGACATACCTGCTTCTTGCATGAAAAAGCGGCTCTTAGGAAAACATGAAAGGAGAGAAAATTAGAAAGGAACATTGCCATGCACGCCACGAACAATTCGCATCAGGAAAGCGAAATACACGAAAAAAGATGGGCAATCGTTTCACTGGCTTCGATTCCACTGATCATGACGCTGGGGAACTCGATGCTTATTCCGGTACTCCCCCTAATGGAAAAAGAAATGGATATTTCCAAACTGCAATCAAGTTATATTATTACGGTCTATTCCATTGTAGCCATCTTTTTTATTCCCCTGGCGGGATTTCTGTCCGATCGATTCGGGAGGAAAGTCGTGATCATTCCATCTCTTATCATAGTCGGACTGGGGGGACTCCTATCCGGATATGCTTCTTGGAGGATGAGTGATCCGTTTCCGTATATTTTGCTTGGTCGGATTCTTCAAGGGATTGGTACCTCAGGAACGGCACCGATTGTTCTTCCGCTGGTTGGGGACATGTTCCGCAGGGAGAAGGATGTAAGTGCAACACTTGGATTAATTGAAACCTCCAACACATTTGGCAAGGTACTGAGTCCAATTTTAGGATCGTTGCTGGCTGGAATCATTTGGTTTTTGCCATTTTGGGCCATCCCTGTTTTTTGTGCTATTTCCTTACTCCTGATTTTACTACTGGTACGTAAGCCGAAAAATGACCAAAAAGGACCGCACTTCAAAGAATTTTGGAAGAATACCCGGAAAACGTTCCACCGGCATGGTGGATGGTTGTCGGCTGTATTCGCTATAGGTGCGATTCTTATGTTTATTTTGTTCGGTATTTTGTTTTATTTATCAAGTGTCTTAGAGGATCAATACCACTTTTCTGGGATAAAAAAGGGCTTATACTTAGCAGGTCCACTTGCTGCCCTCTGTCTTGCTTCCTATACAACAGGAAAAGTGATCAAGGATGACCTGGTGAAGATGAAATGGATAACTTTTTCCGGTATTTTGTTGTCCGGACTGTCGGTGGTAGCCGTCCGGTTTTCTGATCAATTTGTTTATTTATTGATTGTCTTCTTGCTTTGTGGAATTGGAATAGGAGCTGGTCTTCCGTGTTTAGACGCCTTGATCACAGAAAGTATTGAAAAGGGGGTCAGGGGGACTGTCACCTGTATTTACAGTTCTGCGCGCTATTTAGGTGTTGCAGCAGGACCACCGATCATCGCGTTGTTAATGAAGGTTGATTTGACATGGATGGTAGTGTTGCTTGCATGTCTTGCAGTCGTCGCGGCCTTTCTTTCCTTTAAAACTATCCGACCAGAAGCAGATGGAGAGAAGACGTGACCATAACCGGACGAGACTCGGACAAAAGCAAGGTGAAACAAATTTGGATTAGAAAAAGGGAAACCGTTCTATCCTTTTTAAACGAAAGGTGCGGCTCTCAACTCCGGCCAGGCACTTCGTTTTCCGTGGGCACGGCTTTAGCTGACTTGGTAAAAAATCCCCTTTGCCAAGTGGACTTCAGCTCGTGCTCTTCATAGTACGATGGCTGATTGTTCCTCGTGAAATGCAACTTAAAGGCTTGTCCATCTTGATAAATGGGCTTTTTTGGGAGTTTTGGGAGAAAAAAATAAGGGAACTGGTAAATAAATATTCAGAAAATTATTGCATTATAACTAATTTTCTAGGATAATAAAAAAAAGGAACAAGGGGGCGTGTTCCATGAAAAAGCATAAAATCAATTACAGATTACAGGCTTTTGGAACCAATAGGAAAAGTAAAATCGTGGCCAGACGTGAAATCTCCTATGAAATTAAGCTTGCTACTAAATTACTTCTCGATGAATTATGTTTTAACTGGAACAAATCACGCTTAGAAGCTCAAATCAACAACTCGATTGATGCAAGTGACAGAGAAGCTTTCCTTTCCTTAAGCGAGCAATATCAGTCGTATGTTAAGGAATAAGCAGCGTTAGGTGAATAGATAAATCCTTGCCATTTTTTTCAGGCAGGGATTTTTTTACAGCATTTTTTTCTAAAAGAGCCTTCTCCATTATGTTACACTTAGAAACGTATCATAGAAAACACAACCAGAAATGAAGGGGTTTATCATGAAGGGAAAAGCATTACTCATAACAGCGGCTCTCGGGGCCGTATTGCTAGGCTGTCAGCAGGATGAAGAGCCGAAACCGGGCGAAGATAACCAAGCCAGTCAAACGGAACTGGATGATAAGCAAGCCCTTGACCAATCCGATACACAAAATGAAAATCAGGAATCCGGACAGGATCAGGAAGGGAAAAAAGGCGATGAAAACAACGACAGTAGCAGTGGGAAACTGGAAAAACCGGAGGACGGGGAAGTCGTAACCGTTGAAGACCCGGAAAGTACTTTGGTACTAGTCAATAAACAGTTCAAACTTCCAGACGGTTATGAGCCACCTGACCTGATGGCGCCGGATGTACCGTTTTATTTTGAAGAAGATTTGGAAAAACGCTATATGCGCGAAGAAGCTGCCCATGCACTAGAGGAATTGTTCAGTGGAGCAGAGGAGGCAGGTCTGGATTTGGTTGCCGCTTCCGGATACCGCTCTTATGAACGCCAGGAAGAAATTTATCAGCAAAACGTCGATAGTATGGGGCAGGAGGAAGCTGACAAATTCTCGGCAAAACCCGGGAATAGTGAGCATCAGACTGGCCTGGCAATGGATGTGACGTCCGCTGAGATGGCTTTTTCACTAGAACAGTCTTTTAAACAGACCGATGAAGGGACTTGGCTGGCAGAGAATGCCCATAACTATGGTTTTATTATTCGTTATCCAGAAGGGAAAGAGGATATTACCGGTTACAGTTATGAACCTTGGCATATCCGTTATGTCGGGAAAAAGGCCGCCGAGGAAATTTATCAGCGAAATACGACTTTGGAAGAGTACCTGTTTTCTGAATAATACAGCGCGAGCTGTACTGCAATAAAAGCATACAGACCGAACGATGATTCGAAATTCTGATTAATTCGAACTCGTTCGGTTTTTTTTTCACCCTTTAAGCCGAGTCAGGCCATTGCGAGACAATAAACCTTGCTCCGCAAGGTAATGGAAACTTGGCTTTGTAACGCTTTAAGCAGCGTATTGGAACCACTGCTTCTACTTGTTGTTTAACGGCTCGTCTTTGCCGCAGGTGTACATAAATCGAATTCCATAACATATCTGTGTAATACTGAATGTCGCTTTCGCAGCTTTCCTTTTCTGTCATCGAATGGATGGAATCTCTTTTTGAAAAAATAGACAGAATCTTAACAAAATTTGATCGCTATTCTGTTATGCTTGTGTAAAGAGGAAGGGAAGGGAGAAGAGGGATGAAAAATAAACGGGTGCGCAGCTGGCTACTATATGATTGGGGAAATTCCGCTTTTGCCACCACTATCATGGCGGCCATTTTACCGGTGTTTTATTACGATGTGGCTGCCCAAGGGCTTCCGGAAAACATGGCAGCAAGCTACTGGGGCTATTCCCAGTCATTGGCGGTATTGCTCGTCGCGGTGATGTCTCCGATCCTGGGAGCGATCAGTGACTACTCAGCAGCCAAAAAACAGTTTTTGCGTTTTTTTGCCTTTATGGGAATGATTGCAAGTGTTCTTCTGGCCTTTGTAGGGGAAGGTGACTATTTATTTGCTTCGATTCTTTTGATCGTCGGTACAATCGGCTTTTCAGGCGGTAATGTTTTTTATGATGCTTTTTTGCCGGAAATAGCAGGAGAGGACAATATCGACAGCATATCGACCAGGGGATTTGCCTTTGGTTATATTGGCGGGGGTCTTTTATTGGCTGTGAATGTCCTGATGCTTCTGAAGCATGATTGGTTTGGCATGCCGGATCAAGCGGTAGCCAGCCGTGTATCCTTTGCCACTGTCGGACTTTGGTGGTTTGTTTTTTCCATTCCGCTATTCCGGAACATTCGGGAAGAAAAGAAACATCAACAGCAGCGCAGTCAATCATATGCCGCGATTGGATTCAAGCGGGTGGCAGGCACATTGAAGGACTTAAAGCAGTACAGGCAGCTCTTGATATTTCTGTTGGCCTTTTGGCTATATAATGATGGAATTTCCACCATTATTAAGATGGCAACCATTTACGGAAAAGACATCGGTATTGATACCAATTCATTGATAACCGCCCTGTTGATCACACAGTTTATTGGCATTCCTTCTACTTTCTTCTTTGGCTGGCTTGCCGGAAAAATTTCGGCGAAGAAGGCATTGCTGATTTCTCTTTATGCCTATGTGGCCATCGTCATTTTAGGATTTTTTATGGTTTCCGCTTTTCATTTTTATTTGCTGGCAGTTAGTGTCGGTCTGGTCCAGGGTGGTGCACAGGCATTGAGCCGTTCGATTTACGGGAGGATGATACCAGCAGACAGGCATGCAGAATTTTACGGTTTTTACGGAATTTCTTCAAAATTCGCAGCTGTTTTCGGACCGTTTCTGTTTGGTTTCGTCGGACAATTAACTGGTTCAAGCAGGTTCGGTATTATTTCCTTATTGCTTTTCTTTATAGCGGGAATTGTGCTGTTGCAACTGGTGAATATAGATAAAGGGGTTGAGGAAGCGAATAAACAGACGAACGATGACTTAAAAGTGGAAGTATATTGACGGGATGATTGATAAAAAAAGTCCGGCAGTGTTAAAACGGAGGCGTCCAAACTACTGCCGATGACCGAATGGCTTCTCATTTCCGGCTGTTGACAACAAACCGCCATTCAAACAATTGGATCACTGTATTGATTGGTCAATCCCAAGTGAAGGGCCTTGCCGGTGTCGTAAGAAACATTGTCGATCAATGCCCTCCACTTTTCTTTATTGGATTCAGAAGGGCTATTCCAATAACGGATGACTTCATTCATGATCTCGATTCCTTCCAGTCTTGCCTGTTCGAGCAATTCCCAAAAGCTTTCCTCAGAAGGCTCTTGTGTTGCAGGGTGATACCAGGTAGATCCTGACTCGTTGAGAAAATCGACATGGTCTGTCACTGGACGATGGGAAAAAGCAGAAACCAATGAAGGAAATAAAGCATTTTTCCAGCCATGAGGATCGTAAAGCAGCTGCAGAGCGCGTTTCATGTCGCGATAGGCATCCTCGACGTATTGGTCTCCAAGGTCCTCAGGGAGGTCGGGATAATGTTTGTTGATCAAATTTGTCAGTAATTCCGAAACCTCTTTTCCCAGACGGCGGCCGGTGTCAAGCTCCTTGTAGACGGGAGCTTTCCAAGTTTTTAAACGACGCATTTTCTCTGCGACCAGTGTATCGATGATAATTTCTAAACGCTGATGGTTGCTGCCTCGGTATCCCGCTTTGTAATGAATATAAGGATGGGCGTTCCGATCAAGAATATGATGGGTGGCAAAGCCGAAAACGTAGGCTTGGACGTCGAGTGTTTTGTTTTTTGCTTCTGTGATAAGATCTGTCAGGAAATCCCCGCATTTTTCAGTATGCAAAAGGGTACCGATTCGGTTTACAGCCGACGGATTTTTCCATGGCAAAAAATCATGGTAAAAAAATGGATCGGGACCTTGTGCGCCGATTTTCATATATGAATCCTGTTGAATGAATGGATTTTCCACCGTCAAAGAATCGGCGATTTCTTCGCAAAACAATATATGTGTCCAACTGTTTGGCATTTCAATTCCTCCCTGGCAGGGTAAACTGTTTGCAAGCTATTATATCGAATGATCCAGCAAAAAAGAATGTCTATTCTGCGAAAAGATTGTGTCGATTTCAAGACGGGCGAAAAAAAGAAAGAGAGCCTTGCTGGGAAGGCTCTCTTTCACCACTTATAATGCTTGAGCATCGACGAAGAAACGATATCCTGAAAGTCTCTCCCTTCGCTTGCTTTATCTTTATTTTATCATGAAGCGTGAATAGGATAAATAGTCGGAAGATTAAATCCTAATATTGTCAACGAACCGTCGGTTTTCTACATTTCTTGAAAATTTGGTACAATGAAGAAGTAGTATAATCAAAGGGAGGATGTCTGTGATGGATTATCGGATTGAAAAAGATACATTGGGAGAAATGCACGTTGCAGCTGATAAATTTTGGGGCGCACAAACACAACGAAGCAAGCAAAACTTTCCGATTGGTTCGGAGAAAATGCCACAGGAAGTCATTGATGGCTTTGCAGTTTTGAAAAAAAGCGCTGCAATGGCGAACCGTGACCTTGGCCTGTTGGAAGAAGATAAAGCGGAAGCGATTGCCTTTGCAGCCGATCAAATTTTGGCAGGGGAACTGAAGGAACACTTTCCATTAGTTGTCTGGCAGACAGGAAGCGGCACGCAATCCAATATGAATGTCAACGAGGTAATTGCCTATGTGGGAAACCAGTGGTTGGATGAAAAGAATAGTGAGTACAAGCTGCATCCAAATGACGATGTCAATAAGTCGCAAAGTTCGAATGATACATATCCCACCGCTTTGCACATCGGGGCTGTGCTCAAATTAGAGGATACTGTCCTTCCTTCCCTTGACACCTTGAAACAAACTTTAAAAGAAAAAATGGAAGCGTTTCAGGAAATTGTGAAGATCGGTCGTACCCATTTACAGGATGCCACCCCGCTGACACTGGGACAGGAAATCAGCGGCTGGCACCGGATGCTCGAAAAAACAGAAGCGATGCTGGTCGACAGCATCCGATATGTAAAAGAACTGGCGATCGGCGGTACAGCAGTGGGTACAGGGTTAAACGCCCATCCAGAATTCTCGGAACGTGTTTGTAAAAAAATAAATGAATATACTGGAAAGGATTTTGTATCTGCTCCAAATAAATTCCATGCGTTGACGAGCCATGATGAGCTGGTTCATTCGCACGGTGCGTTGAAAGCTTTGGCGGCAGACTTGATGAAGATCGCCAATGATGTACGTTGGCTTGCCAGCGGTCCTCGTTGTGGCATCGGGGAAATTACTATTCCGGCGAACGAGCCAGGCAGCTCGATCATGCCTGGAAAAGTGAATCCAACCCAAAGCGAAGCTGTTACCATGGTCGCAGTCCAAGTTATGGGAAACGATGCTGCGATCGGTTTCGCCGCGAGTCAAGGAAATTTTGAACTAAATGTCTTCAAACCAGTTATTGCCCACAACTTTATTCAGTCGGCCCAACTATTGGCGGACAGCATGCTTTCATTTAATGAGCGCTGCGTAAAAGGTTTGGAGCCTAATCTTGAGAATATCGAGAAAAACCTGAAGGATTCACTAATGTTGGTAACGGCTTTGAATCCGCATATTGGTTATGAAAATGCTGCAAAAATTGCTAAAAAAGCCTTTGCAGATAACACCACACTAAAACAAGCAGCGGTTGATTCAGGCTTGTTGACGGCGGAGCAGTTTGACGAATACATCAACCCAAAAGAAATGACCTATCCAAAGTAAGCCGAAAGAAAGATTAAATAACATAGAATGAAAAAACCGGACGATAATTCGAAACACCTTTTCGAGTTTGTTCGGTTTTTCTTTTTCTGCGCATGATCCATGAAAGAACAAAGGAAGTCGAAAACGTGCCCGGAAATAAATAAAAATGATTGAACAGTTTTTTTATCGGGGATATACCAAGCAAGAATATGTTTCCGATAGGAGGTCAAGGTTAATGAGTAAAGTGATTGCTTACGGCAAAGAACTGGGCAAAGAATTTAAAAAAGATGATGCAACCACATTGGCGGCAGCCCAAGCGTTTTATTATCTGCTTGCGATTGTCCCTTTATTGATTTTGTTGTTGTCGATTCTTCCATATTTATCAATCGATCCACAACGAGCTGTAGGATTTGTGGAAAATGTCGTTCCTTCTGAAATCGCCGGTACTTTTGAAGATACTGTCGTGAACGTCGTCACTAATCAGCGCGGCGGTTTGCTGACGATTGGTATTCTGGGGACTCTTTGGTCAGCCTCCAAGGCTGTCAACGCTTTTATCGATGCATCCAACCATGCGTACAATGTGGAAGAAACACGCTCTTTTATCAAAGTGAAATTATTATCCCTTGGTTTGACATTGGGAATGGTGCTTGCATTGGCGGTAGCATTGGTTCTTCCTATTTTTGGCGGTGTTCTGCTCGATTTTGTCAATTCGGTGATCAATTTGCCGAGTGGAACAGAAGTACTGATAAATGTGCTGCGCTGGGTGGTCAGTATCGTGGTGATGATTGTGATTTTAACAGCACTGTACTGGCTGGCGCCAAACATTGATTTTCCAATCCGACAGGTAGTACCAGGAGCTGTTTGTGCAGCAGTGCTATGGCAGGTCATTTCTTTCGGATTTTCCTTTTATTTAGGGAACTTCGGCAACTATTCTGCTACTTATGGTAGTCTTGGCGGCGTAGTCATCCTCTTGCTTTGGTTCTTTCTGACAGGCCTGACGCTTGTCGTCGGCGCAGAAATCAATGCCATTTATCACCGGAAAAAGAAGACGCGAGAAGACGCAAGTGCCTGAGTGGTTTACAGGTTAATGCTGAATTACCAATGTTTTCTCCTGATAATCTGTCGGTTCTGTCCCATACTAGGATTACAGGAGGTGATACACATGGCAAGCAACAATTCCAATCAATTACTAGTGCCTGGTATCGAACAAGCTTTGGATCAAATGAAAGTCGAAATTGCACAAGAATTCGGCGTCAGCCTTGGTGCTGATACAGTATCCCGTGCCAATGGATCTGTAGGTGGAGAAATCACCAAACGTCTTGTAAGAACTGCTCAACAGCAAATGGGCGGATCACAACAATTTTAATTTTCCCCTCTGACAATTTTATAATATGGCTGAGGAGGCGCTTGTTACAAGTGCCTCCTCCTTTCTTTTTTTGAGGAAAAAGAAACTTCGGATCTTCAGCGTGAAGGTCAGTGTTGGATATCATGGCACTGGAGAACGACTTCCTGAGCATGATATATTTACCAAACAAGCGGATAAATATTATCCGCCTTCCCGTAAATAATAGGGTTACAGGAGGTGATACACATGGCAAGCAACAACAACAACCAATTGCTAGTACCAGGAGTAGAGCAAGCTTTAGATCAAATGAAGGTCGAAATCGCTCAAGAATTCGGAGTAAACCTAGGCGCTGACACCACCTCTCGTGCCAACGGATCTGTTGGTGGAGAAATCACCAAACGTCTTGTGAGAACTGCCCAACAACAAATGGGTGGTACGCAACAATCATAAGTGAATCAATAATGGCAGGGAGAGACATCTTTTCAGGTGTCTCTCCTACTTACGTTCCAAGAAATTTTTATAAGTTGCTTTTCATAGGGAAGCTTGCTCAACCAGTACGTATTTCGAAATCCTGCATTATCTCGTTTTTAATAGGAAGCAGCAGAAGAAAATAAACTCCTGGTTTTTGAAAACAGTTATTTATAAAGTGAAGATCCGGGAAAAGTAATGGTACACGTGATATTTGGAAGGGAGATGACGGCATGTATGCTTATGCTTGTCCGCTTTGCAATGGAATGAGAACAGTTCAAAGAGCGTGCGAAAAGTGTGGGGGAGAGATGACGGACCAGGGGAAACTGGTCGATTTCATGGGGGATTACAGTCCATATCTCGATATGGAAATCGTCAAGACCGTCGACGGTGTGAAAGACTCCAGGAGCAGTCATACCTGTGTCCACTTATTTCAGTGTTTGGATTGTGATATGCAGAAGACGGAGGTGATACAGGAAGTCCCCAAGTGAAAAAAAGAGCAACAAGCTTGGGGGGATGCTTGCTGCTCCGAAAAAACCTTATCTAATTCTTAATTCAGAATCTATATCGAAAAAGTGGGCTTTGTTCATGTCAAGGGCCAAGTCGATTGTTTCTCCGCCGTTAATGTCTGTCCGTGAATCTACCCGGGCAATGAAATCCTGATCATTTACTTTGGAGTAAAGGTAAGACTCTGATCCCATCAATTCGGCAACATCGATGGTAGCGGTGATTTTTGTGCCTGGAGTCGACTCGATAAAGACTGGCTCATCGTGCATGTCTTCTGGACGAATGCCAAGAAGGACTTCTTTCCCTACATAATTTTGAGCGCGAAGGGTTTTCATTTTTCCTTCCGGAACCTGGATTTTGATATCCCCGATTTGGAATTCTCCTTCACTTAACGTACCGGTCAGGAAGTTCATGGAAGGAGAACCGATAAATCCTCCGACAAAAACGTTCTCCGGTTTGTCATATACTTCTTTTGGTGCGCCTACCTGCTGAATGATCCCATCTTTCAAAACAACAAGGCGGGTGGCCATCGTCATCGCTTCCGTCTGATCGTGGGTAACGTAAATGGTAGTAGTCTGCAGACGTTTATGAAGCTTTTGGATTTCAGCGCGCATTTGAACACGCAGCTTTGCATCCAGGTTGGAAAGCGGCTCATCCATCAGGAACACTTTGGCATCGCGGACAATGGCACGGCCAAGCGCCACACGCTGACGCTGTCCACCCGACAACGCTTTCGGTTTGCGGTCCAGATACCCTTCAAGACCAAGGATTTTCGCAGCGTTTTGAACGCGCTGATCGATTTCGTCTTTTTTGAATTTACGTAGCTTCAATCCAAAAGCCATGTTGTCATAGACATTCATATGCGGATATAGGGCATAGTTTTGAAAGACCATGGCGATGTCGCGATCCTTCGGCGCCACGTCATTCATGCGAGTGTTATCAATATAAAAGTCTCCGTCTGAAATTTCTTCCAAACCGGCAATCATCCTTAAGGTAGTGGACTTTCCGCAGCCGGAAGGACCGACAAATACCACAAATTCTTTGTCAGCGATTTCCAGGTTGAAATCCTCGACCGCTGTTACGTTTTTATCGTAGACTTTGTAAATGTTCTTTAGACTAAGTTCAGCCATGTTTATCTCCTCCCGCTTTATGTAAGCGTTTTTATTTCTTGATAATAAGTGTACGCAATTGTCTGATAAACGTAAATGGACGAGATGCACAAAGTCGTGCAGGAGGTTTTGTGCACACTTACCAAATCAGCGTAATTGATTCATCATAAGTGCTAAGTAAACTGTTAACGCGCCTTTGAATTGTTTGACATCGATCCCTGTTTTTTCAATGAATTTGTCCACCCGGTACTGAAGGCTGTTCCGGTGCATGTATAGTTTTTTGGCAGCCATAGTGGCATTGGAGTTGCATTCAAGAAATGTTTGGATGGTAGCAAGCAATTCTTTCTCTTCCAGCGTATCCTGGAAAACAGCGTGAACAATCTCTTCTTTTTGTACGCCCGGCTGCGAAAGGAAGAGGTACGGCACAGCATCGACAAAAGATACGACAGAGCCTTTGTTGTAGGCGCGTATCGTCTCAAACCATTCAGCACCTTTTTGAAAATGTTGGCGAGCCCGGGCCAAATCGGAGAAAAACGGTCCGATAAAAAGACGGACTTTCATATAAAAATCGCTCATTAACAAATCGGTGATTTGTCCATAGCTGATTTCCCCATCTTCCTGCTTGCGGCCGTGTTCAACGATGATACCTTCATTTGCTGAAATCCAAACGATGGGAACAAATTCCGGATAAAAGCCGGCAATAGCCTCCCGAAAAGATGCGGGTTCAATATTGGCTTCAGATAAGTGAAAATGGATAAAACGGTAAGTTTCTCCTTTTATATCCGGCAATAGAGCTGGTGGTGTGCTATGAAAGAGCAGTTCCGTCCAGGCAAGTTCCTGGTGGTTGATTGGTGCATGATGGAAGTGATATGGACGAAGGAAGGCCTCCAGGAGATGCAAGTCCTTCTCCGTGAGCTCCTTTTCCGGAATGCCGACTATTTCATTTTTATCGGTGGTGAACCATTTGTAAGCATCTATGTCAGGCTGATCTTCAGGACTGTATTCAATCAGTCCGGGAAAAGCAGCATGCAGCTTGTTGATCATAAAAACGCCTCATTCCTCCAGTTTTCTTTCATTATAACAAAAGGGACAAGCTGGCAAGGCGAGAATGAGAGGAAACGTTCTGTCTTCAAAGAAAAGTGCTGATAACATAAAAGTTGATGGCTTTACTAATTTCAACAAAACGAGCTGACAAACGGGAGAAAATCTTAATGGAAATTTAAAATGAATCTGCTTGTAAAACTGAACACGAAAAAGTAACGCAGGCAAGGTACGGAGATTCCTACGGGCGCAGGAACGAGTTGAAAACCCCGCAAAAAGTGGTTGGTGTTCTCTGCTGACGCTGTGCTTGTGGAAAGCACCGTATATTACCGTAGTGATGCGACGCGCGCTTGAATCAACAGGATAAAAGGAAGTTTGCCAAAGGTAAGGAACTTACGAATCAAAAAACCGAGCGAGGATTCGCTCGGTTTGCCTTGATGATCGTGTTTTTGTCCCGGCTATATAAGTCTTTTTCTCTGAAAAAGGCTGCAGCATCAATCAGGATCTGGAAAGGGCTGTTCCTGCCGTGGCATTTCACGGCTTTGTTCAATCTGGGTTCTTTCTTTGTTTGCACGCACCGTTCCGCCGGCAAGTCCCTCGTTGATCATCCGGTCTACATCAAGTTCGTAGTTTTTCTTATCCTTAAAATAAGAACTTCCTTTTTTCTTCATATTTCCCACCTCCTTATTGAGATAGGATTGCTAAGAAGTTGGTGATTCATGCCCTGTTCACTCTTTCTTGGAGATTGGTTAAGTAAAAGGCAAACTGAAACGGATATGCAAGCACCGTCTCGGCCTGCTCCTGCAGCTTTGAATGCTGGAAGACACTGTATCCAGGTTTGGAATTCACTTCAAATAACCAAACACGGCCTTCTTTATCGATGCCAAAATCAATACCGATTTCCCCGATGGTTTCCGTGTAATTCTTCTCGATCATCCCGGCTACTAACAGAGCCATTGATTCCAGTCTCTTTTTAAGTTTTTGTCCTTCAGCTTCTCCAAATATTTCTTCAACAAGCAATACTTTTCCACCGCGTTTCACATGGGTGGTAAGGCTCCCTTTTCCGGCGAATTTAGCACATATGAGGGGGACTTCCCAACTGTTGCGGTGATTCTTATTGACATGGACACGAAAATCAAGCGGGGATTTTCTTTTTTGCACTAAGTCGATTTCCTGCTGGGCTATGTAACCTTCCAACCCATTTGGGAAATGCTGTTGAAAGAAAGCTGCTAATTTTTCGTAACGGTTTACTTGCGGTTTATTCTCCAAGTAGTAATGGCATTCCAGTTCTCCGGCAGGCAGCATACGGCACTTGATGATACCGTTCCCCCTGCTGCCGTGAATCGGTTTGATATATACATTGTATTTTTGGAGCATTGTTTCGATTTTTTTCCCGGAAGGGTGTAAAATAGTTTCCGGTACAAGAAAAGAACATGCCGGATCCTTCATCAAGCATTGATAAATTTCCCACTTGTTAAAAAAGTTGTTGTTGAACAATACTGCTTGTTCTTCCAGAACGGACTTGGCCAAGATTACTTCAAGATGGTGTTCTGTTTTGCGGTTGGGTATCCGGTTGTAAATCACCTTTGGTATCGGAAAATGGCCTTGCTTCCAGCTTCCTTTTTCGAAATAAAAGGCGTGAATATGTGTTTTATCGGGATCGATGTGCTGGTGGCCAAAAATCAGGGCCTGCATCCCCATCTTTTCTCCTGCTTTGCAAATCTGCTTGAAAATGGGGGCACGTTCATCTGTAAGGAAATGGTTACCGGAGAAACCGGCAGTAAAGATGCCCATTGCCAACAGAAAGGTGCAGCGTTCTTTATGAAGTTTCACTGTGAAGGAAGAACTTTTGTGCAGATTGAGCATGCCCTTCAAACGGGAAGAGATGTATAGCGTTTCCGAGTCTTTGTCATGGACAAGCGTTTCAACTGGGGAGTGAATGGGGCCATACTGTATCTCCTTTATTGCCTGAAACTTTTTTAACTGGCGGTAAGGAACAATCATCCGGCTTTGGTTGCCAGGATAAAATTTTATCTTGAACGTCTCCATCGAAAAATCCCCTCCCGTTGATAGCATGTTCTTCTTACCAATTATATGTGGAAGTTCCCGTCACATGCGTGGGAACTCTGGCAAGCAATTGATAAAGAGAGGTCGATGTAAAAGTGTCTGCAATTGTATTGATCATCATGATGATCGTAATAGGAGCAATCATTGGCGGATTGACGAATTCGCTGGCGATTAAAATGTTGTTTCGTCCATATGAAGCCAAATATCTGGGATCCTGGAAGCTTCCGTTCACCCCTGGCTTGATTCCAAAGCGGAGGGATGAGCTGGCCAGACAACTGGGGCGTATGGTGGTAGAACACTTGCTGACTCCATCCGGAATCAGGAAAAAGTTGCAGCAGCCCCTGTTCCAAAAACAACTGACCAGTTGGGCCCAAAAGGAAGCAGCGAGCCTGCTTGAAAGCAAAGCAACCTTAAAAGAAGCATTGGCGTCTGCGGGATTCACTGTAAACGAGCAGGAAATACGAGAAAAAATTGCCAAGTTATCTGAGCGCCAATACCGGGAGTTTGTTTCATCGATGCATGAGAAGACGTTACATGATTTTTTGCCGCCGGAATGGGAACAAAAAATGAAGGACGGAGTGAATCGTGCCGGTGAATTTGCCCAGGACAAACTGGTGGAGTACTTATCGAGCGCGGAGGCAAAAAATAAAATAGGAACAGTCGTGGAGAGTTATTTGGATGGGAAGGGTTTTTTCGGAAATATGATTTCCTCTTTTCTTGGGAATGAAGGACTTGCCGACAAAATTCAGCCATTACTAGTCGATTATGCCCGGTCCGAGGAGGCAGGCGCCATCATCGAAAAAATGCTCGGACGGGAAGTAGAACGTCTTTACTATCAGACAACGATCGGCCAACTAGAACAAAAAGTGGGGGCGGATGAAGTCGCTGGTGTGGTCGGCCATGTGGTTTCCCGGTCTGTTCCGGTCGACCGTTGGATGAACAGAACCGTTCAAGCCTGGACAGAATCGTTTAAACAGCAAGTTCTGACTAATATGGTTCCAAACATGGTCGACAAGGCTGCCGGTGCTCTCGGCGACAGGATGGAAGAATTGATGGACAGTCTGCATCTGGCCGAAATCGTTGAAAAAGAAGTAGAGGCTTTTCCGACCAAAAGAATTGAACAGCTTGTTTTGGATATATCCAGACGGGAGTTCAAGATGATTACCTATCTGGGTGCACTGCTTGGGGGAGCAATCGGTTTTATCCAGGGAATCATTGTTATGCTGATGAACTAATCGAGTCCTGCAATCTCTCATCCCTATCACTATACATTGCATTTTAGGTTTGTTATAGTGGGGAAAGTAGCGTGAGAACGCAAATATAGGAGGATTTTACAAATGGCGAATATTTATGACAGTGCCTATGATTTGGAAAAGGCAATCCGTGAAAGCGATGAGTTCAAAGGGCTGAAAGAAGCTTATGATAAGGTGATGGCCGACGAATCAGCGAAGAAAATGTTTGATGATTTCCGTACGACACAAATGCAGCTTCAAGAAAAACAAATGCAAGGCCAGGAAATCACCGAAGAAGAAGTCGAAAAAGCAAAAGGTGTTGTAGAATTGGTCCAGCAGCATACAGAGATTTCGAAGCTGATGGAAGAAGAACAACGATTGAATGTCGTCATCAATGATGTGAGCAGAATCATTACGAAACCTTTGGAAGAGCTGTACGGTAATCCGGATCAGCAACAGTAAGAATTAGAAGAGCTTGACACAAAAGCATAGTGACCAGCATAAAACCGAACGATTAATTCGTTCGGTTTTTGCTTTGGTGGCCATGCTTTTGTCCTGGCCACTTTTTCTTCTTTGGAAAAGTAATACGATTGGCATGACAGCCCCTGCTCCCCAGTGTTCAAGGCATCCGTTGAAGCTAGTCGCAAGGGATTGTGATTTCCACTCCTTTTTTGCTTAAGACGGACGTACTCAGAGCGCTCAGCGATGAAACAATACCAATTTCCCGTCAGGTGAAACACAGCGATGAGTATAATTGCTGTAATCCAGATCTTCGAGCCGATTTGTGCCGATTTGTTCAGCATCTTTGTCACTCGCCGCTTCGAACGTTTCCTCGAGCAGTTTTTTTCCTTCTTGGTCAAATACAGTCAATACATAAGCTTTCACTAGTTACCCTCCTGTATGATCATTCCATATACTAATTCTTTGTTACCTGGTCAAATTCCTTTATATCTACAGTTATGAACGCAGCCTAACAAAAAGCCTTAGGAAAAACTGCTTATAACTCTATACCCTTTCGGCAGAAAAATATATAATGAATACGGAACTTTTCTATTATACAGTACGTAATTACAGGGGAGATGGAGAGAGGAGATGTTCTATGACATTGAAAATCAGTAATGTTACCAAGCGGTTTGGCAACTTCACAGCGGTCGACAATCTGTCGCTTGAGATTCCGGAAGGCCAAATTTTCGGCTTTCTTGGTGCCAATGGAGCAGGTAAAACGACAACATTCCGGATGATACTGGGATTGCTGGATATTACAGAGGGCAGCATCGATTGGGATGGCGAAAAAATCAATTACAGCAACAGTGATGCCATCGGATATTTACCAGAAGAACGGGGGTTATATCCAAAGCTGACCGTGAAAGACCAAATTGTTTATCTTGGCCGGCTGCGTGGCATGCAAAAAAATGAAATTATCGGCGAACTGAAAGGTTGGCTGGAAAAGTTCCGGGTTCCTGATTATTTGGACAAAAAGATCGAGGAACTATCAAAGGGGAACCAACAAAAAATACAATTTATTTCTGCAGTCATTCACCGGCCCAAGCTGCTGATATTGGATGAACCGTTCTCCGGTCTGGATCCCGTCAACGTAGAAATGCTTAAGCAGGCTGTAGTGGACCTGAAAAGTCAGGGCACTTCAATCGTGTTTTCTTCGCACCGGATGGAGCATGTGGAAGAGCTTTGCGAGTATTTGTGCATCATGCAGCATGGCAGTCCGGTTGTCCACGGTTCCTTAAAAGAAATCAAGCGTGCGTTTGGCAAGAAAAACCTATTCATCCATGCAGATTTTGATTTGACATTTTTACAGGATATCACCGGTGTCGTTCATTATAAAGCAACGACAGAAGGGTGCGAGCTCCAAATCAATGAGGAAGCAGTATCACAAGAAGTACTGAATGCCCTCCACGATCGAGGGTTCGTGAGAAGGTTTGCACTTGAAGAGCCGTCCTTGAACGATATTTTTATTGAGAAAGCAGGTGCATCTTATGAATAAATTTTGGATCGTCTTGTCCCATACATACATGACCCGTTTCAAAACGAAGTCATTTTTGATCACCAATATCATCGCTTTACTCGTTATCGTGGGATTGGCCAATATCACTTCGATTATCGAAATGTTTGATAGTGAGGAAAATAGGGAAGTAGCAGTTCTCGATGAGACGGGAGAAATCTTTTCTCCGCTCAAAGAAAGTGTGGAAAACACAGCTTCTGATGTTACGCTGAAGCAATACGGAGGTACAGCAGATGAAGCGAAAGAGGCAGTAGAGGAAGAAGATTATGAGGCGTTTCTTTCCATAAGCTATGATGGACAAAACTTGCCGCAGGCTTCCTATTACGCTAATCAAATTGCCTCATCGGAATTGAGCAATACGTTGGAGCAGCAGCTGCAGCAAATCAAAGTAGCCATGGCGACGAACAATGCAGGCATTGATCAGTCGCAGCTCGAAGAAATTTATCAACCAGTTGCGTTTGAAGCAGTCGCATTGCAGGAGAGTGCGAAAACAGAGGAAGAATTGAGTGAGGCGCGCGGTCTCGTATATATTATATTGTTTCTACTATATATATCGGTGATAACTTATGGAAATATGATTGCCATGGATATTGCCAATGAAAAGACATCCCGGGTGATGGAAATTTTGATTTCCAGTGCTTCGCCGGTGAGTCAGATGTTTGCCAAGATACTTGGGATAGCACTTCTCGGTTTGACACAGGTCGGTTTATTTATTGTAGTCGGTTATATCGTCCTGCAACAAAAACAATCAGAAATGACAGGCGGAGTTTTTGAATATTTTGGCCTGTCCGGAGTGACTGCTTCCACTTTTATCTACGCGATTGTATTTTTTGTGCTTGGTTACTTGTTGTATGCGACGCTGGCGGCGATGCTTGGCTCACTCGTCAGCCGCATCGAGGATGTGCAGCAGTTGATGATGCCGATGATATTCCTGGTGATGATCGCCTTTTTCATCGCTATGTTCGGATTGAATGTACCTGAATCCAGTTTCGTGACAGTCACTTCTTATATCCCGTTTTTTACTCCGATGTTGATGTTCCTGCGAGTGGGCATGCTGGATATACCAACATGGGAAGTTGCCTTGTCGATCGTCATCATGCTTGCTTCGATAGGCTTGCTGGCGGCATTGGGAGCCCGTGTTTATCGCGGGGGTGTTTTGATGTACGGCAAAGCATCTTCCTTAAAAGACTTCAAAAAAGCACTACAGCTTTCCAAAAAATCATAAGAGGTTTCCTGATTGACAACACTTTCGCAGGAGATCACACAACAGAATCGAGCGTTCCATCCATTGGAGCGCAGTTTCCAGCGGGAAGGACACGGGGCGAAGCCGTCCCGTGGAAGCCTGGCTGGAGTGGATGCGACATGTTTCTTTGGAAAAGTAATCAAATAAAACAACTTTAATAAAACGATGAAAACCGAACGAGTTCGATTGCTTTAATTTCGAATGATCGTTCGGTTTTTGCTTTGACCCCTTTTTACCGGCTGATATCGGACACGTTGTTTCAAGTTACATTTAGTGATCGGAAGACCACTGCTTACCTTCGTGACGAACGTGCATTCGGCTTTTGGATTTGCTAAAATGAAGAGGTACAGCCAATTTTGAAAGGAAAATTTATATGGCCAAAGAAAAAATATCTTTTTTACATAGTGCCGATTTGCATTTGGACAGCCCGTTCAAAGGCTTGGGAAATGTACCAGCGGCGATTTTTGAGCAAATCAGAGGAAGTACCTTCGATGCTTTGGAAGCACTTGTCCGTCTGGCAATCGAAAAGCAAGTCGATTTTGTTTTGATTGCGGGTGACGTGTTTGATGAAAATCAGCACAGTCTGTTGGCAAGGATGCAGTTGAAAGCAGCCTTTGAAAAGCTGGACGCACACCACATTGAGGTTTACATGTCTTATGGAAATCATGACTTTACAGAGGGCAGCCAGTTTACAGATCAATTTCCTGAAAATGTCCATGTATTTACCGACCAGCAGGTCCGTTCGCTTCCTTTCCGGAAAAACGGTAAGACTGCTGCCAAGATTTATGGTTTCAGTTATCGGGAAAGAGCGGTTACGGAAAATAAAACACAGGAGTACACCATAGAAGGAACAGCCCCATATCATATCGCCATGCTCCACGGAAGCCTTCACAGCGACAAGGAACATGATGTTTATGCGCCGTTCCACTTGCGTGACCTGACGGAAAAGGAATTTGATTATTGGGCTCTGGGACATATCCATTCTCGTGATGTTTTGAACCAGCTGCCCCCGGTCGTGTACCCGGGAAATATCCAGGGACGATCAAAAAAAGAATCAGGTGAAAAAGGTTGTTATCATGTTGAGTTGAAAAACGGAGAGGCAGAAACGACTTTTCATTCTTTGCAGCAAATCCGCTTTGAAAACCTCACGGTGGATGTCTCCTCCTGCACTGATCCACAAGAGATGGTTCCGGTTATCGAAAGGCATCTGGAAGATTGTCGAAATCGTTACGGAAAGGCGATTCTCCATTTGACCTTTTTTAGCAATTGTTCCGTCCTCGAAGATTGGCATCAAACTGGTTATCTGGATGATACAGTTGATTTTTGTAATGAAATCGATCAGTTCGACAATAGATGGGCTTATATACAAGGGTACTCGATCCAAGTCGAACACAGTTGGAACCAGGAGGAGCTGGAGAAAGGACATCATTTTGCGGGTGAATTGGCAAAACGGTTTCAGGAGACAGATGACATCACCCGTTATTTACACCCGATCCTGCATCACCGCAAGGCAAGGAAGTATCTGTCCGGATTTACGGAAGAAGAGCAGTCGGAAATCAAACGGATGGCTGAAAACTTGTTGATGAATCAGCTGTTAAAGAAATGAGGGTGAAGCAATGAAGCTGTTAGCAGCCCATATATATGGTTTTGGTAAATGGCAGGACTTCCGGGTTGAATTCCCGGAGGAAAACCTGTTTCTGATCAGTGGGCCAAACGAATCTGGTAAATCGACAATCCGTCAATTCATGTTGTTTATCCTATTCGGCCTCCCGCCGAAACAGCGTGAATTCCACCGACCCAAAACCGGCGGGAAAATCGGAGGAAGATTGAAACTGTGGACAGAAGAAGCAGGTATGTTTTATGTCGAAAGAACGCACGAAAAACAGAATGGAGAAGCTGTTTGTTATCTATCTGACGGAAGCATCAAGGGAAGTGACTGGTGGAGCAAACAGTTAAATGGCATGAACCGGGATAGTTTTGAATCCGTGTTTTCATTTGATGCCGATGACTTGATGGAACTCCATGCCATGAAGCCGGATGAGCTCGGGGAACTTCTCCTTGGCGTAGGAATGACCGGTACTGAAAAAATATACACCGTTGAAAAACAGCTGGAAAACGAGTTGGACAAACGGTTCAAACCACAGGGAAAGAATCCGGAAATAAACAGCCAGCTAAATAAATTAACATCGATGCAGCAAGAGTGGAATCAGTTGCAGGAACAGGAGGAATCCTACCAGCAGCAAAAGAAAACGGAAGCCGGACTCGTTGGAAATATAGAAATGTTACAGAGGGATTTGGAGAATACGAAAGCGGCAAGGACGAAACAAGGAAAACTAGTACAGGCTTTGCCGATTCTTTACATGCTTGCAGGGGAACAAGCCAAGTTGGAGCAGCTTCCCGAAGTCAGTCATTTTCCGGAAAATGGTCTGGAGCGTTATGAATATCTCCAGGAACAGCTGCTGCCGTTGCGGAGCAGGTTGGCGGTTCTGGAAAGCAATGAACGGGATTACCGGTACGAAATATCGACACTTCAGCAGCAATTATGGCAGCAAAAGAAACGGGAAAAGGCAGAGGCGTTAGCTGCTGCTTCCAATACGTATCAGCAACAGGCCAGCCAGCTTGATTATCTGAAGAAGAGACGGAAAAAATCGGTTGCGGAACTAGAACAGCAGATAGACGATCTTCACCTTGATTTAAACTGGGATCAACTTGGTTCTCTTTCCATGCCTTTTCATCTTGAGGACAGCTGGAATCAAATAAAAGAGGCCGTGCAGCAGACGGAAGCAGAATGGGAGAGCGCAGAACGCGAAGAACGGAGTACACAGGAACAGCTGCGTTCCTTGCAGGAAGAAAAGGCACGTTTGGATACAGGAATACTCGAGGAATCAAAAGCTGCAGAATTACAAAAAATCGTCGATGCAAAACGTACGCAAGAATATGTTGAATCATCTGAAGGGCGTCCGATTTTTCCTGAGGTCGACAAGTGGAAGAAAAGACAGGCTTGGACGTTATCTGGTTCAGCTGTAATAGGAGCCGTGTTGTTTGGAGCAGCAGCATTCTTATCCGATATTAAAAGTTTTTATGCGGTCGGCCTGATTTTGTTCCTGGCCGGAATGGTACCAGTATGGAAAGTGAAAAAATCATCCGGGAGGCTTTCCAGCCCTTCATCCGAAGGTGAACCGATTGCATTACAGTGGACGGCGTCCGATTACAAGGAGGCCGAGCAGCAGCTTCGCCGTCATTATCAGCTATTGGATGAACAGCACTCCATCAGCGGACAAATCAAACAGCGTTCGTTACAATTATTGAAGGTTTCCGAGCGGAAAAAATTTCTCGAAGAAAAACGTCAGCAGGTTGAACGGCAGATCAGAGAACAAAAAAGGCGCTATCCTTTTCTTATTGATGTGGATCCGGCTTATTGGCCGAAACTGTTTCATAAATTGGATGCCTGTATGGAAAAATACCATTCCCTTATCCGTTTAGACATGGAGCAAGAGGAACTCCTTCAACAGTTGGACGAATACAGAAAAACCTTAACAGCGTTTTTTAAAGAGACAGGGCTGGATGAATCCGATGAAACGAGTGAGTTTGTCCGTCAACTTCAGGAGCAGCTGGAAAAACAAAGACAAAACAGGCAAACCCTGTCACAGTATGAGGAATGGTTGGAAAGAGCTGTAAGGGAAAGAGAACAGCTGTTGGAGGAAATGCAGCCTTATGAACAGGACACAGGCTCGCTGCTCAAGACTGCAGGTGTTGAAAACGAAGAGGATTTCCGGCGTCTTGGAAGACAACAGCAAGAGGCCCTGTCCATTAAGGAGAAAATGGACAGTTATTACAATCAACTTGCTCCACTGTTGTCAGGTGAAGAGATAAACCATTACCTTGACAATCTACCCGATCAGGCAGAAGCGAAACAGGCATTGGAACAATTCGAAACAGAATTGGAAAAGCTGGAATCCCTAATGGATGCAGCAAGGCAACAGTTATCGGACATTCGCTCCAAGATTAGCAGGATGGAGCGGTCGGAACATTTTTCTCAGTTCAAGCACCGGTATTCTGGAGAAATCGAACAGTTGAAAAAACAAGTGAAACAATGGGCGGTTTACCAAACGGCCAAAGAAATGCTGATGGAGACTAAGATAAGCTATCAAAAAGATTACTTGCCGCACACACTCAAAGCCGCTGGAGCTCACTTTCATCAACTGACAGACGGCAAGTATGTGGATATTTTTCCACCAGAAGACGGCCGTCCGTTTTCCGTAACAGACCAGGAAGGATTCCGGTATGCAGTGGATGAATTGTCCAAAGGAACGGCCGATCAACTTTACGTTTCTCTCCGGCTTGCCTTAAGCAGTGTATATCAAGCAGAAAATATGCCCTTTTTTATAGACGATGCCTTTGTCCATTTTGATCGAAAACGAAAACGGGAGTTTGGCAGCATTCTTAAAAATATTTCAGAACAACAGCAACAAATCATTCTATTTTCCAGCAGCAAATCAATCCAAAAAACCTTGGGAGAGATACCTGTTATCGATTTAGAAAATAGAGAAGTAATTGAATTAGCATAATCGGCAAAGGAATGATAAAATAACTGAAGATAAAGTGGTTGGAGGGTATTCCATTGCCAAATAGTGACAAATCAAGCGAATGGTCTGAATATGAAGAAACCATTGAAAAATTCATACAAGTGATTGCAAAAAACATGAACCTTTACGGGATTACTTCCTCAGTCGGCCGTCTGTACGGCGCTTTGTATTTTGCGGAGGAGCCGATGACCCTTGATGATATGCGTGACGCGCTGGAAATGAGCAAGACAAGTATGTCGACAGGGGTCAGGTCCTTGTCTGAGATGAAAATGGTTCAGCCGGCTTATAAAAAAGGGGTGCGAAAGGACTTGTATAAATCTGAAGAGGATTGGTACAAATCCTTTACCTCTTTGTTCGGGAACCGGTGGCGTCATCATACAGAGACGAACATCGAGGAAGCGGAAGAAGCTATTCATGAGCTGGAACAAATTCATGCTCAGACTGATGATGACCATTTGAAGCAGAAAATTGCCAGTGATATCGACAGACTGAAATATGCTCAAAATTATTATCGCTGGCTGATGAAATTCATCCAGGTTGTCGAATCCGGCGAAATTTTCAAGTACGTCCCCAAAAACTAGGAATTCAAAAACCCTTGCCTGCCTGGCAAGGGTTTTTAAGTACATAGCTGATATCAATACATGTTGGCAAAGCAACTAGCATTCGAATTCGTTCGGTATATGTACGATGAATTTTCACTTGGTTTGTCTAATGTTTAAATTGACTTCACGAAATGCTTGGAAATAAGAAGGTGCCATTCACTTGACTGCTTCGCTGTTTTCATAACGGCTGTCCAAGTAATCGACAAAATGGATGATGTATCCTTCGATTGTTTGCGGCTTTTGAATGCATGATCCCCATTCCGGAAGCCCATGATGACACAAAATACAATGGGCCATTTGATGGATGGCTTCCAGAGATAAAGAAATCCCCTCTGTTTCGATTATTTTATTCAACAGAAGGACTCCATAGGGAATATGCCCGACCATCACTCCCAGGTCGTCCATCGTAATACCGGCCTGTTTCCGATTTTCCTGCCCCGTGTGTGCCGCTGTCGGGAATAAAAAGTGAAAAGTATCGAACGTCTTGCCTGCATGGTCGTATTCAAGCAGCTTGCCGATATCATGAAACAATATACTCGTCATGATTACATCATGGTCCGGTTGTTTTTCTTTATGATCCATCATCCCTTGCAGTTGTCGATAGAGATGATCAATCGTGTCCTTCCAGACTAACTGCTGAAGGCCATTGTCCGACTGGAATTGCGACCAAAGTTCATTTTTGTACGCTTTCTCCACTACATTGATCAGCTTCATTGCTGCCTGAAAATGGTTTTCTTCTTGTTTCAGTATGTAGCGGGCGAATCGCATCAGACCTACAGTATGCTTTAACAGTCCCCCCAAATAATTGTGATGATATCCTTTTGCAGCCGGCCTGATCCGGAATTGATCCCAAAAACGGGTCATGACGGCACGGGCGATTTGGCGGTAAGGGTGTTGTAACTCATCCAAGTAGCTGAACAACTCCACCGTTAAGTCTTCGATGCTTTGATGAGTATATGGCAACAGAGAAAAAGGGTTTATCTTTGTTTCGCAAGGTGTAAGTTGTTGGATAGTGAGCGATTTAAATCCTCTGAATTCATCGACCAAAGCTTCCACATCAAACACAGCGAACTTTTCCAAAAGTGGCTGGTTTTGTTCGACAGAGCCTTGATTGTCCCACATCTTTGCATTGATGACTCCGGCATTATTGCTGAATCGGAGTTTCAAAAACTGTTTATTGGTTTTAGTGAGCTGGACTTGAAAGTCGTTCAGTAAAAGCCGGAGGTTGACAGTGCTGCCAGGTACTTGGTCGTCCAGCACAAAATATTCACTGCTGTCCGGGAGCGCAGGCGGGGGGAACTCAGCAAGAATTTGTTCCCGCTTTGCTTGATCTACTGTATAGTCAATCGGGATAAACTCATAAAAATAGGTGGCTTTTTCAGCCATATTCTATCACTCCATTTATCTTCAAACTTCTTTAACTACCACAAAGGGCATAGATTCTCCCCCTATTGTAACGCAATGCCGAACGGATGAATATCAATTTCTATCGCTGGAATTTTTTCTGGAATGTTACGTGCTTTTTAACATTTCATTTCTGGTATAATGAAAAAATCAGTGCCGAAAGACCGGCAATTGTTCAGGACGAATAGAAAAGGCATGGAAAATTAGACAGAAACAGGGGCGAAGAACGATGAAGTGGAAGGATTGGGATCGCAACTTAAAAATCCGTTTATTTGGAGAAGGGACAACAAATTTTCTTTTTTGGTCTTATTTTCCGTTTATGACCATTTTATTTGAAAATTCCTTTGGAAAGGACAAGGCCGGCTGGCTGTTAGTGTTATCGCAGGCGTTTTCCGTGATAGCCAGTTTGACAGGAGGTTACTGCGCAGACCGATTCGGCAGGAAACGGATGATGGTCATTTCCTCCTTCGGACAGTTTTTGACCTTTCTCTTATTTGCATTTGCAAACTCTCCTTGGTATCAATCGCCGATAGGGACATTTTTAGCATTCAGTCTTCTCGGAATATGGGGAGCGTTATATTGGCCGGCATCGCACGCTATGGTGGCAGACGTTGTGTCGGAAAAACATCGTGCTTCCGTATTTGCTGTATTTTATACGTCGATCAATATCGCCGTCGTAGTCGGTCCGATCATCGGCAGCTTTTTATTTTACAGTTACCGGTTTGAAATGCTGCTGGCCGGTGCATTTTTGACCGGGGTGTTGTCGATTATCCTGCAGCGGTTCCTGGGAGAAACGGTGACAGTGCAGTTTCGGAAGAAAGAAGCGAAGGTCCGTTGGTACAAAGCTGTATGGGATGAACTAAGTGATTATCGGATCATAGCTAAAGATCGCACTTTTTTATTGTTTATCATTGCTGGCGTTCTCGTGGCACAGACTTTTATGCAACTCGACATCCTCATAGCGGTGTACACAAGCGAAGTCATCGATAACCAGACCTTGTTCCATCTGGGAGATTTCGGGCTGAGTATTAGTGGAGAAAAAGCATTTGCCCTGGTTCTGGCCGAAAATGGACTGCTGGTAGCTATATTTACAGTATTTATTACCCGCATAATGAACCGGTTCAAGGAAAAGCCAGTGTTCGTGGCATCCAGTCTTCTTTATGCTGTCGGCATATTCTTATATGGGGTTACGGAAAATATTTGGATGTTCATTTTTGCCATGGCCTTATTCACTATGGCCGAGCTGATGGTGGTCGGCATCCAGGAAAGCTTCGTCGCCAAGCTAGCTCCGAAGCATATGCGCGGACAGTATTTTTCAGCAGCAAGCCTTCGTTTTACAGTCGGCAAATTAATGGCGCCTTTAAGCTTGGTTTTGACGAATTATCTTGCCTATCCAATTGTGTTTGCGACTTTAGGAATGTTTGCTGTCCTGAGTGCTTTAGTATATTGGTATATGTTTAAAAAATTGGAAACCAAACAGATTCAAACCGAAATCTGACTACCGTCCTGGCATATTTGACGTGTCCCTGCATATATTTTAAATAGCAAATAGGGACAAGGAGGGCTATGCGATGATATTGGGGATTCCTTGGTGGGTTTATATGTTCATCCTTTTTATTTTCTTCAGTGGATATATGGCTTTTAGAGCCGTTAGAGCAGAGAAAAAGCTGGAAATGCAGTTTATTGAGCGGGAAGGAAAAATATACATGGACCGGATTCAAAATGAACGGGGACAGAGACAGCAAAATGAGGAAGAGCCAGAAAAAAAACAAATGACATCCATGTAACCGAGACAAAAACATAATGGTCAACCCAAAAACCGAACGATTCCAATCGCTCGGTTTTTGGGTTATAAAAAGTAAATCGTTCTAACATTCACTAACCTAAAGAGCAACGCTTTACTTCGGCAAGGTACTTCGCTTTCCGCGGGCACGGGTTCAGCTAACTTGGTAAAGAAAAGCACTTTACCAAGTGGATCTTCAGCTCGCGCTCCTCCCGCAGGAGTCGCGTACCTTGCCTTCGTTGACGTAGAATTACTCGCAAACAAGTGATGCTCGTACTCCTGGTTGATTTCTGTTTTCTTTTCATGCCGTTACATGGAGAGTTTCAATTTCTAAATAAAAAAGCTTTCGTGCTGTTTTTCGTCTTGATCATATAAAAGTTAGACCCCGAACACGTAGTGAAGGATTTGTCATAGCATACGAAGAACGCATCAAACAAGAGGATAATAAGAAGTCTATCTAAGGAACACAAATAGTAAAAACCGAGCGGATTTGATTGATAGTTCAAATCCGCTCGGTTTTTTGTTTTGGTGGCCAAGCTTGTTGTCCCACCCTTGCTATTCGGAGATTTATTCTTCAGAGCTTTCCTGGTCTTCACTAGAGCCTTCATCAGAAGAACCTTCTTCTGAATCTGAATTGCCGGAGTCTTCCGCTGGCTCTTCTACTTCTGGTGTGGTAGTTTCGAAGAGGTCTTTAAAGTCTTCGATTTTCACATCGATATTTGCATCTTCCATCAATTTCTGCATTTTTTCTTGTGCAGCCGCGTCATCTACTTTTGTCGAAGCGATGTCTCTGCGGATTTGATCGCGGATATCTTCAAGTGGTTCGACTTCCTCTTCAGCGTCTTTGCGTTCGGTTACTTGAATGATGTGCCAGCCATTGGAAGTTTGTACAGGATCACTGATTTCGTCCACTTCCAGATTGTAGGCAGCTTTTTCAAATTCCGGTACCATATCGCCTACACCGAATGTACCCAGGTCACCGCCATTTTCAGCAGAACCAGTATCGGTAGAGTATTCTTTTGCCAATTCGGCAAAGTCCCCGCCGTCATCCAACTTCTGCTTCACTTCTTTAGCTGTTTCTTCATCTTGGACAAGAATATGTCTCGCCACAAGGTCCGTTTGCATGTTTTCATATCTTTGCTTAATTTCTTCGTCAGAGACTTCTACATCTTCGGTAACTGCTTTTTCTTGAAGCATATTCAAACGCAGAACCTCTTTGAATTCCTCTTCATCAGAGAAACCGCTTTGCTGAAGCACCATTTCAAATTGGTCCCCGTATTGTTCTTTTAATGAATCGAGTTCTTCTTGTACCTGGTCATCTTTCACGTCATAGTTGCCTTCGAGAATTTTTCTCATGACCAGTTGCTGCAGGACAGTTTCGCCATTCTGATCTTTCAATTCCTGGTAGAACTCTTCTTTACTGACATTGCCTGAATCTGTTTCCGCCACTGTTTCCGGGTCATCCGAAGAACAAGCGGACAGAGCCAGGATTCCGAATGCCAAGGATGCCGATAATGCGATTTTTTTCATTATATAAACACTCCTACTCTCCAAAAACTTTTCGTACAAGCTTTGACAAGCTCTTGAAATAATATAACACATTTAGCAGTGAAAAAAATAGTCCATTCCTATAATTACACACTTTTTACTAAATTTCGGGCATACGCCTATGCTAGATGACTCTCCGTTGCATAGGATGGAACAAAAGACAACAAGGGGGTGTTATGGATGGGCGCAGGATACCAAGGCGGTTTTGCGTTAATTGTCGTTTTATTCATTTTGCTGATCATTGTCGGAGCAGCATGGCTTTAATACAATGAGAAATTACCATTTTTCCGGTTGTAAAAAGGGATGACCAGTGGGCGTATTCGCTCCCGGTCATCCCTTTTTGAAAGTGAGTAATTTTGGTGCAATGTTGCCCCTGCCCTCTCAAATTCTAAGTAAAACCTCTGTGCGCGAAAACGGTACTCCAGGGTTTAACTTAAGCTTGCGAGGGCGAATCTTCTTGTCTGTTGATTTAAGTGAATAACACCTCTACATAAGAAGAGATCAACAAGATGGTTATCAATATATTGATTGTTCTGAATACATTCGGCTGTCGTTCCTGAGACATTTCTGTTCTTACTACAAGTTTATGGGTTAAAGAATTAAATAGAAATAGTACGAACAAAGCGAAAATAGCAAAAAACACTGGCATATCTTATGACCTCCTTTACACCTATACATTACTTTATCAAAATTTATTCTGCTTGAACAGTTATACCCTGCAGAAAATCCGTGGCCACCAAAGTAAAGATCGAACGGATTCTAAATGCAATCAGATTCGTTCGGTTTTTATTTGTATATTCTGGTTTTCTCCTGTTGTCTTGAGGCGTGCTCCAAATTGCTACGGCAAGATACTACGGGCTTCCACTTCCTCAGAATGCAGGTTCTCTGTCAAATGTGGCGGTGTGATTTTTCTTCCACCCTCTCTTTATCGAAAGGCTCAATCTAAAAACAGCTATTTTACTCAGACCGCAGAGGAAATAAACTCGCTTTCCGCGGACGAACGCCCGAGCCCCCTCGCAAAACCCGCTGTGGGGTCTCGGCCGCCCGTTTTTCCGCAGGAGTCTCGCTTATTTCCTCTGCTACGCTATTGCGCTCTACAGAGCCTTTTTAACCGCTTGCTGCCATGAAGTTTCATGCTTAAATCGTCCAAAGTCTTTGATTCTAAAGGAATCTCGTTTTAAAACCTTTATCGTATTGTTTATTCCCTCGATATACCATTATGAAATGGATACATGAATGACTGTAAAATCTCTTGTTTCCAACGCATGAACGTT
>NZ_JBEWYY010000019.1:0-40023 GCF_041366435.1 Sediminibacillus sp. JSM 1682029
ACTCACCCGTCCGCCGCTCGTTCCACAGGCTTCACCCCGAAGGGATCTGCCTGCTTCCCGCGCTCGACTTGCATGTATTAGGCACGCCGCCAGCGTTCGTCCTGAGCCAAGATCAAACTCTCCATAAATGATGAGCTTGCTTGCTCGTTCAAAAACTAGCTTGTATATCTTGCTTGACATACTGGTTGTTTTGTTCAGTTTTCAAAGATCAAAATGGTGGGCCTGAGTGGACTTGAACCACCGACCTCACGCTTATCAGGCGTGCGCTCTAACCAACTGAGCTACAGGCCCCTTAATGGAGCGGGTGAAGGGAATCGAACCCTCATCATCAGCTTGGAAGGCTGAGGTTTTACCACTAAACTACACCCGCAAAGTGAGTGAATATATATGGTGAAGCATGGTCGGGAAGACAGGATTTGAACCTGCGACCCCTTGGTCCCAAACCAAGTGCTCTGCCAAGCTGAGCTACTTCCCGATAATGGCGCGCCCGAGAGGAGTCGAACCCCTAACCTCTTGATCCGTAGTCAAACGCTCTATCCAATTGAGCTACGGGCGCTCGTTGAAGCGACATCTTTTAATATATCATATTCATCAATCGATGTCAATGTTTTTTTGGTGCGGTCGAGAGGACTTGAACCTCCACGGGGTCGCCCCCACTAGGCCCTCAACCTAGCGCGTCTGCCATTCCGCCACGACCGCTCAAGCAAAAATAAAATGCCGTGCAGACCCCACAGCAGTAGACAAAACACAATGCGGGTGGAGGGACTTGAACCCCCACGTCGTAGACACTAGATCCTAAATCTAGCGCGTCTGCCAATTCCGCCACACCCGCGCAATATGATAATGACTAAAAGGAATGGGCTGGATTTAACTCGTAGAAAAAATCCAGCACACAACTTTTTTGATGAGCCATGGAGGATTCGAACCTCCGACCCTCTGATTAAAAGTCAGATGCTCTACCAACTGAGCTAATGGCTCACAATAAATTCAATCATCTTACTTATAAAAGAAATGGCTGGGCTAGCTGGATTCGAACCAGCGAATCACGGGATCAAAACCCGATGCCTTACCGCTTGGCTATAGCCCAACAAAGTGGCGGTCCGGACGGGACTCGAACCCGCGACCTCCTGCGTGACAGGCAGGCATTCTAACCAACTGAACTACCGGACCTTACCGATATAAAATGAAAGTGACCCGTACGGGATTCGAACCCGTGTTACCGCCGTGAAAGGGCGGTGTCTTAACCACTTGACCAACGGGCCAATATACAATGGCGGAGAAGGAGGGATTTGAACCCTCGCGCCGCTTACGCGACCTACACCCTTAGCAGGGGCGCCTCTTCAGCCACTTGAGTACTTCTCCACTGGCTCCACCGGTAGGATTCGAACCTACGACCGATCGGTTAACAGCCGATTGCTCTACCACTGAGCTACGGTGGAATAAAAAGTATTTTTTGCCGCTCCGAACAACAGCGACGTTAAGTATAATACATTAATTCGCCCGGTTTGTCAATTGCTTTTTTGAATTTTTTCAAGAAAGCAATCGGGAAAATAAAAAAGAAAAAACGGGAAAAAGCTTTGTTTTTTCAAGGGCTTATTTAATTTAACACGGAAGACATGATTCGTCAATGGTTTCCTTTGTTTTTTCATACACCAATTTATTTCACGGTGTCACGACGATACTTTAACAAGCTTCCCTCTGCATCTGCCACAGCGATACTTCTTTGTATCCACTCTTCTTGCCCTTTCATAGATATGCCCGCAATCCCTGCATTGATACCGATGTCTGGTTTGCTTTCTGGCAGAAGGAAGAGCCTGACAAAAACGAGGAGATCCAGTCTTGCGCAACAACTCTCTAAAATCAGGATCGCGATGCTTATATCCTTTCCCTTCGATATGCAAATGATAATGGCACAGTTCATGTTTAATGATGCCGATAAATTCTTCTTGCCCCAACTCTGTTAGAAACTTCGGGTTCAGTTCTATTGTTCTTCTGGACGGAATGTACCTTCCCCCGGTTGTACGTAAACGGTTGTTAAACATTACTTCGTCGATAAAAGGCTTATCAAAGTACTTTTTCGACAATTCGTCCACCAATTCCTCCAGTTTTTTCTGACTGATTGTTTCCACCATTATCGTCACACCTTTTACTTGATTTGCATACCCTACAATAACTTGATTTCTGCCTGATTTCCAACACTATTTGTCCAGGAGGATGGTTCAGATGCCCAATTGGTTTAAAAAGCAAATGACAAAAGCCTTCCTTACCAAAGATTTATACCAAATAAAAGTATTGAATCAATGTTGGTTTTTTTATCAGGATAAAAACTCCTGCTAAATAGACCGCAGTCAGGAAATGCTTATACTTAACCATAGACAAAAGGGCTGCAGGAACAGCCCTTTTGTTTTCATTAATCCTGTACCATTGTCAAAGCTATCCGCTGTTTATCTACGTCGACACTGTCTATCCAGACGGTGACAACACCTCCGACGGCTGCAACATCGGTCGGATGTTTCACAAATTGCTTGGACATTTTCGAAATATGCACCAAACCATCCTGCTTAACCCCAATATCCACGAATACTCCGAAATCGACAACGTTTCTTACCGTTCCTTGAAGTTCCATTCCAGGCTGTAGATCTTCCATGGCCAACACGTTCTTTTTTAATAGCGGCTGTGGAAAATCGTCCCGTGGATCACGCTCAGGGCTTGCCAATGCTTTCATGATGTCCTCCAAAGTCGGTACCCCGATACCGAGTTTTTCAGCAGTTTCCCCTAGAGTCACCTCAGATAAGGCTTGCTTCAATGCTTCTGTACCTAAATCATCAGTAGAAAAATTTAGCATGCGCAGCAGCTGGTTGGCCGCCGAATAACTTTCCGGGTGGATCGCAGTCCTGTCCAGCGGCTCATCCCCGTCGGGAACCCGAAGAAAGCCAATGCACTGTTCATACGTTTTATTGCCTAAACGCGGAATTTTTTTCAGTTGGCTTCTGCTGGTGAATTTGCCGTTTTCGTTCCGTTGCTTGATTACATTACCCGCGACGGTTTTACTTAAGCCAGATACATACTGCAACAAAAAAGCTGAAGCAGTGTTGACATTGACACCGACCTGGTTGACGGCGGTCTCCACCACGAAGGTCAAGGATCCGTTCAAGCTTTTTTGGCTGACATCATGCTGGTATTGCCCGACTCCTATAGACTTGGGGTCGATTTTCACCAACTCCGCCAGGGGATCCTGCACCCTTCTTGCAATCGAAACGGCGCTTCGTTCTTCCACCTGCAACTCAGGGAATTCTTCACGGGCCAGCTTAGAAGCTGAGTAAACACTGGCACCGGCTTCATTTACAATGATATAAGCGATATCTAACTGATGGTCACTGATAAAGTCTGCAATAAATTGTTCGGTCTCTCTTGAAGCAGTGCCGTTGCCAATGGCGATGAGCTCGATGGGATACTGCTTTAAGAGCGATAACAGAACCTTTTCCGCTCCCTTTTTATCCTTTTTAGGGGCAGTTGGATAGATTACTTGAATGGCATGAACCTTGCCTGTCTCATCTATAACCGCCAGCTTACAGCCTGTACGGAATGCCGGATCGACCCCCAGGACGACTCTCCCTTTAAGCGGCGGTTGCAGCAGGAGGTTTTTCAAATTGGTCGAAAAAATATCGATTGCTTGCTGTTCTGCTTTTTCCGATAGACTGTTCCGGATTTCCCGTTCAATCGACGGCTGGATCAAGCGCTTATAGCTGTCCTCGATAACTTCCTTCCAAAACTGTTTGATGACGGCTGTATCGTTTCTTTTTACAAGCCTTTTATTCAGGTATTCAGTTATTTGTTCTACAGGGGGACGCACAGCTACTTTGATGACCTCTTCCTTTTCTCCGCGGTTGAGAGCGAGCACACGGTGGGCAACAATCGATCTGATCGGTTCCTCATAATCATAGTACATCTCAAAAACGCTTTTTTCGTCCTTTTCCCGATCCTTGGCATCCCCGCGAATCGTCCCGGCTTTGAACGTTTTATCCCGTATGTACTCCCTGTATTGAGCATCATCGGCGATCCACTCAGCGATTATATCGTTGACCCCGGCTATCACTTCATCCGTCGAGACCAATTCATGCTCATCCGATAAATAAGCCGCTGCCGCCTTTTCTAAATCCTCCACCTGATGGTTCCATACTTTCTCCGCCAGTGGTTCCAATCCTTTTTCTTTGGCTATGGTCGCCTTCGTTCTTCTTTTTTGCTTATAAGGACGATAAAGATCTTCCACCCGCTGCAGTTGCGTTGCATTCCTTATGCTAGCTTCGAGCTCGGGAGTCAATTTGTCCTGTTCATCGATCAAGCGAATGACTTCCTGCTTACGTTCTGCCAGATTTTGCGCATATGTCCATTTATCTTCAATTGCTTTGATTTGCACTTCATCCAATCCGCCGGTCTGCTCTTTGCGGTACCTGGCGATAAACGGAACCGTATTCCCTTCTTCCAACAAAGAAATAACTTGTTTGATTGGTGCAGCTGAAACCTTTGTTTCTCCTGCCACCCATTTTATTAACTGGTCATATTCGTGTGCTTCACTCAATATCGGTTTCCTCCTTACGCTTCTTGTCTCCATTGTACCAAATCAGCCCCGCCGATACACAGAGAGGAATTAGTCAAAGTGACGAAAATCCCACATGGAAGTAGCGCAATTACGATTGCTACCACACAGGACAACCAAAAAAACCGGCCTACTCCATGTTGAGAGTAAACCGGTCAGATGCTGCCTAAAAAACGAATACTCCCATCTTCCAAGATAAGAGTATGCTTTCGACGATGCTATTCACTTTTGGCAAACTTCATGGCAATCAAGGTGGTGTCATCATCTTTGTTTTGTCCTACCATGGCAGCATACGTCTCCGTGATTCTTTCGACATCTTTGCCCAAAAAATATTTGGAAGACAAATCCATTGAATTGACCCCATCTGAAAACATAATAAAAATCATACCTGGTTCCATTGTGCCGTCAAACACTTTGAAAGGGCGTTTATAACCGCCCAGGTAACCGGCGTTCGGAATGCTCCGTTTTTTCTCCTGTTTGTCTGTTATCGTCATGATACCGATATTACCAATCGAACTGAACGAATAAGCATTCGATGTAAAGTTCACCTTCAATACACCTAATACAACGCCGCGCTTTCCTACCAATCTTTCATTGCACACCTTTATTATCTCATCGACGCTCGCGAAAATGTTTTCTTCAATGACATCCATAACAGCCTGTGAAGACTCTTTGGCGTATTCCCCGCTGCCCAAACCGTCAGCTAAAGCACAGATAAACTCGTCTTCTGTTTCTGTATAGTAATAGCTGTCACCACAGTAATAGTTGCCTTTTTTCGCTGTCTGATAGACGGAAACCTGCATTCGCTGTTTATCCAATTCACTCACTAGAAAACCTCCGAGCTTTCTGACTGCAATGCTTCTCTAAGTTTTCTCAATGCACGCCTTTGCAGACGGGATACATGCATTTGCGAAATGCCAAGCATCTCACCGGTATCTTTTTGGCTCATGTTTTCAAAGTAGGTATATTTCAGGATTTCTTGTTCTCTTTCTGTTAAAATCGGCAGAATTTTTTCAAGCAGCATACGCTGGTCCACATTCTCATAACCGGAATCCTGATTACCGATCAAGTCCAGTATGGAAACCGTGCTGCCATCAGAATCCGCTTCGATTTTCCGGTCTACGGACAGCGCTTTATAGCTTTTGCCCATTTCCATCGTTTCCAGGACGTCCTCTTCGCTCACTTCAAGGTAAGCGGCTATCTCGGTCACGGAAGGCGATTGCTGATTGTCCGAAGTCAACTCTTCGATAGCTTTCTTGATTTTCGGACCTAATTCCTTGATTCGACGCGGGACATGGACACTCCACGTTTTATCGCGGATAAATCGTTTGATTTCACCGATTATGGTCGGTATTGCAAATGATTCAAAGGATTTACCAAATTCAGGGTCATATCTGCGAATAGCAGCCAGCAGCCCCAGCATCCCGACCTGCACTAAATCCTCATGTATCGAACTGTTTTTTGAATACTTGCGGGCTATTGACTCCACAAGATCCTGATAAGCCAATACAATTTTTTCTTGAACCGATTCGTCTGTGGGATTTTCCTGCAGATGCTTTATCCATTGGTAAACCTCATCCTCACGTCTATTGTGTGGTTGAGATTTGGTCGTCATCTAATCCCACCTTATTTTCCTGGGTGTATTTTGTCATCAATACGATAACCCCATGGTCGCTGTTTATCTCTACCTTATCCATCAAAGCATCGATCAAGAATAAACCGAATCCGCCCTCACGGAGATTCTCAATCGGCTCCGATTGTTCATACGGACCGATGTCGGCTTTTACTTTGCCCAGGTCGAAGCTGCCGCCATGATCTGCCACCATTACCTCCAATCGGTCCTCATAAACTCCGAAACCAACCGTGACTTCTCCTTCTTCCGCCCCCTGGTATGCGTGGGTGACGGCATTGGTCATCGCTTCCGATATCGCCACTTTCAGATCCTCGATATCCTCGTAATTGAATCCCATCCGATTCGCGACGCCAGATGTACTCAATCTTACGACCCCTACATATTCTGCTTTAGCAGGAACTTTAATTTCTATGAAGTCAAAAGGTTCCATATTAAGATCCACCCCGTACTGTAGAATCAATATTTATAATATCGGTTAAACCGGTTATTTCAAACAAACGCATTACTCGGTCCTGCAACTGAACAAGTTTCAGTTCGCTGTTGTTTTCTTTTGTCGACTTCAACGCGCTGACAAAAACGCCGAGTCCTGTACTGTCCATGTAATTGACATTTTCCAGGTTCACTTCCACTACTTTGCCCGATTCTTTCGTCAACGGCAGCAACTGTTCCTTCAATTGAGGGGCAGTAAAAGCATCAATCTCTCCAGCAAGTGCCACAACTGCCGTTGAGTCTTTATCTGAGACATTAATATCTAAGTTCATGGTTATCCTCCTACTTCCGTAATATTCACTCAATATAGGATATTACCCTGACCAGGTCCCCATCAAACTTCCTTGCGCAAAATAATCAAGGTAAAATCATCCCGCAAATGAAAATCCTGGAGTCGTTCGAAGTGCTTATATACTTGCTCTACCAATTTCTGGGCAGGCAGGTGCATATAAGACTTGATCACATCAAGGACTTCCTCCGGTTCAATAAAACGGTCACCCTGCCGGCACTCCGTCACCCCGTCGGTCAGCATGATGATCATGTCCCCTGCATTTACTTTCCGTTCGTACTGACGATACTCCGTATCCCGGGTCACCCCAAGCACAACTCCCCTGGCTTCTATTTCCTCGAATTTATCTTCCGCCGCGTTATAATAAAAGCCGGGTTCATGACCTGCAGAGGAATAGTAAAACTTTTCATTGCTTGGATCGTACAGACCATAAAACATGGTGATGAACATGCTCGGGTCCACGTTGCGCTCGACCACCCTGTTCAGGCTTTCCAGTATGTTGCTTGGATCCATCCGGTTCTCCGGAATACTATCCATGGAATACTTGATCATCGACATGGCCAGTGCAGCCGGTATCCCTTTTCCGATAACATCGGCTATCGCGATACCTAATTTGTTATCATCATTTTGAACAAAATGGTGATAATCTCCGTTCATTTGGTTGGCGGGAATACTGATGGCTCCGATATCCAGCCCTTCCACTTCCGGCTTTACCGTTGTAAGAAGTGTTTGCTGCATACTGGCCGCGACGGATATTTCCGATTTCAAAGCCAGCTGCTGTTCCCGTAGCGATTGGAATTCCTGGTAAGCCAGTCCATAGGAAATCATGGCCTCCAGCAGGAAGTTCATCGATGACTTGATCCCTTCGGGCAATTCCGGATACAGTTCCTGCAAAGCCTGGATATGAACGTTGATGATTTCTTCAGGGGAAATGTTTTGCTGCATCGACAGCTTACTGAATTGTTCCGCCTGGTAGAGAGCGGTCTCGTCTTGTGTTCGGATATACTGTTTTAGTAAGTCTCGATAATTGCTTAAATCCATGTTCAACGTACTCATCGCTTACCCCCCTCAACGAACCCATTTCACTGCTTTTATCTCTGTCCCCTTTTCTTGCTCGGATATAATATCAAATTCATCCATCAGCCTTTTCACACCCGGCAATCCTGCGCCAAGACCTCCTGAAGTAGAATAGCCGTCTTCCATCACTTTGCTGATCTCTGCTATTCCCGGTCCATCATCCACTGCTAAAATGACCAATCCTTTACGGTCTATTTCTTCAATGGTTTCGAAGCAGATTTTTCCTGTCCCAGCGTATAAATAGATATTTCTCGCGAGTTCAGATATAGCAGTGGCAATCCGTGCCTGATCCACTGTACCAAACCCGATTTTTCTGGCAAAGTCCCGTCCGATTTGGCGGGCGCCAACTATATCCCACTCTTTGTTAATATTAACGCAGGATTGGAAATCCATGTTCACTCCTCCAATTCCTGACGCAATTTGATCAAGCCTTGCTCTAAATCTAAGGCTGTTGGAACATCTTGCAGATGGATGCCCAAGTCAATCAGCGTCATAGCTACTGCTGGCTGAATCCCAGTCAATACGACTTTTGCCCCCATAAGATCCGACATCGTCACTACGTCACCAAGCACCTTAGCAATAAAGGAGTCGATAATATCGACAGATGTTAAATCAATTACTACGCCGGTCGCTCCGCTTTGATGTATTTTACTCAAAAGGTCTTCCTGAAACTGGATGGCACTCTGGTCATCCAGATCAATTTGGATAGAAATCAATAAATAATTATGAAGCTTTAAAATTGGTATTCTCATGACCCCGTTCACTCCCTATCCAGAGAATCTACTAATTGTTCGATATCATTCTCGTGACTGTCTGCTGTACCGACGATTTTTCTATTGGTCGACTCCAAGGCCGATTGGAACCCTTTCCTCAACGAGCTCTTTGTCGGGAACTTGCTCAAATCGATTCCCAAATTGACAATTGTTTGAGCAATTTCCGGCCGGATCCCGACAAGGATACATGTAGAACCGATCAGACGAACCGCTTCTGCAGCCTGGATGATATGATGGGCTACCATCGTATCCACAACCGGAACACCGGTAATATCAATCAACACGACTTCAGCATTGTGTTTGATGACGCCGTCCAGCAGATTCTCCATGATCAGCTTTGCCCTTTCCGTGTCGATCGTGCCGATCAACGGCATGACGGTAATATTTTCCATAACCGGAATCAATGGTGCCGATAGCTCTTGCAGGGCTACCCGTTGCAGGGAGACAATATGTTCCCAGCTGCCGGAATACTCATTGACCAGTTTATTGATAATTGGATCGACCCAGTTATCCACCGCCTGCAAAACTTCAGAGAAATAATCCGATCCCACCTGCGTTTGCTCGCTCAAGATATAGTTAATTGTCACCCTGCGGAAGGATTGCAGCCCATCGGTCAAATAACTCAGCGGCCAGCCCAGGTTGACAAGCCTTTCCGAAAAGTCTTCTAAAGCCGTGGTGATACCCTGCTTTTCGACACTTGCAAAAATGACATTGACAAATTCCCTGTTGGTGCTTTCGAACAATTCCTCGGATATTGTCGATGTATAATCGCTTTGTCGGCCTTTCGATATCTCATCCAGCCACATTTGCACAATCGTATCACTGTTTTCTATTACAAGATCTTTCAGCTTTCTATCCATTCAACTACCCCCTGCCAAGTCTCCCTAAAATAGATATACTTATTGTCACATGTTTATGGCTGACGCGCAAATTTTTTGATATGGTTCGACTTCGATTCTCCTTGGGCGGCCGCGGGCATACGGCGGTTCGCTCAGCCGCTCCAGCCATTATTTACCTTTCCACTGCATGGACTACATCTGTCAGTGATTCTGTAAGGAATGGCAAGCCCCCGGCTATGCGCAGACTCCATTTTTGCTTTAAACAGTAAAAAAACATCCATGCGCCGGCCTCCCGGGACATGGATGTTTGGGTGTTCAGTTTATGCGTCAACAACTTTTAAAAATCTGTTAAACCCAGGCTTATTTCCAAGGCCTTATTGATGTTTTCCATCATGGGTTTGTCTAAATGGGTGATTTTATCCGTTAGACGCTGTTTGTCTATTGTTCGAATTTGCTCGAGCAAAATGACGGAGTCGCGCTCAAATCCATACTTCTTTGCATCGATTTCAACATGTGTCGGCAGTTTTGCCTTTTGTATCTGCGCGGTAATGGCTGCAACGATAACCGTAGGGCTAAAACGGTTGCCGATATCGTTTTGCAAAACCAATACTGGACGAACGCCCCCCTGCTCGGAACCCACTACAGGGGAAAGATCGGCGAAATAAACTTCGCCTCTTTTTACAATCAACCCCTTACACCCCGCTCACTAAACGTTCTAGGGTGTTTTCGGCCTCCTCTTCAGCTTGAAAAGCCTCTGAAGCAATGTTGAGATTGATTTTGGCCATTTCCATATAGCCTCTTTGCATAGATTCACGAATATGACGTTTTTTCTTTTCACGCAAATACGATTTTGTTGCCTGACAAATAAAGTCGCTCAGATCACTGTTCTCGGTTTCCATTAACCCATCCACCTCGCTAAGCAGGTTTTTTGGCAGTCTCACAATTATCTCTTGTAAGCTCTCTGACACAACCATACACCTCCACCATATCTACAAGCCCAGTCTTTTTTAATCCAACCTAATCATATCATTGTATAAACTGCATTGCAAAGGCATTCCGGAACTTTTTATCAAAAAAAATCCTCTCCTTGCCAATTGCTGGAGGAAACATGTATGGAGCCTATTCCTGAACAATCAATCCTGCAAGTGTTTGAACGCATTCAAGTCAGCAGCGGATTGCTGATTTTGGTTATCTCTCCCTGTTCAAGATAAACCCGCGGGACCCTGGGACTGATTGTGCACGGAATCTCATAATTGATTGTTTCCAGATAATCGGCCACCTCGTCCATGGTCACTTCTTCTGCTCCCTGCCTTCCGATAATAGTCACTTTTGTTCCCACCGGACAAGGTCCGTCCAGGCGGATCATGAACTGGTCCATACAGATTCGTCCGACAATCGGAACCCTTTTTCCCTCCACAAGTACTTCCTTTCCCTGCAATTTGCGGAGGATTCCGTCTGCATAACCGAGCGGAACCGTACCGATCCACTCGTCCTTTTCGGTTGTATAAGTGGCTCCATAGCTGATCGATTCTCCTGCTGGCAATTTTTTCACCTGTGTCAATCGGCTATGAAGGGAAAAGGCGGGGTTTAGTTCAACAGGCTTTTCCCGTTTCACTTGGGAGGATGGATACAAACCATACATGCTGATTCCATACCTGATAAAGTGAGCCATTCGTTCCGGGAACCTCATACTAGCGGCACTATTGCCGGTGTGCAGGTGTACAGGCTTGTCCCATTTTGTTTCAAAAGCAGCAAGCAATTCTTGAAAGCGAGTTTGCTGACGTTCAAAATAGTCGGTATCAGCTTCATCTGCCGTAGCAAAATGAGTGAAAATCCCTTCCAGTTCCATCCTGTCGTCCGTCAACTCCTTCAGGATGGCGTCGAGCTCCTCCACTGACCTGATGCCGATCCGTCCCATTCCGGTATCCCATTTCAAATGCAGCTTCAGTGTACCGGAAAAATCCGACTGCTTGACCTGCCTTACCCATTCCACTTGGTAAAACGTAACGGCGATGTCATGCTTGACAGCCACCGGAACATCTTCCGGCCGGATCCTTCCCATTACCAGGATTGGCGCAGTTATTCCATTACTTCTAAGCTTAACCGCTTCATCCAATAATGATACAGCCAATCTGTCTGCACCGGAGCGCAAAGCAGTTTCAGCCACCTCTATATCGCCATGACCGTACGCATTCGCCTTCACAACGGCGAAAATTTTTGTTTTTGACGAGAGGCGTTGACGTATTTGTTGGATATTGAATGCTATATTGTCCAGGTCGACTTCCACCCAGGAGTCCCGGTAAAAATTTTGCAAGATGACCTCTCCTATCCTTTTTCTTCTATCGTATCAGAAACAGTTCGGAACCGTATAGCGATAACAGTGGGTTGCCACGAAAATATGCTGCCCAAAAGCTTCTTTCCCATAATTATTGCCATCCGATTGGCTCAGGGATACTTCGACAGCATGAAACCGCCGCACATACTCAACAACCATTCAGAAAAAGCGGCGTTTGTTTCCATAATTCATGAAAAGCAATCCCCTGAAGATGGCGTCTCCACCAACTTCCGCAAAAAAATAAAGCAGACCCTGGTAATGGAGCCTGCTAGCGAATTTTATTTTATTTCCTGTCCTGTAACGGAGCTTGCGACTTCGATCATTTCCTGTTTGGTAAGGTCCTCACTGGCTAGATAATACGTATTGCCATTGGCCTGCCATTGAAGAGAGGCCTCGCTCAAAGCTCCCATGGTGAAACCTAAGTTGACGATTTCTCCATTGACCTGCTCCGGAACCATCGCGCTGGCAGGATAAGCATCCGCTCTTTCCTGAACAAGTGTGAAGTTCTTCTCCCCGGCAAAGGATAGAATCACCCGCTTGCCGTTGTCCGTTTCAACCTCTTTCTTTTCCACCAATTCAGAACCGGCGCGTTCCAATGGATAAAAGACTTCCAACTCTCCGTTGTCACTTTCTTCAGCAGATACCGGAATACCCAATGTTCCGCTGGTCATATTTTTTTCGATTTCAAATGCATCTCCGGCAAATTCCGGATCGAGTTCGAATGATGAGAACTGAACTTCCACTACCGGGTTTTTATCCTTATCCAACACTTTCACCATTACCGGCGTGTATGCTTTTTTATCAAAATAGATTTCCTGGTATGGAAGATTGTTGTTATTTTGATAATTCGTCTTTGTCTCAAACACATAATAATTTTCCGTGGTTTTGAAAGATGCCTCCGAATCCTCTAATACATCTTTTACCAACGACTGGTACAGATAAGGCTGGCTACTGTTGTTCGGCCATTCGCTTTTGAATTTGAAGCTTTTGTTCAGAGCAGGGGTCAGGACAAACACTCCATCTTCATTTTTGAGAATGATTTGACTGCCCTTTTCATCTTTCTCGTTTTTCAACAACACCCGGTAAAAATCTTTCTTTTTGTGGGAAATTTCAATGTCGAACGCCTGGCTCTCTTCACCTGTCTGCAGACTCATGGTTGCTTCCGCCTTGTAGCCGTTCATTTTCTCTAAATTCCCCGATAACTTATCCGCCACATCTTCTTTCGACTTTTCCCCACAGGCAGCCAAGACCAGGATCACTGATAACAGCATGACCCCTAATCCGAGTTTTTTTCTCATGGTCACAACTCCTTTGTCTCATTTCAAAGGACAAAGGGAACGCATAAGTGTCCGAGTCAAGAAAGTGTACGAAACACAGAGGCGAGTCCATCGATGACATCACTGGCTGTTAAATCATGCACGGAATGGCTGCTGGCGACTTGCTGATCCGCGGACATGCCATGGATGTAACACCCGATGGACAATGCCTGCTGGATGCTTTGCTGCTGCATGACTTGAGCCAGCAATATGCCAGACAACGCATCACCGCTCCCTCCCTTGGCAAGTCCGGCATTACCTGAAGTATTGACCCATTGATTCCCCTCCGGATCAGTAACAATGGTAAATGAACCCTTCAGTACTAGATAAACACCGTACTCGATGGCAAATTGCCGGGAAATCGCAAAGGGCCGCTGAATGATTTCCTTGATTCCATATCCCGTCAGCATTGCCATTTCACCAGGATGCGGCGTAAGAATCGACGGATGACGACGCTGTTTCAAAATGTCCATATCCTGTTTCAAGTGGTGCAGACCATCAGCATCTACCAGCACCGGGATTTTTGCCTCGGAAACTAACTTCCTAGTAAATGCAGCAGTTGTATGCTCCCGGCCCATCCCCATTCCGATCGCCAATGCATCATAACCGGAAACATCGACATCCTGAAGGGCGATCCGCCCTCGATCATCTGCATTCAAGGAAAGATAGGTAGCTTCAGCACAATGGGCAGCAATAGACGGAATAACTGGAGGGACTGTCCCTGTCGTTACAAGACCTGCTCCACCCCGCAATGCTGCCTTAGTTGTCAGCGTTATCGAACCGGGCATATCCTGGGAACCGCCGATCAACAACGCTTTACCATGACTGCCTTTATGCGAAAAGCGGCCTCGCTCCCCCAGATGGGACTGTGTTTCTTCCATGCCCCACACGTATCTGCCCGAATCAGCACAGGCCCGGGATGGTATCCCAATATCCACTACCTCCCAGCTTCCATAGTAGGAAGCGGTCTGCTGGGAGAACAAGCTTTGTTTGGGTTCAGCTACAATCACTGTGTGATCGGCTTTTATACCAGTAATCCCATCGTGCCCTTCGTCAGCAGGCACACCGCTTGGAATATCGACCGATATTACCGGCAGGTCAGCTTGGTTGATTCTTTCAACCGCCTCATCATATGGAGGTCGCAGCTTTCCTGTTGCCCCGATTCCAAGCATTGCATCGATGACCGCATCACTTTCCTGCAAAGCCACAGCCAGACTGGCGCCGCTTTCCCGCCGCTCGATTTTTCCGCCGATGGTCTGATAGAGGCGTTTGTGATAAGCCGCATCACCGGTGATTTTCCCGTCTGGGGCAAGCTGGAATACTCGAACAGTATATCCTCTATCCAGCAGAGTCCTGGCAATCACGAACCCGTCTCCGCCGTTGCTGCCACTTCCACACACCACCAGCACACGCATGGTTTTGGTCATCCGTTCTTCGGCTTTATCAGCAACCGCCCTGCCGGCGTTTTCCATCAGCAGTTTCCCTTCGATTCCTATCGTTTCCATTGCATAACGATCAGCTTCGTACATTTCTTTTGCGGTGACAATATGCACAATGTTCCCTCCTACCCGCACTAAAATATTATGAGACAACCTATGCGAATATGCAGACTAGCCTGACAACCTGTAGAAAAAGTCCACATTTGCTTGCTTTTCATCCAATGTTGAAGAAATATCCTTTGACGTGCCTATGCTTCGATGACCACTTGTGCCACCGCATACTCCCGACTGTGGGAAATCGACAAGAACAAATTCCGATCATGCTCATCCCTGACGTTCAGCTGCGGCGCTCCCTTTTCATCGGACACGACCTCGATTTCCTGAAAGCTCAGCTTTCCAAGCCCGGTTCCAAGCGCCTTCGCGTAAGCTTCTTTTGCAGCGAATCTTCCCGCTAAATATTCGACCTGTCTCCCCGGAGCTTCTAGTTTCCGTAATACATCCAGCTCATTTTCTGTTAATACCCGTTCCGCCAGCCGTGGGTTTCTTAAAAAACTGTTCCGGATTCTGTCCAACTCGATTATATCGATTCCAATCCCGACAATCATCCAATCCCAACCTTTTCATTCATCTACCATCAGTATAACTGCTGACAGGGCGTTTCTCTAGGAGAAAGCGTGCCCCGGCATCTTTTTGCCTGACTAAAGGGGAGCATTTGCCAAATGATTACCTTAACAGGAGCAGCCATTTACCACTTCTGGGGTCAAGGATTGATCCGGCAGCGACGTTCATCGTCCGCAAAGGACAAAGGAGACGGAGAAAAGGAGAAAATAAAAATTCGAGTTTGTCAGGCAGGAGAAATCCGTGATGTTTGTGAATAACTATAATAGTAAAGTATTATACATATGTAGAATCATAACCAATCAAAGGGGCAGACAAATGTTCATCAGAAATGAAAGCTTTCGAGATTTTATCCGTTTTTATCCGGTAGTCACAGCACTCGTTGCCATACAACTTGTCGTCTGGCTTCTCGTTATCTTGGGGCCGGGGAGACCGCTGTTCCAGATGGGCGCCGGGGTCAATCTGTTTATCGAAAACGGCGAATATTGGCGGCTGATCACGCCGATATTCCTTCACGATCCAAACGGTGTCATGCACGTACTGTTCAATTCCTTTTCACTTGTGCTTTTCGGTCCTGCTCTGGAGCAGATGACCGGAAAACTGCGGTTTTTATTGATTTACCTATTGACCGGATTCGCCGGCAATCTATTTACCTTTATTGTCGATCCATCTGCTTACTATGTCCATGTCGGAGCTTCGGGAGCAATCTATGGATTGTTCGGAATGTACATGTATATGGTATTTTTCCGCAAGCATTTAATCGACCGGGCCAATGCCCAAATTGTAACCACCATTTTGATTATCGGACTGATTATGACCTTCCTGCGTCCAGGAATCAACATACTCGGTCACCTGTTCGGTTTCATCGGAGGACTGGCGCTGGCACCGATTTTCTTAAACAATGTCAAGCCGTTCGCCATGTGGCGGAATAAGCGTTCCCGCACCCAGGATGGCGACATACACTTTGATCCGAACCGCTGGAACAAACGAAGGATTCCATGGAAAAAGTATCTTGTTCCTGCTTTGTGGGTTTTTATCGGATTATTGGTTGTTTTAGGTGTGTTGGGAAGGTTTTTTTAGCGGAAGTTAAAAAGTAGAAAGAGAACGGTCCGTTGCTTCGGGGTTTTGATCTCCTTGTCCCTTTTCATTCTGTTCTTTGCCGGGAGGGGCGAATAAAAGTGGCTGGGGCAGAAGCACGATGGCCAAACCAAAAACCGAACGATATTCGAAATGTTAAATAGTCGAATTCGTTCGGTTTTTTGATTTTTCATAACCGCGACTTCTTTTTATGCCGTAGTGTGAGGTTTCTCTCAGTGCTCCGGTAATATACTGAGCCTTACGCTGAACCATGCCCACTGGTAGCGGAGTACCTTGCCGAAGTAGAATGATTCCATCTGTTATTTCTTTTCTACTCCCTAGTCGGAATGAAAGGAATACCAATCCCGAATGGCTTCTGCATCCCCATTTTCCATATCCTTTACGAGGAAGCTCTTCCCTACACCACTGTGTGAGGCAATCGAAAAATAAACCGTCTGCAATGATTTTCTCCTTTGAAACCAGTGATTGGAGGTGGACAGGGACTGTATCCGTTTCCTGTCCACCACGATTATTTCCCTGCTCAACATCCGCGAGCGGAATGACAGCTGCTTTTCGTTGATGGTAAAACCGGCATCTTTGAATCGCAAGTAGCCCAATACGGCAGCTGCGGCTATAATTATCAGAGCCATCCAGCTATAAAGCGGAAAAAAGTACAATAAGGGAGCTGCAATTGCCACAACCGGAAGCGTACTGCGCAGAATAAATCTGCGGGCTGAACGTACCGGAAGCTGCTCCCATTCCTCTTCAATCTGGAATCCCGGCAGATACTCCTGGACAAATGACTGTATCTCTGTTCTTTTTAATAACGGGAACAGTGCAATCGAAAAATCGTCGTTTTTATCCAGTGCACCTCCGGCGACCTCTGCATAAACCGCCGCATAACCGAGCGGCTGCCGGAAAATATTTTCTTGGATGCGAATCCCTTGAATTCGATTCAGTGGAACGGTCACCTGCTTTTTCTCCAGCAAACCACGCGTGATGAACAATTCATTTTCATACTTGCGGATAGTGAAATAGCTGTAGCGCAGTAACGTGCCAGCTATCGCCATCAACCATATCCCCACACAAACGAGCAAAACTAAAACGAGAAGGATTACAATGCTTAAGTGAACAGCCCAGTTATAGACATTCGTGAAAAATCCATCCGGGATGATTTGGTTCACTTGTGAACCGAATACAGCAAATAAAGATAAGAAAACACCTATCCCTCCGGATGTAGTGGCCGCAAGCAGCAGACGCTTCCATCCGATTGTCCGTTGTGTAACCGCCTTTGGTTTCACAGGCTCTGTCGGATCCTCGACTTTGCCAGCCGGCTCTGCTTTTTCCCCTTTCAACGCTTCCCTCAACAGTTCTCCTTGTCTCCTGGATACTGCTTTCAATCCAGCTTCCGCTGAATTATCGCTTCCCGCCGTTTGTACTTCCACTTTTACGAGCCCGAAGAGACGGTGGATGACACCAGCCGTGAGATCGATCGACTGGATCCGGTTTTTGGAGATGTACCGCTTTTTCCGGATAAAAATGCCGGATTCGATCCGGAGCTCGTCTCCTTCGATTCGATAAGTGAATCGGTACCAGGATAGGAAGCTGGCAGCAACCATTATGAGCAGCAGCCCCAAAATGACCAGTACCCAGACCCAGGGTGCTGCATCGATGTTGCGGATCAGGGCAAACGAACCAATCACGGCCGGGACAAGAACATCTTTGATCATGGCGATGAAGTTAAATATCGTGGCAGCAGGGTGCATCCGTTTTGCTTCAGACATCATCTTCATCCACCCTTGCCAGCCGGGAGATTTTATCCCTTAAAGCAGAGGCCTCTTCTTCGAGCAGCGCGGGAATTTCATGGGTAGTGGCTGCGGTCGATATGGTCACAGTCGCCAATTTGAACCGCTTCAGCAGCGGCCCTTGTTTGGTATCGACATGCTGGACCCGGATCATCGGGACAAGTGTCCGTTTTATGATCAAAATCCCATGCTGGATATCGATTTCCTGCTCAAATACTTGATACCTCCATCTGCGCCATTTTATGGCAGGTATCAGATACACTGTAATATATGTATCGACAGCCATTACTGCCCAAGCGACGAGGACTACCCAAATCGGAATAGAAAACTTCCCCGCAAAAAAAGTAAGCACGATTAAAACGATCCATAAAATGACAGTAGGGATAAGAGCCGTGATTCTCCAAACCTTCACTGCTTCTTTCGCAATAAAATTCTCAGGTGGTTGTCGCACTGTTTTTTCACCAGCCTTCCCGGCCCCAACTCGCCAAGGGAGCCGTATTTGCTTTCTATTAGCATCGTACCATACAATGCCTTCTAGTAAATACGGTACAAAGAGAGTTTGGGTTTCATTTTCACAGTTATCCCTGTGCATGGAGAAAGTATTCAACATGCCTTATTTAAGCTAATAATCCGATGAAAGGACAGTTATTTTCTGCTTGCTTAAGGAGCTTTACATGCGGTCCATTCCGAGATAAAAATACTTCAGACACTTTCTTTAAGAATGGTACAGGTACCCACTCCGGCAAGGTACTTCGCTTTCCGCGGGCACGGCTTCAGCTAACTTGGTAAAGAACAACACTTTACCAAGTGGATCTTCAGCTCGTGCTGTCCCGCTGGAGTCTATGTACCTTGCCTCCGTTGAACAAGTGCGCTTCGAAGCTTTATGTCAATACATGGTAATATCCTTTGCTTTTAACTGACTTTTCTATTTTATACACAGAGAGTCTTTCCAAGAGAGTCTTTCCATTTTGTAAAAGATGTTTAGTTACCACTATTCATCTAATAAAATTGCACAATCCTTTTGAACAGAACACTCTATCATAGCGAAGGCAAGATACGGAGACTCCTACGGGAACAGCACGAGCTGAAAATCCCGCAAGTAAGCGTCTTTTGCTTACTGAGGAAGTTGAAGCCGTGCCCGTGGAAAGCGTAGTATCTTGCCGTAGCGTAGGGGATGCACACATCAAACAACAGAATGAAAGAAATAATCAACCGGGTATGTTTACCTTATCTTAAATAAATAGAAAAACCGAACGGATTCGAATGCTTAGGGCTTCGAATCTTCGTTCGGTTTTTGCTTTGGTCACTATGCTTTTGTCCCAGCCATTTCTATTTTATTTATAGTTGTTCTGGCCGCGATTGTTGTTTGAATTACGCTTATTTTGGAACTTGCGGTTGCGGGAAGGCTTGCCGGATGGCTTGCCTTTGCGCGAATAGTTCCGTTTATCGTTACCACGATACTTTTTCTTGTTTTTATCTTTATGAGCCTGCTTTACGCTGACAGGCGCAATCGAAGTCAGTTTGACCGGCGCATTGCGACGTTCTTTGGTCAACAGTTTCAAGGCAGCCGACACGATTGTCACGGAATCATACTGACTCAACAATTCATTGGCTGTTTCCCGGTAAGACTGCAAGTCCTGTTTTTCAATCGTTGTCTGCATCTTGTCGACCGTCACTTGCTGCTGGCCGCGCAGCGCTTCGTCCGTGGATGGAGCTTGTAGCCGTTTGATTTTACCCTTGGTTACTTTTTCGATCAAATGCAAATGCGGCATCTCTCTAGGTGTGATGAAAGAAACTGCTTCACCGCCTTTACCAGCTCTCCCGGTACGTCCGATCCGGTGCACGTAGCTTTCCGGGTCCTGTGGTACGTCGAAGTTGTACACATGGGTGACACCCGAAATATCCAATCCTCTTGCCGCTACGTCTGTGGCCACAAGAATTTCAATGCGTCCGTTTTTGAATTTGTTGAGGACGGACATCCGTTTGCCCTGGGTCAGGTCACCATGGATGCCTTCTGCTCGGAAACCACGTGCCTGCAAGCCTTCTGTCACTTCATCGACACGTTTTTTCGTTCTGCCAAAAATGATGGCCAGGTCCGGAACATGGATGTCCAACAGATTGGTCAATGTATCAAACTTCTGTTTTTCATGGACTTCCACAAAGAACTGATCGATATTCTCGACCGTCATTTCTTTTGCCTTCACCCGGACTTCTTCCGGCTTTTTCATCAGGGTTGTGGCGATATCCCGGATTTCTTTTGGCATCGTAGCCGAAAACAGCAAGGTCTGGCGCTGTTCCGGAATTGCCTTCAAAATATCGCGGATATCATCGATAAAGCCCATGTTCAGCATTTCATCGGCTTCGTCCAATACGGCCGTATGCACGTTGCTGATATTGATGGTCTTTCTTCGGATATGATCCAGCAGACGTCCTGGTGTTGCCACCACAATATGAGGGCCATCCTTCAACGCTCGGATTTGACGTTCCATATGCTGTCCACCATAGACAGGCAATGTCCTTACTCCTTTGAAGCGTCCCAGCCTGTTGATTTCTTCGCCGACTTGGATGGCAAGCTCCCTCGTCGGTGCTACGACAAGTCCCTGAATCCGCTTCAGGTCTTGGTCGATTTTCTCAATCATCGGGATTCCGAAAGCAGCTGTTTTCCCAGTACCTGTCTGAGCCTGCCCAATGACGTCGTTCCCTTGCTTGGCCAGCGGAATGGTCTCTGCCTGAATCGGGGTTGCCTCTTCAAACCCCATCTTTTCCAAGGCCTTCATAATTGGGTTGGATATGTCTAATGATTTAAAAGTTGTCACTATTTTTTTCTACTCCTTTTAACAAAATTCTCATATGCACGTATTCAGCACGATTTGAGAACTTGTCCTTCAAGCCGATCCTCTTGGCTTCTAAACCGTTCTTAGAAACAATTACATCTATTTAAACAATTCGTTTGTGTCGAATCGACTTCTGTTTTCAAGTTCCACATTCCTGCCGTGTGATGAAAAAACCAGGCGATTCATCCCTGTTGCGTCCAGTTTTTTGTTCTTTCTTGAAAATACGCTCTGCTGCAAATGAAAAAGCCTTCCTTCACCTTCTCGAAAGAGGCTTCTTTGGCAAGCATTCAATGGATTAATAAATCTTATCACACTCTATGCCCTAATTCTACCTGTATTAAAAATGATTTTCAAATAAATGAGTGTTAGAATGAAAAAAACATTGATGATAAGGAGAAACTCCATGAACAAACCATCGGTACATCCATCGATTGCGATCAGTATCGGGGTCATCGCTGTTTCGACGGCAGCCGTGCTTGTCAAACTCGCTGAAACAGCCCCCGCTTCCATCATTGCAAATTACCGGCTGCTGCTGGCTGTCTTAATCATGTCTCCTTATGTACTCATCAAGCATCGCAGTGACTTGGCGGCCATTTCCAGAAAAGATTGGCTGCTGGCAGCACTTGCCGGGGTATTCCTCGCCTTTCACTTTATTTTTTGGTTCGAGTCGTTAAATTATACATCCGTCGCCAGCTCTGTCGTTTTGGTAACGTTACAGCCTATTTTTGCATTTCTCGGTACTTTCCTGTTTTTCCAGGAACGTTTTTCACCAGGAGCACTGATAAGTATGGCCATCGCCGTGACAGGCAGCATCATCATCAGCTGGGGAGATTTTCAAATAAGCGGGATGGCTTTGTTCGGCGATTTGCTCGCCTTGGTTGGTGCCGTCATGGTGACTGGATACTTACTGGTGGGACAGCATACCCGCAAAAGGCTTGCCTTGATGCCTTACACCTTTGTCGTGTACGGAATAAGCGCCATCACCTTGATCATCTATAATTTGATTTTACAACACCCATTTACTGGATACCCCGCCAACGATTGGCTTGTCTTTATAGCCTTGGCCATCATCCCGACTTTTTTTGGCCATACCCTGTTTAATTGGGCTATCAAATGGGTAAGTACAGCAGTGATTTCGATGAGCATTATTTTCGAACCCGTCGGTGCTTCGGTGTTAGCCTACCTCATCCTGGACGAGCAAATTACCTGGTCGCAGTGGCTCGGAGGAACGATTATCCTCTTCGGTTTGTTTCTGTTTATCGTCAGTACCTCCGGCAGGAAATCCAGACTTACGTTGTCCCGAACGAGTAAACGGGGATAAACATCGTCCTTATGGCCCGAGCCCATTGAACATTAGGCATATCTATACAGAATGCACACATTTAGCGTTAGAGATACGCGAAGACACTTTGAAAATACAGTTGATACCCTTATAGGATGAGATGCTGCCGAAAACATTCCTTGGGGCTGCAGTTACCTGTCCAACCGAAAACATCTGTGCAGCGGGGAGTGATGGCCACGCAAAAAACCTCCAATGATTACCACTCATACGGCTTAATAAGCCATCCGTGAAAAGCACATTGTATTTCTACAACGGAGATATAGCAGTGATTCGATAGGGATAATACCAATTTCCTGATATGGAAATGTGGCTAACGTAATAGGTATTATACGACCTATATCGCATGCTATAATAAAAACAACTAAATCTGACTAACGTATTTAAAGGAGATGCCATGAGAATTCAATTAATGACAGACGGAAGTGCAGACCTATCTAAGCAAATGGAAGAGGAATTGCAAGTGAAGGTGGTTCCGCTTTACCTGAATTTTGGAGAAAAGCAGTATCGGACTGGAGTTGACCTCGACATACCTGCCTTCAATCAAATGATGAGGACAGCAGAGGAGCTTCCGCGTTCTGCTGCACCGAACCCAAATGATTTTTACCATGCTTACAAAGAAGTCGATCCAGAAACACCGATTGTTATGCTTTCTTTGACGAAAGGCGTAAGTAGCACGTACGAGAATGCCGAAGCGGGGAAAGAAATGCTTCTTCAAGAAGAGCCTGAAAGAAAAATTGAAGTAATCAATACAAAAACTGCATCGTCCGGCCTTATTTTGTTGCTGCATGAAGCAGCCAAGAAGATGGATGAAGGTTATTCCTACGAACAGCTCGTGCAACACTTGCATATCAAAGTGGAACAGACTACTACCCTGTTCGTTCTGAAAACAATCGAAAACCTCATCAAAGGAGGAAGATTGGATCGAGTGAAAGGAACGATCGCCAAAACCCTCAACATTAAATTGTTGATGAAGGCAAGCGAGGAAGAAGGCGTCATCGAAGTAAGTGAAAAAGTCCGCGGTGATAAAAAATCGGTCCGCCGGTTTATTGAACAAATCGGAGAGTACACCCGCAACTTCGAAGACAAACTGATTGCCATGACCCATTGCAATGCAGAAGAACGGGCGAAGAAAGTATTGGAGGATATTAAGCAAAAGTATCCATTCAAAGATACCATTTTAACCGAAATGGGACCGCTCATCTCAACTTATGCCGGAGAAGGCGGCCTGGTCATCGCCTTTTTCAAAGATTGACACTTTGATCAAACGTTTGATCAACTAACTGGCTTTCCTCTGACATCCCGTCTGATAAAATGGCGGCCAAAGCAAAAACCGAACGTTATTTCGACATGCCAAGAAGCATTCGAATTCGTTCGGTTTTTTGCTTTTTCATTTAAGGGCAAGCTGTTTTGATGTACTTCCCTTTATGCTATTGGTTGACCGTCTATATTACTGTGCGTCCCACGGAAACGGATTATATCTCCACAAAAAGCATTTCCCATGCCGGGTGGGATAGATGCCAGCCTTCTCTTGTCATACGTATCGCTCTCATCCGTTTTTGGTTGGGTCCCAGCCTCTAATGTATAAATCCAAATGGCTGCCAACTTTGTCAGTTATTTTTATAAGCCGGCTGCGGAGCAAACAGACTCAAAGTTCCTGCAGCGATCGGGAGCAGCAGCATGACCAGCAGGATTTCCTGATAACCGCCAAACAGGTCATAAAACAAGCCAAACGGCAACGGCCCGAATGCAGACGAAATAACCATGCAGGTTTGGGCAAGTCCTTTTATACTGCCCAGATGATCACGACCGAAGTAATTCGGCCAGACAATGTTGAGCGTAATCCGTTCAAACCCGTTGACCACTCCCCATATTACTCCAAAGGCTATCGCCATGGCGGCAGAATCGGTAAACAACAATACAAGCAAGGAAATGATATGGCCAAGAAACGTAACCGCCAGAATATAGTGGACGGAAATACGATCGACCAGGTACCCGACGACAAAGCTGACCGGAAATCCGAATATTGCCATCAATGATAGCACCAGCGCGGCTGTTTCTGGCGAAAGTCCTTTTCCGTCAGCAATAGAAACAATATGAAAGGTTATGCCGGTATTCACCAACGCAGGTACACTGACGGCAAACAAGATGAACCAGAAAGCCCTTGTTCTCATCGCTTCCTTTAATGTCCAGCTGACTTCGTTTTCATCAACATTCGGATTGACCGGTTGTGTTTGATTCATTCCTTGTTTCGCTCGAAACCGTTTGAACAGATAGGCAGAAGGACCAGCCACGATTAAAAGAACAATCCAGAAAATCAATGCTGTAAGCCAGTTATAGCTGCTGCCGATCCAAATGCTCACAACCAGAGCAAGGGCTGCAAGGATGACCCAGAACAACTTCGTCCTGGCGGCATCTTTCAGGTTCCATCTGTTTCCCGCTGTTCCTTGTTTCACCTGCCCATCTGGCTGTTCGCCAATGTCCTTCGGCTGGTTTCGCACGAAAAATATCGCTAATGGAACAAAAACAATTAGTAGCATGATACCCCAAAACGTCCATGTCCATCTCCAGCCGACCTCGTCGACCAGCCAGGTATTGATTGGAGGAAACAGTGCCGGGCCTGCAAAACCGCCGATGGTCATCAGGCTCAGCGCCCTTCCCCTTTTCGCACGGAACCATTGTGGAACAAGGGTATTGGGGAGAAGAGTCATCGAACCTTGTCCAAATAAGCGGAGCATGAAAATACCGAGAAACATCATAACTGCCCCTGTCAATAGAGCGTTCCAAAAACAGGCAATTGCCAGCATACTCGCCACTATTGCCATCATGATCCGCTGCCCGAAACGGTCGACCAATCTCCCGATCAGGAACAACGAAAACCCGGCAGCCAATGTGGCAGACGAATAAATTCCCGATACGAAAGAACGTGAATAATCGAAATCTGCAATATAGTAATCAATGAAAATCGAAATGGAATACGTTTGACCGGGTCCGGAAAAAAATACACTCAGCCCGGCGATAAACACAATGATCCACCCATAAAAGAAGGGTGGATGAATTGCTGCTTTGTTATTGGAGAACGACTTCACCTTCATCTAAAACCCCTTTTTCGCTAGTTAAAAACGAGTACACGTTTTGGATCAATTCTTCTTTTTCCTCTCCCAGACATATGTGATGTTTCGATTGATCATACAGGATGAGATCTGTTTCCGCTGTTATCTCCTTGTCCAGATAATGTAAGGTCTTATACGGAACCATGCTGTCCTGACGGCCTTGAGCAATCAGCACGGGGCATTCGATCTTCCGAAGATACGGCCGTGTGAACCGGACGCATTTTTGAAATTCCCGAATGGAGGTAAAGGGAACGGAACCGAATTTCTCTTTGTAGTTACTGTATAACGGATCCTGCTTAAGCTGTCCCTTGACCCCTTTCACCATGAACCGGCCGATTTCGATGCCCATTTGTTTGAAATTTAAGTATTTTCCTGCTGGTGACAGCAATGCCAATTTGTTCACCTTGTATTTGGCTGCCAAATAACTTGCGATCATCCCGCCCATTGAAAATCCGATGACATAGACACTGTCACATTTATTGACTAATTTTTTCATTTCATCCTCTGCAGCCGATACCCATTGCTCGAAAGGAACACCTTTCAATGCCAGCGTATTTCCATGGCCTGGAAGACAGGGCACTACCACCTGCCAGTCGGTCTTTTCCTTCAACCGCTCCGCCAATGGTTCCACTTCATAGGGACCGCCTGTATATCCATGGATACATAAACAGCCGATCATGTTGAATCTCCTTTGCTATATCAATTTTATGCGAACTGCCGCCTGTAAATCAAAATATTTCATCAGGGACTACTTATTTATACCCGTCTTCCTGTCTGCTAATCCAGCAAGAAACCAAGACACGGCCAAGGATGGGCAGCACCCTCTTTCGCTGCGGGACGTCTTCCTGCTTCGGATCCATCTCTTTGCGTCCAGGATTAAAAAACCCTTGCCGGAACGATGGCAAAGGGTTTCACTTTATTCCTTTTATGAAAGAACCGAACCCCTTGAACAGCGGCGCCACCTGTTGGAACGTGGTTGCCATCTGTCCAACCGTATTCAACATTTTGTCGAGGTCCATCTGCCCGTTTTTGTCTTGAAAATAATGAATGAACCCGCCTCCTGGCACCTGACCGTACGGCCCTCCGGATGCAGAAGTGTTCTGCTGCGGCCAAGGGGAAGGATGGGGCGGTTTCATAAATTGATTGTAAGGCGGACCGGATGGTGGAATCACGGCATGTTGGGTTTGGCCCATAAACGGGGGCGGTTGGTTTGGTTGACCAGGCTGCTGATAGCTTTCAATTGGCTGCTGGTAACCATAGCCTGGATATGGCGCTCTCCACTGATTCATATAAACACCCCTTCTTGCCTTTTACAATACCCTATGCGTCGATGATGAAAAAGGTTAAGCAATGAAGCAAGCCATTCATGCCGTTTTAAAATGGTTTTTCCCCAGTCCCCCAAGTTGGTGAGAATCCGCTAAAAAAAAACAGCAGGCACATGTTGTTCCTACTGTTTTTTAAAAAGATATTTTTCCCGGGATATGCTGCGGCCGGACTTCACCATCAAAGCATTCCGCAGTTTTTGCTTCTGAAATCCCAAAATTTTATAGTCATCTATAAATACGGCCGGTGTTCCATAAATGTCATGACTCTGCATCTCCTGGATATAAGCTTTGTGCCTGGAAATGTTTTTCTCTGTATATTCGATTTCCCAGCGGTCAAGCTGTGCTGTCAGCTCCTGACATTGCGTACAATTGTCACTGACATAAACGACGACATTCTGCTTTGTCATGGATGTACCTCCTGGGCTATTATTTCTAGTCACTTGGCCTATTACCGTTACCTACTAAACTTATCTCTATCCATATACCCGCCGTTTCTGTGCTCAAACCTGAATATTTAATTTTCGTGACAAATATTACGATTTAATGACATGTCACTGCCCCATATTCCATTCAAGCCACATGCTCATCATGCTGTGCGTTCCATTCATCCTGTCACGAATGATTGCAATGCTTCAGTCACTCAGAATGAATGCTGCCAGTATCTTCCCCAGGTAAAAAGCGGTCAAACATATTCCAAGGAACACCTCTCTTATAAAAATGTTAAGTTACTCCAACCATGCTTCATAGCAGGACTCGATTTTTTCTTCGATTCGTTGTTTCTCCTTCTTTCTCTGTCCAACCGAGAGATCCGTGCGTCTGGTAAGGGCCTCTAGCTGTTCCTCCAGCCCCAGGATCACTTCTTCATACTCCAGCTTGTCTTTGCCTATCGACGGATTCTGCTTAGACGGTGTTGTCTGTTTCCCGGCTTTCGATTCTTTCCAACGTTTCCACTTATGGTTTGTTTCTTGGTAGGTCCCGGGCATCCGATGTAATTTGCCTTCGAATAAATAAGCGGTTTCCGGAAAACAATTATTCAAAAAGTACCGGTCATGCGATATACAGAGAACTGTTCCTTTAAATTTAGCCAAAGCTTCCTCCAGCACTTCCTGCGAATCCATGTCCAAATGATTGGTTGGTTCGTCTAAAAATAAAACATTGACCCCCCTGTGCATAAAAACAGCCAGCTTCAGCCGCATTCTTTCCCCACCGCTCAGCTGTCCCATCTTCTTGAAAACGGAAAAACCATAAAACATGAAGTTGGCCAACAAGCCACGGGCCTGACCCTCGGAAACCGAAACTTCTTCCCTGAACTTGTCAATCAAGCGTTTATCCTCTTCTGTGTCGCTCGGCTGTTGGGAAAGATAGCCGATTTCCAGGTGCGTGCCAGTTGCAATCCTGCCGCTGTCAGGAGTGAGTTCCCCAAGAAGTATTTTCATCAAGGTAGACTTTCCGCTTCCATTGTCGCCGACGATCGCCAAACGATCCTGGTACCGCAGATGCAAATCCAGGTCCTTCAGAATAGCTCTTCCGGCAAACTGTTTGGATATCGCTTCCGCCTTGAAGACATCTTTGCCGGAGCGATGGTCGGCTTGTAATGCCAGTTTCATTTTATCCGGGTCGATTTCAGGCCGCTCGATTTTTTCCATTCGCTCCAAAGCTCTTTCCATGTTCCTCGCCCGTTTATGCAATCCTTCATTAGGCGGGTTTGCCTGGTTGGCCCACTGTTTCAGTCGTTTGATTGTTTCCTTCATCTTTTTGATTTTTCGCTGTTGTTCCTGGAAGGCAGCAAACTCGCTAAGCAGTTTCGCCTCCTTCTGCCGGACAAATTGTGAGTAATTTCCTTTATAATAGTGGGCTTCTCCATTCTCCAAATCGATGATTTTCTCTATACTATGATCTAAAAAATTACGATCATGCGAAACCACACATACGGCTCCCTGATAGTTGGCAATGTACTGCTCCAGCCACTCGATTGCCGCCAAATCCAGATGATTGGTCGGTTCATCCAGCAAAAGCAAGTCAGGATTTTGCAACAGCAATTTGGCCAACCCTGCCTTGGTCTTTTCTCCGCCACTGAGCGAAGAAAAGGAAAGGTTAATCAAATGGCTGATACCCAAACCATTGGCGACCTTTTCCAGTCGGGCATCCATCTCATATCCACCAGCTGCGGTAAACGCTTCCTGGACTTTTCCGTATTCCGTCAATGTCTGTTCAAGATTCACGCCCTCCCGCATTTCTTCCTCCAGTTTCTCCATCTTTTGCTTGATTGCAAGAAGCTCCTCCATCCCAGACAAGAGAAAGCTTTTCACCGTACCAGATGCATACTGCGGCACTTGCTTAAGATATCCGATTTTCGTTCCTTTTCTGATGAACAAATCCCCCTTGTCAAACAGTTCCTGTCTGACAATCATTTTGAATATAGTCGTTTTACCAGAGCCGTTCCTTCCCACCAACCCTATTTTCTCTCCCGGTTTGATTTCCAGGTTCAATTTTTCAAAAAGGATGGTGCCTCCTATTATTTTCTTTATATCCTTTAAAGTGATCAACATTATCCATGCTCCTTTTCTGTATTCAATGATGATAAAAAAAGCCGGGGGTGTCTTCACCCCCGGCCAATACTTCCGGACACATCACATATCCTGCGCCGCTTCTTATTGAAAACAGTCTGTCACAGCTGGTAACTGCCATGAGTCAAATCTTTTATCCTGAGGAACCGCCGTCGATCAAGAATATTACGAAGGCGGGCTTCCGGATGAAAAGCAAAGCGCTGTTTTCCCTAATTCTATCCTCTAAATTTTTTGCAGAGTTGCGAAATTCCTAAACGGTACATTTTTACAGGATAAAAAAATCCACACATAATGTGTGGATCTGCTTGCGGCAAGCTTGTTTAGTTGGGTGTAAGATCCTACACAGAATCATTATTCAGTTGCTAAAAAAGGACATACGTATCCCGTTAGCAGCTAAATCATGAATAATCGCACGGTACATATACAGGTTGCTTTTATAGGACGCGTGCGTTTCTGTGTATGGCATCTTTTCCCCTCCTTTTCCGGCAAAATTACGTTACATTTCTATTGTACTAAATTTTCTAACTCTTATCCAGCTTTAATTGTTCAGCATACAGTCCCAATTTTTTCAAAAGCTCAATGGCTTCCTGCTTTTCCTGCCGGGACAAACCGCCGGTAATCTTTTCGATTTGCGCCCAGTGATCAGGAAAGATGTGGTGCAAAAGGTCTCTCCCGCTGGCCGTGATGGCAGCATAAGTTATCCGCCGGTCTTCTATGGACGGCTTCCTTTCCAGGTAACCCTTCTTTTCCAGCTTGTCGACAACATAGGTAATGCTGCCGCTGGCCAGCAAAATTTTATCTCCGATTTTTTGCAGGGTATGATCCCCTTGATGGTAGAGAAGCTCCAATACACCAAACTCTGTCGGATTCAATCCTTTCTTTCGTATATCTACCTCGACCTGGTCGGCAATGGAACGGTATGCTTTCGAAAGTACAACGAATAGTTTTAAAGACGGGTCTTGCTTTTTTTCTGTATATGATTGATTTACATCCATTCCGCTCATCCTTTAATCTCAAATTAAAAATAGTATAGTAGAAGCCCGAATTTCGTGTCAACTTGGTCCTCCGCATTAAACATGGCCATTCATTTATGTCATAATATAAGTAGAATGAAAAGAAAGCGGTGGACACATTGGTCTTAGATACAGGAGAACGGGTCATCCCTGAATATATGAAACCTACAAACAAACTGTTGCTCGAGCACATCGCAAGGTATCAATTTGCTCTGCCTTATGTAAGCGGAAGAGTGCTGGATCTTTCCTGCGGTTCCGGATATGGAACCCACATGATTGCCAAAGAAAAGAAAAGTCAGATTGAAGAAGTGGTCGGCATCGATCTCGATCAGGAAATTATCGAATATGCCAGAGGCGCCTACTATCACCCGCAGTCTTCCTTTGAAAGGGCAGATGCCACAGATGAAACACTTGTCAATCAACTCGGCCAATTCGATACCATTGTCAGCTTCGAAACTTTGGAACACATTGCAGAGGAAGAAAAGCTGCTGAACAACTATTATCAGTTATTGAAACCGGGCGGCACACTGTTGGTCTCCACCCCCTTCGGGAAAGGACGCGGTGTACCATGCGGATCTCCCTTTCACGTTCACCAGCTGAAACCGGAGGAATTTCAGGCATTGTTCAACCAATATCAGGAAACGACCTTTTTTTATCAAAAGGGCGTACTGATTGTTCCAGCTTTGGACACGCAGGACTATCCGCTGGGGATTGCCGTCTGTAAAAAAGCGGCCTGATCGCGCAAAGCTGAAATTGCAAGGGATGATAAAGAGTGGAGATGGATAAGCATCCGCTTGTCCTTCCATCAACCTTTGCAATATGTCATCTGAATTTTTCTTTATAGATTTCTCTTAGCTCCTCCGCATTATCTTTCCATTCTACTGTTTCCCCCCGGACTAACTGACTTAATACATCTAAACACCGATGCCATCCGGCGGCGATATACATCGCCATTTCCTTATCGTCAAAAGTATGGACGAAAACCATCTCACTCCCGGCGCCTGCTTTCTCTTCATGGAATGACAGCTCGATCAGATCTTCCACTTCACGAAATGCAAAGGATCGCGGGTAATCCAGTTCTGTTATTACCGCTTCATATTCCGAACCTTCTCCATCGTCAAAATACATTTTCCCGCCCAAGTGAAGATCCATCCTCCCAGTTGTAAAAGGATACCATTGAACGAAGATATCGGGATTTGTCACGGCATCGAATACCTTTTCCGGCTTGCAAGGAAAATGGCGTTTAAATGTCAATGCATATCCCCCCTCCACTTTATCCATCCTTCCGTATCCATCCATATTTCATCCTCCTTTTATCAGGACATTTTAAAGACTTTCCTCCTTCAGAAACCAACCCGAAGTGAAAGCTATAAAGAAAAAGGAGCCTGACATGAAGAAGAGACGCCAAAGGATTCTGCTTTTCCATCCCGTTTTCTTCTCATGTATCCTTCCAGGTACTTGTCCAGGCTTTCCCTGTTTCCTTCCATTTCATGTTTATACTACCACAATATGAAAAGGGAGGGGATTCCCGATTTTTGATGTTTTTGATTTCCGCAGAAAAGACGGCACTCCCATTAGCCGTGCCCACGGAAAATGAATCACCCCCTACAAGCTTAAGCCATCCTCGCAGTGGCGGTGTTGCCACGCGGAGGATTGACTTAAGACCTCGAGGGGGTAGGCGCTGAAGCTGGACAACAACTTTACATCAGAATCTTAAAAAGAAAAACCGTACAAGTTCGATTGTGTAACAATTCGAATCTTCGTACGGTTTCTGCCTCGGCCAAGAACTTTTGTCCCGGCCATTTCGATTTATTATTGAACCACCAAGGTAGACTTCATGCTGGAATGTCCTTCACCACATGGGACACTGCAATAAATTTCATACTCTCCTGGTTCTTCTGGAGTGAAGGTGGCTGTTCCATCCCCTTCAATATTCACATCGAATTCATCGATAGCAAGTCCATGTGTTCCTTCCTCACTGGTCAGGTTGATGGTTACTTCCTCGCCACTTTGCACGGTGTATTCTTCTTGGTCGAACTTAAAGTTTGTTGCAGAGACATTAAGCGTATTATCGGAGGAGCCTTCTTCCGCCATTCCTCCATCGCCTGTAGTCGTTTCTTCCGTCGTATTTTCCTCGCTCTCCTGCTTTGTTTCACCGGAGTCATCGTCACTGCTGCTTCCGCAAGCGGCCAGCAAGAGGACAAGCATGCCCAAAACTGCAACTAATAATAATTTTTTTCTCATGATGTATCCTCCTTCAATGTATGTTCTAATGGTCTATTTCTCATAAAGGAAGATGTTAAACATGATCCGTCATTGATTGAAAATCATATTCACATGCGAGGGCAAGATTCGAATAGATGCCGGGACGGTGTCGACAATTTCGCCGTCCATATCGATTTGTCGTTCTTCCTGTCCTTTTACTTCGATTTCCGCCTGATTGACTTGCACATGGGAAAGCTCTGTCAACGCTTCTGTATTCGCATCCTCTTGATTCATCATCATCAGCTCCCGAAACATGGCAAGACTCGAGTTTTTGACAATAAGGACATCGAGCTTACCGTCTTGTGGAGTTATTGCCGACACTGGAATTTCCCGGGTTCCGATATACTTTCCGTTTAAAACGACAATCAATACTGCCTCCCCTTCTATCTCCTCTCCATCCGCTTTGATCCGATACCCAAAAGGTTCCGCCTGATTGATGGTCCGCAACGTGCTTAAAAAATAACTCAGTACACCTAAACGACGTTTTTGTTCCTTGTCGATGTTGATCGAGGTTTCGGTTACAAGCCCGATTCCCCAAAAATTGAGAAAATAGCGGGAATCAGATTGCCCGATATCGACAGCTCTGATTTGTCCATTCACAATTGCCTCCGCAGCTTGCCGCACGTTTTGCGGCATCCCTAGCATTCTGCTGAAATCATTGCATGTACCGCCGGGTAGAATGGCTACTGCAGGCCGTTTTTCCAAACCGGCGATGGCATTGATACACTCATGGACCGTCCCGTCCCCTCCTAAAATAATGATGACATCCACTTCAGAGGCATACCCTTTACACGTTTCCTGAAGCTCTTCCAGGCTTGTTGTTTGAATGACATGAAGATTGCTGATTGCTTTTGCCAGAACCGGCAATGCCTGCTGCAAGTCCTGGCCGGCCTCTTCCTTTTTATTTCCGTTGTATAGAAACAATCCTGATTCAAAATGGCTCACGTTTGACACTCACTTTCTTTCCTTTGCTCTATCCAGAAGCAATTTAATTGTTATCGACAGGGTAAACCCTTAAAAATGTATATTACTTCATTGATGGTTACTTTTTCATTCTTACAGTTGATAACATAAAATAAACGGCTTAGGTATTTTCCAAAGTGCCGCCTTCTTTAAATGCCGAGAGTTGTCGGCTTTCTCTAATGCAGGCTTTTCATATAATAATAGATTCCTTATTATTCGTAATTCAAAACAACCGTATGCGACCATCGACTGTTTAACAGGACTTTCGACGTATTTTGTGATTCTGTTAGAATTTTTTGGAAAGTTAAGATAAAATAAAAGAATACTAGACGAAACAATAGAGAAATAGGGGATGACTTCATGATTTACCGTGGCAATTTGATCAGGCTGCTTTTACATACCGAGGACCATCTCTTTCGCATAAGAGAAGCAGAAAAAATAACCAACGTGATAAAATTGATTTTCTTGATGACCGGATTGTCCATCATCGTTTTTGGTTGGAGCGCGTGGCTTGGAATCGGTTCCGACCCACTGTCCTCCCAAGCGCTGAATAGTCCGCCGGAAGAATACGAACTACAAAAGGTGTGGTTCTTCGCCGGCCGGCTGTTGTACGGATTGTTGTTCGCTCTCTTTATTTTGTTCGTCCCATCGCTGGTTTTCCATGCTGCATATCAAATCAGCTACAGCAAATTGCTGATCGTCCAGCTTGTCGTTTTGCTGGCCCTGCTTGTCGAAAGAGTGATTTGGATTCCGTTATTTGTTTATGTTGGATTGGAGTGGCAAGTATCACCGTTTTCACTAGGAATTCTTGCTTCCTACTTAACTGACGCGCCGTTTTTTATCTATTTTTTCGGTGCTGTCTCCCTTTTTCAGCTTTGGATCATTTTTTTTCAAGTACGTTGCATAGCCAGTCTTGTATCTGTACGTATGCGATGGGTGTGGACAGGTGTACTGCTTCTTCATTTAGGTTATTGGATTTGCACAGCGATATTTGCCATGGATGGCATGTACTTGGTCGATTTGATTACAGAAAGGGGGAACTAGGATGCGGGGGAAAAATGCCAAAAAAAGAATCGCGGTTCCAGCCGTTCTTTTACTCATCGTCCTCAATACCCTGCTGATCACTTTTGATGCCGATCACACAGTTGAAAGAAAATCCTTTGTAAAACAGCGTGCACAGGTTTTCACGCACGATTTGTATAAAACGTCCTCAACGGGAGGGGTGTTGACAGCTGCGGAGGAAACCCCTGTTTACTTCGATGATGATCAAGGACGATTCCTTCAATTTCTCGTCGAAAAAGGGGAACGTGTACAATCAGGAGACGGTTTATTCGAGTATCAGGTTAGAGACTATCAAGAGACAGAAGCAACATTACAGCAGCAAACCAAACAACTTGAAGAAGAAATCACTGCAATCGAAAATGCGATTGCACAAATCAGCGCCTATCAATTTTCCGAATCAGAAACCATGCCATCTTCTTTACCGAGTTTCCTTCCACCCTATGGATCTGATGCCCCCAACAACACGGATCCGGAAACCGAACCTGGGACAGACACAGAAACCGCCCCCTCTTCTACTGAGGAAGCCAAGTTTCTAAAAGAACAGTACATAGCAGAAAAGGAAATCGAGCTGGCTGAAAAACAAGCGGCATTGAACAATGCTCAATCACAGCTCGCAGAATTGTCTGCCGGAGGCGATACTGTGACAATCGAGAGTCCTGTGGACGGAATCGTGACGGAGTTAAACCAGTCTCTGGCGAATCCCCTGACTGTCGTTTCGAGTGAAGAATTGATAATTGAAGGGACGCTGTCGGAAGGAAAGCGGAAAATGATTGAACAAGGGATGGAAGTAAGGATTTCTGTTCCGGATGCCGCAATCCAACTGAATGGAACCATCCAATCCCTGGCTGATGTTCCCGAACAAACTGACGAAAAGAAGCAAAGCGACTATCGATTTCACGTCCAAATTAACGAAGAACCCGACCAAAACCAGGAGGACCGCTTGACAGATGGATTAACGGATGAAACAAATGAACAAGTATCCGAGGAAGCAGATGACGTTGCCGAGCCGGAAGAAACCTTGTTGGCGGGCTTTCATGCAGATTTGGAAATTATAACCGAACAAGAACTCGACTCGGCGGCTGTGTTCACGCGCCAGCTGGCGAAGGACAGGTTAATTCCTTCCCTGTGGGTGTTGAATGAAACCGGAAGGCTGGAATTGCGGCCGATTGAGTTAGGTCTCAACATGGATGTTTACCAGGGTATAGCCTCAGGGGCTTCGGCTGGGGAATGGATCGTGGATAGCGAAATAGGACACCAACAGGCCGGAACACGATTTGTGACACCGATTAAAGAAAATCTCGTTCCTTGGCGGCAAATATTCTATAGGAACGAAGGCACCTTCAAGCCAGTATCTTTTTTGACAGGAATTGTTTCACACTAAAGGAGGTAATTCGATTTGCTGGCACTGGACCATCTTGTTGTCGGTTGCGCCAATGCGAAAGAAAAGAGCGGGGAGTCTTCACTGGTTGCCGTGGAAGGTGGGGTACATGAACAATGGGGAACCTACAATTATCTTGGCTACCTGTACAATGCCTGCTATATCGAGTGGCTCTCCCCTTATGATCATACCAAAGCCGAAGAAGCAGATAATCCGCTGATTCATGATTTGCTTGACCATTTAACAGACCCGTCTGCAAGTGACGCAATCCAGTTTGCTTTGCGGACAGAAAACATGGATTCCTTTCTTGAACACTTTCGCCGGCAAGCCATCCCTTTCAGTGGTCCTTATCCAGGCAGCAGGGTCAGGAAGGATGGCGCAAAACTGGAATGGCGGATGCTGTTCCCGTTAGGAGAACCGGGTCTAAAGCTTCCATTTTTGATTGAATGGGTCGGACCAGGCAATACAGCCCCAAATGCAGAAGCTGTCAATCCGCTGTCCATTCAGACCGTCCAATTCGGTGTCGAGGACGTGGAGCATGCCAGAAAGAAAATGGAATGGATTTACGGTTTGGAAGAAACCGGTGGCGGGTCTTGGGGACTGGCTAACGCCAAATTGGAGTTGTTAACGGGAAATGGACTCTCCTTCTCGATGGGATGAGTTCCATTTCCCCTTTTTCACAGCAGTTTATCATAATAACGCAAGGAATCGTCTTTCTCTTCCACATACTTCTCTTGGAGAAAGTGATACCCGTTCACTTCAAACAGATGCCGGGCAGAAGCATTTTTAGAAAACGTATCGGTCTTTATGTAATCAAGGCCCCTTTGAACAGCGACCTTTTCGGCATGCTGGTATAACCTAGTGGCAATCCCCAGCCCGCGGCAGAGGGGATCAACTGCCACCCGTTTCACGGTTATTGCCTTCGCCGGACTTCGCCAGTCGATGGACGGGTATTCATCATGCTCCTTTTCACTGAGACAAGCCGTCCCGACAAGCTTGCCGTCCTGTTCGACCACATACAACTCACCAGCTTCTATATCACCCTGATAATGGCTTGCTAAAGGATAGGTGTCATCCCATTGATAATTCCCCTGCTGATTCATCACCTCAACAGAAGCGTGGACGATTTCCATAATCCGTTCTAAATCCTGCTTCATCGCTTTTCTGATCATTCATTACCCTCCCGCCGCTGGACGTGGCTGTTTCAGCCAATAAATATCCACAGACAATTAAAAGTATAATTTTCTTAACAGTAAAAAAACCCTACCGGTAGACGGTAAGGTTTCGCCTTGGATTAACCCAGTTGCTGACCGAGAAACTCTTGTACTTCTTCAGGTGTTTTTGTGTAGGCGCTGTGTTGATGGGCAAGCTTTTCGCCATTTTGAAATATCAACAGGCTTGGAATCCCCATCACTTCATGCTCTTCTGCCAACCCCTGCACTTCATCACTATTGACTTGATACCATTTATATTGATTATACTCATCAAGAATATCGCCAATAAACATATCCATCCGCTTGCAGTCCGGGCACCAATCTGCATAAAACTTTACGATGACAGGTTCCGCAGAATTGATTACCTCATTGAACTGTTCGTGCGTTTTGATTTCTTCCATTGTTCTACACCCCTTTCTTTGCAATAAAACTACCACCGGTCCCAAACATATTCAAGTTTTACGCCTGAAAGGGATCGATCGACAAGGAAAAGGAATCCCAAATGCCTTGATCACTCATACTCCACCCTGCCAAGCAATACAGCTGCAGCCAGACCGGCCGCAAAAGTGACGATACTGACGACCACCATGGGCACCTCCTGCGGCCATCCGGGAAAAACCACCGCCACAGAACCGATGACAAGCCCGATCACCAGTGCATAGGTAGCTGATGGATACCTCGCCATAAAGTAATGAATGATTTTACTCATTACCACGATTCCGATAAGGATTCCAGCACCTACCACAAAAATAATGTCCAGCTTAAAATTGGAAATAGCAGAAGTGATGGTCGTATAGGCTCCGATTATCAGCAAAATCAAAGACCCGCTGATACCAGGCAGGATCATTGCACTGCTTGCAATAAAACCTGCAAAAAACAAGTACACGTATGTACCGAAGTCAAGATTGGCTATTTGATCCGGTTCTTCGGCCGGGAAAAAGGCAATGGACGCTACCAGAATGACACCCAGCAACAACAGGATGACATGCTTCACCTTAAAATTTTTCTTCGCATCCGCTTTATGAAACAGGAACGGCAGGACGCCGATAATCAACCCGAGAAAGAAAAACTGGGTCGGGCCCGGATAATGCTCGAACAGCCATTCAATCAGGTTGGCTAGAGCAAAGATTGCTCCCACGATCCCAATTCCCAGAGGGACCAGGAAGCCGAGATGTTGTTTCCATTCCTTGCTGAAGAAACCGTTCACCGAAGCAATCAGCCGATCATATATTCCCAGTATTACTGCTATCGTTCCGCCGCTTACGCCCGGAACCACATCACTCGCCCCCATCAGCAAACCTCGATAAATATTTTTCCATTCCATACGTTAATGGTCTCCTTTAATAAACGACTTGTTACAGAAAATATCATACCAAAAATGTGTCCACATTTATATGGTTTTCTCCCCCTGCCCACCGGTAATACTTATCATTCAGGCCAAGGGAATATAATGCTCCATTCGCGGGAAACAGAAAGAAAAACAGGAGGTGGATTTGCAATGCCGACTGTTCATTTGATGGCAGGCATTCCCGCCAGCGGCAAAAGTTTTTTTGCAAAAAAACTGGCAGCAGCGAAACAGGCGGTTTACATATCCAGTGATGATATACGTGAACAGTGGTACGGAAATGCCGGTATCCAGGGAGACAACAGCAGGATTTTTGATGCCGTACGAAGGATGATCCACACCCATCTGGCAGAGGGCAGCGATATCGTTTTCGATGCCACCAATCTATCCAGAAGGAAACGGATTCATTTCACCCGTAACGACGTGCGCGGCTTCCCGGTGATCGCCCATGTCCTTTGCACTCCTTATCATACTTGTCTGCTTAGAAATCAGCAGCGGGAACGCAAGGTCGATGAAAAGGTTTTGCAACGGATGTATAAACAATTCGAGTTGCCTTTTTCCGAAGAAGGATTCTGCCAGGTGGCATACTATGCTCCCGATTTATCGCTTGAACCCGTCTTAAAACAAGACATCAAATGTATCATAGGGAAAAGCGCTCCCTATCAGGATTTGTTCCGGATTCTATATCACCTCCCTGGATTCCCGGAGATTTACGAGCTCCCTCACGATTCCAAGGTGCATCATTTATCGGTAAGCAGGCATAGTTACTACATGCATCAAGAAGTGGTGAACCAATATCATGGCCCGGCCAAGGAAAAATTGCTCTGGCTCAGTATGTTGCATGACCTTGGAAAAGGGTTCTGCAAATCGTTCTTCAATTTCAGAGGAGAAAAACGGATGTATGCCCACTTTGATGGCCATGAAAACATCAGTGCCTTTCTGGCCATTCAACTATTGCAAAGCCTGGGGTATTCTCATGCTTTTGTTCACTCCACGGCTAAGCTTATCAGCTTGCACATGCTGGAAACAGAAACCTCGAAAAAAAGACGCAAAACTGCTCTTAGAATTTTGCAACCAGAAGAAAAACAACTCCTGGACCAATTTACCATCCTGAACCATCAGTGGCGATAATAATCGAGGGACAGTCCCCCACCGTATTAGCGCGACGCAGTGTTACATCGTTGGGGGACTGTCCCATTGGCATTGCATCAATGGGTCACCCTCCCTTATTAGTTAAAATTTTACATTGTGGTCTTGATGTAAGATAAAAAAAGAGAATCCGGTCTTAAAGTAGACCTAGTTCCCATTATTTTACATG
>NZ_JBEWYY010000020.1:0-2986 GCF_041366435.1 Sediminibacillus sp. JSM 1682029
TTAAGTTAAGTCCTCGATCGATTAGTATCCGTCAGCTGCACGTGTCACCACGCTTCCACCTCGGACCTATCAACCTCATCGTCTCTGAGGGATCTTACTCATTTAAAATGATGGGAAGTCTCATCTAGAGGTGGGCTTCATGCTTAGATGCTTTCAGCACTTATCCCTTCCACACGTAGCTACCCAGCTATGCTCCTGGCGGAACAACTGGTACACCAGCGGTGTGTCCATCCCGGTCCTCTCGTACTAAGGACAGCTCCTCTCAAACTTCCAACGCCCACGACGGATAGGGACCGAACTGTCTCACGACGTTCTGAACCCAGCTCGCGTACCGCTTTAATGGGCGAACAGCCCAACCCTTGGGACCGACTACAGCCCCAGGATGCGATGAGCCGACATCGAGGTGCCAAACCTCCCCGTCGATGTGGACTCTTGGGGGAGATAAGCCTGTTATCCCCGGGGTAGCTTTTATCCGTTGAGCGACGGCCCTTCCATACGGCACCGCCGGATCACTAAGCCCGACTTTCGTCCCTGCTCGACTTGTAGGTCTCGCAGTCAAGCTCCCTTCTGCCTTTACACTCTGCGAATGATTTCCAACCATTCTGAGGGAACCTTTGGGCGCCTCCGTTACTCTTTGGGAGGCGACCGCCCCAGTCAAACTGCCCACCTGACACTGTCTCCGGACCGGATCACGGCCCTGGGTTAGAATGTCCGTACAGCCAGGGTGGTATCCCACCGGCGCCTCCACCGAAGCTAGCGCTCCGGTTTCTAAGGCTCCCACCTATCCTGTACAAGCTGTACCAACATTCAATATCAGGCTACAGTAAAGCTCCACGGGGTCTTTCCGTCCTGTCGCGGGTAATGCGCATCTTCACGCATAGTATAATTTCACCGGGTCTCTCGTTGAGACAGTGCCCAAGTCGTTGCACCTTTCGTGCGGGTCGGAACTTACCCGACAAGGAATTTCGCTACCTTAGGACCGTTATAGTTACGGCCGCCGTTTACTGGGGCTTCGGTTCAACGCTTCGCCTTACGGCTAACGCGTCCCCTTAACCTTCCAGCACCGGGCAGGTGTCAGCCCCTATACTTCGCCTTACGGCTTCGCAGAGACCTGTGTTTTTGCTAAACAGTCGCTTGGGCCTATTCACTGCGGCTTCTCGCAAAAGAAGCACCCCTTCTCCCGAAGTTACGGGGTCATTTTGCCGAGTTCCTTAACGAGAGTTCTCCCGATCACCTTAGGATTCTCTCCTCGCCTACCTGTGTCGGTTTGCGGTACGGGCACCTCTTTCCTCACTAGAGGCTTTTCTTGGCAGTGTGAAATCAGGAACTTCGGTACTTATTTTCCCTCCCCGTCACAGCTCGAGATTGCCGGACGGATTTGCCTATCCGACTCTCTCACTGCTTGGGCGCACATGACCAGCAGTGCGCTTTCCTTATCCTTCTGCGTCCCCCCGTCGTTCAAACGGAAAGGAGGTGGTACAGGAATATCCACCTGTTGTCCATCGCCTACGCCTTTCGGCCTCGGCTTAGGTCCCGACTAACCCTGAGCGGACGAGCCTTCCTCAGGAAACCTTAGGCTTTCGGTGAAAGAGATTCTCACTCTTTTTTCGCTACTCATACCGGCATTCTCACTTCTAAGCGCTCCACCAGTCCTCACGGTCTGACTTCGCTGCACTTAGAACGCTCTCCTACCATTGTTCGCAAGAACAATCCGCAGCTTCGGTGATACGTTTAGCCCCGGTATATTTTCGGCGCAGAGTCACTCGACCAGTGAGCTATTACGCACTCTTTAAATGATGGCTGCTTCTAAGCCAACATCCTGGTTGTCTAAGCAACTCCACATCCTTTTCCACTTAACGTATACTTTGGGACCTTAGCTGGCGGTCTGGGCTGTTTCCCTTTCGACTATGAACCTTATCACCCATAGTCTGACTCCCAAGATCGAGTGGCTGGCATTCGGAGTTTGACTGAATTCGGTAACCCGATGAGGGCCCCTAGTCCAATCAGTGCTCTACCTCCAGTACTCAACTCTTGAGGCTAGCCCTAAAGCTATTTCGGAGAGAACCAGCTATCTCCGTGTTCGATTGGCATTTCACCCCTACCCACACCTCATCCCCGCGTTTTTCAACACGCGTGGGTTCGGGCCTCCAGTCAGTGTTACCTGACCTTCACCCTGGACATGGGTAGATCACACGGTTTCGGGTCTACGACCCCCTACTCGATTCGCCCTGTTCAGACTCGCTTTCGCTGCGGCTCCGTCTATCCGACTTAACCTTGCAGGAGATCGTAACTCGCCGGTTCATTCTACAAAAGGCACGCCGTCACCCATTAACGGGCTTCGACTACTTGTAGGCACACGGTTTCAGGTTCTCTTTCACTCCCCTTCCGGGGTGCTTTTCACCTTTCCCTCACGGTACTGGTTCACTATCGGTCACTAGGGAGTATTTAGCCTTGGGAGATGGTCCTCCCGGATTCCGACGGAATTCCTCGTGTTCCGCCGTACTCAGGATCCACTCCGGAGGAAACAATCTTTCAACTACAGGGCTCTTACCTTCTTTGGCTGATCGTTCCAGATCGATTCGCTTAAACTGTTTCTTGGTAACTCCGATGGAGTGTCCTACAACCCCAGAAAGCAAGCTCTCTGGTTTGGGCTGTTTCCGTTTCGCTCGCCGCTACTTGGGAAATCGCGTTTGCTTTCTCTTCCTCCGGGTACTGAGATGTTTCAGTTCCCCGGGTCTGCCTCGCTTATCCTATGAATTCAGATAAGCGTCCTGCCCCATTACGGGCAGGGGGTTCCCCCATTCGGAAATTCCCGGATCAATGCCTACGTACGGCTCCCCGGGACATATCGGTGTTTGTCCCGTCCTTCTTCGGCTCCTAGTGCCAAGGCATCCACCGTGCGCCCTTCTTCACTTAACTTATCGTTCGTGAATGACGTGTTACTTCAATGTCGTTGAATGTCTTGCATAGTCTAGTTCCGGCTCCT
>NZ_JBEWYY010000021.1:0-1637 GCF_041366435.1 Sediminibacillus sp. JSM 1682029
CTCCATGCGGAGAAAGGTATTACCCGGTATTAGCCCCGGTTTCCCGGAGTTATCCCGATCTTACAGGCAGGTTGCCCACGTGTTACTCACCCGTCCGCCGCTCGTTCCACAGGTTTCACCCCGAAGGGATCTGCCTGCTTCCCGCGCTCGACTTGCATGTATTAGGCACGCCGCCAGCGTTCGTCCTGAGCCAAGATCAAACTCTCCATAAAAGACTTGCACATGGATGTGCTGATGTCGATGTTGCAACAGGACGTTGCGAACTTAATCGACGATCATTTGATGCTTGCTCGTTCAAAAACTAGCTTGTATATCTTGCTTGACATACTGGTTGTTTTGTTCAGTTTTCAAAGATCAAAATGGTGGAGCCTAGCGGGATCGAACCGCTGACCTCCTGCGTGCAAAGCAGGCGCTCTCCCAGCTGAGCTAAGGCCCCTCTATATAATATAATGGTCGGGAAGACAGGATTTGAACCTGCGACCCCTTGGTCCCAAACCAAGTGCTCTACCAAGCTGAGCTACTTCCCGATAATGGCGCGCCCGAGAGGAGTCGAACCCCTAACCTCTTGATCCGTAGTCAAACGCTCTATCCAATTGAGCTACGGGCGCTCTAAGTGCCGAGGGCCGGACTCGAACCGGCACGGTAGAAACCTACCGCAGGATTTTAAGTCCTGTGCGTCTGCCAATTCCGCCACCCCGGCCTGGCATGAAAGAACTGGAGCGGAAGACGGGATTCGAACCCGCGACCCCCACCTTGGCAAGGTGGTGTTCTACCACTGAACTACTTCCGCGTTAATGCGGGTGGAGGGACTTGAACCCCCACGTCGAAGACACTAGATCCTAAATCTAGCGCGTCTGCCAATTCCGCCACACCCGCACAATATAATAAATTGAAAAGAATGGGCCGGATTTAACTCACAAAAGAAATCCAGCACGTAACTTGTTTGATGAGCCATGGAGGATTCCGACGCCGCAGACTAGTCCTTGCATCACTGAATGGTGATAAAGGCAAGGGGAACCGCAGGTGAGAATCCGAACCATAACCGCCTTGATGAGCCATGGAGGATTCGAACCTCCGACCCTCTGATTAAAAGTCAGATGCTCTACCAACTGAGCTAATGGCTCATGATTAATCAAAAATAGAGAAAAACTGGTGCCGGCCAGAGGACTTGAACCCCCAACCTACTGATTACAAGTCAGTTGCTCTACCAATTGAGCTAGGCCGGCAAATGGTGGAGGATGCAGGGCTCGAACCTGCGACCCCCTGCTTGTAAGGCAGGTGCTCTCCCAGCTGAGCTAATCCTCCGAATGCCTGGCGGCGTCCTACTCTCGCAGGGGCAAAGCCCCAACTACCATGGGCGCTGGAGAGCTTAACTGCTGTGTTCGGCATGGGAACAGGTGTGGCCTCTCCGCTATTGCCACCAGACAATATGTAATTTTAAGGACAAGATATATTATATAAACATTACGACCAAAAAGCAAGGCTTTTTTTAATGTATATAATACTTGTTCCTTCAAAACTAGATAAGAAGGAAGACATCAACGAACTTCACACGTGCTAGTGCTTTAATCCAGCTCCGACTCCCAGGTCCTCGCTGTATAAGCAATTCCTCTACAAGGCTGAAAACCAGCCTTTTC
>NZ_JBEWYY010000022.1:0-1487 GCF_041366435.1 Sediminibacillus sp. JSM 1682029
CCCACTAGCGTTGCATTAATGGGTTATCTTTACTTTAATGAAAGAATATGTAATCTGTTTACAAAAATAAAAATTGCTCCTATTGTAGAAGAAGACCTAACTAGTTCCCAAATCTTCTACAAAGGAGCAATAACCTATGAGAGGTTATAGTATAGGTCATAAACAGCTAATTAGTCAATGTTTATCCATGCTTCCTACCGAAAATTTTTCAGATCCTTTAGTGAATTATGAATACAACAAGCTTTCGGTAGATGCACTAATGAAGGTTTTTGTGGCTGCGCAGTTAGATAAGTGGGAATCTTATGCGGATATGGAAGAAAAACTTCAAGCCAATCCCGAATTCTGTGAATCCATCGGATTAGAAAGTATAAGTGCTTCCCAATTAAGTCGGAGAATAAACGACTTGCCCACAAAGTGGGCCCAAACGCTCTTCGAAAAAGTGGTCCGAATCCTTCAAGATTTAACGCAAGATTGTAAAGGCGTTAATTCCAGAATTGGAAGGTTAAGCATTATCGATTCGACGCATTTAAAGCTTCCACCCCAGTTATGCGAATGGGCTTACGTGACAAAGGGTTGGAATGTAGTGAAGATGCATACACGCATCGCCGTCGTATCAGAGGATACTAGTTATCCGGATAAGATGGTTCCTTCCACAGGTAACGTAGGGGATGTGGAAACCCCTGATTGTCTGGTCGAACAATTATATTCCACCTATCTAATGGATCGAGGATACCCCTCTATAAAAAACTTGAGGTCCTGGCAGGACCAGAACATACAGTTTGTGGTGCGGGTTACGAAAAATTTTCGAATTATACCGATGGAAACCTATTCAACCAGCCATCCGTCCATTCTTCAGGATGCCAAGGCCCGTTACAGTCACGCCAAGGAACCGGTGCGTTTGGTAGAGTTTTTGGATGAGGAAGGAAAACGTTATCGACTACTGACAACGAGGTGGGACCTATCAGCTGAAGAGATTATGGATCTCTATCGTTACCGCTGGATGATTGAAACTTTTTTTAAATGGATCAAACAACACTTAAGGTTCGTGAAAATCTGGAGCACCACTCCCCAAGGGATATGGAATCAACTGTTTCTGGCATTAATCGCCTATTGTTTAGCATTAATTTTTCAATTAAAGACGAAAACAACCAGGACACTTTGGGAATTTTTAAGGCTCATGCGCACCTATATGTTTAAGCCTTATGAAGTATTTATAAAGGCGTTAAATGCCAAAAAAAGCAAAACATCAAGAGGGCGACAGAAAATCCCCATCCCGAAACAAAGGGGGACACCTTTTAAGGGAAATGTGGCCATTATTAAGGAGCAAAAGCGCAAGAACTGATCGAACCACCACAAAATAATACATGTAAAATAATGGGAACTAGGTCTACTTTAAGACCGGATTCTCTTTTTTTATCTTACATCAAGACCACAATGTAAAATTTTAACTAATAAGGGAGGGTGACCCATTGATGCAATGCCAATGG
>NZ_JBEWYY010000023.1:0-1389 GCF_041366435.1 Sediminibacillus sp. JSM 1682029
AGGCTCTACAATATTTGTTGGGGTTTTAGAAAAATTCCGCATAAAAAATACACACAAGCTCCTATCTCTACTACACTTGAATTGACTAAGAAACAAGCAAGCAGATAGGAGTTGTGTGTACATGCATTCTAACATGAGATTACCCGGATTAGAAAGTGTTTCTATCAAGAAAGTAGAAGAGGTGGAGGGAGCTTACCACATGGAGGTGGAGATGCCCAGGCAGGCGCAAACCTGTCCGGCGTGTGGTAACCAGACTTCTCGTGTTCATGATTACCGAATGCAGAAAGTCCAGCACTTAAAGGTATTTGAACGAACCACCTATTTGTTTTACCGCAAACGACGCTATGCCTGTTCCTGTGGTAAACGATTCGCAGAAGGCAATCCGATGGTGGACCGTTATCAGCGTCACTCAAAAGAGTGGAACCAGGCCCTGGGCCTGCGAGTGATTCAGGGGATGAACTTCAAGGATACCGCTGCGCAGTTCCGCACCTCACAAGCTACAGCCATTCGCCGTTTCGATCAGGTGGCCACACCAGAGCTTCAGGAGGTGGAAGAGCTTCCGGAAGTGATTGCGATTGATGAATATAAAGGCGATACCAATGCGGGGAAATACCAGGTCATCATTGGCGATGGGGAGACGGGAAATCCAATAGATATCCTGCCTGATCGATCCGTCAAAACCGTCAAGCAGTACCTCCGGGAAAAAGGGGGTAATGTCCGGAAGGTCATCATGGACATGAGCTACAGCTTCAAGTCAGCTGTCCGGAAGGCGGTGGGAAGCCCCATCATTGTGGCCGATCGTTTCCATTTTTGTCGGTATATTTATTGGGCTTTGGAAAGGGTGCGCAGGCGCGTCCAAAAGAACTTCCATGAATACGACCGGAAAAAGTGTAAACGGATGAAACATATCTTTTACAAGAAGCACGAGGAGCTAACCGAGAAGCAGCGCTGGTATCTGAACCGATACCTCGGTCTATCGGATGAACTACGAGTCGCCTATAAGCTGAAAGAAACTTTTCGCAGCTGGTTTGAAGAGGCAAAAGCAAAGGGGAAAACCGATATTGGCTATGTAAAACAACGATTGTATCAGTATTATGACCAAGTGAAGCAAAGTGGTATGGAAGAATATCTACAAGCGATTGGCACCTTGAAGAATTGGCAGACAGAGATTCTGAATAGCTTTGCGCTCGATTATAGCAATGGGTTTATCGAAGGATTAAACAACCAAACGAAAGTCATCAAGCGGAATGCTTTTGGGTTTCGTCGTTACGATCGCTTAAGAACGAAAGTGTTATTACATCATCAACTGAAGGAATTCAGGGGCTTTCAAGTGGGTTAAGGAGTAGGAGGAAATTTCTCCCACCCCAACATTTGACGTAGAACCTTTTT